>WIAG01000018.1 GCA_014055495.1 Nitrospira sp. CR1.2
TATGAGACTAAGGCGGTGGTGAGTGGAACTGCAGAAACATTTGATTTGTATGGTGAGTCGGCTGGGATTCGAACCCAGGACCCTCGCCTTAAAAGTTCGTTAAGTAGTATTTCTATAGCGGCTTGATCTTGCGAAGGTTTCCCCGTTTTTAGCGACGAATCAATCGGTTAGCTCGCTTTCACCGATTACACCGTTTTTAGTGAATCGAGTCCTTTTTTGAAAATTTTTAGCACAAATTTAGCACATCCGCTTTACGTAAAACGTAAAACAATGGTAGCGTAAGGTCCTTAATCAGAAGTTTCCGGGAAAAGAAAACAGAGCGCCTGTTCGCGGGGGCAACCGTCAGAGAGTTCTCCTGTATACGCAATGTGGCTGAACGGAAGCTCACGATGTTATACAGTGCCGCTGACCTGAAGGACCTGCTGGCTCCTTCCGGTAACCGATTGGAGAAACTGAAAGGCGATCGTGCCGGACAACACAGTATCAGAATGAATGACCAATGGCGCATCTGTTTCATCTGGAGGGCTGATGGCCCCATGAGGTCGAGATCACGGACTATCACTGAAGGAGAAAGGTCATGGTAAAGAACGGCATGCGGCCGGTGCATCCCGGAGAAATTTTACTCGAAGAGTTCATGAAGGCGTCCGCCCCCCCTATCAATGCCAATACGCTCGCCAAGGCACTTGAGGTGCCAGCAAACCGGATTACGGCAATCATCAAGGGGCAACGGGGCATTACTGGCGATACCGCTGTGCGTCTGGCAGCGTTTTTCAATACCACGGCTGAGTTTTGGATGAACTTACAGAACGCCTATGATTTGTGTCTTGCGCAACGGGCGCTACCTGAAAAGATCAGAAAGCATATTGAGGAGAAACGGGGCCTTCTCGTTTCGGCGTAGGACTTAGTTCTTATCTGCGTCCACCAGCTCGTGTTCGCCTGCTATAAACGAATCTTATTTGGCACTCTTTAACGGTGAGATAATTTGAATGTGGTCCATATTTTGAAAATTGACCGCCACCTGCCGCCTATGCACGGCAATTGGCCAGTAAATCAGCTACCGTAGTCCTTGGGCTCTAATCGCAGATGTTACTTAACCCGGGGGGACGTCGCTACTACAATGGGTTCCGAAACGCCTATTCTGAATATACTTCTAGTTTTCATGCTTCTGACTGCGGCTTGTACGCATGAGGTGGATAAGCACATAGCCACTCTCAATATTGCTGAGGAGCAGAATTCGTCGGAACTATATTCTGAGGTGATAGGGAGTGGGCGGCCGCTGGTCTTACTTCATGGTTTTGGAGCCAACGTATACACATGGAAAGGCATTATTCCATCCCTTTCAGCTAATCATAAAATAATTGCCATAGATCTAAAGGGGTTTGGAAAGTCGGATAAACCACAGGACAACCACTATTCAGCGAGGGATCAGGCGGCCCTCGTGAGTTCATTAATCATTGACCAGCAGTTGTCAGATTTTACAATCGTTGGTCATTCATTCGGAGGTGCGGTAGCTTTACTCACCGCTATCGAGCTCAAAGAAAAAGGCTATGACAAGCTTCAATCTATGGTCCTTATAGATCCTGTTGCCTATGACCAGAGCTTACCCACCTTCATCTCCGTTTTACGTTTACCGATCCTAGGAAAGATTCTTTTGCAGCTGATACCTGAAGAGTTCCAGGCAAAGCAAATCCTGCGGCTTGTATATCACGATCAATCAAAAATAACTCCCGAAACGATACATGCCTATGCTACGCCTCTCAAAGAGAGCGCGGCAAAATGGGCGCTCCAGCGAACATCGGACCAATTAATTCCTTCCGACCTTTCTACGATCATTTCGAAATATAAAACTTTGTACTATCCCACCCTTATAATTGTTGGAAAGTTTGACAACATTGTGCCCCCGGAGCTTCCACTTAAACTTTCCCTTGATCTACCTCTTGCCAAACTAGTTACTATTTCCTCAGGACACGCTCCCCAAGAAGAGTCTCCTGCAGAGACCACTGAATTGATTCTGAATTTTTTCGCTCTAACCGGAGGTTAGTTTCTTCAACTTATCCAATATCTGACTGCTGTCAAAAAACGTGCCGAAGCCAATCTTTACAAGATCAGGCTTGCTGCCAAAATCCGTTTCAAGAGTCGTCTGGAGAAACAACGGCACACCCAAATCATACATGGGGAGAAATCCCTCTATTTTCATTCGATATTTGGGTTGGAGAAAGTTTCCACTATAACCGTAGCCGACGTCGAAGTACGTACCGTTCATGACAGATCCGGTTTCCATGAATCGTATACCGCCCATTGTCCTCCAAAAGAAATTCTGTTCAGTTTCCGAGGTTTGTCCCCCTACCTTAATCACTGGACCAATTTCCCATACGCGTTCAGACGAATTGATATTTAAGATAAACGGCGCCCAAAACAGCGCTACATTAGTATCGAAAGATCTCTCTGCGGACAAATTTGTGTTTGCCGGGTTCGTTGGATCGAACTTTTCTACTGCGGTGCTTACAAGCCTAAAGTCCAACTGAGTTCTAACCTTTCCAGTTGAAAATAAAACATTATTCTTAACGTCATCTGCCTTACGCGTGTCGGCAAGAGTATTGACTCTTAGTCCGATGAAGGGAAACGGTTTCGCAAAATTCTTCTGCCCAGATTTACTTTCAAGGGTATATTCAGCCCCTAAGAAAAAATAGCTTGCAATTGGCTTTTCTGACGTCCGGACTTTTGCAATGATTACCTTTTGCAACGCTGTATGCTTATCCTCAGTAATAATACCCTTAGTAACAAGTTCTTCCGTGCTGCTCCATGGGCGACCATCAATAACCTTCATAGTTTCAATGGCACTAAAAATTTTTACGAGCTCGGATGCTTTGGCTGAATTGATATCAACTAAAACTGCCCCGATCACCACCGGAGCGTTATCTGCTATGGCAACGCTTAAGTAAGGCCACCATAAGACGACGAAAACTACCCCTATGATAAGTCTTCGCATGAGAGGTCCTTTGTTTAAGGTGATCTATAGGCAGCGAGATTCTTTTCTTTCGTTAACCAATCTGCAAATGCAAAGATCTAGCCCAAAGATTCCCTGACTTAGCGAGGATAAGTGACCATTTTTCATTGACGCCACCGTGCGGTCATGTATCTCGGCAGATACAGCACGTATCAAAACAGATACGTACGTATATAGTCTACGTAAGTAAACGTGAATATTACTAAGACAATGCGTGGCGGCAAGTAGGTTGGCCTGGCGACTCAGTGGAAAACGTGCGGCACGTCGTATCGAGTGAGGCGCTAAGAATAATTGTATTGGTTGGGAGATGCGATTTTTGATTTGGAGTAGGAATCCTATGCCTTTTCACATCTATTATTCAGTTCTGGGTTCTCTCTAGACATTTCCGGCTAACATTCGAGCATTTTTCGTCACATGCTGAAAGATAGGTGCCGTTGCCAGCCCCGCCGCGATACCAATTTTTCACTGTAGTAGTTCCCTCGCTTGATATGTGCACCCCCGAATAACACGCTGGCAGTTTATCGAATGGCAATGATTTCATAGCTTGCATCGGGGTTATCCCATTCTCTTTGGCTAATGCCTGAAAGGCTTCGTCTGCGATTAATCGTTGAAAGGCCCCAGTGTTATAAACTTTCACTGCCACACCATTCTGAATTTGTACTGTCCAATCAAACCAAAGTTCATGAGTGTGCGCGTACACAAACGTCCGCATTCTAGGATGTTCAGCAAGCCTTTGATTTAAATGAGCCCTCATTACCCATTCCTTGGGTACTAATGTGTGCTCGATCAAAGCGCCGAGCTTTGGTTCAACACAGGTCCAAGTCGGTGGATTTTCCCCCTTTTGTGCTGCTAAATGAGCACAGAGTAGCTTCACCTGATCATCGGGTAGTGCGGCCTTGTCCTTAGCCAGTTGTTCTAAAGATGTCCGCAGGCCTTCCCACAGCGGATCTTTATCATTCAATAGCTTCTCACGGAATGTGTCCTTCGATGGAAAGCCTCCTGCGAAAAGCTTATAGCCCAAGAGCCTCCCCTTGTCTGTATTGAACTTGAACTCCTCCCCTTTTTTCTGCGGTCCAAGCACTCTCATTTTTTGATACAGGGAAGTCTCAAAAAGATTAAACCAGATGAACCTAGCGGCATCTTGCGCAGACCCCCAGACTCCTTTATCTGCCATGTAATATCTAACGCCAGCCGACTCTGGACTGAGATTATCGATAAGAGGGAAACACTCTTCGCGTTCATTATATAACTCCTGAACGAAATGCTCTCCCCATGGCCGACGCAGTTTATCTCCTCCTGTTTCGGATGTTAGCATCGGCCATTGAGGATAGAGATTCACGTCTCCGCCGATTTGGTGTCCATGTTCTGCTACGACAGTACCGTCATCCGAAGTCCAAACTCCGCTTCGTACAAGTGTAATTGGATCACCGTCCTTTATGCCCATTTCTTTGCTGATCAGAGCCCAGACCGATGGAAGCAATAAAGCAGCATCATGATTACCAGGGACGATGAACATTCTATTGCTGCCATTTCGAGCAAAGGAAGCTAATAGTTTCAAATCCACACCGTGGGCGGCGATTACATCTTTAACAATCGTTTCCATTTCATCGATGGTACAACCCCAGTCTGGGTCCTTACTGACACAATCTTTCCGCGGCTGCCACAGTTCCAATAAATCGCCTAAAATTACTAAGTCAGTCTCGCCTTTGCCCGTGGAAGTAAGACTATCAAGAAATGCTTTTAGGTCGTCCCCCCATCGAAAGTCCTCATGTGGGTCCCAAACGTCTCCATTCTTTCCTACTCCAAAATGAAGGTCACTTATAAACACAGTCGTGCGGGAGGTTTCTGCTGCAGTCAAGTCAGGTCTGGGCATGAATCCGATAGCAACCCACAATACAATCAGTATTCGCAGCACTTGCTTGGCTTTCATGGGTTAGTTCCTAGTGCATTGCAAAATTGAATAAAGCTATTCCCTGCTAGGGTGAATTCATAACGAGGTTTGGCTTTTATATTCTGAAACGCGGGATCCTTTTCGAGCGCCTCTATAGCTTTCTCGAATAGCTCTCCAAGAGTAACAGGTTCGGCTCGCCTCGACGGATTTCTGACGTAAATGCTGAGTTGGCTATAGAAATGTGTAGCCATTCCAATACCTAAATCGGCGGGCACATCAAAAGGCGATAAGACTAACGCGTCAATACCATTACTATTTAGGCGAGAGAAAAGAGCCAATCTTTTCTCTGAACTTAGGAGGTCTCCTCCGCGACATGCTCCAATGACAGCAATACTCCCCTTCCCGTACTTCCGCACGATCTCGTCACTCATTACCACATCTGTATGAGCGTCATACCAAAGTAGTCCATCGCCGTGATGAGCCAAAAGTATCAAACCTTCCGGAGTGCTCTCCGCACCTTGTTTAGACCAGTATTCTCGAAGGTCCTTGATCGCGCTTAGGCGTCCAGGATTTGATCTATCAAGCTCCCTCAGAAAGGCTTCATAGGAGGCAGATCCTACGCCTTCCAGGGTTGTCGGAAAGGCAAGTGTCCATCGATCGCCTATGCACATGGGACGATGCCTATATGTTTGCTGGGGAAGAGGCTGGACGATGGTGTAAGAGTCGCCTAAAAATCGAGACCCAATCCTTGCAGCACCGATAGGCAAAAAAATACTGCGGCCGGTTAAATCAACCAGTCGCGCAAACAGAATCGGTCGCTTCTTAGTCTTGGCGATTTCAATTAGCCGTTGCTTAGCTTCCTGCGCATGTGACCGCCCTTCATCACTTTCTGCGCTAAAGAGAGCTCTTGATATGAAATCACCTACCATCGAGTAGTCACCAGAACTTCTGGCATTGTCGAGTATGGATAAGAAATTAGAATTACCTAAAATCCAGCTAAAGCTACTTCCCACAGACCAAGCCATCGTCTTGCCGGCTTCCCCGAAGACTGCTACTCTAGATGTGTTTTCTCCAAGCTTCATCTCAAAGAGATGGATTGCCGCGTCAGCGACACCATCAGGCTTTTCAAACAGCAAAGGGAGGTTACTGGAAGAAATCTTTCTCGCTCGATGAGCGCTGATTTTGCACTTTGGGATAGGGGTACCAGGCTTGTGGATTGCCACAGTGTGAATGTAATCGTCTATCGGACGCTCAAGATTTCTATTCCATATTGAAAATGCGACTGCAGCACAACCTTCCTCTAGTGCTCTAAAATCTATCTTTATCTTTCCAGCCTGCACGCGGGTGGAAAAATCAGACAGACCTTCTTCTTGGTCCCGTGGGATACCTGGTGTCTTGATTCTCCTCAAGTCGATATCAAACCTTTTTAGCTGCTCTTCGCCTGCCAAAAAGCGGAGCCCTCGACCTACCGTTACAGGCTTCACATAAACTGTAAGGCTGTCGGTCTTGGGGTTCTGTAACGTCTTATTGATGTCTTTTATAAAATCATCACTTGGGTTTTCACCTTCTATCCCAGCATCCGCATAACGATATGGTGATATATCCAAAACAATTGTGTAATCTCGTCCCACTTCCAGGACACTTGAAACAACTCCATTCATGGAACCGGCCTCTTGAAACCAGCTGTTCCAATAGACACCGGGTCCCGAGGTCAGCGGTGCCTCTAACACCCCTTCCAAATCGATTCCATGGATTATTGAATTCGAGGCTCCAAAGATGGCATCGTTTATTTCGGGAAGATTTGTTGAGGCCTTCGAAATATCTCCTGAAGACATCTCAGCGTTCGAAGCACACGCCGTTATAGTGCCCAGAATGAGAACTAGGAACAATGATGCCTGAGATAAATTACATAACAAAGCTTCGAACAAATCCAACTTCACTCTTTTCGCAGTCCAAATACGATGGAAACAGCCCAAACATTGGACCATCTAGTTCACCTTTTAACGACTTTCAATAAGCTACTCCTTGGACTAGGTAGCTGTTAGTGAATGCCCTGGGCGAAGAATGACTTCCTTTACCTGATTAGTCCGAACCCAATCGGCGATTTCAATTATTTCATCGATTGATCCCACTGCAATACAGCCTCTTGTCCAATTCACCCACGTTGTTGTTGAACCTAACCATTTCCAGCTCTCAGGGGGACCATGTATGCCGATCTTACCTCCATTAAATCCTTTGCGTTTTTGATCTTCTCGAGGAAAATCAATCGGAATAAATGTATGAAATCCTTCTCCAGATGGCCTCGGGCTCCCCAATGCATATATTCCAAGTGGCGTCTTATTATCGCCTTCTTTCTGTTTGTCTGGTCCGCCACTGCCAATCGCAACTGCGTAGCCTCGAAAGGACGAACCAGCTTGACACAACCACATGTGTTTCGTTTTCGTGTCGATGACCACAGCCTTCAGAATGCCTGCGCAACCGTCTCCTCCTACATCGGATATCCCAGCGCAGTCTGCAAATGAAATAGCGGAAAGAGCAATCAAAGGTAAAATCATGCCCCGCTTCTTATGGTTGTAAATTTTTAGTCCCCAATGCTCCCTCAAAGGCATGTTAAACGAGCCTCAAATAGCAGTATATTTACCTACTCTATCACGATGGTTTGGCAAGACTTAAAATAAGCACGGTTTACGTATTTATCACAGAGCAAGACCATGGGCAAGGCCTTTAAATACACGTATTTAATCATACGATGTCTTAGCTGACGTCTCCCCGAAAAACGACGGCAAGTCATAACTAGAGTACTATACTGGCTTCGGCGGTCCTCGACGAAAGGAGTGGATCGATGAAGGGGTCACGATTCTCCGAAGAACAGATCGTCTATGCCATCCGGCAAGCCGGGAGTCGCGTCCCAGTTGGGCACGTCTGTTGGCAGCTCGGATTTGCCGAGCAAACCTTCTACGCCTGGAAAAGAGGTACGCGCATCTAGGCGCCCGACTCAAACGGCTGGTGGCCGAACTCTCGCCTTAAAAGGGCCCAATGGGATACGTAAAATCAATGCCTTACGTATTGAGATATTCCAATCTGATACGCGGTTTTACAATGACTTACAAATAGGTTGTCCGATATAGGACAGGCATTTAATCAAGGCTGACAAGCCAGATGAACTTCTCAATACTCATGCGATCTCCTGAATAGACCTCCGGGATGAGGAGACGGCGAGGCACACTTCGACGGGTGTCCTGTAAACGAGCACGTCCTCAAAGCGATGGGAAATGATTCCTGGGCTTCCCAAATTGTGGACTGTTGGTCTTACTGCTTTTGCTTTCTTAAGGGACCAGCTCACCCCGGTCCGTTTTCCGTTTTGTCCCCTTCACTGTTCTGCCTTCACTCTGGCATCACTTTCTTCTGACAACAATAGCGTTGTGTATTTTCCATAAGCCATCGACTTCCTCTCTAGTTCCCCCTACCTTCATTCCGACCTGTGTGGACGGCCCCCCATCCAAGTTGATGGCAAGATTACAGCCTAGGCCTCCGTCGATCTCTCGAGCCGCCAATAACTCCGCGAATTCGTATAAGCTCAGCCCATTTCCGTGTGAGCCGTGTAACGTTACGAAAATAATCAGATGATCTCTCAAGCATACTGCCGCTCGATTAACTCGGTCATAATCATTCCTCCTAATGCCTAGCTTACCCCGATCCTCTACAAGAATTGGTCCTGTCTGGAGTGCGAAATCGTAATTCGTGAGCGGGCCTAAGTCTTTAGCCCCAATTATTGTAATACCTTCGCTGTTTCGGACAAGCGCGCCTGATAGCCGATCATGCAGGGAAGCATTGCGAATCTTGCCATTTATAACGAGTACACCCGAAGGGCTTAGGCGCTTTGAATGGTCTATTTCGAAAAACCCTCCATTCAACGCGAGTATTGTGCTCGAATCTTCCAAGAACTCACGGATGCTGGATCCATGAGGGGCTTTCTGTTCCATAAGGTCCATATCGAAAAGAGCAGGATCCACCGACCAGATCCGCATTTCGATGCCGTACTCTTTTGAAATGGCTTTACGAAATACAAAGCCGGCCTCAAGTGAGCGAGGTTCGCTTGTTCGAATCGCAGACAGGAGTGTTGGGACAGGATGTGATTGTTTTGATGTCGATGTAAATGTGACCTTAGGATGATCTGGATCAATCCGATTAGCATCTTCGAGAAATTTATCACCTGCTGCGGCCTTCCCCTGATCTGTCAGCAGGATGCCGAGAGACCACATCGCCAGTGAAAACCTCTCGTCGAGAGAAATGGCCTTTCTCAGTGCTAGTTCAGCGGATTTAATGTCTCCTGAAGATATTATGCGACGAGCGTACAGATAATAGGCATATGCTTCGACGCTCCTCGTGGGCGGCTTCGCACTCTTTTTCTTGCTCAACGTTTGTTCATCAACATCTAGACCGAAAAGAATGGCCTCGGGAAGTACCTTGTAAATCTTTTTGAGTTCAAAAAGATTGCCGGACAATTCCGTAGAGGAAACGAACGAGCCATCTGCAGTAGTAAGGGCTACGTGAATTGTTAGGTTGTCGCCATCAGAATCTGTCTCAATAGTGATTCTGTTGGATATCCGATTACTAGCGGAATTGACCGCTACAGATAGTGGCGGAGCGTTAACGAGATGTCCTGAGTTGTTCAAGAGCTCTGCTAAGTTCCGGTGCACCTTATCGGCTACGAATTTTTCATCTTTCTTTAACGAGCCGCTATCCAGCAAATCGATTAAAACAACCGGTGACAGTGTGGCCATTTCATGATGCGGAGGCTCAATCTCACTTTGCTTGTGGCTAGTATTGGTAGGGTCCACTGTTTGCCCACTAAGCACTGCCACTTTAGGTTTGTCGATCTCTCGTAACGCATTCTTCAGAAGTAGAAAGCTATCCTCATCTCTCTTCTCGCCTGGCAGAACCGGTTTGACGATATCTATATGATCGGTATCCACAGGCATTGGATTTCCATCACAAAACTGTAGTGCACTGTTCGCCTGTACGACCATAACAGGTCCGGTCTTTCGGGTTTCGTATGCGCAGCGAATGCGCGTGCGAATGGTCCCTTGGTCGATAGCGTTCCTCCACATGCTCCCGTGACCTGCCAAAAACTGATTGTGATCTCCGAATACCATGGTCACAAGTGCAGGATTCTGGAGTACATATTGCCCAACATTTGCCAATTCAGAGCCCTCGTGCGGGGTGGAGTAGAGGACAGCCAGCGGGACTCTTTGGGACTCACGATGATAGGTGAGGAGAAAACGCTCTACGATTAGACCTCCCATACTATGGGCGACGAAAATGATTTGCTCGTAGTCTAGTATTCCATCCCCAGCAAGACGTTCGCGAAGATTCTGGACCGCCTGGTCGATGGTGAAAGAAGGCCCTATGAGAGGGGAACCGAATCCAAACTTATAGACATCACTTCCGAAGAATGTAGAATTCTCACCTTTGGTCTCCAGGTCCTCCTTAATCAGATTAAAGAATGATCTTCCCTTCTTGTTCTGCCAGGTAGTCCGCGAGTCTCCAAATATGCCGTGGACAAATATCAATGCTCGCTTCGATGTTTTATTCGGTCCCATGACGTACGATGAGATTGGCTGATTAGGGAGTGTTGTCTGCGTCTGCTCAGCACAGCTTATGGTGAGTAATAAGGCGGCAATGAGGAAAAGGACGAGATGATTGCGTTTTCCAAGAATAGCTTTCGTCAACCGCCGCATATTGCCTCCTCCTTGACGCTCTGAGGTTAAGAGAGCGGGAGACCCTTCCCAGAACTGTCAGAAACTCTGCCACAATTTGCACGTCGTTCTCTGAGAACCGTTTATTCCGCAAACAGTAATCGCGGGCTTCTTGAGATTGGCTTCTTCGACGGTTCCTCTTCTTCTGCTCAAGTTTCTTCCCCCTCATCTAAATGCTGCAAATGGCAGGGCTTGTGCCAGACTCGACGGAAGAGCCATGAGCTTCCGTCGAGATCTTGCCATTGGGTCTCAACGTCGATTTCCCCATCTCCATCCGTAATTTGTACCCCACACAGGGCGCATTGCTGCGTCCACCCTTTGGCAGGCACGGCAAGCGCAAAGTTTAGATCCATAGAAAACCTCAACAGGCCACAAACTGACTTGCTAGCCCCGCCAGCGTCATGTTTTCAGCAATCACGTCATGAGGGATGAGGATATACTTCCAAGGCTTGCCGCCGTTGCTGAGGGCGTGGGTCGTGGCACGGTTGCACCAGATAACCGCGGCATCTTTCTTGGCCAATACCTCGGGCGAAGTCATTTCATTCTTAGCCTTGGGCTCAAGCATGTAAATGCAGTCCATCGTTTCCGCCACGAAATCCGGTTGGTAATCACGCACTGAGACACCAAGTTTATACGAGATCTGGAATTGTCCTGACACAGGCCTAAACCACTTCTGCGAATCCCGATCAAGGATAATGGCTAGCCGTCGCTCGGTATCGGAATCGAATTTCTGAACAGAATAGAGGCCGCGTTGAAACCCACCGAAAAGCATCTGTGCGATTCGTCCTCGATCCTCGACCGTCTGGCGAAAGTCCTGGACCGCTTCTCCATCTTTGGCAGTGTATGCACACTGTTTTAATTCAGTGAACCCCTTGCTCACCACCACATCGTAACCAGCAGCTTTCTCCCATTGATGTTCTTGCATTTGCGCATGAACAAACGCCGCGAGCTGATTTTGATAGTAAATCAGGACGTTCCTGATATCCTCTTCCGTCGTGAGATAGGAGCGCAGATGCTCCACGAGCTGGCCGGCCAGGTCATACAGCAGGTCGGCATGTTCGTCGTAAGAGATGTCGTCGAAATCGACGAGACCACGGATCACATAGTGTTCCAAACGTTGTTCCGGCTGCATCTGGCCGCCATAACTGAGCGTCTCCTGCTCATGCGTCCGAAGATGCTGAATGAGCAAATCCCGCTCGACCGGTTGGTAATGGACGTTTGAACAATCGAGCGTAAAACGATCAAATCCCGTGGTTACTTCACCTTTCGGCACCACAAGAATGCGCGGAATATCGATGGTCTGCTGCACCACAAGCTGCGTCGTCTTTTGAACCACAGCGGCAATGTCTGGAGAGGTCGCCATGCCTGGTAAACCTTGCTGACTTGGCAACGCCGCTCTCTTGACCTCCTCGACGATCTTGGCCTGAATCTCCGGTTTGAGCAGATACTGAGAAGAAGGAAGATTCTCGTATTTCTGGATTTCTTTGTAGGCCACCTGTGCAATACCGCGTTCGACTTCACCAGCGAATATTGAAGTTGCCGCGATAGATCCTCCAAGTGGCCCGGTGAGGAAGGCTCCATGCAGCTGTTCCTCGATTATGGACTTCGCGACGACCGTGCGGGTTTTTCGAAGGTCAGTTGCCGGGTCCAAAATGACCTGCGTCAAACGAATTGCAGAATCTGGCCTATTGGCCTCATCGACAATTTCCTGGAAGCGGTCATGGGCAATGATATTGAGCCGGTCGACTGTAGTCACGCCGGTGCGTCTCCCATAAGGAAGGCGGAGGCCACGGCCTATGGATTGCTCAATGAGCGTGCGCGCATTAGCGGCTCGCAGCGGAACGATCGTATAGAGGTTCGTCACGTCCCAGCCTTCTTTCAGCATGTTGACGTGAATGACGATCTCGGTCGGCTCCTCCGGGTTCTCCACCGCGAGCAAGCGCTGAACCATTTGATCCTCTTCCGCCCCGGTCTTGCTGGAATCCACCTGAATGACCTTGTCTTTGTATCGTCCTTCGAAAAACTGCGTCGATTGAATGAGCTGCATCAATTGGCGAGCGTGGGTCGTATCGCGGGCGATGATCAGCATGAACGGCTTGACGGTGCGCTGCTCTGCCTGGCGAGCGTAGGTCTCTAATTCAACCTTTGTGTTCTCGTGGACACGCACGCCATCTTCAAGCTTGATCTTTTCGAGCTCAGCGGCGCCGAACTGAGCAGGGTTGAAATTCTTCTGCGTGACCACGGCCGGTTCTTTCACAAAACCATCCGCCATGGCCTTCGCCAAGGGGTAGTCGTAGATCACGTTCTTGAATGCCACAGGACCCTTTGCCGACTCCACAAATGGTGTGGCAGTCAGTTCCAGCCCAAGGACCGGCTTCAATTCATTGATCGCTCGCACACCGGCCGACGCGCGATAACGATGGGACTCGTCCATGATCAATACCAGATCGTCCAGGCCTGCCAGGTACTCAAAGTAGCTTTGACCGACGTACTCCGAGAGCCGTTTGATTCGTGGTGCTTTTCCGCCTCGTACTTCCGAGTTGATCTTCGAGATATTGAAGATATTGATGTGGACCTCTTGGCCAAACCCCGGCAACGAAGTCAGGCGAGCAGCGACTCCGGATTCGTAGTTGTCCCCTGTGATGATCGTCGGCGGTTCCGTGGCAAATTCTGCGATCCCAGTGAAGACGTACTTCGCTGTGTTAGGGGTAAAGTCCGCGATGAGTTTGTTATAGATGGTCAGGTTTGGAGCCAGCACGAAGAAGTGATTGATCCCATATGCCAGGTGCAGATAGCTGATAAAGGCGCCCATGAGACGGGTTTTGCCGACACCAGTCGCAAGAGCGAAGCAGAGTGACGGGAACTCCCGCTCAAAGTCTGTGACGGTGGGGAATTCGCTTGTGATCGCCGTGAGGGCCGTATTCAGATCTGCATTTTTCTTGGGCGGGACAATCTCTGTGATACGGTCCAGTATTTCCAAAGACTGTCTTTGAGGAGGCCTGAGGCTCAGACGACCGGCTATGGCATTGACGTGGCGATTCATGGAACCTTCTTTCCCGCTGACTTGACGGTTGCGCCGCTCAGCTGCCGGACTTCTCGACGCAGTTCCGCCTTCAATTCCGCCTCCGTGGGCAAATGCAGCTTGTACCGGCTTGCAAAGATCTTCTGCTTCTGTTCCGGCCCCAGTGTATAGCGGACGACGGCGTCGTTCTTGTCCGCGCAGAGAATCAATCCCAATGTCGGGCCGTCGCCTTCTGTACGTCGTTCGTGATCAAAATAGTTCACATACAGTTGCAGTTGACCAAGATCCTGATGTGTGAGCTTTCCGGTCTTCAGGTCGATGAGCACATAACACTTGAGGACCGTGTGGTAGAAGACCAGGTCGATGTAGAAATGATCGCCGTCCAACGTCAAGCGCTCCTGACGGGCGACAAAGGCGAATCCCTTCCCCAGCTCCAGCAGAAAAGCCTGGAGGTTATTGATGAGCCCTTCCTCCAACTGGGATTCGACCAGACGCGGCGACTCCGGCAGGCCGAGGAATTCCATGACGACCGGGTCTTTAAAGATGTCGGTGGGCTGTTGAACGACGTGGCCTTTCGTTGCCAGCTTCATCAGCCCCTTCTTATCCTTGCTCAGGGCCAATCGTTCGTACAGCAAACTGGTGAATTGCCGCTCCAGTTCGCGAGCCGACCAGGCATATTTGATGGCCTCGATTTCGTAAAAAGAACGCGCGTCCGTCTTGTCCACGCGAAGAAGCGTCCGGTAGTGTGTCCACGACAGATTCGGGTGAAGTCGGCCAGGCTGCCATGATTCCGCACGCACTGCGTTCGAAATCTGTCGATCATCGACCGGCGAGAGAAGCGACACAATCGAACGCACCGCGTTCGAATTCCGTTCTCCAAGTAGCAGGGGGTATTCCAGATAAAACGCCCTGCAGTATTCGAGATTCCGTACCGACCATCCTTTACCCACGTCTGTGGAGAGACGCCGGGACAAGTCTTTGAGCAGCGCCTCGCCATAACGCGCCCGTTTCTTTCCCTTCTGCTCCTCCTCCACGATTTCGCGTCCAATGAGCCAATTGGCGCAGACCTGTACAGTATTGACCGACCGAGCCACGCCGGCCCGAGCCGAATCCAAGATCTCGCGAATCCGGTGATAAAGAGTGTGACGAGTGGGTTGAGTCATTCTGGCCTAGACTCGCTCTGGTCCAGAGCAAGCGTCTGCTGCCCCGGCGTCAGTGGCGCCTGGGGCAAATTTTCTATCTTGAGACTGTAATCGTCATGGGCCCACTCGCAGCGAGCGAGGACCGTCTTGGGAATCTTCTTGATCGTGAGGTTGGAATATCGATCGACTTTTCCACGGAAGGCAGAGCACAACACTAACAACGAGCGGGTTTCGCCGACTTCATCACTCAGCGCTTGCAACTGGTCATGGCTGAGGTTCTGCGTGGTGACGTAAATGAAGTCTCGCTCTGACGAATGGCCCTGCTGCCAATAGACCGTATCACTCGGTGCGTAGGTAAATCCTTCCAGTTTGCAGACCGCTTGCGCGAGCATGGCCGAATTATAGGTCTTGTTGACAACCCAGTTCCCCCACTTGTCTTTCTCCAACAGCGACGGCGCAAGATGGTAGTAACGGAATCCGCCACCACCGTTCCAATCCACGGCATCAGTAATCCCACCCTTGTCTTCACCATCGATGACTTTCTTGAGACGTGGGAGAATTAGTTCGTGACAATGTTCACCCAGTTCTACCATGATCCATCGGCGTCCCATCTTATGAGCGACTGCGCCAGTCGTGCCCGAGCCAGCAAAAGAGTCTAGGACCCAGTCACCAACATCAGTGGAAAGACGCATGATTCTTTCAATCAATCGCTCAGGTTTTGGGGTACCAAAGGACACAGAGGACGGGAACAGCTCTCGCATTTCGTTCTTAGAAGTTCGGTTGCTACCAACTTCGTCTTTTGACCAAAGTGTCCGAGGAACTAGATCTCCAACCTCTGACAGATAGCGCTTGATGCTTGGGCGTGCATCCTTCTTAGGGCCCCACCAGATACGACCATCTTTATCGAGCTCACGCAGTTTCTCCTCAGAGATCCTCCAGAATCTTCCAGGAGGCGGCGAGAACGTTCGTCCAGTCGGACCAGACAGACTGTACTGTCCTTTTGAATAAGGCTTATTTGCATAAGGATCGCCCGGTAACCACGGGCCACGCGGATCGTTATCGGGATTCACGTAGATTGAGTTTGCTTCATCAGTCCGAGGTAGTTTTCTGGGAATCCATTCACGATTTCTTGAATAAACAAGTATATAGTCATGATCAGCCGAAAACTGTCTGGCAGAATTGCGCGGTGAATCCGCCTTCTCCCAGATCACGGTTGCTACGAAATTCTCCCGTCCTAGCACCTCATCGCAAACTAGCTTCAGATAGTGCGCTTCGTTGTCATCGATGTTAATCCAAAGAGAACCGTCTGGAGCCATGAGTCGCCTCATTAGCTCGATACGGTCCCGCATCAGCGACAGCCACAAAGAATGCTCTACACCATCATCATAGTGCTCAAATGCACTTCCAGTGTTATACGGTGGGTCGATGTATATGCATTTGATCTTGCCAGTAAACTCTTGTTCGAGCGCTTTAAGTGCAAGCAGATTGTCACCAAAGATGAGCCGGTTATCAAAGATGTCGTGGCTGGTGACCCGGTGGGAGGCGTGGTAAGACTTCCCCGGGTCCTCCAGCAGAATACGCGGCTCCAACTTCGGCCGGTTCTCTTTTCCAATCCAGGTGAGTTCAAGTTTTTGTTTTCGTGCCATTGGGCTAAGTAGACATATTGAATATCGCTACGCTCTCGCGTATCTGTACACGCCCTTGATATTTTGCGCCAAAAATTGCCCCTTCGAGGGCGCCGCCTTCATCCTTTCGAACACGATCTCAGGTACGTCGTAATAGTTGTAGCGCGTACCGTTTCTGAATTCGACAACCAACATGTGCCGTTCCTTGACGTAGTCAAAACCTGCAATGTTGGACGATTCGGGAGTGGCAATCCAGCTCATTTAGATGCTCCTTCCCCGAAATTGTCATCCGTTGTACCTGAGTCACTGTTCTTATGCTCGTAGTCAGGGCTTTGTTTGCGCCACTGTCGCATAACAATCGAATAATTTTCTTTAGCTCTTGGCACTGCCCAGCCGCCTTCGCTTTCATAACCGTCTTTCTTAACATCACCGACTAGTGTCGGTACTTGCCTAACGACAACTCGAGGATCTCGACTGTCAGGCCATCTATTTTTCCCTGGTGGATCAATTAGAGTTCGGATTGGAAGACTGACAGCCTCCCCGACAATAATGGCTTCTCCCGTGCGAAGTATCGGAAGCATGTCGAACAAACCTTTGAGATTATCCGAAGAGGCTCCAGCCACTTGCGCACGGTCGGTGTCATTGGCAAGCCGCATAGCGACAATAGTTCCACACTGGGACAGGATTGTAGGATCAATTTCTGAGGGACGTTGACTCACAATCATGACGCCCACACCATACTTACGTCCTTCTTTAGCAATCCGCCGCACAGCAGCTGAAGCAGGACTACCCTGCTCCTTCCCCAGATATGCATGTGCTTCTTCTAGCACCAGCATCAAAGGACGCTCCCGACCACCTTCTGGCAACTTCCTAGCCCAAAAAATGGCGTCATACAAAGTACGTAGCAAGGCTCCTATGAGGTCGTTCAGTACTGAAGAAGGAATTCCTGATAAGTCTAGAATTGCGATAGGTGATGGGCTTCCTATCCAGTCCGCCAGGAGAACATTTAAGTCCTTGGCAACGGTGCCATCTAGTTGGGGCCGCCAGTCACCTGGGTTAAAAAGAAAGGCTAGCTGTGGGTCACGAAGTTTTGACGCGAGGACGGCTAATTGCTGCCGCATACCGAGCGGATCTGGTCCCCACTGTACGCGATCACTCGCCGGCCCTGTGGTTTTGACTGTCCTGTACTGAGGAGGAGTGACCGTCATCGCGTCACCGATCTGGACAGGCTTCCCATCGGTGCCAAGTACATAGGCAGATTCTACTTCGTCCTGAGCCCCTCCCGGCTTTGGAATAACGGTGCGATATTCACGTTGATGGAAGTCAAACCACAGTTTATGGATGCAGAAAGGAACAGGTGAGTCTACCGTAATGGCGTCAGGTCTCACTCCATCACGTGGTGTTTTATTTAGAGATTCGCGCTTAAGAGCCAGGACTGTATCAGCAACAGCCGCTAGCGGCTGATCCCTCAGATCTCCAAAAGCAAGCTTCACCAGTTCTTCAAAACTGAGGGCCCAGAATGGTATTTGCAGCTGCCGTTCACCTCTAGTCACATCGGGTACAATCCTGAATACCGTTGAACGATCGGTTAGCGCATTTGAATATTCTCCATGAATATCAAGAACCACTATTCTAGCGGAAGGATATCGGGACGGGTCAGACAGTACAGCTAACAGTCCAGCAACAGTAGTTGATTTTCCCGCGCCCGTCGTCCCCACAACTGCCGAGTGGCGGGTCACAAGCTTGTTGATATTAACGAGTGCGGGAATTGACTCTGCGCTCGCCAGGTGCCCAACAGTCACAAAATCAACGGGATCACCTGGTCCGTATATCTCACGAAGATCTTCCTCAGTAACAATGTGGACGGTATCATTGATTGTAGGATGCTGTGATACGCCTCGCTCAAATCTCCCCTCACGACCTCTCTCACCAACTAGTTGAACCTTGAGCCACTGATTGCCCCATGGCTTGGCTTCGTTTTCTGAACTTGGTGCGGCACCAGCTCCAACCTGGGAAACTATTCCAAATAACGATGTATATCCAAGCGGAATGCGGACAAAACTACCAACCTGACCGATCCGGTATGATTCACCATTAAAGAAACTCAACCCGGTCGATGTTTCATTCACTAGCGAGACACTCACCGTGGTGCCTGCAACATCCTGTACTGTTCCTATGAGGGTCGGGTCAGAACGCATCTTTAACATTCCGTTCGACATCCCGGCTCGACAACTGGTGCGCTAGAAATTGTCCGAAAGCTGCGAAGTCTCCGAGGAGCCACTTGCACTGCTTTTCTGGCGCCGTTGTCCTGCCGTTCATCAGTCCTGTTCCTACGGCAATTGAGTAAGCTTGATTACTATCATTGGAATCGCTATGCCAATTACGCTCTATGGTTCCGACAATACCTCCATCTGCAGCGAGTAACGTCAGGTTCGGATACCGCTTTGCGAGTTCAACTGCTTTTGGAGCATCACCCCGATCATTGAAGATCATACCGAAACATGCAGCGTTTGGATTTCCGGAAAGTCCCTGTCCTATATAGGCGTTGATATGCTCATCCCCGAAGGAGTAGCCGCAAGTCAGAAGCACGCATTGATCTGATCGTAAGAACATGCGAAGTCGATCAAGCATTGCGAAATACGGCATTTGACGACTTTGGTCGTATTTAAGATGTGACGGGTAAATCAATAACTGCTCTCCCTTGCCCTCATCACGACTTCTGCGAATTTTCTGTCTCATGGTCATCCACCAATTGACGGAGCCATGGATTTTCCATAGTCGGGCCCATCGAGCAGGCAGGTCATCCTCTGCCATAGACTCAAGATCGAGAAATGCACTGTCAGAACCCACGAATCCGTCAAAGTATGGAACGCGCTGCTCTTCCAGGGCTTGTTCCAGCAAAAGATCATAGTTTGTAGTGAAAATTTCAACGGGTTTATCCCGATCAATCGCCTGTATCCACTTTGCCAGAACATGATAGGGCGTATCATTTGCTGGAAGAGGGTTGCTGACAATCTTCCGTATCTGCTCACAAATAGCACGGTCAAGCTTGATGAGGAGAGCTTCTGGGAAGCCGTCGATTTCACCTTTGCCACACAACGCTTTTAACGTTCGAATATGGCTTAGTACATCTTCGACCGTTGGTGTGAGAATACCGCGGCCGATCACGCGCTCCCAGGCGCTCTTTGCCCCTTCTCTTAACTCAGTGTCTGCGTCAAGAGTATCCTTAACTTGCTTTGTTAGTCCTGCAATATCGGGGATTAGTGGGTTGGCTCTTTCGCCGTCGGGCACTCTTACAGCCAGGGGACAACCTGCTCCAATAATGAAACCGACGCGCATCTTTCCAGGAGCAAGTCGCTGTAAGAGGTCTGTAGCCCTGCGATACGGGCAATGTGTGGGGCTTGCCACTGGTGATACGACGGCAGGAGTATCAGTTGACGTAGGCAGCTCCGAAGCGGTCTCGGCTAAGAGTTTTGATGGTATAACCTTGGCCATTATGCTTTACCCTCCGAATCAGTCTTCGGTGCATCGAGAAATCTCATGTCCAAGCCTGCGATTTCCTGAATCGTCTTTCCCGCTATCCCCTGCAAATCGCCGTACATGCCAGCCGTTGCCTGCATGACTCGATCAATCTGCTCTTCTCGTTTGGCCCATTGCTTGATGATGGCCTTTTTCTCTTTATCGAGATCTTCCTGCATAGAGGAAAACGCCTCGACAATTGCCTCAACCCGATGACGGAAGCGAGGCCCAGTGAGATATTGATAGACCATTTCGGTTTTGGTCTGCTGCCCCTCGGACGCTTGACGTGCTGAGGCAACCTCGATGAGCGTGTGGCGGAGCGTCAGAGCGACTGGAAGTACGGTCTTAGTATGTGTAACCCAGACGTTCTCCACTAACCCGAATGTTTCTATTTCCTTGGGGAGGGATTGGCTGACGATCACGGCAATCTCAGCCTTGGCAGCCCGCTGGTCTTCACGAAGTTTAGCCAGCCAGCCGTCGCTCCAGTTCTTGGTCCGCTTTGATTCCCAAATGATCGTCCCGCTCGGTTGCCCGGTTGGTCCCACAACATGCTGTAACGCATCACCACCATGTTCGCCTTTGGGAACAGGTTCAATCGTGTCTCTAGGAAACTTTGCGCGTAAAAGAGCTTCCAGCTCTAATTCCTGGACTTCCCCTTGAAGCTGCTGTGAACCTTGCTCAGCCTTACGTTTCAATTCCTCGATCTGCTTCTGCATGGAAGAGATGGTTTGCTCTGCCTCCATGACCTTGAGTTTCAGTCCTTCCTCAGCTTCTTTCTTGGCCTGTTCTCGGGTAGTAGCAAGCCCGTCTTGGACGCGCCTTTCGACCGTCAGCTCAAGTTCACGCTTTGCATCGTCCAATTCTCGCTGTTTTCGAAGGAGATCGGCCTGGGCTTTCTGTGCCTCAGTCAGTTTGGCGTTCTGTTGATTAATGACTTCTTGCAGATCAGCTAGTGCTTGCGTCTTTTGCTCAATATCCGTTTGCAGAACCAGCTTTGCCCTCTTTGCTTCCTCAACCGCGATCTTGCCACGCTCTAGCTTGACCCTCTCTGCCACCTGGTCATCGATTGTCTGCTGTGCCTTGGAAAGCGCTTCTTCTCGCTCGCGCAATGCAGCATCGCGTTTCGCCACGTCGGCATCTTTTTGGGCCAGTTGCTTCTGGTATTCGCGGCGTGTGGATTCGATCAACGGAGCTGCGAGGGACTCCGTCAGTTTGATCTCGGCCTTACAGTTGGGACAGATGATGGTTGGTTCGCTCATAGAAACCCTCGCCCTTACCGCACTTGCCAACAAATCGAGAAGAGCTGCTGGGAGCTTACCTTTTGTTGCAGCTTCCCCTCAATCTCGTTAATCAGCTGTTCTCGCCGTCGATCAATCTCATCTTGTGCATCGAAGAGGGCTCGTCGGCGCTTGCCCCGTTCGGCTTCGATTGCCTTGATCTGTTTTTGGCCGGCGAGCTTCTCTTCCAAGGTGAGAGCTGCAACGGCGGCCCTCCTCGCCTCCTTGATCTGCCGGTCGAATTCCTTAATCTCTCGCTCCAACCCGACCTTTAAGTCATCCGCCCAAGAATCCAGCTTGTCTACCTCGATTTCGAAAAAATCTGCGTTGCGCTTCGATATCTGGTGGCGAATGGCTTCCTGTTGTGCTTCTTTCTGTGTGCGAAGTGTCGCATCGTCAATCGCTGATGGATCAGACTGTGTGACTGTTCCTGGTAGGGAAAACAGTCGCTGGACGACTTCTTCATCCAAGATGTCGCCCTGGGTCGTGACTCCAGTACAGATAAGATAATCCTCCGCCTGGTCCAACGCCTCGACCGTGAAGAGTGAGACATTCAAGAATCCGGACTTGCCGATGAACGGCTCCACGACACTGACTTTGCCATCATGCTTGCCATACTCGAACGTCAACGCAGCTAATTCCAGGGCCCGATCCTTCGCCTGTGCCAATATCCGCTCGGCCAGCGGATGGGCGAGTCGGTACAGATGGGCTTCTCCGGTGCGACGAGGGAGTTCGTACAGCCCCAGCGGAATGTCTCCTTCAAAGGGGCAAGATTTTAGCCTGAAGGACGAATCGGCGAGAAAGTCTGCATGGTCTCGCAGCTCAAAGCGTGTCAGCTGCATGAGGATACGTTCGTATCGATTCAGGTACAGCCGTGAGCTCTCGTCGCTCACGCGCAGCTTCTCGCGGACTTCATCATCAAAGTGTTCGAATAGGAGCTGGCGGGCGCGAGTCATGGCTTCGTCGATCTGGCTGCCGAGTTCACTCTGCAGCTGGTCGAACGAGAATTTGATTTCTTGCGTGGTGCGGCATCGCTGGTAGATGTCGGCAATGCGCTTCTCGAAATCCACCCCGGATTCGATGGCGCCTAGCACTTCGTCGCTGGCGCCGAATACACCTTCGAACAATTGGAATTTCTCAGAGAGGAGACGAAAGACGTGCTGGTCTGCTTCGTTGTTCTGATTCAGGAAGTTCACTACTACCACGTCATGCTTCTGGCCGTAACGATGGCATCTGCCGATCCGCTGTTCGATCCGCTGAGGGTTCCAGGGAAGGTCATAATTGACCACGAGTGAGCAAAATTGAAGATTGATGCCTTCGGCTCCCGCCTCCGTGGCGATCATGATCTGGCCCTGCTCTTTGAAATAGTCCACGATCGCGGAACGCATATCGGCAGACCGAGACCCGGTCACCCGATCGGTTTCCAGATGGCGCTGCAGCCAATCTTGGTATATCTGCTTCGATTTCTCATCGTTGTTGGAACCGTTAAACAAAACGATGTGGTCTTTCCACGGGCTGTCGGCAAGCACTCGGAGCAGATACTCCTGCGTCCGTCTGGATTCCGTAAAGATGATGGCTTTCTGTGCCGCTCCAAGTTCCGAGGCTTTACCAAAGGCCGTCCGTAACGCTGTCAGAAGGGCCTGCCCCTTGGCGTTGTGGGTAATAGAAACGGCGAGCTTACTAAATCCTTCAAGATCGTCGATCTCCTGTTGAATAGCCTTGCGATCTGCTTCGGTGAGAGGTTCAGGTTGCTCCCCGTCCTCTTCCCATTCTTCGGCAATCTCGTCGAGGGATTCGAAGTCACCCTCCAACGCTTGTTCTAGTGGGTTCGGACCCTCAGCCTGTCGAAGTCGTTCCCGCAAACGCTGGCTCATCGAGTTCAAGGCTCCGGCGATGGCGAAGGAAGACGACGCTAAGAGCTTACGGAGGACGAGGGTCATCAGGGACCGTTGACTAGCCGGCAAAGCTTGAAGATTGTCACGCCGGAGATAGTCGGACACCAGATGGTAGAGCCGATCTTCGCTCTCTGACGGCGTGAATGGCTGCACCATCGGCAGACGCTTGGTATAGCGTACATACGGCAACACCTGCCTACGAAGCGTGCGTTTGCACATCGGCTCCAGACGTGCCTTCAGAGTATTAAAGGTCGATTGGTTGTGGAGATTCGCAAACTGTTCCTTGAAACTCTTGAGATCGCCAAAAATGCGGTCGTCCACTACACTGACGAGGCCGTACAATTCGAGCAACGAATTCTGGAGCGGTGTAGCCGTCAGGAGAAGCTTCCGTGCATCTTTGAGGGCTTGCTTCAACGTATTGGCAATGACGTTGGTCGTCTTGTACACGTTCCGCAATCGGTGAGCTTCGTCAATCACCACGAGGTCCCAGTGCATGAGACTGATCTCTGCCGCTTTTGACCTTGCGAACTGGTAGGAACAGATGACGAGGTCGCCGCATTCGAAGGGGCGAACACTTCCTTGGCGGACAGCAGCATTGTAGGACTTGGTTTCTAGGATGCGGCATGGCAGAAAGAATTTCTCCTGCAGTTCCTGATGCCACTGCTTCCGAAGATTAGACGGCGTAATGACAAGGACCCGCCGCTTCCGTTCAGCCCAGTTCTGAGAGAGCACGAGACCGGCTTCAATAGTCTTCCCGAGTCCCACTTCGTCGGCAAGCAGCGCACCCTTTGAGAGGGGCGACCGGAAGGCAAAAAGAGCCGCTTCGATTTGATGAGGATTCAGGTCTACCTGGGCATCCACTAACGCGCTGGCGAGCTTCTCGATGCTGTCTGACGGACAGCGTTTGGTAAGTTCGTGGGCGAAGTACTTGGCATGGTAGGGGGTGAGCATTTCAGGCCGAAGGATACCCGCTTTCATCAACAAAATCACCTATCTGCGATGGGCACGTCACAAAAATAGTCTTACTAACACCTTCATTCTCTTGGCATTATCGTTTCCCACTTCTTGAGGCCAGCCAGACAATTTTTGGCTTTTATCTACGGTTTTTTGCCCGCCTTCTATTCCTCTTCGAATGCATAAGTCCTAACTGGAAGCATTCTGCGGACTTGGGCATGACGTCCCGCTCGCATTGGCTTTGCAATAGCGTCCTAACCGCTTTCGAGTGGACAGGAGAAATTGCTCCCAGGAATTGCCCTGCAATAGGGCCATTCGGTCCTGGCCACAATTTTTCGACCGCACTCATGTTTTTTCGGCAAAACGCATCTCCGAATCGCCTCCCTACGTAGTTCATGGCGATTGGCTCGTCGGCATGTTTTAGCGTTCAGATATCTACGCAGAGAGTTCAGAACATCACAATTCATAATGCTGGAGCGGGTTCCGTGAGCATCAAGTTGCGAGCTGTCGGAATACTCATGACTCAATCACTGCCTGATACCTCGTGAGCCCCTACGAATCTCGGTACCTTCCCGCCTGAAACTACTGTCCCTCAGTGTCCCCTACTGTCCCCTAGTGTCCACGAACGGGCTCTTTCACCACAATCGCGCCGTTGCGTATGGTCCGCTCATACGTCGTGCGCTGAACCGAAGAGGAGACGCGATGAAGAAAACATGGTTGACGATCGACGAACTCGCCCTGGAACTGCAAGTGAGCGTGAAGTCCATTCGGCGTGCTTACCGGAAGGGCCAGATTCCCGTCGAACGAATTTGTCGGTTTGTCCGCTTTGATCTCGATCGGGTGAAGGCTGCCATGCAGGGAAACGGGCAAGGACAGTCTCTTTTCGGCATCCGGGAACAGGTACAGCGCAGCGCGACCGGCGGCGACAGCCGGCGGCGCGCGCAGCGGCCCCGCCCCCGACTTGGTAAGACGGGGGCGTCTATCGCACAGAAGCCAAGGGGGAAGAAATGACCGGTGTTGGAGGATTCACGCAGACCATCGATTGGCTGGCTTTCACGCTGCCAAAGGCTGAAGTGGCGGACGTAATTGCGCTGATTGGTGGCGACTGGTTCCAGAGTGAGACCGGGTTTCGCGGGTATCCCGTGGCGCAGCTTATGACAGAAGGCAAAACGGGCGTCGGGAAATTGGGGACGGGTGCTCCTCGCAATCCCAAAGAAGTGCATGTCGATCTCTCCGCTGGGATTGTCTCCCAGTGGGACGAGAGGAAGCTGAAGACGGTATTGGCCTGGATCTTCGCCCAGAAAGGCCATGTGACGCGCATCGATGTCGCACTGGACGACCGGGAGGCCTCTGTCGCAGTGGAGACCGTCCGGCTGGCCGTGGAGGCCGGACAATTAGTGAGCCGATCGAAGCAATTCAAAGTCATCCAAGCTTCCAATCATCGTGAGGGAACCCGCACTGGGGAGACCTTGTATTTCGGCAGTCGGGAAAGCCAAAGCATGCTGCGAGTCTATGACAAACGGCTCGAACTTCAAGCCAAAGGCCGAGAGGACGCGGCCTTATACGGCGTCCGATGGGAGCTGGAATTCAAACAGGACCGGGCCCAAGCCTGTGCCAAGGCCCTGCTGACTTTGGATGCTGAAGACTGGCGGGCCTTCTTGGTCGGGGTACTGCGCTCCTATGTCGATTTTCGCGAGACGACACGAGAGGCGGAATCCTATGAGAAGTATCGAGCTCCGTTAGTGGGCTGGTGGAAAGCCCTCACAGAAGGCTTCATGCGATGCCGGCTCGTCGTCGAACGGATTCAACAGCGGTTGGATGATGTGGCGGCCTGGCTGGCGAACGCCATCAGTCCCATGCTCGCGGTGGTGGTGGCCTGTCGTGGCGATCAGTTTCTGTTCGAGATGATCTATGCGGGCACCAAACGATGGACGCAGAAGCACTATGCGTTGCTGAAGCAGCGAAGGAAAGGAACGCCGTATGTGCTTCATCTCAAACCTCGGACCTAACGTCGTGTACCTCCGGACCTGTCCAGGTCCAGAGTGCCACGCTGCCGGAGCCTGTGGGGACTTCCGAAAGGGGAAGTTGTTTGTCATGTGCCAGGCCTGTCGCTTTGAATATGAATTGCTGCCAAAAGTCCGGCTTGCGGGCCGGGGCGTGTGGGTCAGGCGCAGAGCTGATCCGAAAGTCTTTTCACAACAAGGAGGGGTGAACGATGCAAGTCAAAGCAGAGGGGGCGGTGCAGGGGTATGTGGAACGGAGGAGCCGAGAAGGCAAGGTCTACAGATCAGTGGACTTTTATGTGAAGGGCAAGGACCCGGGCGTGCTGCGATTGGGCATTCCGGACGATCAGATGTCGCTGATCGAGGTCTGTAAGCAGGCTGAGGGCAAGCAGGCCAAGGCGTCGATCGAAGTCCGCAAGTTTGAACAGACCGGTCGAACGTTTTTCGATCTGACCGGCCTTGAGGTCGTGAAGTAACGGCTAGAGGGAGGAAGGCCGGTGGATCTCACCATTGTTCTCGTGGCGGTCTTATTACTGGCCTTCCTCACCGGTCTCGGAGTGGGACGATTGTGAAACTGTTCTTATTAACCAGTTACCTCACCCTCGTCTGGGGTCTCATGGTCTCCTTCTGTGTGACACCCGGTGAATCGCTTGCCCAAACTGCCACGCAGTATTCCCGGGTGATTGCGCAAGCCGAACGCATTGCCTACCTAGCAGCTCAACGGTCGGCCTTAGCGAATCAGGTAGCGACGGCTGCACTTGCACCCTCGGCCGCCTCAATGGCGGTCCGCATGGTCGCCGGTCCCGTTGGGTGGGCGGCCCTGGGGGTAAGCGCTGGATTGGTGCTGGCCCAAATGTACTACTCACAGAGTGACCTCTCGGCTGTCAAAACCGCCGCCTCGACGCCAGGCGGCTGGCAAGTCGCAAGCACCAATGCAGGCGTACAGACGTTCCCCGGTCTGGGCACGAACACGCCAGGCAATCCGGCCTATCCCAATGCGACCATTCAGTTCAGCGCGACCAATGTCCCGCTCTGCGCGGTGGACAGCGAATACCTGCATGATTGGGTCGTCGGGCCGTTCCAGAGCCTCAGTACGGCCGTCTTCTTCACCGGCAACTTCTTTGTGAATGGTCCAGCGGTCGGCGGATTTAGCTTATATGTCTGCCATCGGAAAGGCATTCCTGGCTCCACCTCACCGATTCAAGATGCGTTGATTCCGCCGACGCAGCAGCAGGTGGCCAACTTCGTTGGAGGCCTTCCGGCCAGCGATCCCAAGTCCGTCGAAGCGCATACGAATCCTGTGGGCACCAACGGAACGACGCAACCGGCCGATACCACCATTTCCCAGGCAGTGACGCCGACTGAGATGCCGACGACCGTGAAGCCGAAACCTGTCCCGGCCGGCGATATCGTCCTCGTGGACACGGTCCCGCCTCCGGCGAGTACCCCACAGCAGAACACGCAACAGCAGACGACAACCACGACGACCACCACAACACAGAATCCAGACGGCTCCACGACGCAGCACGAGGAGACCCAGGCGACAACCTCCTGCGCAGTCGGCTCACATGAGAGCCGGACCTTCGGCACGGTTCTGCAAGCGCATCAAACCATCTGGGCCACGAGTGGCCTGTTAGGCACGCTGAATCTGTTGAAGTCGCTCACCTGGCCGTCCACCTTGCCGGTGATTGCCTTGCCCTCGGCGTTCTTTGGCAGCCAGCAAGTCGATTTCAATCAATGGGCCTGGTTCTTCACGGTCCTTCGCACCTTGGTGATCGCCACAGCCTCCATTGCCGCCTACCGCATCATCTTTGTGGGAGGAGGCCAGACGACATGACGGCGATTCTCACGCTCATCTATTGCTGGCTGGAGGAGTTCTTCTTCTCGCTCACGGATTGGGGCCTCGGGATCTGGGATTCCCTGCTCTCCGTGGCGGACAGCACGCTCGCCACCATTGGGACGGCAGGTCTCACGCTGCCGGTGATTCCCGATCAATATGCGTGGGTGCTGGGCGCGACCGGCATGAGTCAGGCGCTGGCCATCGTGGCGAGCGCCATGGGGACGCGATTCATTCTTCAAACCATCCCGTTCGTCCGGTGGGGATCATGAATCAACTGGTGATGGGGTGGGCCTATGCGTGGACCGTCATCCTCGCGCTATGGATCTGGGTCTATCTCAGGAGTCTTCGATGATTGAACTGTATGAAGGGGTGCCAGGCTCGGGAAAGTCGTATCACGCGGTCTACGAGAAGTTTCTGCCCTGGGTCAAACAAGGCCGACGGCTCTATATCGCCGTCGATGGGATTTATTTGGACCGGTTGTCTCTGTTTACCGGGATCGAACTGTCTACTCTCGAACAACAAATTACACTCTGGAAAGACTCGGTCGAAGTCCTCCAGGCCTTTCCCCATGTCGAACCGGGGTCGGCCGTCATCATCGATGAGGCCCAGACCGTCTTTCGGTCCATGCAGAAGGTCGAGCCGGGGCTCCTCCGCTGGCTCGAAACCCACCGCCATTACGGGGTGGACATTCTGCTGATGAGTCAAGATTTTCGCCAGATGTCACAAGGGGTCACGCGGCTCATCGAAGCGACGGTGAAGTTTCGGAAGCTGAGCTTTGTCGGGCTCTCGAAAAAGTATCAGGGCAAGGTGCGTGGGAATCCGGAAGATCACGAAGTCATTCGGGCCTTCGTCGGCACCTACTCGCCGGCGATCTATGCCTACTATTCGAGTTATGCCTCGGCGGCCATTCGGGAAGAGAAACGCAGCCATACCGTCTTTAAGTCGGCACGGGTCGCGATCGGAATCGCGGCTGGGCTGTTTGCTCTGACGCTTATGGTTTGGCGGCCCTGGTCCTCGCTGAGTGCGAGCAAGCCAGCCTCTGCCGCTGGTTCGGCTCCTGTCTCAACCACGACGATCGGAGCACCAGCCAACGGGTCGGCCAGTCTGCTGAACCCATTGGGGATGTCTCCTCCAGCACCAACAGTTCCAGCTGTACCCAAGCGACCGGTTCGAATCCTCGGCGGAGCGGGAATGAGCAAGGAACGTCAGGGCTGGCGCTATCTCCTGGACAGCGGCGAGATCCTGACAGCTGCGCAAATTACCGGCCGATATGGGTTGTCCGTCTCAGAAGTCTATGAAGAAGGTTCGATGCGGCTCATTGGCGAAGGAGTGTTCTATGGACCTGCCGGCGATTGAGGCGATGACCTATTTCACGGCGATCTTCTGGCTCGGCGGCTTTGCCGTGGGCCTCATCATCAAACTAATTCTGCCTCAGACTTACTGAGGCGCTCGGCCGTCGGCGAGTCATCCGGCGGCGTGGGTGGACGGAACCACCAGCAGCACAAGGAGGTGCCGTATGAAGGGATGGGGTTGGGTGAAAGGGCTTGGCGGACTGCTCATGGCGTTCGTGTTCGCCTTGGGTGTCCCGACGCTCTCGCAGGCGCAGTTGTTTCCGGTGTCGGCAGATGTGGCCACGGTGCGGGCCGATCTGCTCTTGTGGGCCACAGCCTTGATTGGCGTGGCGTTGGCGATCTACGCCTTTAAGCGCGTGCGCGCGATTGTGGGCTGAGAGGGAGCCCATCGAGGCAGGCTGGCAGCAGCCTGCCTCCTTTCCTTCAAACTAAGAGAACATGCTGAAAGTGATGACAAGGGAGAGGGAGCATGACGGCGTCACAAATTCAAACCATCGGCAATGCGCTGGCTGTCGACCTGGTCGCCTGGGGCACGGCAGCAATCGGGCTGGCCCTCGTGGCGGCTGGCGCGGCCTGGGTGTTGCGGTTGCTGCGCTAAGCGCCGGGCCAACCCTGGTCGGCGAAGCTGTAATAGCGTTCTTCGGCAAGGATGAGATGATCGAGAAGCGTAATGCCGAACAGTTCTCCGGCCTCACGCAGCCGCTTGGTCAGGATGCGATCTTCGGGACTCGGGGTGATGTCTCCGGACGGGTGATTATGCGAACAGAGCCAGGCGCCGGCATTCATGAGAATGAGCGGCTTGAAGACCTCGCGTGGATGCACAATCGTCAGGTTCAGCGAGCCGGTGGAGACCACATTGATTCCGATGAGCTTGTGCTTGGCGTCCAGGCCACAGATGAGGAACTGTTCCCGGTCCAGACCGGCAAACAACGGCCGGAGAATGGTCGCCGCACCCTCCGACGTATGGACCGATTCCGCCGCCGGCATGGCACGGCCCTCGCGCACGAGCGTGACACGGTACCGAGGGACCGCATATTTCCGAACCGGGCTCAGTGGCCGTCCACCGTTCGAGGAACCGAGAGAGCTATCAACGGACATGTCCGCCTCCTTCTGAAAGTATGTTCTAGCCCCACCCTTCACCAACCAAGGGTGGGGCGTAACGAAGGAGGCGGCACGGGGCTCTCGCAGCGGGCAGGCCTGGAGGGGCGGAGACCGGCACGGAGGGGACCGGGAAGGCCTGCCCCGCTGCTCCCCGGCCACGGGTCGCACCCAATTAGACACTGTTCCGAATTAATGTTCGACGAAATCACAGACCGATGAGTGCCAGAGATCTTCACGATTGGAACCAGCCATGCAGACGTTGTTGACCGTAAAAGAGGTATGCGGATGGCTTAACGTCAAGCAATCCACGCTGTATCTGTGGGTATCTCAGAACAGGATTCCCTACCGTCGATTGAACCGATTAATCCGGTTCGAAACCCCTGCCATCCAGGCTTGGTTGGACGGACCACCACGGCCCCATCAGCCAGTGACGTTTGGCCGGCGCCCCCAATTCCAGACCGTCGATGCGATTATTGAAGCCGCCAAACGCGAGGTCTATACTCCCCGCCACGGGGAAACCAGACCGAAATCAGGCCTCATCGGGAAGGAGGAGCAGGATGGGGCTCACGAAGCGTAAAGACGTATGGTGGATGAGCTTTATGTATCAGGGCCGGCAAGTCCGGCGAAGCACTGGAACAAGCAAGAAGCAATTAGCCGAAGCCATTTATGCCAAGGTGAAGGTCCAGATCGCCGAAGGGCAATTTTTCGAGCGGCGTGAAGAACAGGAGCACACGTTTAAGGAGATGATGGAACGGTACGTCGCGGAACGAGCCACCCTCAAAGCGGTCAAAAGCCGTTTGCGCGATCACGCCGCATTGGGACATCTCCTCCCTGTTTTGGGAGACAAAATCCTAGCCCATATCACACCGAAGGTGATGGCTCAGTACAAGGCGCAGCGTCGAGTAGAACGAGCGGCTCCAGCCACGATCAACAAGGAGCTGCAGCTTGTCCGGCATGCCTTCAACCTGGCTATGCGGGAATGGGAATGGTGCCGGGAAAACCCAATGCACCGGGTCTCCATGGAACAGGTCAGGAACGAGGTAGACCGTTGGCTGACGCCGGAGGAAGAAGACCGACTTATGGCCGCGTCGTCACCGTGGCTGCGAGAGATTATGGTCTTTGCCCTGAATACCGGCATGCGCCAAGGAGAGATCCTGAACTTGCAATGGCAGGACGTGGATTTCTCGCGGGGAACCTTGATCGTGATGCAAAGCAAGAACGGCACACGACGAACCATCCCCCTCAACACCAAGGTCTATGAACTCCTGGCCGCAAAACAGGCTGCTACCGGACTGTCACGTGGGCCAGTCTTCAAGACCCCGCTCGGCAATCTCCTGCAGGTGCGTTTTCTGGTGCGGGAGTTTTGTGAGGCGCGCAATCGGGCCGGGATTCCAGACTTCCGGTTTCACGACATGCGGCACACCTTCGCCACGCGGTTGGTTCAGCGCGGGGTGGATCTCTACAAGGTTCAACGGCTACTCGGGCACAAGACGAATTTGATGACGCAACGCTATGCGCATCATTCGCCGGAAAGCCTGAGAGAGGGTGTGAAGGTGTTGGATGAGTGCCAACCGGAGCGGTTTAGCACAAATTTAGCACACGGGCCGGTTTTTGATGATTTTCGAGGCTCGACAGCCTCGTAAGTGATTGATTTATTGTGGTGAGTCGGCTGGGATTCGAACCCAGGACCCTCGCCTTAAAAGGGCGATGCTCTACCGACTGAGCTACCGACTCTCCAACGCACGGTGGGCCACGACTACAGGTCTGGACTCGTGGCGGAGGGGATCATACCACTGACAGATGATCGTTCGCTACGGCGAGTCACCGTCGCCGGAACAATGCACGACCTATCGAGAACGTTTCGACCGGGCACGGCGACCGGCCTTGAGCGGATTGTTGAGTATGATGGTTTCATCACGCCGCGAGCCAGTGGAAATCATATCAATCCGGCACTCAGTTAACTCTTCAATCCTCGTAAGATACCGCTTGGCCTCTGCGGGCAATTTTTTGTAGGTCGTGACACCGGTGGTGGGGGCACTCCAGCCACGTACCCGTTCATACACCGGCTCGCAATTCGTCAACGCCAGCAGGTCGGCCGGCATCTCCCGATGGATCTTGCCGTTCACACGATACCCAGTGCACACCTTGAGTTCCTTGCAGCCATCCAGCACATCCAACTTCGTCACGGCCAGCGAAGACAAGCCGTTCACTCTGGTGGCATGACGAACAATGACGCTGTCGAACCACCCGCAACGGCGGGCGCGCCCTGTCGTCGCGCCGAATTCTTTCCCCCGCTCCTGCAGCCATCCACCCACTTCGTCGGTCAGTTCAGTCGGAAATGGACCACTGCCGACGCGCGTGGTGTAAGCCTTGGTAATCCCCAAGACGGCGTCAATTTTTGTGGGGCCTACGCCGGTTCCCGTGCAAGCCCCCCCAGCCGATGAACTCGACGAGGTCACATACGGGTAGGTGCCGAAATCCACATCCAAGTGGGTTCCCTGCGCCCCTTCGAACAAAACGGTCTTGCCGGCATCCACGGCTCTATTAACGACCAGGGTAGTATCGATGATGTAACTTTTCAGGCGATCGGCATAGCCCATGTACTGTTGATACACCTTCTCCAACTCGAAACAGTCCACCTTATGGAGTTGTTCCAGCAACCAGTTGATATCGACAAGGTTCTCTTCGAGTTTTTGTTTGAACAGCGGCGGGTTCAGCAGATCACCCATTCGAATCCCGATCCGCGCCATTTTATCGCCGTAGGAAGGGCCGATGCCTCGACCGGTCGTGCCGATGCGACGCACACCTTTTGACTGCTCGGACGCTTTATCAATCGCCTTATGATAGGGCAGGATCAGATGCGCACGATCGCTGACGGCAAAGTTCTTCGCGATCTTCACACCCTGTCCTTGCAAATGGTCCATTTCTTCGATCAAGGCCCCGGGGTCGACCACGACGCCGTTCCCGATGAGACACCGAGTGCCTCGATACAAAATGCCGGAGGGGATCAGATGGAAAATGAACGTATCCCGTTTATTGATGACGGTATGGCCGGCATTGGAGCCCCCCTGGTACCGCACGACCATATCGGCATCCTTGGCGAGGATGTCGACAATCTTCCCTTTACCTTCGTCCCCCCATTGGGAGCCGATGATGACGAGATTCGCCATTGTTCGCTGCCTCTGCTCCTTCTTGACCTTGCTGCGCTCGAAAAAAAAGCCCTGACCGCGTACTGATCAGAGCCGGAAGGGCATCATGGTAGGATTCGCCTCTCGGTTTGTCAAGCAACGTTTTCGGCACCAAGTTGCCTGACCTCGGTTCTGCGCGCCCCTTCTCGCGGCCAACGAACACTGAATTCCTTGGACCTTCGCTCCGCGCCATGCTTTCCCAGACGGAGTTGCGCCCAGTCCCTTTGCATTGCGCGCGGCTCATTTTCCCTCACCTCCGAGAAGGCTGAAACCTGGGCCTTCACCGGCGCGTCAAGCGAGCACATTCCGATCGTGCGCGACTGCGAGCATGAAGGGCTAGGGCTTGCGCCGTCCTCCCACCGTTTTCTTGACTGACAAAAACCGGCCGTGCTAGATTGCAGAGTTACCTCTGCACCCGTGATCGTGTTTCCGGTGCCTGTGCACTACTGATGCGAGCTTGCGTGGGGCTGTGGCGCAGTTGGGAGCGCGCGTGAATGGCATTCACGAGGTCGCCGGTTCAATCCCGGCCAGCTCCACCAAATCAAGCTTGTCCGACCAACACTCCAAATGTGTGCGGGGATACCCCCTCTGTACCAGTCTAGGCGTCACTGACTACCGGTGCATCCAGGAACGCTAGCGCTTCATAGCGGGCACCTCCGTCAAACTTATCACCCCATACTCTGAGTCACACTGACCCATGCTTCAGCTCGAATCCGTCCATAAACAATATTCCACCAAGGTTTTGCTTGAAGGAGCCACCGCACACTTGCGTCCCGGCGCGCGCGTCGGGCTCGTGGGTCCAAACGGAGCCGGAAAAACCACGCTCTTCCGGATGATCCTCGGTGAGGAGTCTCCCGACAAGGGGAGCATTCGCAAGCGTCCTCGGCTGCGCATCGGCTATCTCCCGCAGGAGCTGGAAACCATCGTCGGGAAAACTGTGCTCGATGCCGTGCACCGGGACATGTACCCCGAACATGAGGCCGAGCGCATCCTTTCCGGCCTGGGGTTTACCGAAGCCGACTTTTCCCGGCCGCTCGAAAACCTCTCCGGCGGCTACCGCATGCGGGTCGCCCTAGCGCATCTGCTACTCTCAAACCCCGATGTACTCATGCTGGACGAGCCGACGAACCACCTGGACAAACCAACCCAGCGTTGGTTCGAGCGGTTTCTGCTCGACTCGAACCTCACACTCCTGGTGATCAGCCACGACACGAAATTCCTCGACGGCATCGCCACGCATATCTGGGAACTCCGTGATCGCACACTGCAGGAATACCGCGGGAACTACACGAAGTTTCAGGAGCTGCGCGCCGCCAGGGATGCGCAGATCGAAGCAGCCGCCAACCGCCAGAGTAAGGAAGTGGCCCGCGTCCAGAACTTCATCGATCGCTTCCGATACCAGGCGAATAAAGCCAAACAGGTGCAGTCGCGCATCAAGCAATTGGACAAGGTCAAGTTGATCGAGCGGCAACGCGATACCAAACGGGTGCGCTTTAAGTTTCCCCTGCCGGCAGCCAGTGGTCGACACGTGCTGGAGCTGAAAGGTGTTGCCAAGAGTTACGGCGAAAAGATTATTTACCGGTCTCTGAATTTCACGGTGGAACGCGGGCAACGCATCGCGCTCGTGGGCGAGAACGGCGCCGGGAAAAGTACCCTCCTCAAGATGCTCGCGGGGGTGCTGCCGTTCGAAAAGGGATCGCGCCACGTCGGACACGGTGTGACCCTCCACTACTTCGCGCAGCATCAGGCGGAGTCTTTGAACCCGGACGACACGATTCTGAAATCCCTCGCCGAGGTCTCAGCCCAGGCGGAAACAAATTTTCTCCGCGGCATTGCCGGCGCCTTTTTATTTTCAGGCGATGACCAGAAGAAGCCCATCAAAGCCCTCAGCGGGGGCGAACGCAACCGCGTGGCTCTTGCCCGGATGCTGGTGGAACCGGCCAATACTCTGTTGCTCGATGAGCCGACCAACCACCTCGACCCCGCCTCGGTCGATATGCTGACCGACGCTATGACGGATTTTCCCGGCACCATTATATTTATCTCGCATGATCCGACCTTCCTCGCCCGCGTCGCGACCCTCATCGTGGAAGTGGACGACGGCCAGGCCAAGAACTATCTCGGTGACTACGAATATTATCTGTGGAAGAAAGCGCAGGAATTCGAATCGATCAAGGAAAGCAGCGCGGAACTCGCCGCCACCCAGGCCGGCAAATCAGACGGCCCCACCAAGGCCATGGCCTCGCAGGTGCAACAAAAATCTCAGGGTGGGGAACGACGGGATCTCAGCAAAACGCAGGCGCGCCTCGAAAAACAGGTCTCGCGCGCGGAATCCGAGATCGCCACAATGGAATCAAAAGTGAAAGCGCGTGAACTGGAACTGGCCGACCCGGCCCTCTACCAGGAACATGGCCGATGGAGCGAATTGCAGCGAGAGCAGGAAGCTTGGAAAAAGGAACTGGAGCGACTCACGGCGCGCTGGGAATCGTTGTCCGATGAATTGCAGGACGTGCGGGACAAATTGACGGCAATCGGTTAATCGGTCGACTTCAGGGTCTCTTCAAGATAATAGTACAACCAGCGGTTTTTCTCCTTCGTCACCAGATCGTCCCACACCACCCCGAGCAACGTGCCCTTCTCCCATGGCTTGGCCCAGGCCACGGTGGCGGTCAGTTTCTCCTGCTGCTCGACCAGCTCGGCATCCAGAAAGGCCAATGACACGGTAATCTTCGCGCCGATCGGCAGGGTTTCTTTGGAATGCAATCCGGCGCCGATCTTATTCACGTTGTCCAGCACCGCCGTGAACCCCTTGGCACCGTTCTGGGGCGATACCAGGGCCGACCCCACCAGGGTCGCGCGGACATACTTTCGCCGTTCGGTGACACTCTCGGCTGAATGGGACTGACGCGGCATCGGCACCTCGGAGCCCAGTATAACCGGAACGAACGGTTTGTCTAGTCCCTTTCTTCATCAGCGGATGGCGTGCGGGGACGGTAATAGCACGCCCCTTTCAAGGGCTCGGGCAGATGACTCTGGTCGCTGCGGGCCGTCGGATCGTCATGCACGTATCGATACCCCTGAACATAGCCCATCTCCTTCATCAGCGAGGTCACGGCATTGCGAAGATGCAACGGCACACCGAGGTTGCCATGCTGCCGGACATCACGACGCGCCTCCTGTAGCCCAATATAGGACGCATTATCTTTTTGGCGGGAGGCCAGGTATGTTGTGCCATGCGCCAGATTGATCTGCGCTTCCGGAAGTCCTACGAATTCTACAGCCTGAGCCACGGCATTCGCGACGACCAACGCCTGGGGATCGGCATTGCCGATATCCTCCGACGCGAAAATCACCATGCGACGGGCGATGAATCGAGGATTTTCTCCCCCTTCCAACATTCGCGCAAGCCAGTACAGCGCCCCGTCAGGATCTGAGTCGCGCAAGCTTTTAATGTAGGCCGACACGAGATTGTAGTGCTCCTCGCCCGACTTGTCGTATCGTAGTGATTGAGCCAGCAACGCGGTGTCCAGGAGCTGTTCGTCGATGGTTCTCGTCCCATCCCGACCTACCGGAGCCTGACGAGCTACGAATTCCAGCGTAGTCAACAAACTCCTGGCATCACCGTTGCCGAATGCGATCAGCCGTGTACGAGCCGCGGGCTGCACAGCGAGGCGAAGGGAGCCAAGGCCGCGCTCGGAATCGGCCACGGCGCGGTCGAGAATCGCACCAAGCGCCTCTGCCGTCAGCGGCTGGAGAACGACCACAAGGGAGCGGGAGAGCAGCGGCGCGATCAGTTCGAAGGAGGGATTCTCGGTGGTCGCCCCGATGAGGACGACCGTCCCCCGCTCAACGTGAGGCAAAAAGGCATCTTGCTGAGCTTTGTTGAATCGGTGGATTTCGTCCACGAACAACGTGGTCGCTCGCCCCACGGCTCGCCGCTGCTCCGCAGCTTTGATGATTTCTCGCAGCTCCGGAATGCCTCCGGTCACTGCTGAAAACGGCACGAACTCCGATTTCGTGTACTGTGCCACCAGCCCGGCCAAGGTGGTTTTCCCGCAACCCGGAGGTCCCCAGAAAATCACCGATGACAGTCGATCCTCCTCGATCGCGCGACGGAGCGGGCGGCCCAGACCCACCACCTCATCCTGCCCCACCAGATCATCGAAGCTCCGCGGACGCAGGCGTTCCGCCAACGGAACCCTACCGACAGCGGTTGCCTCTCGGGGGACCGCAAAGAGATCGCCTGTAGCATCGTGGGCCGGCATCATCACTCCCATCAAGACAACGACTCCATTCTATACGGCAGACCGGAATCACCGCAAACCGAGGCCCCGCAATGAATCGGCCCCTTGATTCTCTCACACGGTGATGCTACGAACGAGTGGCAGCATGGGCTCCAAGGAATTCCCGATGTTTTTTGACATGCATGGCATCCGACTCGCCTACGACGACCAAGGCACGGGGATCCCGCTGGTCTTCCTTCACGCCTTCCCGTTAAATCGCTCCATGTGGGCGCCACAAGTGGCGACGCTCTCGCGGCAATTCAGGACCATTGCCATCGACCTGCGCGGCCACGGTGAATCGGATGCGCCGCTCTGGTCGTTCACGCTCGACCAGTACGCCGATGACGTCTCGGCCCTCCTCGATCACCTAGCCATACCCCGGGCGATCTTGGTCGGACTCTCCATGGGTGGATATGTCAGCTTCGCCTTCTCCAAACGATACAGTCATCGACTACAGGCGTTGGTCCTGGCCGATACACGCGCGCAGGCAGACAGCACAGAGGGACGAGCGGGGCGCTATCAGCTGGCACAAACGGCCTATACACGGGGAACGACGGCAGTCGCGGACACGATGCTAACGAAACTGCTCGGGGCGACGTCGCTGCAGCGAAAACCGGAACTGGTTGAGTACATCCGCAAGACGATCCACCAAGCGCCCGTGAGCGGCATTCTGGTGGACCTCATGGCTATGGCTGACCGGCCGAATTCCCTGACTCATCTCCGGACCATCACCTGCCCGACGCTGGTGGTGGTCGGCCAAGAAGACTTGACTACTCCCCTTGCCGACGCTGAGTTGATGGCGCGGGAAATCCCCGGGGCCCGGCTGGCCGTCATTCCAGCCGCCGGACACGTCAGTAATCGGGAACAGCCCGAGGTCTTTAACGATCTGCTGCGAGGGTTTGTCGAGGGACTACCGAAAACACCGGGTGCCTGAACCGACTAGTTTCCGTCTCGCACGCTACTGCCGCGAATCAACGTCAGGAACTCTTCTCGCGTCTGCTGCTGAGTCCGAAACACGCCGAGCATGGAACTGCTGACCGCTACCGTGTTCTGCTTCTCTACGCCTCGCATCATCATACAGAGGTGACGGGCCTCCATGACCACCGCCACGCCATGGGCATTCAACTTCTTCTTAAGCGTTTCGGCGATCTGCAGCGTCAACCGTTCCTGCACTTGCAGCCGCCGGCTAAACGCATCGACGACTCGTGGGATCTTGCTGAGACCCACGACTTTCTTGTTCGGCAGATATCCTACGTGGCATTTACCGAAGAACGGAAGCAGGTGATGCTCACACATGCTGAAGAAGTCGATATCCTTCACGATCACCATCTCATCGTACTCGATAGGAAAGAGCGCCCCGTTGAGCAGGTGATCGATATCCTGGCGATAGCCCTGCGTCATAAAACGCATGGCCTTGGCGACTCGCTTCGGGGTATTCAGTAGCCCGTTGCGGTCGGGATCCTCTCCCAACTCCACAAGGAGTTTCGTCATCAGTCCTTCAATCGGATCCTGACCGGATGCCTCGCCAACCAGCTTCCTCCGTCTGGCGCGGGAGCCGGAAACCACTTTAGCCATGCCTCACTCCCTCTTCTGCCCGCGCCTGCGTTGCAGACCCGGAATATTCGAAGTAGTTGTCTCTCGTCTCGATCACTCCCACCTTGACGAGCCTCCCCGCCGGCATCTCGTTTACGAGCAAATTCCAGATGAGCAAGACCAGGTTCTCACCGGTTGTGGTTTGACTCATAAACTCTGGATCCTGATTCAAATCCTGATGGTCGAAACGCTGCACCACAATTCGGTCGACCACGGTATCCAGCCTCGACACGTCCAACACCTGATGACTGCGTGGATCAATCTCACCCTTCACGGAGACGAACACCACGTAGTTATGCCCATGTCCGTTGGGGTTGTTGCACTTGCCGAAAATAGTGCGGTTGTCTTCCACGGACAAGTGATCAGTGTGCAGACGATGGGCGGCGCAAAACCTATACCGACGTGTGACGGTCGCCTGTGGCATCCGAACAATACCCCCGACAGATTGACACAACGAACAAGCCGGGAGGGCTGCCCGTTAGGAAGGGAGCCACTCCCGGCTTGATGGTTCACTCAACTCACAACATTCCGGCTCTGCCACCGGAAGTCTTACGCACTGAAGGAGCTGCCGCACCCGCAGGTGGTCTTCGCTTGCGGATTCTTGATGGAGAACCCAGATCCCTGCAAGCTATCGACATAGTCAACTTCCGCCCCCTGCAAGAGCGGCGCACTTTGGGAGTCCATGATGACCTTCACATCACCCTTTTCAATGACCGTGTCATCATCAGCCATTTTCGACTCGAACGCCATTCCATACTGGTAGCCATGGCATCCTCCACCGCGAACGTAAATCCGCAGGCCGACGACGTCTTTCTCCTCGGTCATGAGTTCCTTTATTTTCTGTTCGGCCAATTGCGTAATCGTTACCATCGTTGTTCCTCCTTCTGGTCTACGTGTTCGGCACGTTGTCTTACTTTACCATCTCGCGGGAACTTACGGAAGCCCGCCCCCTCTTTTCTCAACCTGGCCCGACGACGAGGACGTCGTTTGTGCCCACTTGGTCTCGGGGACTCTCACCACAACATCACCCAGCACCCGCGCCTGACACCCAAGCCGGTGCCACGACTCAGAAAGGGCTTCGCGATCCAACAAATCCTGTTCGTCAAAATCGATCTCAGACAGATTGTCCCCGCCCGTCTGGACCTCGACTCGACATGTCGTACACGACGCATTGCCGCCGCAATCATGATTCAGTTGGAAACCGAGCGCTTTGGCCGCCTCCAATAGGGTGAGGTTGGCGTCGACTTCCCCACTGCGTCCCTGGGGATGGAGAAAACTCACATGCGGCATGCCACGGCCTCTCTAGCTCTTCGCGCCAGCCCCGGTGTGTGCAGGCTGAAATGGACAGCGCTGCAGTCGAATGTGTTCTTCAAATTCATGCTGGAACAACCGGAGGCTGCTCTGCACCAACACCGCGGCGCCGGTGATGAGCGTACAATACCCTGTGCCCTTCACAAATCCGCAGAGTTGAAGGAGCGAATCCAGATCCTTCCTGCTGCCCTCACCCCGCTCGATCTTCTCCATCAGCGTCGCGAGGTTAATAGTCCCCATTCGGCAAGGGGGACATTGCCCACAGCTCTCCCCCTTGAAGAAATTGGAGTACTTCAGGGTTGCGGCCACCATGCAGGTCGCATCATCAATCACAATAGTTCCAGCCGAACCGAGCCCGGTCCCAGCCTTCTTAAGTGAATCGAAATCCATCGGCAGGTCCAATTGGTCGGCCGTCACCATTGAGAACGCCGGTCCTCCGGGGAACACGGCCTTGATCTTCCGTCCATTCGGAACGCCCCCGCCGCACGTCTCGATCAGGTCCCGAATCGTGACGCCCATCGGCATTTCATACACGCCAGGCCGATTGACTGAACCGCTGAGCGAGAAGAGCATGGTGCCGGGACATTTCTCCGTCCCCACCTCCGTAAACCATGCGGCTCCATTTTTCAAAATCTGCGGGATATTGCACAAGGTTTCAACATTATTGACCAGCGTCGGCTTACCGTACAGGCCGAAATCCGTGGGATAAAATGGCGGCTTCTGCCGGGGCATCGCCGGACGCCCTTGCATCGATTCAAGCATCGCCGTCTCTTCTCCCGCCACATAACTGCCGTGGCCGGAGAATACCTCCAGGTCCAAATCGACACCTGTGCCGAGAATATTCTTTCCCAACAGACCGCGCTCACGCGCCTGAGCAATGGCTTTCCTCAGATTCGCTTCTTCTTCCTCGTATTCATGGTTCACGTAGATATACGAGGCCTTGGCATTGACCGTTCGCGAGGCGATCAGACAGCCCTCGATCAATTGATGCGGAATATGTTTCAGGAGATGACGGTCCTTGAAGGTCCCTGGCTCATGTTCACCGGCGTTGCAGACGAAATACCGCTCCTGCACCCGATGATTGAGCACCTTGTCCCACTTAATACCGGTTGGGAAGCCCGCGCCGCCCCGCCCGCGCAGACCAGCTTTCTTGATTTCTCCGACCACGTCAGCCGGCGTGAGGTCCTTCAGACACTTTCGCCATGCATCGTAGCCGCCGGTCTTGAGGTAGGGGTCGATTTCCCAGGGCGCCCCATCAAGTTTCTGCAATACCCGTGGTTGAGGTAGGGTCACGTTGTTCCCTTTCAGGGGTCACACCCCCCAGATGAGCAGGTCGCTACTATACGGCTGTGCTTCAAGAGCCGTCAAGCCACGTTCGCCCGATTAGGCCTCAATCTCAAGCAGTTAGGCCTGATGGACCTACCCCGACTCAGCCCAAAGACTCGCCGGCACCGGCGGGCAACTCCTGGAAAGAACGAAAGCAAGAAAAAGGGGACTGATCACCCTGTCGGATAACCAATCCCCTATATCCATCGAGCACCTTGCTACTTCAAATGGCTCCCTGCGCCCATGAAGAACAGCATCGGAATCGATAACAGGAAGTTGATCCGCGAAGCATACAAGGCGGTTTTACCCCACTGGGCCATCTCCGGCGGAGCCGGTGTGCCCTGTGCCGCTGCAGCCACCGCCGCAATCACTTTCTTCTGATTCGGCCAGATCACGCCATGCACATTTCCCATCATGATGATGCCGAGCAACCCACCGATGCCCAGCGCAATGGCCCCGGTGCCCCCCTTCGCATACAGGTAGCCGTAGAGGACGATACCCGCCAGCACCGTCACCGTAGCCCCATGTCGGAACCAATTCAGCGCCGCAGGCATCAGCTTTGGAATGACGATGTTCTTCGTCGGTCCGTCCAAGCTCTTGAGAAAGCCCGCATTGATCAGGTTGAAGAAATACAACAGTCCGATCCAGGTTATACCAGCCAAGAAATGAACCCAGCGAATGACCAGTCCAAACCAGTCGGCCTCGCCCGCGCCCACTCCCGCCATCCCCAGATAGACGACTATCAATCCGACAGCAAGCGCAAAGCCTGCGCCCAATGTCTGATACGGATCCTCGAGAAATTTCATACGCCCCCCAACTGTAACGGTTTACTGCCAACCACGTTCTCTACTGCAGGCTGCCGAGGCTTGTCAAGAAGAGGCACGCCTTGTTGCACCGAACCCTCTAGGCTAGGCCGTCATCAGCCGATCGACCACCCCACACAGCTCTCGCACCGCATCGGCGGAGGCCTGCAAGGCGATCCGTTCTTCGGTCGTCAGCTCATATTCGACGATGGATTCCCCTCCGGCTCGGCCCAACCTCACCGGCACACCGACAATGACGTCTTTCAACCCATATTCCCCTTCGCACAACATCGCACAGGGGAGCACACGCTTCTGGTCGTGCATGATCGCCTCGACCATATCAACCGCCGCGGCCGACGGCGCATAAAATGCGCTACCGGTCTTGAGCAGGCCCACGATCTCCGCCCCGCCGTCCTGGGTACGCTTGATCAACGCCGCGAGCCGCTCCTGAGACAACCGGTCGGTGATGGGCTTGCCAGCCACCGTCGTTTGCCGCACCAACGGTACCATCGTATCGCCGTGGCCGCCCAGCACCATGGCCTGCACATCCGTCCCGGGCACATCCAACTCCTCCGCGACGAATGACCGCAGTCGTGCCGTGTCCAGCACCCCGGCCATCCCGAGCACCCGTGATTTCGACAGCCCGCTGACCTGGCGTGCCACATGCACCATGGCATCCAAAGGATTGGTGACCAGCAGCAAAATGATATTCGGCGAACGCGACACCAACTCCTGCACGACCGATCTGACGATCTTGGCGTTCGTCGCCAGCAGTTCATCGCGGCTCATGCCGGGCTTGCGCGGAATCCCCGAGGTGATGACGGCGATGGACGACCCCTCGGTCTCCTCGTAATCGTTCGTCCCGACAACCCTGGTGCTGTAGCCGCAGACCGGGCCGGCCTGGGTAATATCCAAGGCCTTTCCCTGCGGAACCCCCGGAACAATGTCGACGAGCACGACATTGTACGCATCTTTCTCAGCCAACCGCTGCGCGACCGTTCCGCCGACATTTCCCGCACCCACTACCGTAATCTTTGGTCGTCCCATCATCCCACCTCGTGAAGCGTGAAACGTGAAGCGTCAGACGCAAAGTCTCCTTTGCACCCCCGTCGAGCCTTCACGCGTGTTCGTGCCCCGTCCAGCCGCCGACCTTGAAATTGATCGTGCAGACAAAATTATCCCCGTCATAAAAATTCACTTTGATTTTCTTTTTCCCATACGTCGTCGCGAGGAACTCCTCCGGCGTGTCCACCAATGCCTGATATCCACCCGGCGGATATTCGCCCAACTCATGAAACACCACAATCATACCGGCCTTCACTTCTTGCAGAAGCTTGGCTGTACAGCGAGGATAGATTTCCCAGAACTTCGCGTCGATCTCCTCCCGCGTTGGCTCCGGCCGCTCCTCACCGGGCTTGATGTCTCGATTCGCAAACTTGGCCTGACGCCGGACATAGGGATACTGATGTCCCGTGAACAGCTTATACAGCCAGGGTGGCACGGTCGGTCGTGGTGACTGCTCAGACATCGTGGCTTGCTCCAATATTCAAAACCCTTGGGGCGACCGGTCAAGCGGTCAACCGATGGTAAATCCTCGGAAGCTTCTCCGGCAACCCCTCCACACGATCAATGACCACGTACCGCACGTCTCCGTACATCCGCCGCAGATAGGGATCCGCCTGCTTGTCGATCGTAATACAGACCGGCTCAATGCCACAGGCGCGGGCTTCCCGAAGCGCCATACGCGTGTCTTCGAGCGCGTACTCGTCCTTATATCCGTCGTCCAGCGGGCGGCCGTCGCTGATGACGACCAGTAATCGCGTCTTGGCCTGGCGCGCGAGCAGTTTACTCACGGCATGCCGGATCGCCGCCCCGTCACGATTCTGCTGGAGCGGGACAATGCCACCTAATTTGGCACCTGCGCGCCCGGTCACCGTCTCATCGAATCCTTTGATCACCGCAAAATCCACCTGATGCCGTCCCTGCCCCGAATACCCATACACAGCAAATTGATCGCCGATCGCGGTGAGCGCCTCGCATAACAACACCAACCCCTGCTTTTCAATATCGATGATCCGCCGCCCCTGTTCCACCTGTCGGCTGGTAGAGCCACTCAGATCGACCAGGAATGCGGCCGCCACCTCGCGCTCCCGCTTTTCCCGCCGCACATAGATCCGTTCCGATGGTTCAATGCCTGCTTTCAGATCGGCGAGCCGACCGACGAGGGCATCCATGTCCAGGTCTTCACCGTCTACCTGTCCGGGTACACGCCGAAGACCCGGGGGACGCAGACTCTCAAAATACCGTCTCAACACACGAACCGATCCGCGCTGAGCTGCCAAAGTTTCTTCGACAAACTCGATAGTCCCTTCGGCGGCTCCTCGCTCCAGCACGCGAGACCAGTTCATGCGGTAGTCCTGAATGGCGGCATCCCACTCGTGGTACCTCACCGCCTTGACCGCCCCGGCTCGTTCGTCTTGAGATTGTCGCCCCTCGCCCTCCACGGCCAGCATCTCCTCAACCATAGTGGGTGGGCGTTGCCCGGCAACCAACACGTCTTCCGACATCTGCTGCGAGCGCGCCGTGCCAGCGCCTGAGGATCCACCGGAATCGCCGGCCAACCCCGCGCCGCCCTCGCTGTCACCCTGGCCGGAAGCCGCACGATCCTCGGAATTCGAATCGGCTCGATCTCTGACCAGATTGGGATCCATCGCGCCGCGGTAGTCCCAGTTGTCCATGGGACGATAGGTATCGGAGAGATCCTCCGACGACTTGGGAGCAGGGATCAACTGTTCAGGCGCCTCCGCCTCATCCTGGGTAGGGATCGCCTCCCGACGAACTCTCAGCAACTCGTCCATCCGCACATACAGCCGGTCTGCCAAGCGCACCGCCTCCTCAGCACTCGCCTGCACATGCAAGATGGTCCGACAGAGTCCCCACAGTTCCTCGACTTCGCGTTTGACCGGATCAGGAATCGGAACGGGATCGGCCTCGGCTGTGGACAGGAGCAGTAACTGGTCGACGACCAATTCCCGCACCGTCATCCCATGCGCAAGCCCGCGGACACTCACCGCGTCTTTGGCAATCGATGCCAAATCCCCTTGCAAGCCGGGATATTCGGCCCGGAGTAGATACTCCACCCTGGCATCCTCAATGAGGGCCCAGAGATCGCGGATCAGACCGGGCTGAGGATACCGCGCGAACACATCCCCAAGGGTACGGGCTTCAAACGGGGCCTTGCGTCCATATCGTTTCGTGAGTTCCTCAGTCAGATCCCGCAAACGGGCCATGGACACATCGAATGTGCCGAACTCGAGATGCCCGGCCTCATGTGCGGCCATGACCATATAGAGGCGCGCATTCTCGTCATACGTCGGATAGCGCCTGACGATAGAGGGAAGTCCGATACTCCGACCGTCATCACTGACCGTTGCGCGAGTCATGAGCTGGGCCGACTCCAGTGCATGGGGCAGGTCGTGGATACGCACATCCCGGCCACAAAGTGCCTGCGCAAATAAACCGACACGCCGGGCGATCTGTCGAAGCGGCACGCCGCTCATCGCCTGTGACACGGCGCCCAATGCTTTCTCGGACTCCATGGCGAAGTATGCACGGCCGCCATCCAAGCTGAATTCCAACACCTCCATGCCGGAGGCAAACCAGGCCTGGAACTTTGCGACAGCCCCATCGCCCGATCCGATCAGAGCGACCAATTCAGGACAACGCCGGAGATAGGCCAGGGCGGTGTCGGCATCACGCTCCGCCACCAGCAACCCGTAGCGCAACACCTGGACCCGCCATTCGTCGTCCGGCAGCCCGCGAATGATCGACGGAGCCTCTGCCAACGCCGCAATGCCAGCCTCCGGCGAGCGCTCGGCCATCTGGGCGCCCAGTCGAATGGCATGATGGCGTTGCCCCTGGTCGGCGATATCGCGCAAGATGGCGGGACTCGTCCGAAAAAACTCCAACGCCCCCAAGTAGTCCGGCCTACCGAGGCTGTTCTCCACGATCAATTGCATCCCGAACCGCACCCACGGACGCACCAACTCCGGCGTCAACACAGGCGCAATTGAGGGAATTTGGCGGATATATTCCACGGCCAAGGCAAAATCCGTCTCCGCCAGTTCGCAGGCCAGATCCAGCCAGGTGGGCCAGTCGTCCGGCGGCAGCACGCCGATGACCTCCGGCGCGATCCGGATAAACTCCACCGCCACGTTGGCCTGCCGATCGGCAAGCTCCAGCCCTGCAGTCAGCACGACTCCTCGTTGCGACGGTTCGAGCAAACCCAGCAGGAGCGGACTTTCCTTGAAGAATCGCAGTGCCAAGGCCCCGGAGTCCGCGGCAAGCGCCACCCCCAAATCCAACCAGGACAACACCTCGGCAAGCAGTCTCCGGCGATGAAGCTCCGCTAAGGCGTCGATCGCGCCTCTGGCTGCCTTCGGGGCCTCCTCCGCGAGCTCCTCCAGCAACACCAACACCCCGTCCAACGTGTCAGGCCTGGAGGACGACCCGGCAATGGCGGCCACCAATGCCGCAGCAGAGTCCCGCCCAAGTTGGTCGGCAAGCAGGTCGAGAAGTTGTTGGGACGCGCGCCCAGACGCCATGGCTGAATAGTCCGTTGTAAGGGAAGTGGTGGATTGTAAAGGACACAATTTCGCTTGTAAACTGTGTCCGCAGCGGCAGGACCGATCAGTGACCGGCAGATGGTGACCTGGGCGAGAGAAACGCGGGGGACGGAATGGCTGAGCCAAGCAAAGAAAGTCTCGAGAAGATGTGGAAGTATGTCAAAGGCTTCGCTGAGAAGAGCGGCACGACCATGCACCCGAATCAGGCGGTAACCAATGCCGTCGTCCTGGGATTGGCCGCCAACATCGATGAGTTAGGCAAGCCGCTCTGCCCCTGCAACTTCTACCCCGACAAGCAAGCCGAAGCCAAGTTGCGGCGCTGGATGTGCGCCTGCGACGAAATGCAGATCTATAAATACTGCCATTGCCTGCTCTTCGTGAACGAGGAGGGACTGCCGATTACCGAGTACCTGCCCGAGGACCACGAAGGACGCCAGTGTTATGGTCTTGTCCCGGATCCGACCCCCGGCAAGGGCCGGGCGCTCCGTCACAAGGCGCTACCCATGGCGACACAGGATGCGCCGCCTGCCTCGCCCACGGAACCAACGGCCTAAGCGTGCGAAGCGCCTGGAGACGACAGTGGCGTGGAAAGGTGCCCTCCCCTATTCTCTGGTTCCTGTTAGCCCTCCTCTCCATCACCACGTCCGGCTGTCTCCGCACGATGGAGGCCATCGACCCGCGATCGTTGCCGGTCACCAGCTTCTCTGCGCGACAGCTCCATGCCCATGTGTCCTTCCTGGCTAGTCCTGAACTGGCCGGCCGCCAACCCGGCAGCGTCGGCAACCGCCTGGCTGCGCACTACCTCGAAGAGCAGTTCCGTACCGTCGGACTGCAGCCGCTCCCCTCGCTCAGCGGCTATCGGCAGACCATTTCAAAACAGATGGGCGACAACATCATCGGGGCCATCCCTCCGGTTGACCACGCCGGCACCACACGTTGGATTGTGATCGGCGCCCATTATGATCACCTGGGTTATCCCTTCCTTGGAGCCGACGACAACGCCTCCTCCATCGCCATTCTGCTCGAAACAGCCCGAGGCCTGACCACCGCCTCCCGGTACGGTATCCTGTTCGTGGCGTTCAACAGCGAAGAGTCGCCCTACTTCGGCACCGCCGAGATGGGATCGCAATTCCTGTTTCATCACCTGCCGCCGGAGATCGGTACTGCGGACAATCTTCACGCTGTGATCATCATGGACCTGATGGGAGGCGTGCACTGGGCACCGCTCAAGCAAGCGATCTTTGCCACAGGCGCCGAAAAAAGTCCGGAATTCTACAGGCAGGTGACACGCACGTCGGTTCCTTCCCTCACCGTGCTCCCGGTCGGGATCCACCTCGTCGAGGAAATCCCCGATCGCGGGCACAAGGCTTTCAGCGACTATGACGTGTTTCGCAACCACGGAGTGCCGTTCCTGTTTCTGTCCGCAGCGCGCTCACCTCGTTACCACACGGCGGGCGATGTGGCCAGTACGCTTAACTACGAACGAATGGCCGCCACCGTTGAGTGGTTGCGACAACTCATGGCGCATATGGAACAGGACGAAACCCTCTATACCTTTCATCCCCAACGGGTAGAGTTTGCCGATGAAGTCGCAGCGTTTCGCGGGATCGTGGAACAGGCGATTCACGAAGACTCGCTCATACCCGGCACCTCACGTTGGTCGTTACGGAAATTGAGGCAGGATATCGAATGGATGCGCGAGTTGGATGGATCGGCGCCCACGCGCCACCAGTTGGAACGGCTGGAACGGATTTCTATTCGGGTGCAATGCCTGATCGCCGATTATTCGGGCTGCTTCACCTTCTAAGCACACCGGGCCTCAAAACTACCCCCTTCCTGCTCATTGCCACCCCTGGGTCTCATACCCCTTCTCATTCAGGCAACGTTCGACGTACGCTGCATACTCCTGCCGTGGCTGGAGTGGCTTGTACGTGCCAGCCAGGAGGCCCAATACGGTACCGACCGCACCCCCCGCGGCTGCCCCGATGGCAATGCCGGTAGGCCCGCCGATCAAGCCGGCAGAGGCCCCCACCGCCGCCCCGCCGATGAGGCCCAAAGTGGCACCGGCACCGGCGTTCCCGCTGCGGTTCGTCCCGTGCTCTATCCCGGACCGCTCCGCCTTCAGCCCGCACACGGCCGCCTCACGTTCCGCCTGATCTTTGCCGTGTAACTCCAGATACGTGGTCGACTTGAGAATCGGCTCCGGGCCGGCGCAAGCCACGAGGGCCAGAATCATGATGGCGCTGATGACGTGAACGCCGTTTTGCCGGATCAGGTTGCATCCGCGAGCGAGCTGCGTTCCACCGGCTGCCACGTCATCGTGCATAGGACCTCCTTTCCACCTCCCTCACGATTCCAGCCAGTCCGTCCGCTTCGCGGCTCATGAGAGGTGGAGTTGTGCGCGCACCTGTTCGGCTGAGCGACCCCTGACCAGGACTCGTTTCTGCCGACTCCCTGCCCCGCTCAGAATGGCCACCGCACTCGGCGGAAGGCCGCATCGCTTGGCGAGAAAGCGGCACAACTCTTCGTTCGCCGCCCCGTCGGACGGCGGCGCGGCCACCCGAATCTTCACCGCGTCACCATGGACTCCGATGCATTCAGTACGCGAAGCTTTTGGCTGGACATGCACCGCGATGACGGCGCCCTCGGGAGTGGAGCGAACGATCTCGGTTCCTGATGGAATTCGGCGTTGGCGCTGGGGATCTGCGCTGTTCACACGTTGCCTGCGGACAACCGGCCAGAACCGGCCACTGGCTTAGAACACCGCTTTCACCACTTCGACGATGCTGCGCAACATGTCCGGATCATCGGTGATCGGACGAGCCAGGGCCACATCGCAGGCGCGCTCAGCCGGCACCCCCTGCTTGATCAGGGTCGCAGCGTAGATCAGCAGCCTGGTGCTGACGCCCTCTTCGAGGCCGTGATTCTTCAGATTGCGGACTTTCTCGGCAATCTTTACGAGCCGTTGCGCAATCTCCGCACTCACCCCTGCCTCGTGCGCCACAACCTGAGCCTCGATCGCGGACACCGGATAGTCGAACTCGATGGCCATGAAGCGTTGTTTGGTGCTTTGCTTGAGATCTTTCAGAATGCTTTGGTAGCCGGGGTTGTATGAGATGACCAGCATGAAGTCATCGACCGCCTCGATCACCTGCCCTTTTTTTTCGATCGGCAGGAGCCGTCGATCGTCGCTCAGCGGATGGATGATGACGGTGGTGTCTTTACGGGCCTCGACAATCTCGTCCAGATAGACAATCGCCCCCTGCTTCACCCCAAGCGTGAGCGGACCGTCCATCCACACCGTCTCCTGGCCTTTCAAGAGGTAGCGTCCGACGAGATCGGACGCGGTCAGATCTTCGTGGCAAGCCACGGTAATAAGCGGGCGCCCCAACCGATAGGCCATGTGTTGGACGAATCGCGTTTTCCCGCAACCCGTCGGCCCCTTGAGCATGACCGGCATCCGGCTCTTGGCGGCGATGGTAAAGAGCCCCACTTCACCCCGCACGTCGGCGTAAAAGGGTTCCTGTGCGATCCGGTATCTGTCGATGTCCTGTTCGTGCCCCTTCGAAACCGTCGCCGTTCGCCCCTCGCTCATCGCCACACCCCTACATTGAATTGAGCCAGCCGCATGGTGCGCCACGATAAACGGAAACCGGCAGGAAGTTCAAGCGACCGGCTGGATGCCGTGCCGCGCGACGCAAGCATCGCCCACGCCATCAGCCGACCTTCGAGCCGTCCAACACTTCTCGAACTTTTTGGGCCAGTGTCGTCGGCGTGAAGGGCTTCTGCAGAAAGGAATGTTCGGTATCGATGCCACCCTTGGAAAAAGCCGGATGATCCGGATAGCCGGACATGTAGAGCACCTTGACCTCCGGGCGAACGGTCGCGAGCTTTTCCGCGACTTCAGGACCGCTCATTTGGGGCATCACGACGTCCGTCAGGAGCAAATGAATCGGCCCCGCATGTTTGGCGCCGGTGAGCAAGGCCTCGATGCCATGCCGAGCCTCCAGCACCGTATACCCATGGAGCCGCAGTGTCTCGTTGACCAAGCGCCGCACCCCAGGCTCATCCTCCACCAACAATACGGTCTCCCGCCCACGCACGGAGTCACCGCCGACGGCGACGGATTCGGTCTCCGGACTCGCAGCTTCCACCCTGGGGAAGAAAATTTTGAAGGTCGCGCCGCGGCCCGGCTTACTCTCCACCTCGATAAAACCACCGCTCTGCTTGACGATCCCATAGACGGTCGACAACCCAAGTCCGGTTCCCTTCCCCTTTTCCTTCGTGGTGAAAAACGGCTCGAACACATGCGACTGCGTGTCCTCGTCCATTCCATGCCCGGTGTCGCGCACAATCAGTGCGATATAGGAGCCGGGCTCGGCGCCCATCGGCGGGCGATTGCGGCGCGGGCCGAATTGCACATTCGCCGTTTCCACGGTCAAACGGCCCCCGTTCGGCATGGCATCGCGCGCGTTGACGGCCAGATTCATGATGACCTGCTCGACCTGACCGGGATCCGCCTTCACCTGCCCTAAACCGGGATCCAACACCGTGCAGAGCTCCACGATATCCTCACCCAACAATCGCCTGAGCATGCCTTCCATGTTGTGGATCACGGAATTCAGATCCAACACCTTCGGCGCAATAAACTGTCGTCGGCTGAAAGCCAACAACTGCCCCGTCAGGCCGGACGCGCGATCCGCCGCCTTCTTGACCTCTTCCAACTCTTTCCGGAATCCATCGGCGGGCGAAAGCCGGCTCAGCACCAGCTCGCTGTACCCTCGGATGACGGTCAGCATGTTGTTGAAGTCGTGAGCGACCCCGCCGGCCAGCCGCCCGACGGCCTCCATTTTCTGCGACTGCTGAAGCTGAGCCTCCGTGCGACGCAACGCTTCCTCCGCCCGGGCTCGATCGCCGAACTGGCCGATCTTGAGCCCCACATCGGCCACCATCTTCAACAACTGCTCATCCGGCTGTTTGATTTCCCGCCGGAACAACTCGATGACGCCCTCCACCTCCGTGCCGACCCGCACGGGAAATCCGAACGCGCCGTGCAGGCCTACTCGGGAAGCCGCGGCGGCGCGCGGGAAATTCGCCTCTTGCACCACATCCTTGATCCAGGTGGGCTCACCCGCCTGCCAAATCCGCCCCGGTAGCCCATGGCCGATCGGGAAGGTATGCTGCCAGGTTTCCAACACAAATTCTTCGGCATTCAACCCCGGGGCTTGCCACACATCCAGACACCGCAGCACACTGCCCTGCCGGTCCAGTCGCCAAAAAATACCCAGTTCCCACTCCAAACTTTCACAAATCGCCTGCAGAATCTTCGGACCGGCTTCCTCCAGCGTCCGAGACTCGGCCAACACGCGCGTGACGGCATATTGGGACGCCAACTGGCGCTCCGTCCGCTTGCGCGCCGTAATGTCTCGGATGAAGGCGCTGAAGATGTAGGCGTCACCCAGCCTGGCCGGTGAAATAGTAATTTCCACGGGGAATTCGTGCCCATCGCGATGCGTGCCCATCATCTCGATACGGCGATTGAGGAGCGCGCCTTGCCCGGTCTCCAGGAAATGGCGCAACCCACGCTCGTGTGCTTCTCTGTCACGGCCGGGCACCACGGTCTCAGATACCCGCCGACCGAGAGCTTCCTCCCGTTCCCAGCCGAAAATGTTGACGGCCTGGGCATTCCAGTCGGTAATGATGCCGCCTGCGTCCATGGAAATGACGGCGTCCAGCGCCGTGTCGACGATGACCCGATTGCGCTCCTGGCTTTGCAAGAGCGCGGCCTCGGCGGCCCGCGCCCATTCACTCTCCTGCTGCGCCTGCCGATGCTGATCGCGCAATCGCCCGGTTGCCCAGAGCAGCAGCCCCACCATCGGGATCCAGACCACCGCACCGGCGATGCCGAGTTTCCACATCATCGCCCGAATCGGCAAAAGGATCACATCGCGATCGATCCGCAGCAAAATGGTCCACTGCAAGCCCGAGTACTCACCATACCCCTTGGTCTGCGAATATCCCGTGACCACCGGCACGCGCCGGCGCAGGTGCATTTCCTCGACATACCCGGCTTTACCCGAGCTACTCAACAGCACCGAGGGCAAGCCCTTTTCGCGCAAGTTGGTTCGTTCCACACTGTCCGACGCCGAATCCACAAACACCATTCCGGCCTTGGTCAAGAACTGATACTCGAACGGTCCGGCCACCCCGTCGGTCTGCTGGATTTCGCGCACCGTTTCGATGAGCACATCTTCCAGCATCGGCAGGCCGATGCGACTCGTGACCGCACCGAGAAACTGGCCGTTCACACTGATGATGGGAGCCGTGAACGCGATCGACTCGATTTTATGATTCGATTCATGCACCTCGACTTCATCGACCTGCACCGTGCCGGTTTGGCGCACACGGCCGAACCATCCACTTCGGCCATAATCCTGCCCGATCGTTGAGGAATCCGTCGACGCCACCATGCGTCCCTGCGAATCGGTCACCCCAAGCCAGAGATAGACCGGCGCGTAGGTTTCTTTCCTCCACTGCAGATATTCATTCATGAATTTCTTGTCCGAGGCACGATCGGAGAGGGCTCTGGCCATCATGCGCACATCGGCATGGCGTTCAAAGAGCAACCGGTCCAGTTTGTCCGCAATCTCGGCCGAGGCGAGGGTGAGATTTTCGCCGGTCGCCTCCACCATGCGCACCTCGATCGAGCGCAGCATGACGACCCCGATCACAAACGCCACAATCGTCATCCCGACGATCAGCACGGGCAACCAAGGGTAGGAACGGCGTGAAGACAGGGGGGCAGAAGAGGCGGTCATCGTCGGGGCTCCGTCACAGTGTGATTCGGCAACAATCTCGCGGGACGATACCAGTGCTTGGCACGAGCCAGACTCGGGAGTCCGGAATCATCCATGGTATTGATCCACCATGCCCCTTTGTTGCGAGCTTGGCGACAGAATTCACGAAATATGAAGGGCCCAGCCCCCACCATATCCCGATCCGCCACTTCCAGCAAGATACAGAACACCGACTGGTTCAGCCACAGACCCAGCGTGTACGCCCGGATGCGCCCTCCCACTCGAACGACCGCTCCGGTTAAACCCAATTCCTCATATCCAGACAAGGCTGCCTCATGAGCTCCTGCGGCGTCCTCCAATAGAGCCTGAGCCCAATCGTCCGTGCCGGCTCGCTGCTTCTGCTCGCCCCATTCACGAAAGAGACTCAGACAGGCCGGTTGATCGCGCAGGTCGTAGGGTTCGAACACCCCGCCATGTTCACGCACAAACCGGTTACAGGCCGCCCGGGGCGACCGGTACGCATCTCCGGCAAGGTCAGCCAAATCCTCAGCCGCATACAGATAGTCCGGCTCTCCGGCCGTCACCACGTATCCTGCGGCCTGCAGTTCCTCGACGAAAGCCTCGGGAACATTGTCTATCCTCGTGACTGAGGAAGATCCGTTTCGTTCGCGCATGAAACGGAACGCCCCAGCCACAGGATCAGCGAGTGGGCCCTTTCCCAGCGGGGGCAGGACCATGAAGATCCCGTCAGGGGAATCGGCAAACAGACACAGATGCCCGTGTAGATCGGCCCAGAAGTAGGTCAGGCGATGTCGCCAGATGTAATGAAAGGCGAACGAGGCAGCGGCAAGAGGCAACGTCTGAAAACCGGGACTCTCTGCCAGCGCAGACTCCAACCGCCGTCGATCCTCAATCGTCAGAGTCTGCGTGCGTACCGGCAACCTGTCCTGTCGGAGGCGTTCGGTCAGTCGCGCCAAGGGGCGGAGCACAATCACATCATCCTGAAATCGTCCGATGAGCCTGGGATACCGAACCAGCGTCTCCAGAATCGCCTCCTCCTCGATCCACCGAGCTACGGCTTCCGCAGCCTGCCCAATCGGCGCAGACGACAGCTCGCGCATATAGGGGCACTTCGTATCCCAACCGAGCAGGACCTCGGTGCGCGAGGCATCCCACATCAGCGCGAATGGGTAGAGCCGACAGTCAAGCGGGCGCACCTCATACATACGGCACTGGAAAGTCGCGGGATCGAATGCCGGGCACAGGTAGCCCTCCTCCGAGGGATGGGGCACCAACTCGATTTGCGACCCCTCAGGATCCGGAAACATGGCGGGCGCGACACCAGCCGTCACTGCCGAGCGAATTTCGTCGGCCGTAAAAAAAGGCCGCAGAAAACTGTCCGCCTCGGGGAATCGGCAGCAGACATCACAGTGAAGACAGGCCGTGCTCGGCACGATCTGCAGGAGAGGCTGACCAACGGGCCGCGGGGGAATCGCCGCGGAGACATGAACGAATGGACTCGCCATGGGCTGTGGCGGCATTGTAACACTAACCCGCGACGTGTCCTACTGCTCGAATACTTATGTCGAACCCTGCCCTCCCCAAACAGAGCGCACCGAGTCCCATCCGCGCGGCGACTTGTACCGGTGTCGGAGGCCGTGGTACGATTTACACCACCTCGAATCCAACTGCGAGTGCGCTGCGAGCATCGAGGACATTGCATTGGCACTGGCACAACTTTCACGTGAGCCATTGAACTCCGACGAAGCCCGCCGACGTTGTCTCGCAATCCGTGATGCGCTCGTTCATGCCGGTATTTACGGCCCGGCCGACACGGGACAAACTGCCACGCCCCCCGGCTCGATACCCCAACCCCTGCGGTTTCGCCTGGCGCCGACGGCCTTTTCTCTGCCCCCCTCCGATGTGAGCATATTCCAGCAACTCGGCCAGGACTTGCTGGCTTTCTACAAAGCGCTCAATCGCTTGTACCAGGACAGTGTTCGCGGCGTACAACCGTCCTGGGTCGCAACCTATCTTGACCAGGGCAAGCCGGAAGCCCTGATCACCTACAGCCGCATGAACCGCTTTCGCAACCTGCTTCCCGGCATCATTCGACCGGACGTCATCCCGACCGCCGAAGGGATGGTCATCACCGAGCTGGACTCGGTTCCTGGCGGGATTGGACTCACGGCTTGCTTGACCCGGGCGTACGACGACCTTCTCCGGCTCGATCCGCCGCCCACCGACAGGCTGCCGGACCGCTCCGCCCTGATTGCCGGGCGCGACGGCATGCTGCAGGGATTTTCCGCCATGCTCCGCGCCCAACAAGGCGAGCAGGAGGGCTGCCTGGCGATCGTGGTCTCGGATGAGGCCAAGGAATACCGGCGCGAGATGGAATGGATGGCGGATCGACTGCGCGAGATCGGGCACCAAGCCTTCTGTGTCGAGCCTCGAGCCGTGCAGTTCACGGAGGATGGCTTGTTCCTCCAACACGACTCCCAATCACGGAGAATCGGACTCCTCTATCGCTTTTTCGAACTCTTCGACCTCAAAAACATCCCCAAATCCGAGCTCATGATGTACGCCGCGAAGAAGGGACTGGTGGCCGTCACGCCACCTTACAAACCGGCACTTGAGGAGAAGCTGGCCTTCGGCCTGTTCCACCATCCGGAGTTGGCCGCGTTTTGGGGACAGGCTCTGTCCGCCGACCTCATGTCCAGATTGCACCGGCTGTTGCCTCGAACCTGGATTCTCGACCCTCGTCCGATCCCCCCGACAGCGATCATTCCACGCCTCACGATCAGTGGACGCCCGCTCTCGGACTTTCGCCGTCTGGCACAAACCACTCAGAAGGAACGGCAGCTGGTGATCAAGCCCTCAGGATTTTCGGAATTGGCCTGGGGCAGCCGAGGGGTTTCCATCGGACACGACCTGCCGCAAGGCGAATGGGCCGCCGCCTTAGAGCAGGCACTCCAGGCATTTCCGACAACGCCCTACGTCCTGCAGGAATTTCACAAAGGCCGCTTGTTCGAGTCAGCGTATTTTGACGAGCGAAGCGATGCGGTGGTGCCGATCTCCGGGAGAGTGCGTCTGTCTCCCTACTATTTTATCGTCGGCGACAAGGCCGAGCTCGGCGGGATCCTGGCCACGCTCTGCCCCGCCAACAAGAAAATCATCCATGGCATGGTCGATGCGATCATGGCACCATGCGCCCTCAGCCCGGAGGTACCGGCCGCATGACCAATGAGAGAGGCAGCATGAAACGGCTGTCTGCACAGATAACCGACCCCCTGTTTTCATCGTAGGTACTCATGGCCCTCACACTGTATCATGTCCAATGGTGTCCTGATTGCGCGATCGTCCGGGACCGTCTTGAGGAACTCAACGTGCCGTACGAGGGCGTGATCGTTCCGGATTTTCGTCCCATGCGCCGTCAAGTCTATGACATCTCCGGACAATATTACGTACCGGTGCTGAAAGACGGGGACACCATCCTGACGGAAACTCACGATATTCTCGCCCATCTGGACACCCACTACGACAAGGCGCAACCGTGAGGAGATCGAGTATCCCTGCACCGGGAACGCCCCAAAGCAGAGCAAGCACGAGATGCCACGGACAGACGAGGCGTTGCACGGCTCCCGATAGCGGTCCGGCATCAGCGAAAGGATAGACCAGTGGAGGATTGGAGACGCATTCTGGCCGACAGTGTGGTGAAGCCGAAGGATTTAGCCGAGCGGCTCGGAGTCGACCCGAAAGAGATTGAGGACATCGTGGGGGACTACCCCATGCGGATTACACCCACCGTGTTGGGTACCATCAAAGAGAAAGGGGACGCGATTTGGAAACAGGTCGTCCCCGATCGCGCGGAACTGGCCGATGCCGACGCCGAGGACGATCCGCTCGAAGAAGACCTCATGAGCCCCGTCCCGCATCTGGTCCATCGTTACCCCGATCGCGTTCTGCTCATGGTCACCAACCAATGTCCGATCTATTGCCGTTTCTGCACGAGAAAGCGGCTGGTGGGCAAACCGGGATTCCTGAAAAAGGGCGAACTCGACCGGGCCATTGCCTACCTGCGGGAGCACCAGGAGGTGCGGGATGTCATTCTGTCCGGAGGAGATCCGCTGCTGCTGCCGGATCATCTTCTGGAGCGAATCTTGAAATCGCTACGCACGATTCCGCACCTGGAAGTGATTCGAATCGGCACGAGGGTGCCCGGCAGCCTGCCCGAACGCATCACGCCCAGACTTTGCGAGATCATCAAGAAGTATCATCCGTTCTATATGAACCTGCACTTCAACCATCCTGATGAACTGACCCCTGAGGTCAAACGCGCCTGCGGCATGTTGGCCGACGCCGGGGTTCCCCTGGGCGCACAGACTGTGTTACTCAAGGGGGTGAACGACGATCCCGAAATCATGAAACGGCTGATGCACCAGTTGCTGTTGGCGCGGGTCAAACCGTATTACTTGTACCAGGCTGATCTCACTAAGGGGACGAACCATTTCCGGACATCGGTCGAAACCGGCCTGCGGATCATCAAGGCCTTGCAAGGACATACGAGCGGCATGGCCGTTCCGCACTTTGTCATCGATGCGCCCGGCGGCGGAGGAAAGATCCCGTTACTCCCCGGAGATTACTTGGTCAACCTGGACGACGACAGCGCGGTGCTGAGAAACTACGAAAATAACACCTACCACTACCCCCAGCCCGGCTCCGCACACGGGCGCGAGTTACCGATGGTCGGCGCACACCCTTCCTGGGGCACGACGGTCAATGGGTGTGACGGAGGGAGCGACCACCTGTGAAACGGGCCCGGGCCTCGAAGGGAATTCTGCCCTATCAACATATTGTCCAGCTGATCGGAACCGGCGCCATCAGATCGGACGCCCCGATCGAAAACCGGCAGATCCAGCCTGCCAGCCTCGACTTGCGTCTGGGCAAGAAAGCCTATCGGCTGATCAGCAGCTTTCTGCCCGAGTTGTCGGCCATCAGCAGCCGGCTCAATGTGCTCGATTTCTATCAATCCGATCTCGTCATGTACGAGATGAACCTGACCCAAGGCGCGATCCTCGAAAAAGGCCACGTCTATCTGGTGCCGCTGCTGGAACAGCTGGATCTCCCTGCGGCACTTCGTGCTCGGGCAAACCCTAAAAGCACGACGGGACGACTGGACGTCTTCACCCGTGTGGTGACCGACTTGAACGCGGGCTTCGATGAGATCCGGGCCGGGTATCGAGGCCCGCTGTATTTGGAAGTCGTCCCCCGTTCGTTCGCCATCAAAGTACGCACCGGCGACTCGTTGAATCAAATCCGTTTCGTCCGTGGCGATGCCACGGTCTCTGACGCCGCCCTGCAAAAACTGCATACCACCGACCCGCTCCTCTATCACAACGCCTCCCCCCCGAAGGCGCTGCCCCAACGGGAATTCCGTACCGAGCGTGGCCTGTTCCTGCGGATCGACCTGACCGGGAGCGCGCGGGAGGACGCAGTCATCGGATACCGGGCGAAGAAAAACAGCCACGTCATCGACCTGGCGAAAATCGGGCACTATGCGGCACTCGACTTCTGGGAGCCCCTAAAACGACACCGGCACGACAGTCTCCTTTTGG
>WIAG01000019.1 GCA_014055495.1 Nitrospira sp. CR1.2
CCATGGCCCTAAATGCGCTTGAACGCAAAGATTTTGGTACGACAGTCCCAGACAAATATGGTTCAATTCAGTTGCAGTTCGCCGGAGAAGCGGGTAAAGATTATCGCTTAACGTCATTGGATGGCTGTAACCATATGCCGATACGAGTCCTTGTCCCTGGCGAAGAACACGGCGACCAGCATGTGGGAGGGGTCCACAAGCGGCCGCCGATCCCTGATGGCTCCCTTAAGGCCGAATGTCCCAAATTCATGAGTCACGGCCCATGCGGTGGCGTCCGCAGAGGTGGGTTTTGCGAAGTCTACCCGGACATGACCTGTCCGTGGGTGACGCTGTTCCACAAACTTCAAGACCTGGGCCAACTGGAATGGATGAAACAAGTCTAATGTTGCTGGACGACGAAGGAGTGACGGTGTGAGGGGAACGGGCGCGAAGAAGCGAAAGGGCACGACCACCAAACTCGGCTACAACGAGCGTCATGCCAAAAGTGGAATTTCCACCGTACTGCCTGACATCGAAACGTTCCCCAATCAATACAAGGGATACGAGATCACGATCGTCATTCCGGAATACACGGCCATCTGCCCCAAGACCAATCTACCGGACTTCGGCACGATTACCCTTCACTACAAGCCGAACAAGGCCTGTCTCGAGCTCAAGGCGCTCAAAATGTATATCCACGCCTATCGAAACATCGGCATTTTTTACGAAAATGCCGTGAACCGCATCCTTCACGACGTTGTAACTTCCTGCCGACCGGTCTGGGCAAAAGTCACGGGAGAATTCGCTGCTCGTGGCGGACTACGAAGCGTCATCGAGGCCAGATACCCCGAGTAGATCGCCCCCCCCAGCCCAAAAGAGACGAGCCAATCCAGTAACCCGAAGGGCTCCTTGTCATCACCACGTCCCCCAGTCCTGAGCCCCAACACCTCGCTGCGTGCGTAACGCCCCTGGCTCTATACCTCAAGTCTTGCGCCCAATCCGCCGATATCGGACTGTCGAGATGCATGACCACCAGGCCTAGGGTCCGTCCGCGTTGTCCCGTGACCCCACACCACCAGGCAGAGAGGGTGCTGTTTTGCGCAAGTCGTCGAGAAAAACGGCGCTCGTTCGAATAGCCATGACCGTGCTCGCCGTTGTGTCCACCACCTATGCGGTGTCAGTTCCAAACGTAGCGGCTATTCCTGCCTTCGCACGGAAGTACACACTGAATTGCACCGCCTGCCATACGGCACCGCCTCGCCTGAATACATTCGGAGAACGGTTCCTGGAAAACGGGTATCAGCTCCCCGGAACAGAAGATGGCGGCATCACAGGCAAGCAGACCCTCGGCGACCTGAGTTTGGACGATTTCGCCAACTACACCGGGGTTCGACTCCGAGGCAACGTGCTGCGGGGCCGCCACTTCAAGCAGCAGAATCCCTTGACTGCAGAAGCGGGAGTCGTTCAGAACAACATCGAACTCGGGTTCCCGGAGATCTTCAGCCTCTTCACCGCTGGTTCGCTGACGAAGAATATCGGGTTTTTTGCCGAGCTGGAATCAAACCTCGAAGAGTCGTCAACGGGCATCGAGCGAGCGTTCCTCACGTTCAACAATTTGGGCGGAACCAATGTCGCCAATATTCGCGTCGGCAGAATCGACCCCTCCGCGACATTCTCTTTTTCCACCCTCCGACAACAACTGGAATTTGTCGGAGACAGCCTCAACCCCTCGGCCGACACGGTGCAACGCGTGGGACTATTTCCACTCGCGGCCTCTGCCAAGTTCTACGGCCTACGCAACCGATCCGGCACCGCCATTTCCCCTTACGCACCTTCGCTCTATAACGCTGTCGCGGAAACCGGGGTTGAAGTGCGGGGACGGCCGTTCGGCGATTGGTTCATGTATCAAGTCGGCGTATTGAACGGGGCCAACGAAGCATTCGGCGACTCCAATAAGGGCAAGGACTTTTATGGAGCCGTGCGGTTCGATTACGCCCGCGCCGCAAACTTTTCAGCGAGTCTGTCCGGATTTGCCTACCTCGGCAACAGCAATGCAACCATTCTCACGGGAACGGGGCAGACGGACGTGAACTGGCATCGCTACGGCATAGCGGCTCATCTGCGCTACAACATGTTCGATCTGTACGGACTGTACACCCTTGACAGGATTACCCACGTGCCGACCGCTGCGCTGTCCACTTTTGACACGAGCGCCAGCGGGCTATCGGTGGCGTTGGATACGTATGTGACCGATCGCACACTCCTCTCCCTTCGGTACGACAGCATGGATGCCGGCGGGGATCTCAGTCAGCGCACATCCCAAAGTTTCGCCGGCATTCAACTCAAACAATACGTGCGGTCCAATGTCGCCCTGTTTGCACGACATGACCTCAACCTGCGACGAGCAGAAGACGGCAATGCAGCGGCTCGCAATCTGCGGCATGCCTTCTTCGCAGGAATCGATATCGCATATTAGTCGCCCGGGATACTGACGCTCATGCACGCCAAGCGCCTAAAATACATCGCCATCCTGATCATAACGGGACTCTGCGCATCGACCGCACAAGCCGTCAAACCCACCACCAACCGGGACTCGCTCAGAGAGGGCCGGCGGATCTATGAGCAGGCCTGCGCCTGGTGTCACGGCACCGGCGGCGAAGGAGACGGACCGGCCGGGTGGTTCATCGGCCGCTATTCCAGCCCGCGTCCTCGCAACTTCGCGCAAGACGGGTACAAGTTTCGGAGCACGGGGTCGGGCGACCTTCCCACAGACCAGGATCTCTTCACAACCATCACGCGAGGTATTCCCGGTGTCATGCCGGCCTACCGCGCACTCAACGAACGGGAGCGATGGCAGGTCATTGCCTATCTCAAATCATGGAACCCGGCATTCGAGGAAGAGAAACCCGTCCCGCTCACCTTCCCTCAAGCTCCGGCCGCACCAACTGAAGCCGCCATACACAACGGCCGGAATCTCTACGTAAAATACGACTGCCGGGTGTGCCACGGAGATAACGGCGAGGGAGACGGGCCGGAAGCGACCGCCGGCCACCTGCGCGATGGGAACAATCTTCCGATCAGGGCGACGAATCTCACCGACCCGTCAGCATGGAAAAACGGGGCATCCGCCCTGGATCTCTTCCGCACCCTCACGACCGGACTGGACGGCACACCGATGCCGTCATACGCCAATGAATTTGCCGGTCGGGAGGAGGCGCTTTGGGAATTGGTCTGGTACATCCAATCGTTGTCAGACCAACAAAGGAAATGACCCACGACCAGGAGCGGCTCACAACCAGATCGAGCGATGTACTCAGCATATCCCGCCACAGCGAAGGGAAAGATTTCATGAAAGGGGTACTTTTTCTTGCACTCGCGTTGTCGGCGGTTCAAGGCATCTCGCCCTTGCACGCGGAAACGCCGACCGGAACGTTGGTCGGCCGTATTCTGTATGTCGGACCGGCCATCCCCGACCAGGTGTTCGAGGTCACTCGAGACTCGGGATTTTGCGGCGCACAGGCCACGATTCGCACGGTGACTATTCATCCAAAAACGCGAGGCCTCGAAGGTGCCGTCGTCAGCATCGACGGAGTTGCAGTTCCCCTATCCGACCCTGCCGCCCCAGCACTTGTCTTGACGAATACGCGCTGCGCCTTCACTCCTCGCCTCGCCACCGGCGTCGTTGGACAACAGGTGGAGATCCGCAACGACGACCCTGTCATGCATAACACCCATATCTCGATGGGGTCGCGCACCCTCGTGAATGTCGCGATGATTCCTGCAAGCCGACCGGTCTGGAAACCCCTCAAACAGTCCGGGATCTACACAGTCAAATGCGACGCGCACAAATTCATGCAGGCGCACATCCTCGCGTTCACGCACCCCTTTTTTAGTATCACGGACGAGACGGGCGCATTCCGTATCCCCAGTCTTCCTCCAGGCGAACATCAGGTGACCATCTGGCATGACACATTGGGCACGGTCCACCAGTCAGTGACCATTGCCGCAACGGGGGACACTCACGTCACGCTCGAATATCCGAACCATGCGGACGCCAGGAAACAATAAGAGGCATTGGCTCAGCGGCCCTTGGGCCATGTGGCAAGGGAGTCTCCGTCTCCGTCTCAGCATTGGGATGGCGGTGATCATTACTCTCGGCATGACCCTCGTTGCAACCTACCGGCTGATGGAAATCCGTCGTTCCGTCGAGGATGCCGCACAGGCCCGTGCGCTGGCGGTCAGTCGCACCTTCGCCATGATGGGCGCGGCGGCTGTGCTGGATAATCTCTTCCGCATTCAAGAGGCGCTGAGTCGTTATGCCCAGGACGCCGACATCGTCAGTATCGTCCTCGTCGATCCTGACCAGATGGTCGTGGCGGCAACCGACCCTGGCACAATCGGTCGACAGCTCACGGATTCCACGCTGTCATATGCTCAGGCTAAGGGAACGGAAATTCTCGCTCGCGACCTGCGGCCGGACGGAACACCAACGCTGGTGGTCGCCACGCCGTTGTTCAACGAACAGACGATCGCGGCCTGGGTTCGACTTGAGTTCTCGCTTTCATCGATGAAGCAGGAGGTGGCACGGGAGTTTCGTCAGTTACTCCTGCTTTCCGCCTTGCTGATGGCGATCACCATCGTCGTCAGCCAATTGGGGCTCCGGCGCATGTCGACGCTCTTTCGAGACACAGCCGGAAAACTGCAGCGCACACTTCAGGCGCTTCATCACGCCGCGGGGCAGGAAGAGCACGGAGATGAGGCGCCCATCGCGTCCAACACGGACATCACCAGCACGGCGCATGCGGGCGAGCTCGAGCAAATGGTGTCGCTTGTCGACACCACGGCCACCCTGCTCACCGTTCAAGCCGAACGACTCCAATCATTTACGCATTCTTTGGAGGATGCCGTGCGGGAACGAACGGCCGAGCTTCGCCAGGCCAAGGAAACCGCGGAGACGGCCAATCGGGCGAAGTCCCAATTCCTCGCGAATATGAGTCACGAGATCCGGACGCCGATGAACGGCGTCTTGGGCATGGCCGAACTGCTGTTGACGACCGCACTGACGCCCAAACAACGCTCACTTGCGGAAACCCTGCATCGCTCCGGAACCGGCCTCTTGGACATCATCAACGAAATCCTGGATTTCTCCAAGATCGAAGCGGGCAAACTGCAGCTCGAACAGATTGAATTCGGTTTGCGACAGACCGTCGAAGATGCCGTCGACCTGTTGGCGGAATCGGCAAATCGCAAGCATTTGGAGCTGACCTGCTTCGTGCCGGACGCGATTCCGGATGCCGTGATCGGAGACCCTGTGCGACTCCGCCAGATTGTCCTGAACCTGGTCGGCAACGCCATCAAGTTTACGCAGACCGGCGAGGTCTCGGTGGCCCTCGCGCTCATGGCGCAGGAGGCCGGCAGCGTCAGACTGAAATGTTCCGTTCGCGACACCGGCGTCGGCATTTCCGACACCTCACGCGCACGACTTTTTCAGGCATTCACCCAGGCAGACGGTTCCACCACCCGACAGTTCGGCGGCACCGGCCTCGGCTTGGCGATCGTCAAACAATTGGCGCAGTTGATGGGGGGCGAGGTGGGGGTCGACAGCGTGCCCGGACAAGGTTCGACCTTCTGGTTCACCGTAGCGCTGGGAACCGCCGTCGCTACCGGCCACGCATCGGCCGCGGCACCAGCTACGTTGGCCGGCATACCCGTCCTCATCGTGGACGACAATCCGACGAATCGGCAGATTCTCGAAGCCCATTTGACCGGCTGGGGCGCCATTGTACGATCTGCGGCGTCGGCCCGAGAGGCCTTGCTCCTGCTTGACGAACGGAAGGCCTCCCATACGAAGGTGCGGCTGGCGGTACTGGACATCCATATGCCGGACATGGACGGCATCGATCTCGCCCGGGCCATCAGGAACCCCGCGGGACCGCATGATCTGCTGTTGGTGGCGTTAAGCTCCGTCGGACAACCGGAGCAGGATCCTCGCCTCACCCCCGCGCTGTTCGATGCCTGGTTGAGGAAGCCGGTCCACCAATCGTTACTCAAGGACTGCCTGACACGCCTCTGCCGGAAAGCGCCGGATGATGCGGCTCCGGCAATGATCCAGCCCCAGGATCAGACGCAGACGTTTGTCGGCCATGTCCTGCTGGCGGAAGACAATCCTGTCAATCGCGAGGTGGCCTGCAGCATGCTGGAACTCCTCGGCTGCACCACCGCCGTCGCGGAAAACGGCAAGGAAGCGGTGGCCGCCGTCAAAAACGGTTCGTTTGATCTGGTCCTCATGGATTGTCATATGCCGGAGATGGACGGCCTGACCGCCACAGGAATAATTCGTACCCATGAAGGACGACGAGAGCATCCCCGCCATACCACCATCGTCGCCCTGACAGCCAATGCACTGGAGGAGGACCGCCAACGATGTCTTGCCGCCGGCATGGACGACTACCTGACGAAGCCATTTACCTTGGCGCAGCTCAAGACGATGCTCCGGCGCTGGCTTTCTGCCACATCCGTCGCCGCTCCAACGACGGCTCCTCCCCGGCCGCAGCCATCGAACGCCGATCTTTCCGAGGGAGTACCAGCCCCCATCATGCGCACACCGGTCGCTGCCGACGACCACCTGGACCTCAGCGCCTGGCAGGCCATCCGTGCCCGTCAGAGGCCGGGGCAGAAGGACTTCCTGCGCAAAGCCCTCTCACTCTATATTCCCCACGCCGAGGCCCAGCTGAGCAAGCTCGAGCACTACATATCCAGTGGCGATATCCACGCCATCACGACCATCGCCCATACGTTGAAGTCCTCGTCGGCACAACTTGGAGCGCACCGTCTGGCCGGCCTGTATGCGGAAGTGGAAGCGGCCGGTCGCGCGGGGAAGACCGACGCGCTATCTGAACTTTCCCAACGCCTTCGTCCGGAACACCACGCCGTCTGCGCACTGATGCAGGAAGAGCTCGACCACCCCGAACAGTCCGCAGCATGAGAGAACGCCTATCGTGAGCATCCGCCGGATTTTCCAGCATGTGTGGCCATTCCCGCTGCGGCGCGGACAACGCGAGCGGGCGCACGTCGACGCTGACACCGGACAGGCCATCGCACGGCAGCAGTACGAGTCGAGTCTTCGCGAAAGCGAAGAAAAATTCCGACGGCTCTTCGAGTCATCACGCGACGCCATCATGATTTTGTACCCACCTCAGTGGAACTTTATCGCCTGCAACCCTGCCACGGTGAAATTGTTCGGGGCACGGGACGAGGCACACTTCACGTCACTCGGTCCCGGAGATGTGTCTCCCGAATATCAGCCGGACGGCGAGTTATCCATGGTCAAAGCACCAAAGGCCATCGAAACCGCTATGCGGGAAGGTTTCCACCTGTTCGAATGGATGCACAAACGAGTGGGCGGACCAGATTTTCTCGCAACAGTCCAATTGACCCGTATCACCCTCCAAGGCGTCAAGGGGCTGCAGGCGACCGTGCGCGACATTACCGAAGAACGTCGGGCCGAAACCGAACTGCGCGCCTACGCGACGTTTCAGCGGGCGATACTGGACAATGCCGGCTACGCGATCATTTCCTGCCGACCCGATGGGATAATTCAACTCTTCAATCCGGCGGCGGAAGCGCTGCTCGGATACACAGCCGACGAAATGATCGGCCTTCAACACCCTGGCATTTTTCACGTCCCCGAAGAAGTCGTCGCGCGAGCCAGGCAACTCTCCGAGGAATTCGGCATCACGATGGTGCCTGGATTCGACGTCTTCGTAGAAAAATGCCGGCGCAATTTGCCCAATGAGCATGAATGGACCTACATTCGAAAAGATGGCACGAGAAGGACCGTACTCCTGAACGTCACGGCACTGCGGGAGGCGGACGGCAGGATCACGGGGTATCTGGGCGTCGCGTCCGACATCACCCCGCTCAAACGAACCGCACAGGAATTGCTGCTGGCAAAGGAAGCTGCGGAGGCTGCCAGCCGAACCAAGTCACAATTTCTCGCCAACATGAGCCATGAGATCCGGACACCGATGAACGGCGTCCTTGGCATGACCGAGCTCTTACTCTCAACCGCACTGGATACCCGCCAACGCCATCTGACCCATACCATTCAACAATCAGGCGAAGCCCTTCTGGCCATCATTAACGACATTCTCGACTTCTCCAAAATCGAAGCAGGCAAACTCCAACTGGAACAACTCGACTTCGATCTTCTGGATACGGTCGAAAACGCCGTGGAGCTCTTTGCCTCCCCGGCCCAACGCAAGGGGCTGGAACTCACCTGCCGCATACCAAGCTCGGTACCGCGCGCACTCCGCGGCGACCCGATCAGGCTGCGACAGGCGCTGCTGAACCTCATCAGCAACGCGCTGAAGTTCACCGCGACCGGGCAAGTGAATGTGCGCATCGACGGGGTTCGCGAGACGGGAACCACCGTCACCCTGCGATTCGCCGTGAACGATACCGGCGTTGGTATTCCTGCCGAGGCCCACCAGCGAATCTTTGAAGCCTTCTCACAGGCCGACAGCACCACCACCCGCCGTTTCGGCGGAACAGGCCTTGGACTCACCATCGTCAAAGAACTCGTGGCACTCATGCAGGGACAGATCGGCGTGGAGAGTCAGCTGGGCCATGGCTCCACCTTTTGGTTCACCGCCGTATTTGAGCGGCAACCGCCAACCGCCCAGGAGCAACATCCGGAACATGCCCTCCTTCAACGACGGATTCTCGTCGTCGATGACACCACTGCCAATCGCGAGATTTTGGATGATCATCTTCGCTCCTGGGGCGCGATCCCAGTACTGGCCCCGTCCGCCGATGACGCGCTTGTACACCTTCGAGCCGCCGCCGCCGCACACCAGCCCTTCGAATTGGGTATTCTGGACTTCCAGATGCCGGACATGGACGGCATGCAACTGGCCCAAGCGATCCGGGCTGACCCACAACTGGCCACTCTGCCTCTACTGATGCTCACATCCGTGGGGTACGACGCCGGGGCGCCAGGCGTACCAGCCGTGGACGGCTGGGTCACCAAACCGGTGCGGAAAACCTTGTTGCACCAGGCCGTCCTCGGCCTGTTCCGGACAGGACACCGTGCACCCGCCTGCCAGTCGAATCCTGTGGCCTCGGCGCCGGTCACGACCGCCGTCAACTCCGCCCGACTCCTCCTGGTTGAGGACACGCCGGTGAACCGGGAGGTGGCCACCGGAATGCTGGACATCCTGGGGTACTCCGTGCAGGCAGTCGAGAACGGGCGCCTTGCCCTTGAGGCCATTACGCGTGAACGGTTCGATCTCATTCTGATGGATTGCCAGATGCCGGAAATGGATGGCTTCACCGCCACCGCCGCCATCAGGCAACGGGAGAGTCAGTCGGGAGGTCGTCACCGGGTGCCGATCATCGCCCTGACAGCGAATGCGATGGAAGGCGATCGCACGCGCTGTCTCACCGCCGGCATGGACGATTATCTGGCCAAGCCGTTTACCGCGGCACAACTCAGCGCGATCCTCAGGCATTGGCTGACACCGACCATGGCCGATATCACAGGTCCGTCCTTATCCCCGCAGACGGCACCGCATGAATCGATGCACGAGACACATCGATCTGCCTCAGAAACGGAGATCGATAAGACGGCATGGAACGCGATACGGGCGCTCCAACGCCCGGGGCGCCCCGATATTCTCGCGAAAGTACTGTCGGCCTATCTTGAGGATTCCAGGCTGCTAGTGGAGGACATTCGTACCGCGGTACAGACCCAAGACCCCGACGCGCTCGCCAAGGCGGCGCATCGCCTGAAATCCAGCAGCGCCCAGCTCGGCGCGCTGGCCACCGCAGCCTACTGCAAGGAACTGGAACGACTCGGCCGCCTCGCTCGCCTCGATGGTGCCGCACAGTTGTTGACACAACTCACCGACGCCCACCACGTTGCCTGCGCGACCATCATCATCGAGCTCCAGCAGCGATCCGCGACCTGACTCGTCTCGCGCACCCGACTTCCTGACTTGCCAACCGCCTCAAGCCACGCTAGTCTTGCCGGCCATGGCGACCTACGCAATCGGCGACGTGCAGGGCTGCTACGCATCCCTTACGGCACTGACCAAGACGCTGCGGTTCAACCCGAACCAGGATCAACTCTGGTTTGTCGGCGACCTCGTCAACCGGGGCCCCGACTCGCTCCATGTCCTCCGTTACATCCGGAGCCTCGGGTCCGCCGCCGTCACCGTCCTGGGCAATCACGACCTCTTCCTGCTCGCGGTGGCAGCCGGGATCACGCCCGTTCGCCCGAGTGATACCCTGACCCAGGTCTTGGATGCACCGGATCGCAATGACCTGATATCCTGGCTACGGCAACAACCGCTGCTCTACCGGAAAGAATCGTTCCTGCTGGTGCATGCGGGGCTGCTGCCTGACTGGACGATGGAACAGGCCGAGCATCTGGCTTTCGAGGCCCAGGCGGCGCTGCGGGGCGATCAGTTCATCCCGACCCTGCGCGCGCTCCATCCCAGTGGCCACCTGCAATGGAATCCCGATCTCTCCGGCCCGACCCGCCTAGCCACCATCATCAAGGTACTCACCCGCATCAGGACCTGTTCCACAGCGGGAGTCATGGAATCATCCTTTTCCGGGCCACCGGAGCTGACGCCGGAAGGCTTCCATCCCTGGTTCGACATCCCCAACCGGCGCAGCGCATCCTCAACCGTGGTCTTTGGACACTGGGCGGCCATGGGCCTGAAGGTCACCAAGAATTTGCTGGCCTTGGATAGCGGCTGCGTGTACGGGCGCCACCTGACCGCGATACGACTGGAAGATCGCAAGGTGTTTCAGGCGCACTGCGAGGCCGCAGACCGCGGAGAACCAGCCGCTCGCCATGGCTGAGTGGCCGAAATACAGCACCAGGGTATTTCCCGCCTATCGCTTCCTTCCAGGACACACCCCTCATCCTCGTCACAATCCGGAAGGCCATTCGTTCGAAAAACCGGAGCCTCGCCCACGCCCGTTCGAGCAGGGACTCTGGATGACCTCTGATGACTATCTGTACGGCGTCGATCTCTACAACCGGGCCTATTGGTGGGAGGCGCACGAAGTGTTTGAGGGATTCTGGCACGCCTATGGTCGCACGACCGAAGCGGGCAACTTCTTCCAGGCACTCATTCAATGCGCGGCCGCCAATCTCAAGCGTGAACTCGGCCATGAGCCGGCGACCCGCAAACTTGTTGCAAGCGGCCTCGCCCGTCTGCGGCAGACGCCCACTCACTACATGGGTATGCACACCGCCGCATTCGCCGAAGCGCTCACGCAATGGCTGAACGAGCGCCGGCCGGCTGTCCGAATCCAACTGGAATTTCCGGGGGATGGGAAGGTGACTCGAGTGCCGTGATTACTGATCGCAGGCGCCGTGCTCCTGACCTAGTGGTAGCTTTCGGAGTCCGAAGGAAAGGCGCCCTGCTCGACTTCATCCTTATAGCGGCGGAGTGCGTGGAGCGCGTCGGCCTTGAGATGGCCGTAGGGTTTCACGAATTTCGGCACGAACTCATCAAACAGGCCCAGCAGATCATAGATCACCAGCACCTGCCCGTCACAATGCGGACCGGCGCCGATCCCGATTGTCGGAATGGGCAGGGCCTCACTGACCGCCTTCGCTACTCCGGCAGGAATCGCCTCGAGCACAATGGCGGAGGCACCCGCCGCCGCTAACGCCTGTGCATCATCGAGCAGTTGCTGTGCCCGATCCCGCCCTTTCCCTTGTACTTTGTAGCCGCCAAATTGCTGGACCGATTGGGGCGTCATGCCGAGATGGCCGATCACCGGGATCCCAATCCTTGTCATCGCCGCCACGCGATCAGCCACCGCCGCGCCCCCTTCGACTTTCACCGCATGCGCCCCGACTTGCAGGAACCGCCCAGCGTTTCGGACGGCCTCCTCCTGACTGACCTGATACGATAAAAAGGGCATATCGCCGATCACCAAGGAACGCTGGACCGCCCCGGCGACCAGCTTGGTGTGGTACAGCATCTCCTCCATCGTCACCGACAGCGTGTTCCGCTTCCCTTGCACGACCACGCCCAGAGAGTCGCCTACCAGGATCACCTCGACACCGGCCTGTTCGACGATCCGTGCGAACAACGCATCGTACGCCGTCACGACCACGATCTTCCGTCCGTCACGCTTGCACTTCTGCAAGTCCGGGACCGTCATCAGCCCAGCTCAGCTTTCGTCAGAATTTCCGGCAAGCGCTCCGTGGACTTGATCGCCATGATGTGGACGCCGTCGCAGTAGGGCCGCACCGCCTTGATCGTCCGAACTGCGATCTCCACACCGGCATCCAGCGCACGCTTGTCGCCGGCCGCGCGCATCTCATCGATCATGTCCTGAGGGACGCAGACACCGGGGATATTGGCGTTCATGAATTCCGCCATCTTGGCATTGCGCAACAAGAGAATCCCGGCCAGCACCTTAACCTTGAACGGGCGTACCGCCTCCATGAATTTCTTGAACTGCTCCGGCTGGTAGATCGCCTGGGTCTGGAAAAACTCTGCGCCGGCCCGCACCTTGACCTCAAACTTGACCAGCATGGGCCCAAGCGGGTCCGCCTCCGGAGTGACGGCGCCGCCGATCGTGAAGGCGGTGGACCCATCAAGCTTGTTCCCCGCGTAATCCTTGCCGTTGTTCAGCCCCGTCACCAGTTGCATGACCTGGACGGAGTCGAGGTCGTACACGGGTTTCGCATCCTTATGATCGCCGACCGTGGGATAGTCTCCGGTCAGGCAGAGGATGTTGCGAATGCCAAGGATATGGGCCCCCATGAGGTCGGACTGCATCGCGATGCGGTTGCGGTCACGGCAGGTCAGCTGCATGACCGGATCATGGCCCAGTTCATATAAGACCCGGCACACCGGCAGTGAGCCGGCCCGCACGATCGCCGCGGTATTGTCCGTGACGTTGACCCCGTGTACCCGGCCCACCAGCGACTTGGCGCTGTCGACCACATGGGTGAGATTCGTGCCCTTCGGCGGGTTATATTCCACCGTTACGGCAAACTGCCCCTGCGCCAATACGTCTCGTAACCGCCTCGGCTCCCGGCTCATCAGCGTCTCCTCAGTTCGATCACTCTCTCCCACCTGTACATGAACATGGCGGGCAGTTCGCCTACTCCTCAGTGCGCGCGTCCAACGAGGGCCTTCCCAGGCCGCGCGCTGCGCGAGCACGAGGAGTAGGCGGAGTGCCCGCTATTTCATCCCTGCCATTCTCTTAGCAGATTCAACGGTATTGTCGAGCAACATCGCAATCGTCATCGGCCCGACGCCACCCGGCACCGGGCTGATCCACCCGGCTTTCTGGCTGACCGGCTCGAAATCCACGTCGCCGCAGAGCTTCCCGTCCGGCCCTTTGTTGGTGCCCACATCGATGACCACCGCCCCCTCTCGAACCATATCCGCCGTCACAAACTTGGCCTTCCCGATCGCGACCAGCAGGAGATCGGCCTCACGGCAGACGGCCGCAAGATCTTTGGTTTTGGAATGGCAGATCGTGACGGTGGCATTCCGCTGGAGCAACATCAACGCCAGCGGCTTACCGACGATATTGCTCCGCCCGACGACCACGGCGCGTTTACCTTCGATGGAGACGCCGGCCGATTCGATCATCTTGATGACCCCCTTCGGCGTACAGGCTTCGAAGACCGGATTGCCTTCGACCAACCGACCAAAATTGTAGGGATGAAACCCGTCGGCATCTTTGTTCGGCGACACCGCCTCGAGCACCACACGGCTTTCGATGTGTTTGGGCAGCGGAAGCTGAACCAGGATGCCGTGAATCTTCGGATCGGCATTTTTCTTCTCGATCAACGCCAGCAGCTCTGCTTGCGAGGTGCTGGCCGGCAGCTTGTGATCATCCACATAAATACCTGCCAATTCGCAGGCCTTTTGTTTGTTCTTGACGTAGACGTGCGACGCAGGATCGTCCCCCACGAGAATGGTCGCCAGTCCGGGCTTGACTCCTGTTTTGGCCAGCACCGCGGCCGACTCCACGGCCAGCCGTTCCCGAACCTGCTGTGCCAACGCTTTTCCATCAATAATCCGTGCAGCCACAATATCCTCCCTGGCCTGAATAACAGCAATACGAGCGGGCACCATAGCAGGCAATTTTTCATCAAGTCAACGCTGCGAGGCACGCGGCGGCCACACCCCACACCACGATCGTTCCATCGCTTCCTTGACAGTCTTCCAGACCCTTGGCTACGATGCAGCAACAGTATCCTCTGTCCGACACCTTCGCTGATGAGATCCACCACCATGCGTCACCGTGTCTCGTCCAGGCCGTTCCGCCGCCTGGGGTTGGCGTTCACTTGGGCCACCGGTGCGCTCTTGACCAGTTCAGTGGCCTGGGCCCTGCAAGTAAGCGGGTTGGAATCGCCGCATAGCTTTTTGGCCGATCCTGCATCACGGTCGTACTTTATTTCGAATATTAATGGTGAGCCGGACGCGCGGGACAACAACGGTTTCATCACCAAACTCAGTGACGATGGACGCATCGTCGCCTTCAAATTCATCGAGGGCGGCCAGGGGAACGTAACCCTCCACGCCCCAAAGGGGATGGCCGTCGTGGACCAGGTCCTGTACGTCACGGACCTGGATTCCTTGCGGGCCTTCGACAAGACGAGCGGAAAACCGCTCGCAACCTTGGCGCTCCCTCGCCCGACCGATGGGAAGATCGCCCAGTCGCTCGTCGGCGTCGCTCCCGACGGCCATGGCCATCTCTACCTGGCCGACCAGGGTGGCAATGCGATTTACCGGGTCGATCTCACGCCGACGCCCACCCTCACGCTGTACCTGTCAGGGGCTCACTTGGCGGGACCCTCGGGAGTCGCCGTGAATCCCAAAACCGGACATCTGGCGGTCGTCAGTTATGACTCCGGCAAGATCTTCGACATCACGCCCGAAGGCACCCTCAGCGAACTCGCCTCGAACGGATTTTTTACCGGGCGGTTCCAAAACTTGAGCGGCGTAGATTTCGACCGATGGGGTAGCATGTATGTCTCGGACGTTACGAAGGGGAAAATCTGGCGGATGCTGCCGAACAACAAGTTTCAAGTCATCGCGGAGTATCTCCCGGGCCCCTCGGACATCGGTATCGACCGTGTCAATCATCTGATTCTCGTCCCCTACCAGGACTCGAACGCGGCCGAAGTCAACGGCCTCGAATCGCCCACCGCGGCGACGGGCGACCGCACCAAACGCACGCTGGCCGACTACGGATTCGTGGAGCCGAAAAAGGCTGAGAAGGAAGGATCATCCCGCAAATGAGCCGATGTGTGTATTGCAACCAGCGCAAGGGAAAACGCTCCTGCCCCGCACTGACCGGCTTAATCTGCAGCCAATGTTGCGGGGAGCATCGCCTCACGCGCATCACCTGCCCGCCCGACTGCGACTATCTCGATACCGGAAGCGATTATCAGCAACAACGTCTGGGAGAACAGTTCGCCCCGGTCCGTCGTGAACTCTATCGCCAACTCAGCGTGGCGGGAGGCGAGAAGGCTGCGGCCCTGTTCAATTTGATCGAAGTCGTCACCTTCGGCTACTTCCACGACCGTCGTGACGGCCAGGACGCTGAAGTGTTTGCCGCTATCCAGGCCCTGCGCCGCACCTTAAGCCCGCTCCACATTCCGTCCGCGCCCATGCCCGTGTTTGCCGAGCGCCTCAAGAAGGAATACGACACCTTCGTGAAACAGCAACCGCAACAGATCGCCGACGCCGGCTCGGCCCCGGAAGTTCTTGATCGCGCGCTGGCTTTGCTGACCGAATTCTCCGGCCAGGACTTTCAGTCGCGCCGCTTCCTGAACGGAATGATCGGGTATGTCAAAGCCTTCCACCCTGAGATTGCCGAACATCTGACCAAACAGCACGAAGCAGGCCGGATTGTGCTCCCCGGACAGTTGACCCCGCCGCCACAAGAACCAGCCCCCCACGTCCATGGCCCTGAGTGCCACCACCATCACCACTAGCCCGGGTTATTCATGCATGCCGTCGCGAGGCCTGTGAGCCCGACGCCTGCCGAGGCTTCTTGCCTGTGAGGTCGAGGCAGGGAGACTGGCAGTCCGTCGAGGGCGCTCGGCGCAATGACGAAAGAGCGCCACGTCTGTGCGCGCCGCCGAGCCGATGAGGCGGCCGGGCGGTCAAGCGAGAAACACCCCGCCGGGCGAGAGGATCAGACGACGCAGCGGGCGGTCATGACTAGTCCGGGCCAGACCCGAATCCTCTCCCCGCCACGGGTTTCAGCCACGAGGCACACCATCCCCAGCCGCCTACTGGCGTCCGCCCCCAATCATCGCGGTTCCGCTCCTTTAGTTACCTGTCATTTCTGCCGATACAGTCGAGCCACATTCTGCACGCGGGACGGGATGGAGGCGGGGGGCTTACCTCATAACCCACTGAAACTTATGGGCACGTGCCTCAACGGTCTGCTCCGACTCTCGCTACACCACCCACGCCGACGGCACTGCCGCAGGGACAACATGGCAAAGTATCGGCCACGGCACCACGCCCCTCGTCGACGAGGCACTACCGGGCCGATACCGTTAAGGAGGAGGATCATCCATGCAAGTCACGACGACCCGTCTACGAGCCGATCAGGCCTGTTCTCCGGCACCATTGTCACAGCTCGACTCCGACTCCACCCTCCTGCTCTTGTTTGGCGCACCCGGTCTGATCGACAAACCGGAACGTCTCCACCAGGTGCTCGACGCCTGCCCTCGGAGTGCTGTGCTGGGCTGCTCCACTGCTGGGGAAATTCACGGGTCTGAGATTTCGGATGACAGTCTGGTCGTAGCAGCCGTGCGCTTTGGCCAGACCACACTCCGTACCGCCCAAGCGGCGGTGCAGACGCCCACCGACTCCTATGCGGCCGGATGCGCCATCGCCGGGCACCTCAAAGAGTCGACGCTTCGAGGTGTACTCGTGCTCTCGGACGGCCTGAACGTCAACGGCAGCGAACTCGTAAAAGGCCTCAACGATACCTTGTGTGGGGACGTCGTGGTGACCGGTGGTCTGGCCGGGGACGGCACCGACTTCAGGCGAACCTGGGTGCTCAAAGACCGAATACCGGTCGGCGGCTACGTCACGGCAATCGGGTTGTATGGCGACCACATCAAGCTGGGACACGGCTCCAAGGGCGGATGGGATAAGTTCGGGCCGGAGCGACTGGTGACAAAGTCAAAGGGAAATGTGCTGTACGAGTTGGATGGCCGTCCAGCCTTGCAGCTCTACAAGGAATACTTGGGCGATCGTGCCGCCGGCCTTCCGGCCACGGGCCTCCTCTTCCCCCTCGCCATTCGAACCTCTACCACCGACGGAAAGGTCTTGGTGCGCACCATCTTGGCGGTCGACGAACGTGCGCAGTCCATGACCTTCGCGGGGGACATGCCGGAAGGCGTCCTGGCACAGTTGATGCGCGCCAACTTCGACCGATTGGTGCAAGGCGCATCCGAAGCGGCGACCCTTGCCGTCAACACCCAAGACGACGCAGCCGCACCGTCTCCGACCCTCTCCATCGCCATCAGCTGCGTCGGGCGACGGTTGGTCCTCGGGGAACGGACAGAGGAAGAGATCGAAGCCACGCTGGACATTCTGCCCAAAGGCAGCAGCCAAGTCGGCTTCTACTCCTACGGCGAAATTTCGCCGTATGCAAGCGGAGCCTGCGATCTCCACAATCAAACCATGACCTTGACCACCATCTCCGAACACTAACGCCGATGCATCCCCTGCTGAAACGGCAACTGAAGCGACTCGGGCTGGATGATGCCACGCCCCCTTCATCGCTCGAGGTCTGGCAACAGCTGCTCGAACGGATGAGCCGGAGCTATCTGGAATCCGACCAGGGACGCGAGCTCCTCGAACGCTCCATCGCGCTCTCCGCTTCGGAAATGCAGGCGTTGAACGAACAGCTTCGCCGCACCTCCGAGAGCCGGCTTACCGAGGAACGGGATAAACTCCAAACCGTGCTGCGCTCGATGGGCGACGGGCTCTGCGTGGTGGGCGAGAATTGGGACATCGTGCTGCTTAATCCCGAGGCCGAACGACTTTGGGGGCTCAGCGAACAGGAAGTGGTTGGCCGACGGCTTCAAGACATCATTTCGTTGTCGGTCGCCGCGAACACCGACAAGACACTTCTCCCCGAAACTCTCCAGAGCGCGCCGACGCAGGAACAATCCTTCCGGACCGACGACGGACTGCTGACCTCGATCACCGGGCGATCGTTTCCCGTCTCCTGCGTGCTGGCGCCCATCGTGCGGGACGATCACACCGTTGGCGCCGTCCTGGTCTTTCGCGACATCACCGAACGAAAGCACATCGAGGGCCGCCGCCGCAATACCGAGCACCTGCTCCGGGAACAACAAACCGCACTGCTCGAATTGACCAGCAACAGCGTAATCCAGAGCGGCGTGCTGGACCCGGCCCTTCGCGAGATCACCCGCGTCGCGGCCGCCACGTTACACGTGCCCCGCTGCAGCATCTGGTTGCTCAGCGAGGACCATACCTCGCTACGATGCAAAGCACTGTATGATTCCGTGGCAGACACCCATTCTTCAGGACTAGAGCTCCTCGCGAGCGACTTTCCCAACTATTTCTGGGAGCTCCTCTCCGAACGGGTCATCGATGCCGCCGATGCGCAGCAGGATGCTCGCACCTCCGAATTTACTCCGACCTACCTCGCGCCCCTCGGGATCACCGCAATGCTCGACATTCCGATCCGCTTCAAAGGAAAACTGGTCGGGGTGCTATGCCATGAACATGTCGGTGCTCCGCGATCCTGGATGCTGGAGGAACAGCAGTTCGGTCATGCGATCGCCTCGCTCGTCTCGCTGGCGCTCGAAGCCGTTGAGCGTCTTCATGCCGAAGGCGCGTTGCGCAAGAGCGAGGGCCGAACCAGACTGATCATCGATACCGCGCTGAGCGCGGTGATCAGCATGGACGACAAGGGACGGATCACGGCGTGGAATACCCAAGCCGAGCAGACGTTCGGATGGACCCGCCAGGAAGCCATCGGCCGCTCCATCGCGGAAACCATTATTCCCCCTACCCACCGTGAGGCCCACCAGCGAGGACTCGACCATTTCCTCAAAACCGGCGAAGGTCCGATTCTCAACAAACGAATCGAAGTCACCGCGCTGCGCCGCGATGGCACGGAGTTTCCGATCGAAATGTCCCTGACTCCGCTCCGTCTGGAGAACGCCTACACCTTTACCGCCTTCGTGGTGGATATTTCAGAACGGAAACAGGCGGAAGAAGCGTTGCGCACCAGCGAAGCTCGGCTCATGATGACGGTCCAGGGCTCGCATATCGGAATTTGGGACTGGAACCTCACCACTGGCGCCGTCTATTTTTCCACTCAGTGGAAGAGCCAGCTCGGCCACGACGACACCACACTCCCCAATGTTTTCGACGAATGGCGTCTACGTATTCATCCTGAAGACCAGCCATTCGTGCACAACATCATTCAATCCTGCCTCGATGGTGACCGATCCCACTTCGAGATCGAACACCGCCTACGACATCGGGACGGCGACTATCGCTGGATCCTCTCGCGCGGCAGCCTCATCCGAGACGTGTATGGCGTGGCGGCGCGCATGGTCGGCATCCACATCGATACCACCGAACGAAAGCGTAGCGAGGAAGAACTTCGCGCCGCCAAAGAGGTAGCGGAAGCGGCCAGCAAGGCCAAGAGCGAGTTCCTCGCCAATATGAGTCATGAAATCCGCACCCCCATGAACGGCGTACTGGGCACAACCGAACTCCTGCTCAACAGCGCGTTGACGGACAAACAGCGTCATCTGGCATCGACGGTGCACCGGTCTGGGCGCACGCTGCTGGCGATCATCAATGACATTCTGGATTTTTCAAAAATCGAGGCCGGCAAACTCGATTTGGAGTGTGTCGCCTTCGACCTTGTGCAGGTGCTCGATGAATCCCTTGAATTGTTTATGGAAGCCGGCCGCCGTAAGAAGCTGGCGCTGTCCCAGCAGATCGACGACAAGGTTCCACGCTACCTGAAGGGTGACCCGGTGCGGTTCCGTCAGATCCTCATGAATCTTCTTAGCAACGCCATTAAATTCACCGAGAGCGGCGGCATCACACTCGTTGCCGAATTCGTGAATGGGACCACCACTCACGCACAGTTGCGATTTGCAGTCGTCGATACCGGGATCGGAATTCCGGCCGCGGCAAAGTTGCGCATTTTCGACGCCTTTTCCCAGGCAGACGGGTCCACCACCCGGCGATACGGGGGGACCGGACTCGGCCTTTCCATCGCGAAACAGCTGGTCGGACTCATGGGCGGATCGATCACGGTCGAGAGCGAGCCAGGGCGCGGGTCCACATTTGCATTTACCGCACAATTCGAGTTGCAGCCGCTCGGCTCGGAATCGGCCATAGCCTTCGTACGACATGCGCCACTTCCGAACCCGTATCTCGCCCCCGAGCCTGTCGGGGGCTCGACACATCCGCTCCCCTCACCACCTGAACCTGCCGCCCACGGACAGCAACAATCAGCTGGGCGCATTCTGCTGGCAGAAGACAGTCCCGTGAACCGTGAGGTGGCTGTCGGCATGCTCGAACAATTGGGGTATCTGGTCGAGGTCGCGGAGAACGGACGGCAAGCGCTGCTGGCAACTGCACAGAATCGATTTGACCTAGTGCTGATGGATTGTCAGATGCCCGAAATGGACGGACTCACTGCGACCGCTGAGATTCGCCGACGCGACAGCGGATCGGAACGAGGAAGACTGCCCATCATTGCACTAACGGCTAATGCCATGCAGGGCGATCGCGAGCTATGCCTCGCCGCCGGCATGGATGATTACCTGACCAAACCCTATACCCAACTGCAGCTGCGCGACATGGTTCAGAAGTGGATAAGCAAGGAGCCGTCGCAGCCCCTGATTTCAGCACCGGTGCCCAGCCATGACATGACCGTGGATTCCCAGACATCTCCGATGGGCATGCAACCCGCAGCCGAGGCTTCGACACCAACCATCGACCTCAAAGCCCTCGACGCCATTCGTGCCTTACAGCGACCCAACCGTCCGGACGTGCTGGCTTCCGTGCTCAGGAAATACCTGGACAATTCCAGAGACAGCGTCGAGGCACTGCGCGATGCCCTTCGCGCCAATGACCCTGCGAGGTTGCAAGCCGTCGCCCACCGGCTCAAGTCGAGCAGCGCGCAGCTCGGGGCGCTTGGCCTGGCCACCCGTTGCAAGGAATTGGAAATGATGGGCGCCAGCAAGAATCTCATCGACGCCGATCGCGTCCTCGTGGAGTTGCAATCGGAATATGCCACTGCCTGTACCGTCTTTCGCAATGAGATTGCCAAGGAGAAACAACCATGACATCTCCCATGTCCGGCCGATCGCCCTACGCCTTGGTGACGGATGACGACATCATCATCCGGATGTTCGCGCGCGAGGCCCTTGAACAAGTGGGATGGGAGGTGGAGGAAGCGGAAAACGGACGTGAGGCCTGTCTCGCGTTCGAGAAACGTACACCCGATGTCGTGTTGCTCGATGTGATGATGCCGGAAATGGATGGATTCGCAACCTGTGCGACCTTGCGTCGGTTACCAGGCGGTGAACATACTCCCATACTGATCATGACCGGACTGGACGACTTCGAATCCATTACGAAAGCCTACGACGCCGGCGCGACCGATTTTATCGTGAAACCCCTGAACGCAATGCTCCTGACCCACCGTATACGCTACATGGTCCGCGCGAATCAGGTCCTGCAAGAGCTCCGGGCCAGTCAGGCCAGCCTGACCCAGGCTCGCGATGCTGCCATCGAAGGCACCAGACTCAAATCCGAATTTCTGGCAACCATGAGTCACGAAATCCGTACGCCCATGAATGGTGTGCTCGGCATGACCGACTGGCTCCTGGAAACAGACCTGACACCCGAACAACTGGAGTGTGCCCAAACGATACGGAGCTCGGGAGATGCCTTGATGGTCATCATCAACGATATTCTGGATTTCTCAAAAATCGAATCCGGAAAACTGTCGCTCGAGTTGCTGGATTTCGACGTCCCGAAGTTCTTGGATCGTGTCATGGCGTTGTTCGCAGAGCGGGCGCAGCGCAAAGGGCTCATCCTTAGCTCACGCATTGCCGACGAGGTTCCCCCCGCGCTGTGCGGAGATCCAACACGTTTACAACAGGTCCTCAGCAACTTACTGGCGAACGCCATCAAATTCAGCGAACGCGGCACGGTTGCCGTGCACATAGACCTCGATCAGCGACTTCCTGAGCAGCGACTTGAATTTCCTGCCACCAGATACAATGAGTCCACCGGCAGTCACGCTCACGTCACGCATGTCCGGTTCTCCGTCGTCGACAATGGGATCGGCATTGCTCCCGGAGCCTTCAACACACTGTTTCAGCCTTTTGTGCAAGCCGACGGCTCGACCACCAGAAAATACGGAGGCACAGGCCTGGGATTGGCGATTTGCAAACAGCTCGTTGAATTGATGGGAGGACACATCGGAGCGGAGAGCGAACTCGGCGTTGGCTCGGTGTTCCGTTTCACCGTACCACTGCAACTCCCCGAACCCGACATGGAGGAAAAGAGACAAGCAGCCTGAACGTGTCCGTCGGCCCAACGTTTACCGGTTTTCTTACATTCAACCCAGCCCCTATTGGTGTATCCAGCAGGATACAGTTTATTGAATTTCTCGATACAGGCTTACGATAGCCCCTCCAATGGTTTTCCTATCATATTGATATATTAATGCAAAGCTAATGGCTTACTCTTTGCTTTACTTCGTCGTGCGCTCATAGTATACACAGCACGTCGAAAGGGGCAGTCAGAGTGGACCTCCTCTTCAACATCAAGGTAATAATTCTCGCCCTGGCGGCTGTGTAGGCTATATCCTACACAGAAGGAACGCTTCCGTTGCATTGCCTCACATTCGACATTGAAGAGCATTTTCAGGTTTCGCGATTTGATTCCCCGATTCGTCGGCGGCATTGGGGGGCATTCGAAAGCCGCGTCACCGCGAATACCTGCAAAGTGTTGGAGCTGCTCGCCAGACATCAAACCCGAGCCACGTTTTTCATCTTAGGCTGGGTAGCCGAGCGGCATCCTGGGCTGATTAAGCAGATTGCTGAGTGTGGGCACGAGATTGCGTCCCACGGCTATGGACACGAATTAGTCACTGCTCAAACACCGGAACTGTTCCGTGCCGACGTCAGAAAATCCAAGCAACTGCTTGAAGACCTCACAGGAACTCCGGTTCAAGGCTATCGCGCGCCAGGTTTCACGATCACACGAGAAACCCTATGGGCCCTTCCGATCCTTGCAGAGGAAGGGTACACCTATGACTCCAGCCTCGTTCCCATCCGACACGAACACTGCGGACTGCCCGGCTCGGATCCCTGGCATCATTTGAAGCAGACTTCATCCGGGCCCCTGTGGGAGGTTCCTCCTTCCACGGTCAATCTTGGCGGGGTGCGAATTCCTATTGCTGGTGGAAGCTATTTCCGGCTGCTTCCCTTTGCGGCCCTCTGTGGGCTCATGCGGCGCATTGAACGTAAAGGCCGTCCGCTGGTGATGTATTTTCATCCCTGGGAACTCGACCCTCAGCAACCGCGAATGGAAGGACCCTTCTTTTCGCAACTGGCTCACTACTTGAATCTGGACAAGATGGAGCCTCGAATCACCACCCTGCTGAACACCTTCCGCTTCGGCCCCATCTCCGAACAGATCGACCTGTCCCCGGTTCTCCCCCTCGAGCCAACTGTGTTTCCTGCCATCCCCCCGGCGGAGATCGCTCAGGACGTGGCTTGAGCCTGTCCTCTCGGAAACCACCAATCGACAATCCGTGAAATGGGAGAAACGGCGATCGATCGGCCTTGCGCCATACCAGGGATTGCACTACTTGGACAGTTTCAGTACGGTAGGTGTGATCATGTAATGGAACTGCGCGTGGGGTAAGGGAGATTTATGATGGACAAGGCACGGACTCATCAGCAACGACATCGGCTCCTCACCGCCGGATTGGCCGTATTATCCATGACGCTTCTGCTCTTCCCGAAGCCTGGCTTGAGTCAGACTGTCGAGGACACGGTTCAGTTCATCAACGACATGGCCAATACACACGGCTTCGTCCGAGCCCTCAGTTGTCGAAATCCCAAAGCAGGAAAACCAACCAAAATCACTGAGATCTACAGCGTAATTCCCACAGGCACCAAACTCGGCACCGTCGAACTCAATCATGGGCATGACGAGGTCAATACCGGGTTCACCCACTTCGACCTGCATGACATCGAATCGATCGAATATCAAGGGCAAGATACTCGGGACAACAACCTGGTCCTCTACGGCGTCCGTCTCACCTGCACCAGTACAGGCCCCTGCATTCTGAAGACCAGCTTCTGCACCGGCGCAGTGTCTTCGCTTGAGGGACAGTTCGCACAGGATACGATACTGTTCCGTTCAGCGTCCCACGCGGAACGTATGACCAAGGCGCTTACACACCTGCTCAGCTTAGTACGCGCACAGCATCAGAGTCAGCCATTCTAGAAACATGATCGTCTACCTGCATGAACCGACCCGTCGTTGAACAGTCGGTTCACTCCGGCTGACGTTGCCTCATTCGAGAATCGTCACGGTCATCTCCACCCGGTCGATTGGATTGTCACAGGGACCTTTGTCAGGAGGACTCGGTGGACCAGCCTGGCACATGACTCTTGGCAAAGCGACAATCTTATCCGCAACCCCAATCCCTTTGACGACCTCCCCAAAGATCGTATATTTCCGATCCAAAAAGCGCGAGTCCTCTACCACGATGAAGAACTGGGACCCCGCGCTGTCCGGATCCTGCGCACGCGCCATCGACACCACACCTCGCTTGTGCGGCAGGTCGCTGAACTCCGCCTTGACGTTATGACCCGGACCACCTTGCCCATAGACGCCCTTTTTCAGCGAGTCCTTGGTATTCGGATCCCCACCCTGGATCATGAATCCTGGGATCACCCGATGAAAAATCGTGCCGTTGTAGAACCCGGTTTTGGCCAGCTTGATGAAGTTCTCCACATGCTTTGGCGCCATATCAGGCATAAACTTGATCTCAATGTCTCCAAACTTCGTCTTGATTACCGCGCGCGCGTTACTCGCATTCGCCACCTCGCTCCCCGAGGGCGAGGCAGGGTCGGCCGCCATGCTGATACCGACCGTAACGACGGCCATCGCCACACCCATGAATCCAGCAAGTCCCACGCGGCTCCACCAATATCCCTGTGCCATCATGCCTCCTTCCTGTCGATCCACATCCGGCAGCGCTACACGGTTAGCTGTGCCAGCGCAACCTTCGCGGCCATCTGTTCCGCCTCTTTCTTGCTGTGCCCACACCCGATTCCTCGCATCACACCCAAAATCGTCAACTCGACCTCAAACACCTTTTCGTGATCGGGACCCGACTCCCTGACCGTCGTATACTGCGGCAAACTCTCAAATCGCTTCTGACATAGTTCCTGTAATTGCGTTTTGTAGTCTTCCATCCCCGGACGGGCCTGTTCCGCACGGGCTGCCGACAACTCGTCCTCCAACACCCGCAACGTAAACGTCCGGCTGGCCTCAAGTCCCCCGTCCAGATATACCGCAGCAATCAACGCTTCCAGCGCGTCGGCCAACAACGAGTGCTTCTCGCGCCCCTTCGACAATTCCTCGCCTTTGCCCAAACGTAAGAGCCGGCCGAGCTTCATCCGTCGAGCGGCCTTCGCCAGCGAGGCTTCACTGACGAGGTGCGCTTTCAGCTTGGACAGGCCGCCTTCATTGCTGCCCGGGAACTCCGCGGCGAGATATTCGCTCATGACCAACGACAGGACCGCATCGCCGAGAAACTCGAGACGCTCGTTCTGGGTGCGAGCTTTGGTACGTCGCTCGTTGGAGTAGGACTTGTGGGTCAGTGCTTCTTCCAGGAGACGCGGCTGATGGAACCGGTAGCCCAACAGGCGTTGGACCGCCTCAATTGACGTTGCGGGCGTCATACCACCTGACTCACACCCTGGAAGGATTACTGATCACACCTGCGAAAGATCAGGCAGGCATTGACCCCGCCGAAACCGAATGAATTCGAAAGGGCTGCCTGAATCTTGGCTGGACGGGCCTGATTAGGGACGTAATCAAGATCGCAGGCAGGATCGGGATGATCCAGGTTGATGGTAGGAGGCAGGATGCCATGATACAAGGCAAGGATGCTGAACACCGCCTCAATCCCACCGGCCGCACCGAGCAAATGCCCTGTCATGGACTTCGTCGAACTGACGGGAATGCGGTAGGCCTGCTCTCCGAACACGTGTTTGATAGCCTTAGTTTCAATGGCATCCGCCATCGTTGAGGTGCCATGCGCATTGATGTACCCGATGTCGGTTTTCGTAACACCGGCGTTCTTCAACGCCATCTCCATGCAACGCACGGCGCCTTCGCCTTCTTCCGGCGGCGCGGTAATGTGGTAGGCATCGCTGTTCATCGCGTAGCCGATCAGCTCGGCATAGATGCGCGCTCCGCGCGCGCGTGCGTGCTCCAATTCTTCGAGCACCACCACCCCGGCGCCTTCGCCCAAGACGAACCCGTCACGGTCCTTATCGAAAGGCCGGCTGGCTCTAGTGGGTTCGCTGTTTCTGAAGGACAGCGCTTTGGCCGAAGCAAACCCTGCGACACCCAACGGGGTAATCGCCGCTTCCGCACCACCGGCAATCATCAAATCAGCGTCGTTCCGTTGAATGAGTCGGTAGGCATCACCGATGCAGTGATTCCCCGTCGCACAGGCCGTCACCGCACAGGAGTTCGGCCCTTTGGCACCAACCCGAATCGCTACTTGCCCTGAGGCCAGGTTGATGATGGTCATTGGAATGAAAAACGGCGACACCCGCCCCGGCCCCTTCTCCTTCAGCACATCGTGGTAATGTTCGATGGACCCCAAGCCACCGATACCCGACCCGATGTACACACCGACTCTCGTCGCCTCTTCCGGCGACACCACGAGATTCGCATCGTCCACCGCAAGCTGGCTGGCGCCAACCGCATAGTGGATAAAGGTGTCCATCTTCTTGATTTCTTTTTTCTCGATGAACTGGGCCGGATCGAAGTCTTTGACCTCGCCCGCGATTTGCGCATCATACCCGGTCGGATCGAATCGCGTGATTCGACCGATACCCGACTCCCCGGCGCACAGCGCCTTCCAGGTCTTGTCTACTCCGGTGCCCAAGGGAGTCACTAGTCCAAGACCGGTTATGACGACACGTCTGACGGGTTGATCCTGCATAGATGCCGTCTGCTACGCTTTCTCTTTGATGTAATCCAACGCTTTGCCGACCGTGAGGATTTTTTCCGCATCTTCATCGGGAATCTCGATTTCAAACTCCTCCTCAAGCGCCATCACCAGCTCGACCGTGTCGAGCGAATCCGCGCCCAAGTCCTCGACGAAGTGCGCTTCCGGCGTCACCTCTTCTTCTTCAACCCCCAATTGTTCCGCGATAATCTTCTTCACCCGTTCATCTACTGTTGCCATGGACTTGCCCACCTCCTTCCCCGATCGTACGTTGCTGCCCCATTCCTCGCCGTGACATCGTGAACCGATTGACATCGATCCACCGCCCAGACCCGACAACCTTATACCATGAGCATGCCGCCGTTCACGTGCAACACCTGCCCCGTGATGTACGACGCGGCGTCAGACACCAAAAAGCGCACCGCCGCGGCAATATCGGAGGGAAGCCCCAAGCGTCCTAATGGAATCTGCTTCTGCAAGGCATCCTTGACCTCCGCCGGCAATCCCTGAGTCATCGCCGTATCGATAAAGCCCGGCGCCACGGCATTGACTGTCACTGCACGACTCGCATATTCACGTGCCACGGTTTTGGTAAACCCCATCACCGCCGCCTTGGAAGCCGAATAGTTCGCCTGGCCCACATTGCCCATCGCCCCGACGATCGACGCGATGTTCACGATGCGTCCAAACCGCTGCTTCGTCATCGGGAGCAGCACAGCCTTCGTGCAGTGGAAGGTCCCGTTCAGATTCACTTGCAGGACCAGATTCCAATCCTCTTCCTTCATGCGCAGCAACAAACCGTCCCGCGTAATACCGGCGTTGTTCACCAGGATATCGATCCGCCCCCACTCTTTCATCACCTGATCGGCCATGGCCTTGGCATCGTTCCAATCGGCCACATTGACCTTCACGCTCAGTGCACGCCGTCCCAATCGTTCAATCGCCGCCACAGCCTCCTGCGAGCGCGCGGGATCAAGATCCGCCACCACAATGTCGGCCCCATCCTCCGCCAAACCTTCCGCAATGGCGCGTCCGATTCCCTGCGCCCCACCCGTCACAATCGCGACTTTTCCCTGTAATGACATCAACCTCTTCTCCACGGTCTCTCTCGTCCCTCGCCTTACGGCCTCACACCCAACGTCACCAGCGCAGCATCCAATGATTTCGGGTCATGCACGTTCGCCGTCACAGCGCCAGGTACAATCCGCTTCACCAATCCGGTCAGGACGGTCCCCGGTCCGATTTCCACGAAGGTGGTGACGCCTAACTGGACCATCTTCTGCACTGATTCTTCCCATCGTACGGACGACGGGAGTTGGCGGACCAACGATGCCCGAATGTCTTCGGATCGTTGCAATGCGACCGCCTCGGCGTTATTCACCAACGGCACCCGCAGATTGTGCCAGGCAACCCCACCGAATTCCGCAGCCAAGCGGTCTGCGGCACCCTGCATCAGCGGGGTGTGCACCGGCACACTCACCGGGAGTGGAATCGCTTTCTTGCAACCCTTGCTCTTGGCGATTTCGATGGCCCGTTCGACCGCGGCCTTTTCCCCTGCAATCACCACCTGCCCGGGAGAATTGAAATTCGCAGCGGCGACTATCCCCGCAGAGGCGGCCTCCTGACACGCAGCCTTGACGACCTCAGCAGTCAAGCCCAACAATGCCGCAACCAAACCCGTCCCCGGCGGTACGGCCTCGGACATATAGCGGCCCCGCTTTTGCACCAGCGCCACTGCGTCACGAAACGACACCCCGCCCCCGGCATACAAGGCCGAATACTCGCCCAAACTATGTCCTGCCACCGCCAAGGGCACCAGCCCCGCCGGTTCCAGCGCTTTCAACGCCGCCGCGCTGCTCACGAACAGCGCCGGCTGGGTGTGTTCAGTCAAATTCAGCCGTTCAGCCGGCCCCTCAAAGCACAGCTGCGCAATATCGTACCCCAGGATGGAGGACGCCTCGTCGTACAGGGCCTTGACCGGAGGAGACGCGTCATAGAATCCGCGCCCCATGCCCACCGACTGCGATCCCTGTCCGGGGAACAAAAATCCCATCCCTGAAACTGTCATAGCCGCGTAAGGTATCGTAGAAACCACGCTCAATGTCAACGGGAAAAAGCTGAACGATCGATGTAGCCCGTACCCATCTCGCCGGTCGTTCCCGCCCGGCCCCTCGCTCCTACCAGCGCAGTAACGTCGAGGCCCAAGTGAGCCCTGCGCCGAACGCCCCGAACATCACCAACTGTCCTTCCTTGACCCGCCCGTCACGCACCGCTTCGTCCAGCGCGATGGGGATCGAGGCGGCGGACGTGTTGCCGTACCGGTCCATGTTCAAGACGACTTTTTCAAGCGGCAAGCCAAGGCGATCGGCCACCGCCTTGATGATGCGCAGGTTGGCCTGGTGCGGAATATACAGGTCCAGATCCTCTACGGAGAGACTATGGGCCGCAAGCGTTTCCCGCGCCACCTCCTCCAGCGTCCGCACCGCGACTTTGAACGTTTCATTGCCCTTCATTTTGATGTACTGCGCGCGATCGTTCATCATGGGTTCGGACGGGGGAATCCGCGTCCCGCCGCCCGGCACCACGATCAGGTCGGACAGACTTCCGTCCGAATGTAGATGCGTGGAGAGGATTCCTCGATCGCCCTCCGACGCGCTCACGACCGCAGCGCCTGCGCCATCACCGAACAAGATGCAGGTGTTCCGGTCTGTCCAATCGGTGATCGTCGACATCACCTCCGATCCCACGACCAATACGTGGCGCATCCCGGTCTTGACGTAGGCATCGGCAACCCCCAACGCATAGACAAAGCCGCAACAGGCCGCAGAAAGATCGCACGCAGCCGCATGCATCGCACCTAATCGATGTTGGAGCAAGCAGGCCGTCGAGGGCAACGGCATGTCCCCCGTGCAGGTCGCCAGGAGAATCAGGTCCAGTTCCCCGGCAGACACACCCGCCGACTTCAAGGCCCGCTCCGCCGCGATCATCCCCAGATCGGAACAGGCCTGCCCTTGCGCCGCAATCCGCCGCTCCCGGATGCCGGTGCGTTCGCGAATCCACTCGTCGGACGTCGCGACCAATTGTTCCAGCTCGGCGTTGGTCATCACCCGCTCGGGAGCATAAGAGCCGGTTCCGGTAATTCGTGCGCGTCTCACGCCTGCTTTCCTTCCGGCCGATCATCTTGATGCCGCCGCAGACTCTCTTCGATGTCGCGCTGAATCAACTCATCCAGCCGTGTCTCCGCCAAGCCCTTTGCACGACGAATGGCGTTCTTGATCGCTTTGGCCGAGGATCGACCGTGGCAGATCATCGTGGTTCCGTTTACGCCTAACAAGGGAGCACCGCCGAACTCGGCATAGTCGATTTTTCGCTTCAGATTCAGCAGTGGTTTCGCGATCAGTGGGTAGGCCAAGCGCCCCAGCCACGAACCTGAGAGCTCCTTCATCAACAACTTCTTGATGACGTCCGCCACCCCTTCGGAAATCTTCAGGGCCACGTTTCCGATGAACCCGTCACACACCACCACATCCGCGCTTCCGCTGTAGACCTCTCGCCCCTCGATGTTGCCGATAAAATTCAGCGGGCTGGCCTTCAGCAACTTAAATGCTTCCTTGGTGACCTCGTTGCCTTTGCTGTCTTCCTCCCCGATACTGAGCAAACCGACCCGCGGGTTGGGTTTGGCATAGGCATGCTTCGCAAACTCGTTGCCCATCAACGCAAATTGTTCCAAATGCTGGGCTGTGCAATCGACGTTCGCTCCGACATCCAACATCACGGCGCTGCCCGTCAAGGTGGGGAGCATCGTGGCGATCGCCGGGCGTTCGACCCCCTTGATCAACCCCAGGACGAAAAACGACGAGACCATGCTGGCACCGGTGTTGCCAGGACTTACCACAGCGTCTGCCTCCCCTGACTTGACTAACTCCGTCGCAATCCAGATGGACGAATCCCGCTTTTTGCGCGCCACTGCAGCCGGCGACTCATGCATCTCGACCACCTGCGGCGCATGCTGGATCGTAATGCGCTCGTCATGACAATTGAGCTTTCGGCAGGCGGCGGAGAGCTCGTCTTCCTTGCCGACCAGAATAATGCCGACACCCAGCTCCTGCGCGGCCTGCATCGCCCCTTCAATGACCGGGGCCGGCCCGTGGTCTCCGCCCATCGCATCGACGGCTATCTTCATATGCGGTTAACGGTCCAGGGATAGAGAAGTGAAGAGTCGTGTAGAGACGCCCTGCCGGCCAGGACCTGAACGGCCTCACGCATGACATGGCGTCGAATCGTGATCACGGTGGACGATCGTACCCGAGTCACGTCAGGGAAACACTCTCGGCTACGATTCCTCGACGACGATCACCGCCTTGCCCTTGTACGTGCCGCAATTCATGCACGTGTGGTGCGGCAATTTCAATTCATGGCACTGCGGGCAGACTGAAAATCCCGGAGGAACCAGCCGCATCTTGGCCGTTCTCCGCATATCTCGGCGTGATCGTGAATGTTTATGTTTTGGATTTGGCATGACGACTCCTTCGACGGGCCCACGGCCCGGTTAATACACTATGCGTTGCCACTCTTGGATTGGCGTCCCCGCAACACTCGGAACGGACTGGGCGCCTGTTCGGGCGGACAACCACAGCGGCGTTCGTTGAGATTCTGTCCACATCGGGGACAGAGCCCCAGGCACTCCTCTCGGCACAACGGCTGCATCGGAGCAGCCAGGATCACCTGCTCGCGCAACATTGGGGCCAAATCGAGATGGTCGCCCTGGTACCAATACAGCTCGTCTTCCTCGTCCGCCTGTTCGGTCGGCTCTACCGGTTGAGCAGCACGTCTCGTGCCCTTCCGGCCCTGCTCCGCCGGAGCTGACTTGGCTGCAGCGCCGGCCTGCGGAAGATACTCTGCATAAAGACTGACGTACAGAGGATCGGAATAGTCCGCGAGGCAGCGAACGCATTGCCGGATTGCAGTTCCCTCCAGCGTACCGGTCACAGCAATCGGCCCATCGTGCTGCGCGAGTTCTACGTGAATTTCCAGCGGCCCCTCGAACTTGTCCTCAGACTCCGACAGACCCAACTGTGCCCCTGTCGCCGAGCACGACAGAGACAAACCTTCCGGGCCGATATCCACGATCGCTGGATTGAGCGTATCCATAGGCACCGTCATGAAAGAGGGCACTGCCGCTGAACGGGACGAACAACCGCGTGCTCCGCCGAATGCGCCAAGACGAACCAACACCAACCCCTTGTGTTATCGCTCTTCCGCGAAGCTGACCAAAGCGATATGGCGGGCCCGCTTGACCGCCACCGTCAACACGCGTTGGTGCTGCAAGCAATTGCCGGAAATACGGCGAGGCACGATCCGACCCCGCTCTGTGAGAAAATTCCGTAACAGGCCGATATCCTTGAAATCAATCGGGGCTTTATCGACGCAAAACCGGCACGGCTTCCGGCGCTGAAAGAACCGACCACCCCCCCCTCCGCTGTTTCCACGATCTCCTCGCTCCATGATCGCCTCCGTCTCCTACAACTGTTCGTCTTCGTATGAAGATGGTTCTTCGTGAATACCGCCGCCCTCACCTCCGGCCTCACCACGCTTCGGCAAAAAGGTCACACCCTGGGCCACGACTTCGTGTTTGCTTCGCTTCTGGCCGTCTTCCGTCTCCCATCGACGTTGCTGAAGACGCCCGTCGATGATCACTCCGTTCCCCTTGCTCAAGTATTGCCCGCAATGTTCGGCCTGTTTACCGAACACGACGATGTCGATAAAACAGACTTCTTCTTTCAGCTCATCGCCTTGCTTGAAACGCCGACTCGTCGCCAAACCGAAGCTGGCGACCGGCGTCCCGCCGGGCGTATACCGCAGCTCAGGGTTCCGGGTCAGATTGCCGACCAGGATGACTTTATTGAACCCCGCCAACGGTGGCTCCTTGTGGTGCTGCTGCGGCCACGGGGGTGCCTCTTGGCGGGGCAGGCTCTTGCTCTAATTTCACGGTGAGAAACTTGATGATGGAATCTTCAAGCCGGTAGGCCCGCTCCAGTTCCGCGATGGTCGACCCGGGACCTTGGAAATAAAAATACACGTAGGTCCCCTTCCGCTCACGCTTGATCTCATAGGCGAGCTTCTTGCGGCCCCAATTTTCGGCCCGCACCAGGTTGGCGCCGTGTTTCGTCACGGTGCCCTTCATCTTTTCAATCAGCGCAGTCGTTTCTTCGTCGCTTAAGGTCGGACGAATGATGAACAGGGACTCGTAGAGCTCCATGCAGATTCCTCCTGAACAATGGCCCCCATTCGCAGATGGGAGCGAGGTGTAGGCATGCCGGATCAGCCGACATGAGCTGGAGAAATTAGCACAGCTATAAAGAATGTGTCAAATTATCGTCGGTGTTCCGAACCACGCAAACCGGCCATTCGATCGACCGCGCACTGCAGAACCGCCGTCGCTTCCTCGCTTCGCAAGCGAGAACCCGGAGCAGATCCCTCCATGCAGACCGCGCCGACCACTCAGTGGCTTTTTCTAAACCGCGATGGCGTATTGGGAGGTAAGGATGGCCGAGGACCTGGCGAACCAGCCGGTGGACGTGCCACACCGAAACCTCCATATCCGCCATACCATCCGAAGCCCGCTGGCCCGTAGGCCCCATACGGAAGCCCATAGTACCCGAACGGATGGCCCCAATACCCTGCACCGTAGCCGATCCCATAGCCTGGGTTAAACCCCGCCCCAGGCCAGTGGGAATAAGACTGGGCACCGGCATACCCCGGGTCCAACATAAAATCGCGCATCGAGAGCCGCTCCGTCTGATGCACGGATTCCGCGCAAGCCGACAACGCTCCACCCAGACAGAGCAACAGGGCAACGCGCCCCACGACATCGGCGATTGCCACCCCGACGACGCGGCAGCCATTCGCGTCATTCACGCCAGACCCAATCCAGCGCCTCCAAACGCTCTTCGACAGTGCGGTTGAGCCGACGTTGAGCCACACGCGCAATTGCATTGAGAAAGCCCCTCTCAAAAATGATACGACAGGCCGGTGAAGAGTTGATGGGCGCGATAGGTTCCCTCGAATCCTCCCAGCGGCCCAAGTGCTCCACTGAAACGAAGCGTGGAGTCGGTATATTTATATTCCGTAAACCATGCCACCCTGGGCGTCACGAATGCCCGAATGCCAACCAGCGCATTCCCACCGAACGACTGTTGCGTATCACGCTCCGTCTCTGCAGATCGCCCTAACCGCGCCACGAGCAACGCTGGGCCTCCGCCGATATAGGGCTGCCAGGTGACGCCCGGATATCGCAACAACACATTGACTCCGATCGTTGTCACGGAAAGATGAATGCCAGGCGCATCGTCCAGGTTTTTGATATGCGGATTGCTATGCGTCACGTCCAATTCAAACCCGAATAGTCCATGACCGGGAAACACTCCCACCTTGCCGCCGAAGGCTGGGCTGGTTTTCAGGTTAAAGTTGAGGAAATCTTGACCGGTAAGTGCGCCGGTCCCCCTCACATTACGAAGGGGATCGACGAAGTTCCAGCCGAACTGACCAGCGACGTACCATTCCGCACGAGAACCGGCAGGGAACACGAGAAGAAACCAACAGAGCAAGAGACTAGCAATGAGTCCGAGTGACGCAGACTTTCCGTTCACCATGGTGCTGACTCCATCGGCGAGGCGCTCATCGATCATAGCAGGCAATCGACCGCACGGACTGGACAACTTAGCGACCTTGGTCGGGGTGATGTCGAATGCAGTCGAATCCCGCTCAGGAGTCGTCGTTCTTGGGGAGAACTGGGGCGACTCTGTAAGACCGCCCGTTTGGGTGAGCAATATCAAGCCCAGCCGGAACCGAGAACGCGCTAAGCCCGTCGCGGCAGGGACTCGACCATCGCGGCAGAAGGGCTCACGAATCGTGCGGGCTAGGGTTCGTTTCGTGCCGAGGCATTGTAGAGCCAGTACAGGGCAATACCTCCGATCACAGCGATACCCAGGCCCAGCAAGGCATGGGTATCGAATCCCAGCGGCCCCACAAACAGCTCCGCCACCCGCGGCACGACCACGGTGGCAATGAGCACCAGAGCCAACGCGATCAGGTGCACTCGCAGATAGATGGGTTCGCCGGGTTTGCGCATCACGAGATCAATTGATTCAGCACGCAGTGTACGAACTTTGGCGCCGGCATTCCAGCCCGGAACGGTGGTACGACTCTCGACTCCGCAGCGTTATTCCTGAATCAGACGTTTCGTGTCTTCCAGATGCTTGGTCAAATAGGGCATGAACGGCGTGCCGCCGGTTCCGACTGCAGTAGGATTGCCGGCATGCGACTGATGCTGCCGAAAGATATACCGCTCCGCGTAATCCACGTGTATCTGACGGAACTGGGCCAACAGATCCACACAGGCGCAATAGGCCCGCCAGAGTTCGGGGTGCGTCGACTTCCGGTCGCGGACATACCCGAAGAGCAACGGACGCCCTTCACAGTCCCTACGCGACTCTAGCGCAGCAAGAAACGCCCGATGCCGTGGGGGCATATACTCTCGCATCTCCACGAGATATTGCGTCAGCGGATCCTCGGCATGGAGCACGCCCAGCCCAGCATCCAAAGCCGGCACGATCGAACTTTGCGAACCGGTCTCGCCGCGGAATTGTTGCGGCTGTTCGGCATAGTCAGGCACGCCTTCGTAGATGATGCCGTTGGGTAAAGCCGGGCTATTCTTCCAGCCGTGAATGTACGGGCGCACACGACTGTAATACATGTACGGATCGCACCGTTCCGGCATGCGAAGCAGGGTCTCACGCATGGCGTCCTGTGCCCCGGCGAGCACCCCTAGGCCGGCCAACACCGCGTCCACTCGACCCTCTCGCGCCCCATGATGTGCCTGCACGAGGCCCCGTAGCCCAGGCCCCGCCTTCGCTTCAATATCGATGTGGATCAGCACAAACCACTCCTCGTCGAGGCCACCCAGGAAATTCTGCAGCAGCACGATATTGCCGAGCTCGATAGGTTTATGGAGATCCAGACGCCGCCAATTGTGCAACGCGTAGGAGGCGTAGGACAGCACCGGCGGGCGCCCGAGCTGTTGGGCAACCTGACACCACGGACGAGCGAGACTCGCCGGCAGCCGGGTTGCGGGATGGTCGGGATCCTCCCAGACATAGGCATGACCGAGGAACGACAGGACCCGCATCACGGATCGAAAGACATCCAACCCCCACTCATCCGCCACAACGCCCATGATGTCCTGGCGATCCTGGATAACCGCACGTACCTGTCGAGCACTGAGCAGCTTGGGCAACTCGGTACCGATCTGATTGAGAATTGGTTCCTGGGGCAACCGTTCGAGAGGATCCGTGACGGGAAGAAACCCGCGGTCAGGCGAGAGGTCGAACGCGGAGAGTGACAGCGGAGGAACATCTGAAGTCGCCATGGGCCCTCCTGCGCCGAATGCGAATACGTTACTGTACCACAGGCCGTTTGCCCACTGCTGCCAGACCTCAGCTCGCCTACCGAGAAGGTGGATGATGTACCATTCGTAACCGGGTACGGAGCAGGATGGATGAGGAGAGTGCCGGAACGTGACTCGAACGGTCAGAAAAATGCTGCACGGAGAACTAGGTCTCCGCCGGCTTCTCCCGCACATTGAATTGATTCATGGCCGTCGCGACGTCGCGGTTGAGCAGCAATTCGAGAGCGTCCACCGCTCGGTCCAGACAAGGTTCATATGCAACCCGCTCCTCCCGGGAGAGCGATTCCAGCACGTAGTCCGCCGTATCTTGTCTCGGCGCCGGACGGCCCACCCCGATCTTCAGTCGAACGAACTGCGGCGTCCCTAACGCTTCGATCACGGACTTGATGCCGTTATGACCGCCGCTGCCGCCGTCCCGCCTGATGCGCAAACGACCCGGCTCCAGGTCCAGATCATCATGCACCACTACCAGGGCATCGGGAGTAAGACCGAGCTCGCGAAGGAGACCTTTGAGGGGGGGACCGCTGAGATTCATCCAGTCGAGCGTACCGGCGAGCTCGACGAGTTTGGAACCGGCGCGACCCGAGCCTCGCTGGGCCGCGCCCTTCCGGGTGAGACGTATCGACCACCGCGCCGCCGCCCGCTCGATTACCCAGCAACCGATATTATGCCGCGTGTCGGCATATTCGGATCCGGGATTGCCCAAGCCAACGAGCAGGCGCACCGCCACTACTTCTTCTTCTCGGCTTCCTTCTTGGCTGGAGCGGCTCCCGCCTTGGGCGCAGCCGCCCCGGCCTTGGCATCACCCGCCTTGCCTGCCTCAGCTCCGGCCGCGCCTTCAGCCGCAGCCTTCCCCTTAGCCGCCACTTCCGGCTCCTTGGCCCCTTCGGCACCCGCCGCGCCGGTCGCCAGCAAGGATTCGAGCTTGGCGTCGGTCATTGGAGCCGCCACACTCACGACCATGTGGTCGGGATCGTCCAGGAAGCGCAAGCCTTCCGTCTTCGGAATATCCTTGAGATGGATACCTTCATTAATCTGGAGCTGCGAGGCATCGACGGCGATGAAATCCGGCAACACCGACGGGAGACATTCGACATGCAGTTCGCGCAACGCCTGATGCAGCACACCGCCCTCTTTCAGGCCGATCGGCTGACCGCCGGTGAGATGGATAGGAACCTTGACGCGAATCGGCTTATCCATGGCGACTTCGAAGAAGTCGGCATGCAGCACGCTGCTCGTAATCGGATCCACCTGAAAGTCTCGCAACAATGCCGTGCGATTCGGTTTGCTCTTCGCCCCGTTGACGGTGAGGGAAATGAGCGCCGTGCTCCCTGCTTGGGATCGCAACACTTTCACCAACTCATCCGGCTTGACGGAGAGTAACAAACACTCTCCCTGACCGTACAACACCGCCGGAACTCGACCGGCACGACGAAGTTGACGCGCAGGGCCCTTGCCTCCACCATCTCTGCTCTCAACGGTTAACTCGAATTTCATGATACTCCTCCTCGACCTGTCGCTCGACGCGGACGGCCTACACGAATAACGAACTGACTGATTCATCCTCATGGATACGCCTGATGGCCTCGCCGAACAGCGGCGCCACAGACAACAATTTCAACTTCGGGCACTTCAGGTCTTTCCCGCGCAATGGAATCGAATCGGTCACGATCACTTCTGTCAGACCGGACTGCTGAAGCCGTTCCAGAGCGGGCCCGGACAACACACCATGCGAACAGCCGGCCCACACTTCTCGAGCCCCTTTATCGAGACAGGCTTGCGCCCCCTGCACAATGGTGCCAGCGGTATCGATCATATCGTCAAGGAGCAGGGCGCTTTTGCCTTGCACATCGCCGATAATGTTCATGACTTGCGCCTGGTTGGGCCCCTCACGCCGCTTGTCGATAATGGCAAGATTCGCCTGAAGCCGTTTGGCAAAGGCCCTCGCCCGCTCCACTCCACCGGCGTCGGGGGACACCACGACCAAATCCTCGATCTTGCGTTTGGTAATGTAATCCAGCAGCACCGGCAACGCGTACAAATTGTCCACGGGAATATCGAAGAACCCTTGAATCTGGCTGGCGTGCAGGTCCATCGTCAGCACCCGGTCCGCACCGGCCGTGGTAATCAGATCCGCCACCAGCTTGGCCGAAATGGGCACGCGCGGTTGATCTTTGCGGTCCTGGCGGGCATACCCGAAATAGGGAATCACCGCGGTAATGCGGTTGGCCGACGAACGCTTCAACGCATCGATCATGATGAGCATCTCCATGATCGAATCATTGACCGGGGCACAGCAGGACTGAATCAAGAACACATCCGCCCCGCGAACATTTTCTTCTACGCGAACGCGGATCTCACCATCACTGAACGAAGAGACCGTGGCAGCGCTGATGGGCAAATCGAGATACGTTCCGATCGCGCGCGCAAGCGCAGGATTGGCGTTGCCCGAAAAGAGCTTCATTTCCCTGTTCATTCCACCCCTTACGATTCGGTACGTGGCGATACGGCTGCTGTATACGATGCTGGTCGAGTTCGTACAACACGGTGGGCACGGACAGGACCCGTAGTCAATCCCGTTGACCTCGTGCACTATCCGAACAAGCGGACGCCTACCGAAGCTCAGCACAATAACGAAAAGGTCCGGAAGTTGTCAACCAATCGACTAGAAGCGACGTGCCGTGGGCGAGCTGACCGGCCCGCCTACCATGGGGCCATGGCGTGATCGCAAGAGACGATGGAGGCTCCAGGCGACCGGGCATCCGGAACTGGTGAAGCGCCCCTCACACCACACTCGCCTCAGGCACACCACCCGCCGGGACGGCGTAGGCCTTCCTCTGTGGATCGTCACCGCAGACCAGGGCGGCCTGCTTGGCCGTCGCCTCCTCCCTAAATACCCCGAACATCGTGGCACCGCTCCCCGACAGGAGGGCGACTTCGGCCCCCAGGCTCATGAGTTGATGTTTGATGTGAGCCAGCACTGGATGCTGAGCAAAGACAGGCGCCTCAAAGTCGTTTTCCACCAGGGGCATGATCTCTGCCCAGTTGAAGGTGGACCGATTCCCTAACTGCAACAACGATTCGGAGAGGGGGCGGACACTCCGGCGAGTAGCGGCGAGTTGCTGGTAGGCCCATTTCGTTTCGACAGGAAACCCCGGGTTGACCAGCACGATCCATCTCTGCCCCGTCACCTGTACCGGCCGAACCTGTTCGCCCCGACCGGTCACACGAGCGGCAGGTGCCACGAAGAAGAACGGCACATCGCTCCCAAGCTGCTGGCCCACCTCGGCCATCTGCTCGACTGACCAGTTCAGTTCAAGCAACCGAGTCAACCCAAGAATCGTCGCCGCCGCGTCACTGCTTCCTCCGCCCAGTCCGGCCCCCATCGGAATACGCTTGGTCAGACTGATAGAGAGATCAATGGACTGATCCGCTCGGGCCAACACAAGTTGCGCAGCACGATAGACGAGATTGCTTTGGTCGACCGCCAACGCGGCATGATCGCAACGCAACGCGATACGCGAGGCATCGGCAGGCTGCATAGTGAGAGTGATCTCATCGGTCAGTCCGACCGTGTGCATGAGCGACCAGACGGCATGGAACCCGTCGGGGCGCCGTTCGAGCACCCGGAGAATCAAATTCACTTTGGCAGGAGTCAGAACTCGCAGACTGGTCGCATTCACTCGCAGCGTACTGGGGCGGCGCTAATCCCGGCCTCCTTTGATTTCATATTTTTCGAGACGGTACCGAAACGACCGGGTATTCAATCGCAAGAGACGCGCGGCGCGCTTCTTGACCCACTGGCTCCGTTCGAGCGCTTTCAACAGCAGGTCTTTCTCGATCGTGTTGATGAGCCCCTCAAGATCCAGACCGTCCTCCGGCAAATCGGACGGCACCGTCTGCTGATTGGTCACCGGCTTGTGAAGCCACCCGCGAATGTCTGCATCCGTCACCGACGATCCCGTTGTGAAGGCCACGACGCGCTCGATCACGTTCTCCAATTCCCGAACGTTTCCCCTCCACTCATGCGCCAGCAGTACGCGCATGGCCTCCTGGCTCATCGTCGGCACTGGTTTACCACTTTCCTTGGCAAATTTCTCCAGAAAATGTTGGGTCAACAGGGGAATGTCGCCGCTGCGCATGCGCAAGGGCGGGAGTTTGATCGGAATGACATCGAGCCGATAATACAGGTCTTCGCGGAACGCCCCTTCGGCGACCGCCCGCTCCAGATCGCGATTCGTCGCCGCGACGATGCGCACATCGACCTTCACGTCCTGGGTCCCACCCACACGCCGGAACTCGCGCTCCTGGATGACCCGCAACAGCTTGACCTGGATGGCCGGCGTCGTGTCGCCGATCTCGTCTAGGAAGATCGTCCCCCCGTTGGCCACTTCAAACAATCCGGCCTTATTCGACACTGCTCCCGTGAACGAGCCCTTCATATGGCCGAACAATTCGCTTTCCAGCAAGGTTTCCGGCACCGCGCTGCAATTCACCGTGACAAACGGCATCGAGGCACGAGCACTGTTGAAATGGATCGCCCGTGCCACCAGTTCCTTGCCCGTCCCGCTCTCTCCGCCGATCAGGACATTGCTCTTGGAATCGGCTACCTTTTTGATCACATCGTAGACCTTCTGCATCGCCTCGCTCTGGCCGATGATCTGGGAAAAGGACGACTGGCTGGCCAGTTCCCGCTTGAGCAACATGTTCTCGGTCGACAGCCGACGCCGTTCGATCGCGTTGCGGATAATCAGCTGTACCTCATCGATCTGAAACGGCTTGGTGAGATAGTCGTACGCCCCGTGCTTCATCGCTTCGACCGCCGATTCAGCCGACGCGAACGCGGTAATCACCAATACGACGGTGTCCGGCGAAGACGCCTTCACGGCTTTCAGCACATCCAGGCCGCCGGCTCTGGGCATCTTGAGGTCCGTGATGACGAGATCGAAAATCTCCTTATGAATCTGCGCGATGGCTTCTTCCCCGTCCGACGCCGCGGTCACGGCATATCCGGCCCGCTTGAGCATGATACTCAGGACATCGCGCAGTCCCTGTTCGTCATCGACGACTAAAATCTTTTCCACGGTTCCCTTCCTTCATGCCGCAGCCGGAACCCGGTCTCCGCAGACTGCGGGAGACAGACGACGAACCGCGCACCGCTCCCGACTTCGCTTTCCACCTTGATCCACCCCTCATGGAGATCCACGATCCGGTGCACCTGGGCCAAACCCAACCCCGAGCCCTCTTTTTTTGTCGTAAAAAACGGAAGAAAGATCTTGTCAAAGTTCTGTTTGGGGATGCCTTCTCCGCTGTCCTGGAAGCTGATCTCGATGACATCGGCACGCCGACCGCCGACCTCCACCCGCCGTAGCCCTGTGGCGATCATCAGCGTCCCTCCGCGGGGCATGGCATCGAAGGCATTGACCGCCAAATTCCAAAACACCTGCTTCAGCTGGTCTTGATCGACCTCTGCGATCAGGCTTGCCGGTGCCATACGGGAGACGATCGAGATCCTCGTGCGTGACTGCGCCTCATGTTGGATCAGATCCAGCGTATCGGCAAGGACTTTGTTCAAATCTTGCTCGGCGATGCGTAAGGCGGGCGGCCGTGCATACTGGAGAAATTCCGTGATGATGTTGTCGAGCCGCCGGGCCTCCCGAATAGCAATGTCCATCAACCGCTGGCTGGTTTCATCGGAGCCCACGTCCTGCCGTAACATCTGCATGGCCCCGGCAAGCGCGCCCAATGGATTGCGTATTTCGTGCGCCATACCCGCCGACATCTCACCCAGATTGGCCAGCCATTCCCGCCGACGCATCTCTTCTTCCAGGTAGCGAATCTGCGTGAGATCCTTGAAGACTCCCACCAGACCACGCTGCGTCCCCTGCTCCTGGAGCGGTGAGACGGTCATGCCGAGCACGAGACAGCTGCCATTCGCATGAAAACAGTCGACCTCAAAGCGCAGAGGCGACAGCGACGTCGGATCTGTCTCCTCCGCCCCTTCCTCAGAGTGCCAATTGAAGACCTCCTGCCACAAGCGACCCTGTACATCCGAGAAGGCGTAGCCGGTGACTTCATGCGCCGCAGGATTGAACGACGTGATACGCCCCTCTTGGTCCGTGGTAAACACACCGCTGCTGATGCTGCGGACGATGCTCTCGTGGAACACCTGCAGGCGGGTGAGGCCCTGCTCCTTCTCCCGTAAGGATTGATCGGCGTGCCGAAGCTCGTCGGCCAGCACACCGCTCAAGAATCCGACGACCAAGAACGCAAGCCCGTACACCTCAAAGGTCTGCAGCGCTTCAGGTCCTTCGAGCTTGCTGGGGGGCAACCAAACGGACGCATTCAAGAGCCCGAAGTATTGGACCGCCGTGATGGCGCCGAACAGGAACGTACACCCGGCTCCCGTGACAATGCCGACTCGCCGGTGCGGAACCAGACTGGCCACCGTCACGGTGATGACATACAACACGGCAAACGGGCTCTCGACTCCCCCGGTCCTTGCGATCAGGACGGTCTCGAGGGCCACATCGACTCCGACCTGCACCCAGATGAACGCCGAATGGGCAGCCGCGGTCGTGAGCCGCCTCAACACCACCGCATACACGATCGTAATGGTGTAGGTGAAGACGATTAAGGCGGTAAAGGTGGGCGCAGATTCGCCGCGTGTCGACTGAAAGGCCAGGGACAACCCCAGCATCAGCGTGACCAGCACCACCCGCAACCCCATCAGCCAATGGAGTCTGGTCTTAAGTTCAGGAACGGAGCGGTCGCCGGGCGATGTAGACATGTGCTCACTCGCCTGCGGAGTCGCTGCCTGGCGGTCGAGGGATGAGGCGGTGCCGTTGGTCGGATTCGGGCAGGTTGAAGACAGCATGTCGGGCGCATTGCCCTGATGGATGTGCGACGCACGGCCCTCTCGAACGATCGGGCCGTGCGCCGTGAAGCGAATGCGACTGTGCGGCGGCGCTATTGAATGGCTTGCGCCATCGTGAAGATCGGCAGGTACATCGCGATCACGATAAACCCGATGATGGTACCCAGCACCACCATCATGATCGGTTCCAGGAGAGACGTGAGCGTTTCGACCGCCTGGTCGACCTCATCCTCATAGAAATCGGCGATCTTGCCGAGCATGGCATCGAGCGCGCCGGTGGACTCTCCGACAGCGATCATGTGCGTGACCATTTTCGGAAACACGTTGCATTTGGCCAGCGGTTCGGAAATGGTTTTTCCGCCGCTGATGCTCACCCGGGCATTCATCAGCGCTTCTTCAATCACTTTGTTGCCGGAGGTCTTCGCGCAGATGCTCAATCCTTCCAACAGCGGCACACCGCTGGTGATCAAGGTACCCAGCGTACGGGTAAATTTTGCCACGGACGCCTTCCTGATCAAGTCTCCCACGATCGGCGTCTTGAGGAGCAGCTTGTCGATCACGACCCGCCCATTCACCGTGGCATAGTAGCGTTTGATCGCGATGATCGCGCCCACCACGGCGCCGAACATGGCATACCAGTAGCTTTGGAAGAAATTGCTGACGTTGATGACGATCTGCGTCGGGCCAGGAAGTCCGACCTTGCCGCCGGACATTTCCGTGAACATCTGCGCAAACACCGGGATGACCCACACCATCAGCACACTGATAATGATCACCGCCACCCCGACGATGGCCGTCGGATACACCATCGCCGACTTGATCTGGCCCTTCAATTTCATGGCCTTTTCAATGTGCTTGGCCAAACGGGTCAGAATCGTGTCGAGCAGACCGCCCACCTCACCGGCGTGGATCATGTTGACGTACAGATCGTCGAACACTTTGGGGTGGCGTTTTAATGCGTCGGAGAACGTGGAGCCGGCCTCCACACTATTTTTGACATCGCCGACCGTTTCGCGCAGGACCTTATTTTCCGACTGGGTGGAGAGAATGTCGAGGCACTGGATCAGCGGCAATCCGGCATTAATCATTGTCCCGAACTGGCGCGTGAACACGACGAGATCCTTGTCGGTCAGCCCACCCCCGATGTTCAGCTTGAACTTGCCGCCCATGCCCGACTTTTCTTCCAGGCTGGTCACGACGACCTGCTGCTTGCGAAGTTGCTCCACCGCCTCGTCCCTGGTCTTGGCGGTGAGCTCGCCTTTCTTCACAGCCCCCTGGCGGTTTCGGCCGACATAGGCGAATGTACTCATGACGCGGTTTCCACTCCTCTAGAACACACAACAGCAGGCAGGACACGTAGGTATGCAGCGGAAAACTATGATCGAAGTCTATAAGACGACCCACATACTGTCAAACAAATGCACGAAAATGGAACCGTCCGAACGCCGCAATACACGCGTCCCAACAAGGCGGTCGCAGACGAGCCCCTCAGGCTTCACGAGGGTTGGTCTCGAAACCGGCGAGACCTCGCGAGAGACGGGCACGGAGCCCCTCGAAACCCGGGTATACCGGCCGAAGCGACGGAGGAGCGACCCCGGTCCGCAGATATGCCGCTGACGTGCATGCGGGAGTGTCACGGCGGTGCGGCGGCGGATGCAGGAAAACCCTTCGCGGATATTGTGGGTTCGGTTAGGCTTGGCTGGAGGTAATGCGGAAGTACCCTCTGGAGAGATAGTGCAACCCGGACATGAGTGTGACCCCGCCCATCAGATAGATGAGCGGATCGAGTGAGGCGAGATCGAGTCGCCGCGATGCAAAAAAGACGACGGCGATCAGGGTCGCCAGCTGGATCAGCGTGGTGACTTTTCCCAGAACGGTCGGCGAGATATCGACCTGCGTCTGGGTGAAATGAGCGACCGCCGCGCCCAACATCAGCATCAGGTCGCGGCTGGCGACCAGAATCGTCAACCAGAGGGGAACCAGGTGCATGACGGACAAGGTAATAAACCCCGTCGTCAGCATGAGTTTATCCGCCAGAGGATCCAACACTTCTCCAAGCCTGGTCCGCTGATTGGCCACACGGGCGATGATGCCGTCGAGGGCATCCGTCACTCCAGCAATGAACAGCGTGACCAAGGCATAGTCGAATTGTTCGTAATTGAGTAGCCCGACATAAACCGGGATCAACAAGATCCGCAACATCGTCAGGCTGTTCGGAACGTTCATATTCATGACAAAGGATGGTGTGCGACTCGCTGGCGCGGCTACCTGGCCCCCCCGCAGGAATCGCGCATCATAGAAACCCCGTGGAACCTTGTCAACGACGGTTGCACTCCACAAGGCAGGTCCCTATAATCGGGACCCGTACGGGCCCTGGCGATGAGCGACGGAGGTTGTGTATGAGCGGACTTCCCCTCCTCTTCAAGAAAGAGGGACTAATCGAACGGCACCAAGTCGAGGGGATCGACCCCAGTGACCGGTATTTCAACCGGGCCATCCTGGTGAATCGGGTGGCGGCGGGGTATACGGGCAAAGTGACGTATGAGGCCTATGCGGTCGAAGGATCCGCGCATCCCACCACAAGTGCCGCCGTCAAGGCCGTCGTCGAGAAGCTCCGGAATGTCGGGTTTACTCGGTTGCGCACACGTCTAAATTTCAAGGGCAGCCGCTACCTCGCCGAGAAAGAAACCTGGACCGATTATCCAGACCTTCCCGCCTAAGCTTTCGAGAACTCCCGGCAGATCAGATCGTGAATCAAAGGGCGGAAGAGGCGGATCTGCTCGTTTCGCCTCGTGGGATGAACCCGATTCGAAAGCAACACCACTTCCAGCTCCTTGACCGGATCAATCCACAGAGACGTCCCGGTATACCCAAGATGCCCGAACGACTCAGGGGAAAACCGTGTCCCTGAGGAGGACCGGACCGACGGGGTATCCCAGCCCAGCGCCCAACTGGAATGCGGCACGCCCTGCCTGTTGCTTGTGAAGAGCGCCGCCACCTCGGGCGTCAACAACCCAGGCTTCTTCCGACGACCGTCCAGCCAGGCCTGCGCGATCGCCAATACAGCCCGGGCCGTGCCGAACAACCCGGCATGGCCGGCTACTCCGCCCAGCGCATAGGCATTTTCATCGTGCACTTCCCCGCGCAAGGTGCGCCCCCGCCAGGCATCTTCTTCCGTCGGGGCAATCGCGTTCCGCTCGTCAGAACATCCTGCGGTCGCCGGAGTGCACCCGTGGGGAAGATACGCGAGCGGGCTCGCACCGAGCGGCGTGAAGATCTGGCTGCGACAAAATCCATTCAGCGATTCGCCCGACAGCCGTTCCACCATCAATCCCAGCAGCATGAACCCGAGATCGCTGTACAGGCTGCGCGTCCCCCGCTCATAGACCAACTCTTCCACAGCGATATAGTCCAACACGGCCGCCCGCGCCGCCGCACTCCCAAGCAATCCAGGTTGCGCGGCTCCGCGTGACGCAATCCGCTCATAATACGGACGCCAGCCGGGCAATCCGGAACTGTGCGTGAGCAGGTGGCGCACCGTTGCCGCGCCGATGGGACGGCCTCGAAGGTCCTCCAGAATCCGATCGACCCGATCGTCCAGTTTCAGGAGCCCGCGCTGCGCGAACAGCGCCAGCGCCGTGGTGGTCGCCAAGACCTTCGTCAAGGACGCGAGATCGTAGCAGGTGTCCACCGTCACCGCCTCTCCCGGAACTTTCTGAGTGAGGAGGCCGGCAGCCCCTTCAAACACCAGCGCCCCGCGCAACCGAACGGCCAACACCGCACCCGGAAATGTTCCGTCATCGACCGCTGCTTGCAACGCCGACTGAAGTGGTTGGTGTACGGCCATGCCTAGGGGTCTCCGCTCAGCAGCGAACAGGGAAACAGTGAAGAACGCGCAGCGTCTGCGCGGGGAAGGGCACTTCAAAGAAGACGGAGGGTCGGGCCGAAGAGCACAGGAGTCTCACCGGGCAGGGCTTGATTCGCCGGCCAGTTTCCCTTCGACGGATGAAGTATCCGCCTGATAGGCATCACTTTCTTCGACTTCCAGCATCCGCTCGAAGGAACGCAGGGTCGAGCGGAACCGTTCCACCATCATCAGACGTTGCTTTTGAAGATCCGCGACACCCCGCTGCATCTCGGTAAGGCTCACCCGGGCCTGCCGGATGATCTCACCCGCTTTGAGTTCCGCTTCTTTGACGATCAGATCAGCCTCACGCTGCGCCGAGCGTTTCACATCTTCAGCCAGCGCCTGGGCCGACACCAGTGTATTGGACAGAGTCGCCTCCGTGCGTCGCAAATCGGTCACCTGCTGCTCGGTCGCGGCGAGCTTCTCGCGGAGCAGACTGTTCTCCCGATTGGCATTCTCCACGGTGAGTGCCAACTCCTCGAGGAAGCGGTTTACCTCGTCCCGGTCATACCCCCGGAACTTGACCTGGAAGACCATCTGCTGAATGTCGATAGGAGTGATTCTCATGCGACACCTCGTGCTCGACCGTTAGTGCATCCGCAGGGCGACATCTCTCAACGATTGAACCACGGCATATTGCAAAAAGACAAGGATCAGGATCGCGATCATCGGCGACAGGTCCATGCCCATCCGCCATCCGATCATGCGACGGATGGGCGTGAGCACCGGTTCCGTCGCCCGCTCCAGGAACTGGACGATAGGATTCCACGGATCCGGATTGACCCACGAGATCAACGCGCGAGCGATGATGACCCACATGTAGAGCCACAAGACCGTATCCAGAACCGTGGCCGTACCCTGCAACACATTGCCTAGGACAAACATCAGCGTCCCAACTCCTGTGAACGTTTTGTCGCCGCCTCGACGGCTGCCATCAAACAGCCCCTCATGCCCCCGACTTCCAACTGATGCAACCCGGCGATGGTCGTGCCTCCCGGGGAGGCCACCTGATCCTTCAACCGCGCCGGATGCTCGCCCCGCTCGAGGAGCATGCGGGCCGCGCCGAGTACCGTCTGGGCCGCCAACAATTGTGCGGTCGCCCTCGGTAGTCCCATCTTTACCCCTCCGTCGGCCAGCGCCTCGATGGCGACAAACACATAGGCCGGACCGCTTCCGCTCAACCCCGTCACGGCGTCCATGAGCCGCTCTTCGACCGCGACCACCGATCCCACGGCCTCAAACAAACTCCGCACCGCCGAAACGTCGTCCGCGGAAAGATCCCGCGGATAGGCCAACGCCGTGACGCCTTCGCGCACCAAGGCAGGCGTATTGGGCATGGCACGGACCATCGCTCGCGGCGGCGCGACTCGTTCACGGATCCAGGCGACCGTCACCCCGGCAGCGATAGACACGACCAATTTTCCGGAAAGCGCTGGTCCGACGTCACTCAACACGGCCGGCATCGCCTGAGGCTTGACCGCCAAGACAATGAGGTCGGCCCCACGAACGGCCGTGCCATTGGCCTCGCTCACCCGAATGCCGAACCGTGATTTGAGGAGGTCGCGGCGCGCGACCATCGGGTCCGTGGCACAGATCCCGTCTGGGCTGGCCGCCTGTGACGCCACCAAGCCGCCGATCAAGGCCTCAGCCATTTGCCCGCCGCCGAGAAACGCAATCGACCGGTTCAGCATCCCGCTACTCACCACGCGCTCCAAATAATGCCGTCCCGACCCGTACGTAGGTCGCGCCTTCTTCTACAGCCACGGGATAGTCATGCGACATCCCCATCGACAATTCCTGCATATTAATGTTCCGACAACCATGCGCTGTCAATGCCTGAGCGAGTTCCCGCAGTTGCCGAAAGTACGGACGGGCATCTTCCGCCGTTACCGTGGGCGGAGGAATGGCCATCAGGCCGCGAACGTCCACATGCTCAAGGTCATTCAACGCCGGCAGGATATCACCCAGCGCCGGCGGCGCAAATCCACCCTTACTGAGTTCGCCGCCGAGATTCACCTCCAAGAGGACCCGTTGTCTCAGCCCTGCGGCCTTGGCCTGACGATCGATCTCTTCCGCCAGGGCAAGGCTGTCGACCGAATGAATCGTTTCGAACCGGCCGACCACCGCCTTCACCTTCCGCCGTTGCAGGGTGCCGATAAAATGCCAGACTACCCCGTCACGACCGAGCTGGTCGATTTTAGGAAGCGCTTCCTGAAGCCGGTTTTCGCCCAGATGTCGAACCCCGGCATCCACCGCTTCCCTCAGCCGTTCGACTGGGACGGTTTTGGACGCAGCGACGAGGCGCACGCTCTCAGGATCGCGCCCTGCTCCCTCGGCAGCTCGGCGAATCTCGGCTAACACCTGGCGTACTCGGACGGCAATCGTGTCCTGTCCTGCATCCATGCTGCGCCTTGAAGATTACCGCCGACCCCTGTGTCTCAACAGATCCGTCCGGAATCATGCTCTGGACCGGTTCAGGGAGCGGACATCATACCTCGACGGGTTTACCGGCCCGGCAGGAGGGCGATCCCGCTGACCATCGTGGCTTTCACCACGCCTTCACGACGGTAGCTGAAAAATACATCGGGCTGGCAGATCGTGCAGGCATTCACCATGGCGATGCGTTCCGTGTGCAGGCCGTCCGCCAGCGCCTGCCGACGCACAAAGGCACGCAGATCGAGATGCGCCTTATTCGCGGCCACCGGCCTCACCACCGCTTCCCAATCGGGACACACCTCGCGCAGTTTCGACAAGACCGGCTCGTCGACTTCGTAACAACAGGGTCCGGCCGAGGGGCCGATCGCCATGCGTAATCGCTCGACGCTGGCCCCGAACCGATCCACGAGCAACGCCACCGTTTTCGGCACAATCCCGGCGACCGCCCCCCGCCAGCCCGCATGGATCGCGGCCACCACCCGGCGACCGGGATCGTGTAGGAGCACGGGGACGCAGTCCGCGGTCCGCACGGTCACCATCACCCCCGGTTGGTCGGTCACCAGCGCATCCCAGCCTCCTTCGAAGGCGGCCCCATGCTCTACGGGCTGATCCACCACCAACGCGTCCGTGCCATGCACCTGCGTGACGGACACCATGAGGGTAACCGTGACATCGTGATGCCAGGCTTGAAGCGCAGAGACGCGACCCGGCGTCACTGACGGGCCCGACAGCCGGGTCCCGAAAAAATGCTCCACCCCGTCCGCATCGGTCGCAAACGCGGGAACAGTAATCACCTCAGACGCCATCGTCCTTTGCGCCCCTCACCACACTGCAGATCCGCGACGGCTTAGTCGGCCTGTTTCCTCAGGAACGTCGGCACATCCCATTCATCATCGCCGACCACCGCAATCCGCTCAACGGCTTCCCGCGTCTCACCCAGTCGGCGAAGGAACGTCGGTCGATCGATGTCCTTGATGGGTCGATCCGACGCCGCAGGATGCACACCGGTCAGCACCTGTTGGGCGGGGCGTCCGTTCGAAGTCCTCGCTGCAGGGCGTTCCGCTGTCGCCGGCCTGGCGGTCGATGGCTCTTCTCGCTCGAACCCTGTCGCAATGACCGTCACGATCAAATCGTCGCCGATTTCAGGATTGATAACCTGCCCGACGATGATGTTCGCTTCGGCATCCGCCGCATGTTGCACGATCGACGCCGCTTCCTCAACTTCATGCAGCGACATGTTCGGACCGCCGGTGATGTTCAACAAGACTCCGCGAGCGCCTTCCACACTACCCTCTTCCAACAGCGGGCTGCAAATCGCCTTCTGCGCCGCTTCCTGCGCCCGGTTCGCGCCGCGACCGATGCCCATGCCCATCACCGCACGACCCGTATGCGCCATGATGGTCCGCACGTCGGCGAAATCGACGTTCACCAGGCCGGTGGTCGTGATCACGTCGGCAATGCCCTGAATGGCTTGCCGTAACACATCGTCCGCCACCTTAAACGCATCCAACAGCGGAGTGGCTTTATCCACGATGCCCAGCAACCGTTGATTGGGAATGATGAGGAGCGTATCGACGTGGCGGCCGAGATCGCGGATGCCTTCCTCGGCGTGGCTCATCCGACGATGCCCTTCATACTGAAACGGTTTGGTCACGACGGCGACGGTGAGAATCCCCAACTCGCGCGCAATACTCGCCACGATCGGCGCGGCGCCGGTCCCGGTGCCGCCGCCCATGCCTGCCGTCACGAACACCATGTCGGCACCGATCAGGCTCTCCCGAATCTCATCCTTGCTCTCGAGGGCCGCATCGCGCCCAACTTCCGGCTTGGCGCCTGCGCCCAGACCTCGTGTGCGTTCCGGGCCGATCTGAATTTTGTATGACGCCTGCGACCGTTCGAGCGCCTGCACGTCCGTATTCGCCGCCACGAAGTCGACCCGGCACAGTCCGCCGGTGATCATCGTGTTAACGGCGTTACACCCCGCGCCTCCGACCCCGATCACTTTGATGCGAACGGGCGATTGCGGCTCCTCTTGAAATGAAAACATCGTGGCACCTCCCTTGACGATGGCGCGGATGGTCCGAAGCCGTCCGCAACAGTTAGAAAAACTCGAACATCCACGATCGCATGCGATCGAACACTCTCCCGAGCCCTTTGCCGTGCCGCATGCCGGCAGCCTCCAAGTTGTCGGCATGTTGACGCGCGTGGAGTAACAGCCCGACACCGGTTGCATGCATCGGATTGCTGACGATATCCCGTAACCCACCGATGCCCGTCGGCGAGCCGCGCCGGGCCGGCAGATTCAACCCCCGCTCTGCCGCATCCGGCATCCCTTCCAACAGCGAGGTTCCGCCCGTAATCACGACGCCCGCGCCCAGCATCCCTTCATATCCGGCCCGCACGATTTCGCGTTTGACCAGGTCGAACATCTCTTCGACGCGCGGCTCCAGAATTTCCGCAATGTCGCGGCGCGTGAATTGCCGCGGCGGCCGGTCGCCGACCGAGGGCACTTCCACCATCTGATGGCCGTGCACCAATTCGGTGCGGGCAATGCCGTGCTGCACTTTGATTTTTTCGGCGTCGGTTTGCGACGTCAACAGGCCGATGGCTAAATCCTTCGTCAGATTCTGCCCGCCGATCGGCAGTACGGCCGTATGCCTGATGCTGCCGTCGAGGAAAATCGCGAGATCGGTCGTGCCGCCGCCCAAGTCCACCATGGCCACGCCCAGTTCGCGCTCTTCCGCGCTCAAGACCGCTTCGCTTGAGGCGAGCGGCTGGAGAATGATGTCCACCACATCAAGGCCCGCACGATTCACACTCTTAATAATGTTTTGCGCCGAGGTCACGGCCCCCGTAATCACGTGGACATTCACCTCCAGCCGGTTACCCGACATGCCCAGCGGCTCGCGAACCCCTTCTTGATCGTCGACCATGAATTCGCGAGGGAGTACGTGCAGAATGCGCCGTTCATGGGGAATGACGGCGAGCGTGCGCGCGCTCTCCACCGCGCGGCTGATATCGTCACGGGTCACCTCCTGCTTCTTCAGCGCCACCACACCTTTCAGGTTTTCTCCGGAAATGTGGCTGCCGGCAATGCCCGTATAGACCGAATTGATCTGCACGGCCGCCATGAGTTCCGCTTCCTCGACCGCTTTTTTGATCGATTCGACCGTGCTTTCGATATTGACGACGACGCCCTTGCGAAGCCCGCGCGAGGGACAGGAGCCGACGCCGATGATGTTCAGCGGACCCTCCTCCGGCACTTCAGCGACAATCGCGCAAATCTTGGTCGTTCCGATGTCGAGACCGACCAGGATATGATCCCGCTTAGACACTCGGCTCACCCCCTTCCTCGAACAATGACGCGGTCGGCAAAGCGAAGATCGATTTCGTTCGCTCGGGCGCCCTCGCCGTCAAAGGCCACATCACGCAATGCCGGCCGCATTTTAAGAAATCGAGACCACTGTTGATCCATGGATGATTCGCTGAACTGAAACGTCACGCCCTGCACGACCACCACAAGGTTGTTGAGATTCCCCACATTGATATCCGGCCGTCCACCGGTGGTCTGCGCCACCATACGCGCCAAGGCCGCGCCGACTTGCACGGGGCGACGGTCCTCCGCTTTGCCCTGTGCCAGGCGCCGTCCATCGACCCCCGACAACATCGGCAGCGTCGGGTCATCGCTGGATCCAAGATGCGCCAGCAGCACCCCGTCCGCATCGGTCAGAAGATTCTCCGCCACCGTCCGAACAACGACCGCCGGCTCACGCTCGACGATGTCGATATGGATCTCGTGCAAGGGCTTCAACACCACGGTCGCGTCCTTGATCCAGGGATGGGTCTTGACCCGGTCCGCCAACCATGTCGGGTTAATGGAATACAGCGCGGTATCGGGTTTCAGCGCCAGCCGGCCGATCACCTCTTTTCTGGTGACGTGATGCAAGCCGTTGACGGACACGGACCGCACCAGAAACCATTCCCGTGTGAGCGGCCCCACTTCCCGCGCCAGGACGAACAACCCCGAACAGCCGCCCACCAACACCGTCACCGTGGCGATCACGCGAAGGGAGATGAGCAGGCCTCGACCCAGTCGTGACCAATACCCGTCTGCTGCCACTCCGCGGCGGCGATCCTGCCCCGATTCCGACCGGGCATTGGCCCGGGGACTGACTTTGCTCGGTCGCGCCTTGCGCCACCCCAAGGGCATCACTACCTCACGGCTCGAAACGTTCCCGCCCCGGCCCGCCGGAGGGCGGATTGAAGGATCCGTTCCGTCAACGCATCGTACGACAAGCCTGCCTTGGCCGCCGCCATCGGCAGCAGACTCGTTTCGGTCATCCCCGGCACCGTGTTGATTTCCAACACATAGGGCTTGCCCCTCGGGGTGATGCGAAAATCCACCCGCGCCGCCCCACTGCAGCCCAACGCGTGATACGTCTGGATGGCCAGCTGCTTGATCTGCCTGGTTACCGCGGCCGAAAGCGGCGCGGGACATACATACTGTGTCCGGCCTTTCTCATACTTCGCCGAGAAGTCGTAAAATCCATCCGGCGCCACAATCTCCACCGCCGGAAGGGCGGTCACCGTTCCGTGGGCATCACGTAATAGCGACACAGTCACCTCGTGCCCGGGAATATAGGCTTCCACCATCGCTTCCGCCTCATATCGATGAGCGACCCGCAAAGCCTCTTTCCACTGGCAAGGTTTCCGGACGATGGTCACCCCGATCGTCGACCCCTGACTCGGTGGCTTTACGACAATCGGCAGCTTCAATGTGCAGCTCGTCAGGATACGGTTCAACGCGGGCGCCGTTCCACGCCTCACCACAATGCCGCGCGGAACTGGAATGCCGTGGGCAGCCAATTCCGTCTTGGTCACCACCTTGTGCATGCCGATCGCACTGGCCCGCACACCGGATCCTGTATAGGGAATCCCCATAGTTTCCAGGAATCCCTGAATCGCGCCGTCTTCGCCGCCCGGCCCGTGCAACGCCAGAAAAGCAATCTCCACTCCCTGTTCCTGCAACGTGGACGACAGCGTGGTACCGACATCGATGGCCACCGCGTCGTAGCCGCTGCGCACCAGCGAGCGATAGACGGCTTCGCCGGTTTTCAACGACACGTCGCGCTCGGACGACTGCCCTCCCATCAACACTCCGATTTTCGAACGAGTCAGCGGCTTCCGTTCCGTCACATCCACGTCCTTTCACCACCCCACATCAAGCTTGACCCACGACTTTCAACTCCAATTCCAGCGTGACTCCTGACCGCTTCTTGACCGCCGCACGAACCTTCCGGATCAGTGCCAGGACATCGGCGGCGCGCGCATGCCCCAAGTTCACCATGAAATTCGCGTGTTTTTCGGACACCTGCGCATCCCCGACTCGAGCCCCCTTGAGACCTGCCGCGTCCACCAGCCGGCCGGCTGAATCCTGCGACGGATTCTTGAAGACACAACCGGCACTCGGCAATGTCAACGGCTGGGTGTCTTTGCGATACTGAAGATAGTCCTTCACGGTCTTTTCAATCTGATCGTGCGCCCCGGGCTTCAGTTGCAGCCAGACTCCGGCGACGATGCCGCGCGGCAGATGCGCCTTCCGGTAACTGAATGGAATGTCGGCGGCCGGAATGTCCACCACTCGCCCACGCGGATCTACCATGCGAACGGCTTTGACCGAATCCTTCATTTCACCTAATCGCGTTCCTGCATTCATCACCACACAACCAGCCACCGTGCCGGGAATACCAGCGCCCCATTCCAACCCCGCCAGCGAGCGGCGGATGGCATATCCAATCAACGTCGGCATGCCCACGCCCCCCTCCGCATAGAGGACAGATCCCGGCTCTTGGCAAATGGCTTTGAGGTTCCGAAGACTGAGTACGAGGCCGCGGATGCCCCCGTCACGAACCAGCAGATTCGTCCCACCCACGACGAACACCGGGACGCGTTCGACGCGAGCCTTCGCCACCACGTGGCAGAGGTCGTCCACATCAACCGGCTCCACCAAGACTTCCGCCGGCCCCCCGATGCGAAATGAGGTGTAGTCTTGCAACGACGCCTGATACGTGACCGTTCCACGGACTCCCTCAAGGATGCGCGCCCAATCGTGCTTCGTTCTGGCCGGTTGCTTGGTGCGCGCCACACGTGTCCTCGCTTCCCGTCTCACCACACCGTTACGCAGGCAGCCGGTCGAGGATCGCCAGCCCCGCTTTCCAGATATCGCCTGCCCCGAGGGTGATCACGAGATCTCCGGCTTTCAAGGTCGGCAACACCTGCTCCGCGATCGCGTCCTTGCGCTCGATAAACGTGGCCGACGGATGCCCGGCGGCCCGCACGGCTTCAACCAGTTTCGCGCCGGACACGCCGGGAATCGGCTGCTCACCGGCGGCATAAATCTCCGTCATAAAAAGCGCGTCCGCCTGATCGAAGGCATGCGAGAACTCCTGAATCAGGTCGCGTGACCGGCTGTAGCGATGCGGCTGGAACAACACGACCACCCGCCGAGACCAGCCTTGTTTTGCAGCGGCAATCGTGGCTCGGACTTCGGTCGGATGATGACCGTAGTCGTCCACCACCATAATGCCGGCCTTTTCTCCGCGCAGATGAAACCGGCGCTCCACGCCGCTGAACGCCGCCAGGCCTTTCCGGATGAGATCAACCGGAATATCCAACTCCATGCCGATCGCAATCGCTACCAATGAATTGGACACGTTGTGGATGCCGGGAATGCTCAGGCGGAACGGGCCCAGGTTGCGGCCGCGAAAGAACACTCGAAACTCCGAACCCCACTGCCGGAGCGCAATGTCGGTCGCGCGAAAATCCGGCACATGGTCTGGATAGTCGTTCAAACCGAAGGTCTGGTATCGCTTGACCACCCGCGGCAACAAGCTGCGCAACCGCTCATCGTCGGAACAGAGCACCGCCAACCCGTAAAACGGCACCTTGTTCACAAACTCGAGAAAACAGTCGTTGAGCCGCTCCATGCTGCCGTAGTGGTCGAGATGTTCGCGATCGATATTCGTCACCGCGGCGATCGTCGGCGCCAATCGCAGGAAGGACCCGTCGCTTTCGTCCGCCTCGGCAATCAGGAGATCGCCCCGCCCCAGTCGGGCATGGCTTCCCAACGCATTCACCTTGCCGCCGATCACCATGGTGGGATCCAGCCCGCCCTGGGCCAGCACATTCGCCACCATCGACGTCGTGGTCGTCTTGCCATGGGCGCCGGCGATCGCCACGCCGAACTTCAACCGCATCAGTTCTGCCAACATTTCAGCGCGTGGAATGACCGGGATCTGCCGAGCCTTCGCCGCGACCACTTCGGGATTCGTCGCCGCCACCGCGGAGGAGATCACCACCACCTGCGCCTCACCGATGTTCGCCTCATGGTGACCGATGGCGATGCGCCCGCCCAATTCTTCGAGCCGCCGCGTGGTTTCGGACTGGCTCAGATCCGACCCGCTGACCTTGTAGCCCAGCGTCAATAACACCTCGGCGATGCCGCTCATCCCGGATCCGCCGATTCCCACCAGATGAATATGTTGTGTCTTTCTGAACATCGCTGTCCGCCTTAGCTCTTGTCCACGAAATGATCGCTGTCCGCTGTTCCGACTCTGTTGCTGTCTCTCCCGCTCTCGTTGTTCATAGGGCGCGAGCGCTGTCGCTGGCCTCATGGCGCCTCCTTATGACGTCGTAGCATTCACGCACAATAGCTTCCGCCGCATCGCTGCGCCGCATCTCCCAACTATGTCGGCTCATCGTTTGCAGACGCTCGGGATTATTGAAGATGCCGGTGATGGCGTTCGCCAGCCCTGCGCCGGTCAACTCGGCTTGCGGCAGCAATATGGCGCCGCCGGCTTGAGCCATCACCTCCGCGTTCCGCAGCTGATGATTGTAGATGGCCGTCGGAAGCGGGATCAGAATGGCCGGTTTGCCACACACGGTGAGCTCGGCAATCGTCATCGCCCCGGACCTGGCCACCACCAGGTCCGCTTCGCGCAGCACCGCGGGCATGTCGTAGAGAAACGGCACCACTTGCGCGGACATGCCGGCCTGTGCATAGGCCGCGAGCACTCGGGCATGATCGGCTTCACCCGTTTGATGCGTAATCGTCAAGCGCTCCTTCACCGCGCCAAGGAGGGGCAAGGCCTCGATGACCGCGGAGTTGATCGCCTTGGCACCCTGGCTGCCGCCGAAGATCAGGAGATGCCGCGCACCTCCCTCCTTGGCTGAATCGGACGGCGAAGCAGGAGTTTCCAGAAAGGCGCGGCGCACGGGATTACCGACCACACTCACCTTTTGACGATCGAACCATTGCACGGTCGACTCGAATGCCAGGAACACGCGCTGAGCCAATGGCGCCACAGCCTTGTTCGCCATGCCCGGATACGCGTTCGGCTCCAATATGACCCCGGGAATGCGGCGCAGAAACGCCGCCAGCAACATCGCCGGGCTGGTATACCCACCCACTCCAAACACCAAATCCGCCCCCTGTTGTTTGAGCAGCCGCAACGACTGCCACAAACTGACCGGCAGAGTGGCCAAGGCCTTCAACATCTCTATCGGGCGTTTACCCATCAACGGATTGGCCGTGATGCACTGCAAGGGAAATCCTTCATGGGCCAATACTTTTCGCTCGATTCCGCGTGTCGTCCCGACGAACAGAATGCGGGTCGAGGGATCGCGTCGAATAAACTCCCGCGCCACGGCAACGGCCGGATACAGATGCCCGCCCGTTCCACCGGCGGCAATCACAATGGTCATTCCGTCACCACCCCGCGCTTCCGCGCAGCACGCGGAGGGCCGCCATCCTTCCCGCCCTGCCGGTCTCGCGAAATACTCAGCAGCATTCCCACCCCGAACAGGTTGGCCACCAGCGACGACCCGCCGTAACTGACGAACGGCAACGTCAATCCTTTGGTTGGCAGGAGCCCCGTCACGACACCTGCATTGACCAGCGCCTGCATGCCGATCAACATCGTGATGCCCATTGCCAGATGGCGACCGAACGGGTGCCGCGCACGACCAGCGACTTGAAAGCCTTTGATGACAAACAGACCGAACAGCAACACGATCGTGGCTGTCCCCAACAACCCCAACTCCTCCCCGACCAGGGCCAGCACAAAATCGGTGTGTGCCTCCGGCAGAAAGAACAGCTTCTGCTTGCCCTCTCCTAACCCTACCCCGAACGGACCGCCGCTTCCCAAGGCCAAAAACGACTGGGTGATCTGAAAGCCCGCTCCGGACGGATCCTTCGTCGGATCCATGAACATCAGAAACCGCTTCCACCGGTAGGGCGATGTCAGAATGAGGGCGGCCACCCCAATCAACGCACCGATGGAAAGGATCGCAAGGTGCTTGAGGCGTGCCCCGGCCAGGAACAACATGGTCGCCACTACGAGCCCCATGACCACCACGGTGCCCAGATCCGGCTCCAGCAACATCAACCCGCTGAGCAGGCCGATGACGATCAGCGGCGGCAACAAGCCCCGCGCGAAATGGACGATCTGATCCTGCTTCTTGGTCAAATAGGCGGCCGCATAGATGACGGCCACGAACTTGGCTATCTCGGCCGGCTGAACGTTGATCGGCCCCAGGTGCAGCCACCGCCGTGCCCCCTTGGCCACGTTCCCAAGCGACGGGACGAGCACCAGGACCAGCAACAGCGTCGCCCCGCACAGCAGGGGTATCGCCAGTTTCTTCCAGATCGTGTAGTCGATCCGCGAGATGATGTGCATGACCAGCAGACCGACCCCCAACCACGCCACCTGACGCTTGAGAAAATACCAGGGATCGTGAAACCGGTTGCCCGCCACCACGGCGCTGGCGCTGAAGACCATCACGACCCCGATCAGGGTGAGCACCAGCGTCACGGCCAAGAGCGCCGGATCCACCGGCACAC
>WIAG01000020.1 GCA_014055495.1 Nitrospira sp. CR1.2
GTTCGGCGAGAAATGTCGGCAGCACGCTTCCTTCCGCATAGCCCGACATGAACAGGACTCGCAGATCCGGCCATTGTCGGCGGAGGCGCTCGGCCAGGGCCGGCCCTGTCATCTGCGGCATCACCACATCGGTGAGCAGGATGTGGATGGGTGTTTTGGCCGCGGCGACGAGCCGGAGCGCCTCCTGTCCGCTGGAGGCTTCCAGCAGGGTATACCCGTAATCGGACAGTGCCTGAGTCAGCAGCAGCCGCACGGCCTGTTGGTCTTCCACGAGCAAGATGGTTTCCCGGCCGCAATGCGGTCGGGAGGCGGGTGGTGGCACGGCGGCTGGGGCGGGTGCCTCGGCCGCCGGAAAATAAATGTCGAATGTGGTGCCCTCCCCGGGGTTGCTGTCCGCGAAGACGAATCCCTGGCTTTGTTTGACGATCCCGTAGACCGTCGCCAGTCCGAGTCCCGTGCCCTTGCCTTCCTCCTTGGTCGTGAAGAACGGCTCGAAGATATGTGACAGGGTCGTGCGGTCCATGCCTGTTCCGGAGTCGCGGACCGAGAGGTGCGTGTAGCTCCCCGGAAGCAGGGCCGGATGTGGCACCGGCGTCTCCTCGGTGATGAGCAGGATGCCTGTGCTGAGCGTAAGGGTACCTCCCTGAGGCATCGCGTCCTTGGCATTGACCGCCAGATTCAGGATCACCTGATCGATCTGCCCCCGGTCTGCGCGAATGATGCATGGTTGCGGTGTCAGGTCGCGGATGAGAGCAATATCCTCACCGATCAGCCGCTCGATCATGGAACTGATCGACGACAGCGCCTCGTTCAAATCGAAGACCTGGAAGGTCAGAACCTGTCTCCGGCTGAAGGCGAGGAGTTGCTTGGTGAGCGCCGCCGCCCGCTGTCCGGCGGTCAGGATCTCCGTCAGCGAGCGACGCAGCGGATCTTCGGCCCGCACCTGGTCCAGGACCAGAGTCGCGCAGCCGTTGATGACCGTCAGCAGATTGTTGAAGTCGTGGGCGACGCCGCCGGCCAGCCGGCCGATGCCTTCCATTTTGTGCGCTTGCCGGAGTTGCTCCTCCAGTTGTTTGTGTTGGGTGACGTCGATGAAGAAGCCGATGGATCCTGTGGTCTGCCCGCCGGGGCCCTGCAGCAGCGTGCCCCACATGTTGACATCGATGACGGTGCCTTCCTTGCGCTTCCGGCGTAGTTCCAGGCCTCGTGGCGCCCCCCCACCCATAACTGAAGCCCACAATTCATCGGACTCCCGTTCCTGTCCCGGCGGTACGTAGGGAAGTTCCTGGCCAATGACCTCCTCTCTGGTCCACCCGAACAAGGAAGTGGCGGCCGCATTCCACGTTGTGACATGGCCGGCTTGGTCGAGTTCGATCATGGCCAGCGGGGATTCTTCGATGATGGTCTGCAGGTGTGCGGTCATGCGTCGGAGTTCGCCGGTACGCTCACGGACATGTTGCTCCAACGCTTCTTGCGCCTGTCGGCGGTCGGCGGCTTCCAACGTGAGGGTGGCCATGGCGGCCAGGGAGGCGGCAAACGCCTCTTCCTCGCTGGTCCAGGTTTTTGGTGGCCCGATATGTTCGAGGCACAACACCCCGACCACGCGTCCGTGCCGGCGGATCGGTGCATCCAGCATCGCCACGATGCCGAGCGGAGCCAGGTAGGACGACGTGAGTTCGCAGGTGCGCGGGTCGGTCTGGGCGGCATGGGCCGCCAGGGAATAGGGTTCGGTTTCCAGCGCGTGAAGGTACGCCGGGTATTGTGTGGTGGACAGGGTGACTCCACGCAGGTGGCGTTTCGACGTGGCGTCGAACAGGTCTTGCAGGACGAGGGTGGTTTGCGTTTCGTCGAAGAGCCAGATGCTCGCTCGCTCGACGGCGAAGGTGGCGGCGGCGAGTTCGGTCATGGCGGGAAACGCCTGTTGCGGATGCCCGCTATGTATGGCCGGATTCTCGGCCAGTTTGTGCAGTACCGTTTGCTGTGTGGCGAGTTGCCCCAGGCGCAGCTGCTCAACTTCCTGTCGCTGCTTCTGATCCGTGATGTCTTCCGAAATGCCCAGGAGGTACCGTGGCACGCCGGCGTGATCGTAGAGGGGAAGTTTCTTGGTGTGGAGCCAACGCAATCCGTGGTCCTTCGTTTGGATCGGCTCGGCTGGAATGTCCAGGAGGGCTCCGCCGGTCAGCACCTCGCGATCCCGTGCGGTGAAAAATTCCGCCTGTTCGCGAGGAAAGAAATCAAAATCGTTCTTTCCGAGGAGTGTTTCCCGCGGAATGCCGATCAGCTGCTCACCGGCTTTGTTGAACTGCACGAACCGCAACTCCCGCGCGTCTTTCAGGAAGACCATGTGGGGAATGTGTTCGACGATTGATTCGAGCAGTTGACGCGTGTGGGTCAAGGCATCTTCCATGCCCTTGCGCTCGGTCACGTTTTCGCAGACGATGACGATGTCGAATCGTCCGTCCGGGTTCCGGACAGCCCGCGCGGCTTCTCTTACCCAGAGATGGCTGCCGTCCTTCCTGATTATCCGGAACTCCCCGCGAAGCACGTCGCCCGGCCGGGCGAGACAATCGTCGAAATGCTGCTGCATTCTGGTCTGATCGTCCGAGTGGACGATCAGGGACACGGGCTGACCGATTAAGGCGTCTGCCTCATGCCCGAGTTCCGTAGCAGCGGTGGCATTGACCGTGAGGAGTGCGCCCTTCGCGTCGACGGTCAGCAGCATCTCAGGGCTGCTCTCATACAACGCCCGGTAGCGTTCCTGGCTGAAGCGCAACGCTTCTTCGGCCTGCTTGCGTGAAGAGATGTCACGCATCACGGCCTGGAATCCGATGACTTCCTGATCGCGCAGGAGGAGCTGCACGTTCTGGCCGACCCACAGCACCTGGCGGTTTCGAGTGACGACCGGGAATTCGTAGTAGGTGCTGGGAATTTTTCGGAGAAACTGACGAATGTAAAAATGTTCCGTGGTCCGGCGGTACTTCGTATGGACGAGATCCAGGGCGCGGTGCCCGAGCATTTCTGTCTCGTGATACCCCAGCAGACGGATCACGGCGGGATTGATGAACGTGAATCGGCCGCTGCGGTTGGTGCGGTAAATGATGTCCTGTGCGTACTCCATGATGAAGCGATAGTGTTCGGAGTGGACGTTCAGGAGCAGCGCGGTCTGTTCCCCCTCCTCCAATTGCGAGGAGAGTTGATCCACGAGTTGGGCGTTGTGGTATTTCAGCCGGAGCGTTTCGAGATGGGTATTCGAGCTTCTGGAGGCAGTGTAGATCATGAGCAGGGAAAACAAGAGAATGCAGACGGCCATGGGAAGGGCCTGCTCATGATTGAGAAAGAGGAAACGCAGAATGAGCGGCGTCAGGGTCGGCAGGGCGAACGAGAGAAACGCGTCGAAGCGAGCGGACAGCGTAGAGGAGGCACCGGCCGAGACCCCTGCCAGCACGAATGCCAGGAACACCTGATGAGTGGGGGATGACTCGGGAAACAGGATCAGCGCCGACGCACCCCATCCGACTCCAGCTAAGGTGGTGCCGGTCAGGAATGCTCGGTGCCAGCGTCGGCTCGTGGTCGCGGTCGGCCTGGTAGCCCTGAAGGATCGCGCTAGGAAGTATCGACCTGCAGCGAGCACGACGTGATAGGTCAGCCAGGCGAGCAATCGGTTGTGGGGGAGTACGTTCCAGTTGACGACCACCAGCGCGAGTGCACAGCCGAGCCCCGCCACGAGAGCCGCCGGCATGCCCTCGTAGAGCAGCGTGACCCGCTGCAACATCAGGGTGGCGTCCATGGCTGCATCGATGGGATGCGGGGCAGCGGACGTGGAGGAAGGTCGGTCTCCTGGAACCGGTTGCGAGGAAACCATCGGGATCACTCCCGCTTTGGAAAAGGACGACTGCAAGGCACGTGCGTCATAGGCTGCAGTCTACAAAATTGCCGTGAGGGATACAATCGAGAGAGCTCGTTGGTTCCCATTAAGGGATGCTGCTAGCCTACATTATTCGGGACGAATCGTCAGGAGGCAGGCGGACTAGGGGCTTGCGCTGCCGCGGTAGAGCTCACCGCCGACTCTCGGCACGCCGGGCAGAAGGTCTCGGTCGAGCTGTTCGATCTGAAAACCCGCCTCGATGACCAACCGATCGATCTGCCGGTTGAGATTGCAGCCGCATGCCAGTCGACGTTGCAGCGGATTGAGGCGGTCTTGCCAACGGGCCGTCGCGGGATCGTCGCTCCGGCCATGTTCCAGGAACAGAAACTGTCCGTGTGGCTTGAGGACTCGCCGGACTTCTCGCAATGACCGCAGCGGGTCCGGGATGGTGCAGAGGGTGAAGGTGCTGACCGCGCAGTCAAAGGCGGCATTTTCGTATGGCAGTTCTTCTGCGGTCACATGCTGAAGATGGACCGGAAAGGGAGCGCTCGAGACTCGCTGCGCCACACGATCGGGAAGGAGCGGGGCGGGGTCGACCGCATACAAGGTGGTGACGGTTGGAGGGTAGTGCGGGAGGTTCAGCCCGGTTCCGAAGCCGATCTCCACCACCATACCATGAGCAGCGGCGAGCAGGCGCCGTCGCTCGGTTTGGAAGCGTGCTCCCCGGAGCACCCAATCCATGAGTCGGGGGAAGATCTGGGTCGTGTACATGGCGAGGAGTGTATCCCGGCGATGGCTGAGGCACTGTGTCGTGGTCTGGTGCGGCATTTGACCAGGAGTCGACCTCGGGATCAAGAGGCGTGGATGAGTACCGCATGCGCCGCCCTCATCCTTGTCGCTCCGTGCCGCGTATGCTAGAGTCGTCCGTTCTCTCGCTGAGTGCGAATGGGCGCCTCGCGTGTGATGTGAGTAGGATGAGTAAATCGTACGATCACCAAGCTCTTGAATCCAAGTGGCAGGCCTATTGGGAGACGCATCGTCCGTTCCGGGCGTCGGATGATCCCTCGAAGCCGAAGTTTTATTGTCTGGATATGTTCCCCTATCCCTCCGGGTCCGGTCTGCATGTCGGGCATTTGGAAGGGTATACCGCCACCGACATTGTGTCCCGGTATAAACGGATGTGCGGGTTTAATGTGTTGCACCCCATGGGCTGGGATGCATTCGGGCTGCCGGCCGAACAGTATGCAGTCAAAACCGGGGTTCATCCCGCCATCACCACGGCGCAAAATATTGCGACCTTCAAGCGACAAATGAAGCGCGCGGGCCTGTCCTACGACTGGGAACGCGAACTCAGCACGACCGACCAGGATTACTATCGGTGGACGCAGTGGATCTTCCTGAAGCTGTTCGAGCGCGGGCTGGCCTATGTGGCCGAGGTCCCGGTCAATTGGTGCCCGGCGTTGTCGACGGTGCTGGCCAATGAGGAGATCGTCGACGGCAAAAGCGAAGTCGGCGGATTCGATGTCATCCGCAAACCGATGCGGCAATGGGTGTTGAAAATTACCGCCTACGCGGAGCGATTGCTGGAAGACTTGAGTCTCGTGGAGTGGCCGACCAGTACGCTGGAGATGCAGAAAAACTGGATCGGGCGCTCTATCGGTGCCGAGGTCGACTTTGCCCTTGCTGACGCACCGGGACATCTTCGTGTCTTTACCACCCGCCCCGATACGCTCTTCGGTGCCACGTACATGGTGCTGGCTCCCGAACATCCGCTGGTCGAGGTCGTGACGACTCCCTCGCACCGGGCGCAGGTGATGGAGTATCGCGACGCCGCGGCACGCAAGAGCGACTTGCAGCGCCAGGAATTGGAGAAGGTCAAAAGCGGCGTCTTCACCGGCGGCTACGCGATCAATCCCGTCAATCACGAACGCCTGCCGATTTGGATCGCCGACTATGTGCTGATGAGTTACGGCACCGGCGCCATTATGGCCGTGCCGGCTCATGATGCGCGCGATTGGGCCTTCGCCATGCAGTACCGGCTTCCGATTCGCGAAGTGATTCACGGTGGGCAAGTCGATAAGGCCGCCTTTGTCGACACGGATCGCGGGCGCGTCATCAACTCGACCACTCCGGACGGGTCTTGTTCGCTCGACGGGTTGTTGCCCGGCGACGCGATCCCCAAAATGACCACCTGGCTTGAGACCGTGGGGAAGGGCAAAAAGACCATCAATTACAAACTCCGGGACTGGCTGTTTGCCCGGCAGCGCTATTGGGGCGAGCCCTTTCCGATCGTGTGGGTCGACGGAGAGCCCCGGCCATTGCCGGAGGAGCAGTTGCCGCTGCCGTTGCCCGAGACGAAGAACTTCAAACCGTCCGGAAGCGGCGAGAGCCCGTTGGCCAATCTGGAGGAATGGTTGAACGCGACGGATCCCGCCACCGGGAAACCGGCGAGACGCGAGACGAACACCATGCCGCAGTGGGCCGGGTCCTGCTGGTATTACCTGCGGTTCATTGATCCGAAGAATTCCCGGCTGATGGTCGACCCGGTGAAGGAGCGATATTGGATGCCGGTGGACCTGTACATCGGCGGCAGTGAACATGCGGTGTTGCATCTGCTCTACAGCCGGTTCTGGCACAAAGTGCTGTTCGATGCGGGAGTGGTCAGCACACCGGAACCGTTCAAGAAGTTGGTGCATCAGGGCATCGTGTTGGGGGAAGACAATCAGAAGATGTCCAAATCGCGCGGCAACGTGGTCAACCCGGACGACATGATCGATCAGTTCGGTGCCGATGCGGTGCGATTGTATGAAATGTTCATGGGACCGTTGGAATCCATGAAGCCGTGGAGCACACGCGGGGTCGAAGGCATTACACGATTCCTGGATCGCGTCTGGAGGTTGATGATCGGTGAGGATGGGGCATTGAGTGCAGCGGTGACAGGTGCGGTACCGACGCCCGAGCAGCAGCGGCTACTGCACTACACGATCAAGAAGGTCACCGACGATATCGATGCGCTGCGGTTCAACACGGCCATTTCGCAGATGATGGTCTTTACGAACGAGATGACCAAGCTGGAGCAGCGCCCTCGACAATTGCTGGAACCCTTCGTCCTGCTGCTGTTGCCCTTCGCGCCCCACCTCAGCGAAGAACTCTGGGAACGTCTCGGTCATGCCCCAAGCGCCGGTCAGCAGCCCTGGCCGGAGTTCGATCCGGCACTGGTCGTCAGCGACCGCTGGACGATTCCGATTCAGGTCAACGGCAAACTTCGGGGCAAGCTGGAGGTCGACGCCGGCACATCCCGCGATCAGCTCGAGCCCCTGGCCAAGCAGGAAATTGCTGAGTGGCTGCAAGGGAAAGAGCCGAAGAAAGTGATCTACGTCGAGAAGAAGTTGATCAATTTCGTGGTGTGAGATGGTGCGTCTGCACACAGGGAACAGGAATTATGGGTACCTGCGGGGCTCGGGCGTTCCCGGGTATGCGTTCCGTGCGACCGGTGTCGTGGTCCTGAGCCTGTTGCTCAGTGCGTGCGGCTATCAGTTTCGGGTGCAAGGCGCCGGTCCGACGGTCGGCGGGGCGGCGGAGACGACGACCAAGCGGACGCAGACTCCACGACTGGCCATTCTTCCTATTTCCAATACCACGTATGAGCCGAATTTTGAGATCAAGCTCGCGAACTATCTGCGTCGGGAGTTTTCTGCCGGGGCGGGGGCGGAGATTGTCGGCCCGTCGGCCGGAGCCGACCTGTTTTTGTCAGGGCAGATCATGCAAATCCTCCTCCCGACGCTGAGTTTCGATCAAACCACGACCTTTGAAAGCCGTGTGGAAATGCTGGTGAGTGTGAAGATCGAGGAGGCAAAGACCAAGCGTGTGGTCTGGTCGCAGGTCGCCAAGGGCACCTCGGAGTTTTTCCTCACCCAGGACCTGCAATTTAACCGTGTGTTGCAAAATCGGGCGCTGGAGCAGGCGGGACGTTTTGTGGCGGAAGATCTTGCGTCGCGCTTTTTGCTGTTTCTGGATGCGGGTGAGTTAGACAAGGTGCTCAAGCGCCCGGTGAAGGCGGAGGCTGGTCAGGGGATTCAGCCAGGGCCCGAGTCGGTACGATAAGGAGACGGAAGGGTTGTCACGGATGAGTGCCTCGGTCACGAGTCTGGAGTTGCCTCAGGCGCTTGCGCGAAGCGGGGTCGGCGCGCTGTATGCGGTTGTCGGAGAGGAGGATTATCTTCGCGACCAGGCCGTCGCCGCGTTGCGAGCCGCCGCTCTCGGTTCAGCCTCGGACAGTGGATTCAATTACGATGTCTTTCATGGCGACGATGCGGCGGTTGAGGACGTGTTGGCCTGCGCGGCGGAGATTCCGGTCTTCGCCGAGCGCCGTGTCGTGGTCTACAAAACGGTGGAAAAAGTTTCGGCGCGTGAGGGGGAAAAGCTCCTGCCTTATTTTTCAGCTCCGAATGACACGACGACGCTGGTCGTCGTCGCGGTGAAGTTGGATGGGCGGCTCAAGTGGACGCAAGCACTGACCAAGCAGGCGGTGTCGGTCAATTGCGCACCGCTGCGTGACGCCCAGCTGTCGACATGGATTCGTCAGGAAGCAGCGGCCGTCGGGGTACGCATGCAGGATGATGCGATTCAGTTGCTCAAAGAAGTGGGCAGCGAGTCGCTCTACGCCGTGAAGCGAGAGTTGGAAAAACTGGCTGCGTATGTGCCGTCCGAGCGAACCGTCCGGTCGGCGGAAGTGGAGGCGTTGCGGGGAACCGAGCCCGGCGCGTCGGTGTTTGACCTGATGGATGCCATCGGGGGCCATGATCATGGTCGGGCAATGAGGATTTTGGCGCGCAATGTGGAGAATGGAGAGGCGCCGCTGCGTATTCTGGGAGCGTTGGTCTGGCAGTATCGGCGACTGTGGAAATTGAAAGAGCAGATGAAGTCGGGGGGGCGTGAGGGCGAGGCGGCGCGAACCTTCAGGATGGACCCCTCACAGGTGCGTGGGTTCTTCGCGCAATTTCCGGACGCGCAGTTGACGCAGGCGTTTCACTGGTTCTTGGACACGGATTCGAAGCTCAAGGGCGGGAGCGGGAGCAGTCCGGTCCGTGTGATGGAGGATCTGTTGTTCAGACTCTGCGGACCGCCGTTGAAGACGACGGCATTGAGGGAACGGCTACAGACAGCGCCACCGGCCCCGCGCCCGTCGGGCTCGAGACCGGTGTCGAATGTCAGAACGGTTACGACGCGGAAGCGGTGAGCGCGTTCACTCGGACGGCGAGCCGGGACACGCGGCGTGAGGCCGTGTTGGGCTTCAGGACACCCTTGGTGACCGCTTTACCCAAAGCTGCCGTCGCGTCACGCAACGTTGCCTTGGCTTCTTCCGGCTTCTTTGCCGTGATCGCATCCTGGACCTTGCGGAGGATACTCCGGACCGAGCTCAGGGTAGCGCGATTGCGCAGCCGACGTTTTTCAGATTGACGGGCCCGACGAATCGTGGATTTGTGGACAACAGGCATACGGAATCTCCTACGTTCAAAGCTTGAGCTTGTAGCACAGGTTGAGAAGATAGGTCAAGGAGAGTCAACGAGGGAAAGGAGTCAGCCGGGCCGCAGGGGGGCTTCCCTGCCGGCTGCGGCGGAGTTATGAAGATGCAAATCGATGCTCGAGATCGGTTGATTGTCGCACTCGATGTCCCCTCGGCCGCCGAAGCGGAACGACTGGTCGATCGCATGGGGGACCAGGTGCGGTTCGTGAAAGTGGGGCTGGAGCTCTATACGGTGGCGGGCCCCGATATCGTACGGAAATTCGTGGACCGTGGAAAGCGTGTCTTTCTCGACCTCAAATTTCTTGATATCGAAGAAACCGTCCGGCGTGCGACTGCCAGGGTTGCCGCCATGGGAGCCACGTTTTTGACTGTGCACGCGAATCGCAAGGCGTTGCTGGCTGCTGTGCAAGGGCGGGGACAGTCGGATCTCAAATTGCTTGCGGTGACGGTCTTGACGAACTTCGACGGAGAAGATCTGCGTGATATGGGCATTCAGCGGAGCGTCAAGGATCTGGTGACGGCCCGGGCCCAGTTGGCGGCGGAGGTGGGCTGCGATGGTGTCGTCGCATCGGGAGAGGAACCTGCGGCAATTCGTGTCACGGTAGGTCCAGAGCTGATCATCGTCACCCCCGGGGTCAGGCCGGCGGGAAAGGGGACCGACGACCATGCCCGAGCGACCACTCCGACCCAGACCATCGTGGCCGGTGCCGATTATCTGGTCATTGGTCGACCCATTCGTGACGCGGAGGATCCTGCGCTCGCGACGGCGGCGATCCTGGCTGAAATGCAGGCGGCGTTCGATCGCCGAATTGGAGAGGGGGCCAGGTCCTGATGCTCTCGCCCTGCTCGCCGTCCAGAGGTATCAGCTTCTTTGGAGATGGGGCGGGCGGTTGCGACTGTTCTTCGTGGTTTGTTAAGATGCGCGTCCCTGTGGGTGTGTGCGGTGGGTGTAGCTCAGCTGGTTAGAGCGCCGGATTGTGGATCCGGAGGTCGCGGGTTCGAAACCCGTCACTCACCCCAACCTGGTGAAGCCGGAATGTTCGAATGGGTACTATGATGACCGGTGGCGACAAACCTCTGGCTCCGCCGGTTCCCTCCTGCCCCCCGGTCGCGCTCAGTACCCGCTTTCAGGTTCGATCATTTCGGCGCTTTCCAGTTCAATGTTCTGTGTATTATTCCTGTGATGCGTTTCAAGGCAGCGGGATGGCCTGGAACCTCTCCCTCAACGGCTGGCGGGTCGATGGTACGCATCCGGTGGAGCCTGGGATGACGGTCACGCTCTGTATCTTTCTCCCTGATCACCATCCCACGGTCTTTGTTGATCGGGCGGTGGTGCGTTGGTCACGCGGCCAGGAGTTCGGGATTGAAGTTGATGCCATCAAAGCCGATGAACGGGCCCGGCTCGAACAGTTTGTGACGGCGCTCGTCTAGTTCCTCCCCTGCCGGTGTTTCCACACCCGTGCCTGCGCATCGCGACGGGTGCGTGTGCCGGGAACCAGAATCTCCTTGGTCATTCTTCGCAAGTTGAGTAGACTCGAGCATGGTCGAGGGTCGTCTCGTCCTCAGTCAACATCGTTGCTCAAGACTATGGCCAAGCCACACACATCTCGTTCCCATTCGCGCGTGCCGGTCAGCTGCTTTCTTTATTACCTCGGGGAAGGGCTGGTCGGGACCGGCAAGGTCTGTGATTTGTCCGTCAAGGGCTGGCGGATCGAGGGCGATAAGCCGGTCACGGTGGGTATGAAACTCACCCTGCGGGTTTTTCTGCCTGATCAACCCAAGGCCATCGATGTGGAAGGGGTGACGGTTCAGTGGGTGAAGGGTCGCGTGTTCGGTCTCGAAACGGTCAGAATGAACGCCGGCGCAGAAGCACGCATTCACAGATTTGTTGAGTCGGTAGTGACGTCTTCGGATTCCTCCCGCGTCGCCTGACGGGGACGGCACGTCCCTCCTTTCCTCCGGTCGTCTCGGCCTTCCTGCCTGTCCTCGTTCCGCAATCAGTCGGCTCTTGCAGAGGCCCCCACTTTCGGGGACTATCGCGCACTCTGTTGTTTTTCATATTCTGCCGAGGCCTTTGCTTGGAGAAATGATGGAACAACAGAATCGCCCGCGGTTTATTGTCGAGTGTACCGGATCGCGTTCCGAAGATGGATTGCTCGTGTGGAATGGTCGAATGCTGGACCTTTCCATTCCGGGCTGGTCGCGAACCGGACTCAAAGGGTTGCAAGCCGGAGATCTTCTCCAATTGCATCTGCATATTCCCGGACAGTCGAAGCCGCTGTCCGTGAGGTTGGCAGCGATCCGTTGGGCGAACGACTCTCGGCTCGGGGTCGATCCCATTCTCATGGATGCCGATGATCAACTTCGTCTCAACGATTTCGTGAGCGCACACGCTCCGCTACCGTCGTTCAACAGCGATCGACGAGAGCAGATTGTCATTTCGGATGCCACATAATGCCATCACACCCCGTCCCATCTGAGCGGTTCCTCTTCCTGCCGTCGCTCGAATTCCTCGCTGCACTCATATTTCAGGCGTGAATGTATCAATTCAATGTGCGGGTGCCGCCTCGCTATGAGGAAAACCGTGCGGTGTGCGTCGCTCGCTCCCGCACGGATATTCAACCAACGGTCGGCGTGGCAGCTGATTGGCTTGACATCGCCGGGTAAGATGGTGTCTCTTAGCTGAGAGACATTTGTACGCACACCTGCTTTTCGCCGCTTCTGTTCGGTCATGTCACAATAGTATTGCCAGGGCGGAGGCGTGCGGGAACAACGTATGACGCCTGGCTCCCAGCTTCCTGATATAACCCATACCACGCCCCTGACGCCGGAAACGGAGGCGCAGGTCGACCAATTCGCCCAGACGGATATTTTGGTCGGCATTCCCAGCTTCAATAACGTCGAAACGATCGGTCATGTGGTCAAGGCGGTGAGTGCCGGCCTGGCGAAATATTTCCCCGAGGCCCGTGCGGTCTTGGTGAATTCGGACGGCGGGTCCACCGACGGCACGCAAGACGTGGTCGCTCAGGCCGTCGTCGATCTCAAGACCCTCTTTATCGGGGATCAACAGAGTTCGCTCCATAAGATCATTACGCCCTATCACGGGATCCCCGGAAAGGGCAGCGCATTCCGGACGATCTTTGAAATCGCGCGCCGCTTGAGGGCCAAGGCTTGTGCCGTCGTGGACTCGGACTTGCGCAGCATTACCCCGGAGTGGATCGAACTGCTGGTGAGTCCGGTGTTTGAGCAGGGGTTCGACTATGTCGCGCCCTATTACCTGAGGCACAAATATGACGGGACCATCACCAACAGCATCGTATATCCGTTGACGCGCACGCTCTACGGGCACCGGATCAGGCAGCCGATCGGCGGGGACTTCGGATTCTCCGGCCAACTGGCCCAGCACTATTTGGACAAACATGTGTGGGAGTCCGAAGTCGCGAAGTTCGGGATCGACATCTGGATGACGACGGAAGCCATCGCCAGTGGGGCGAGGGTGTGCCAAAGCTTTCTGGGTGCCAAGATCCACAATCCTAAGGACCCAGCCGCCGACTTGTCGGCGATGTTGGTGCAGGTACTCGGCGCGGTGTTCGCCCTCATGGAAGATCATTACGCCGTGTGGGGCAAGACGGACGGCTCGAATGCGGTGCCCCTGTTCGGGTTTCAGTACGAAGTCGGCGTGGAACCGGTCAACGTGAATGTCGATCGCATGATCAGCACCTTCCGCCAAGGATTGAGCGACCTGGGGACGATCTGGGATCAAATTCTCGCACCAGGAACCAGACAAAGCCTGCGACCGTTGGGGACCTGCGCGTTACAGGATTTCCGCATCGCCGATAGTCTGTGGGCGCGAGTCGTGTATGACGCGGCCGTCGCCTACCGCAATCGTGTGTTGCCGCGTGATCATGTGTTGAAGGCGTTTACTCCCTTATATCTGGGGCGGACCGCCTCGTTCGTGCTGGATACTCAGGGGCTGACATCGGGCGAAGCCGAAGGCCGAATCGAGGCGCTGTGTCAGGCGTTTGAAAAGGATAAGTCGTACCTGGTGGCGCGCTGGAGCGAAACGCATACTAGTTGATGGTCGCGATTCCGTCCATCTGAAGGCAGGCTGTAGTCGAGGCCGGAGGAGGGAGCTATGAAGGAATTTTTCGAGAAGGGTCTCCTCGACCCTCTGGAGTTGATGGCGCGGCAGGTGCTTGCGGTGTTGCCGAGCCTCCTGGCGATGTCCATCATTTTCTTCGCGGGCCTCGTGGTGGCGTGGACCGCCAGTCAGGCGCTTGAACGATTGTTGCGTGTGGTCGGGCTGGATCGGTTGTTCGATCGATTAGGGGTCACCGGCGCCTTGCTTCGCGGTGGGGTGAAGACCGATCCCTCGCGATTGATCGGGCAAGCCGCCTATTGGCTGGTGATGATTTTTGCCACCGTCGCCGCGTTGGGTGCGCTGAACCTCCAACCGATCAACGATTTTGCCAAGTCGTTCCTGGCCTACGTGCCGCACTTGGTGACGGCCAGTCTGATCTTGATCGCCGGGTGGCTGCTGTCCAACTTCGTTTCCCAGGCGGTGCTGATCGCCGCGGTCAACGCAGGACTGCCTCCCGCGCGCCTGGTGGCGACGTGTTCCCGCTGGGGCATTCAATTGTTGGCCGTGGCCATGGCGCTGGAGCAACTGGGCATTGCACAAAATATCGTGGTCGTCGGGTTCGGCATTACATTGGGCGGAATCGTCATGGCGGGGGCGATTGCCTTCGGTCTGGGTGCAAAGGATTTGGCTAAAGACTACCTTGAGCGGGGGTTGTCGGTTCGCACGCGCAATGGCGCGCCTGATGATTTGAGGCACTTATGACGGCTGAGCATGCGTATGAGGGACATGGGATGACCAATAAAATCTCGGAAATCGATGGTGAAGCAAAGGCACGACGCTGGTTGGGCGGGGAGGCGGCGGTGCCCCGCTACCCGCACCGGCGTCAGAATCCGTTTCGGTTCAACCGCTCGTTGTTGGGGTTGGTGGCCTTCGCCGTCGGGTTAGGATTTGCCGGTGGGTTGTTGATAGGATTGCAGAGCCGTCGCCCCACTGTCCCACCGAAGGGCTAATCATGCGTCGACCGCTGTATCGTTGGCTCAAGGTGGTGCGAGAGTGCCGCTCGGCAGAGCCTCACAGACGAGACAAGAGAGCGGTGAGACTTCGGTTCCATCCGACCGGGCCGACTCCATCAGCGCGGATGAGGTGGGGAAGCTGCACATCCGGGTCGTAGGAGCCGTCGGGTTTCCGGACCAGGATGGGATAGTCGACTTCCGCCAACATGGGACGATCATTGAGGCTGTCCCCGATGCCGATGGTCACCGGCCGCTGCCCGTTCCGCTCCGCTAACCGCTCATACCACGACATAAGCCTTCTACTCGCTATTCCTTTATCGTTCGCGCCCATCACGTGATAAAACCGTCCTCCCTTGGTGCAGCGCAACCCCTGCGTGGCCACCGCGGCAAGGAGCCGATCCCAGGCGACTCCTTTGTCTTCCAGAATAAACGGCTCGTCATACTCACGCTGAGTCGCTAAGAGGGCCTCGGCGGTTGGCAAACCAGTCAAGTGGGCGACTTCTTCAACGGTGAGATCGCCGAATCCCCGCAACCGGCAACCGAGTTCCTCTCGAATGCGGTTCAAGGCTGCTCGAAGCGTGACATAGGGGGTGCCGATTTCGACGACCTCGTATCCATCCCGAGTGGATGCCTCTGCAATCGGAAAGGAAAAAGTGCCTCTGGGAATGAACAGGGCCCCGCCGTTTTCGACAATAAAGGGATGGTGATTGTTCAGTCGGCGGCGCAGCGGCTCCATTTCCGACCTGGTTTTGCTGGACACCAGAATAAGCGTCGCGCCGCGTTGTTCGAGCAGCGCGAGTGCTTCAGCAGCGGCCTCGTGGGAATAGGTCTCCGTGTCGAGCAGGCTCCCGTCTAGGTCTGTAAAAATGAGGATGCGGCGCATGATGGCAGAGGCACTCCTTCACGGAAGTATACGGAACTCCTGCCTGCGGAGAAACCCCCGTGCCGGCGGATGACCGACAGGGTCTTGCCGGTTCGCCTAGCCGGGCTGGAAGCCCAGTGGTTCAGCTTGGACTGTGTGGCGGCGCACGCAGGACTCCGTCCCCATCCGGCTTGCTCGAGCTATCCCGCCGGCGGCTCAGGAGCCTGTCCGAGTCATCCTTCGTCGCGAGACGAAGGAGATGCCGGCGGATGCGAGGCCGCAGGCTCGAAAAAACCGGAAGCGTATCCGCTGAATACGTTGAGGATTTTTACGGGCCGAGAACGAGGCCGATGCAGGCAGATCGTTCGTTGCAGCAGAACGGCATTACTCGGACAGACTCCTAGCACACCCCCTCCATGTACCTGGCCGCCATATTGTGGATGAGCTGTGGCCTGGCCTCGGCTGTATCAGAATTGGCACAGAAAAATCCCCGATCAAGATCGTGCCTCGAGATGCCGACAAGGATAGTCACATGGCACTGTCGCATCATCTGGCAAACAGGCAGGGCCCTGAACGGCAGTTCCGACCCCCCCGTGCGCCATGGCTCAGAAGAGGACCATTGTTGTGGCCAAGGCACTTCCTTTGCTCTTCTCGAACGCCCCCGCGCTTCTGGCAGGATTGCTCGCACGATCCGGGCGGAACGGCTGTTCCTTCACTGCAGTCTTGGCGCGAACAACACATCCGTAAGATCATAGGGTTACCCCGTGCGATTCGATAAAAAACCGCCCCTCAAATCCGACAAGAAAGCCTCGCCAAAGACCCAGAAGAAGGGCAGCATCGGCTACAACAAAAAGTCGGCGTTGCTCGAAGACGCCATTACACAGATGAACGCGGGCAAGTATGGCCGCGCTTCAGCCGCCCTGAAAGACCTTCTTGCGCTTGACCCGCTCAATGCCGAAGCTCGACGGCTATTTGCCACGCTGCATTTGCGACTAGGCAGTCTCATGAGCGCCAGGACGGCGTTCGAATCGTTGGCCCGGGAAGCCATGGAGCGTCAGGATTATTGGTTGGCAGAGTCGCTCTTGCGTGAATACCTCACGGCGGGCCCGCGGTATGTCCCTTTCCTGGACATGCTGGGACATGTCTATGAAGAAAAGGGCGACGTCATGGCCGCGGTGGCCGAATACGGCAAGGCGGTCGAAGTGTTGCTGGAAGACCCCGATGCTGAGAAGCCAAACCGGCCCGGTGAACTCTTTGCGCGCATTCGTTCGCTCGCGCCCGGGAGTCCGGTCGCCTTCCGCTTTGCTGCCATGTTTGACACCGTGACGGGGCAAGTGTTGCAGGCGACTCCCCAGCCTGCGCCTGCCGATGTGGCAAGTGAACCGGTTGCTGCCGAGGCGGTGCCGGACTCGACCGAGGAGCACACCGGGCTCATGCCGTGGGAGCACATGGACCCGGTCCAGGTCAGTCCAGTGACGACGGAGGTGTCGTCTGCCTCTGTAGCGGAGCCATCACCGGAGGCTCTGGATGCGGTCGCGTCTACGGCCCTACCGGTTGAAGCAGCGTCAGTGGCTGGTCCAGAGGAGGCGCTCGCCGATAGGTCGACACCGGCGAAAGCCGTGGCGTCGGATGCCACGCCGGAACCTGAGGTGTCTGTCGAACCGGCACTCACCCTTTCAGTTGGTGCGGCAGAGCCTCTCGAAGTCGTCGTTCAGGATCTCCCGCCGGTGAGCCACAAGACTGCTGCGTCGACGGAAGAGATGGCGTGGCCTGCCTTGCCGGTTGGGGACATGCCCCAGCCTGTGATCGAAGTCCAGAGGGAACCCAATCCGCAGCCGATAGCCCAGGCGCCGACCGGGCCCACAGCGATGCCATGGGATCAGGTCGAGGAGGATGTGGTTGTCATCGACCCCGTCTCTCAAGGTCTGGAACCGAGCGCGACGGAAGAGGCCATGACACCAGCTCCTGCGCAGTCAGCTGAGTCGACCTTGGCCCCAGCATCTGTGGTTCTCCCGGTTCCTCCTGTCCTTGAGGTGTTGGCGCAGAGTGGGAGTCACCCGATTGCCGAGATGCCCAAGAGTCCGGCACCTATGCCTTGGGATCAAGTGGAGGAGGCGGCCATCCTGATTCCAGCGCCGACCGAGCCTTCGGCATCGGTCACAGAAAACAGCGAAGCGGTGCCGGCGGTAGAGCCTGAAGCGGCATCAGCACCGACTGAGACGACGCGTCCCACCATCGAAATCCTCGCGCAGACCAGCAGTCATCCGATTGCCCAGGCATCGACGAGCCCGGCCTCCATGCCATGGGACCAAGTTCAGGAGGGGACGGATTCGACGTCGGCAGCTGCTGAGCGCGCAGGTGAGGACCCCGGCGTGGGGCTCACCCCGCCCAGCGAGACCGCAGTGGACCGGGCCGTGGCGGATACTCCTGCGACCGTTGAGCAGGCCGCTGGACAGGCCCGCTCTGAAGTCACCTCCTCAGGCATGACGTGGGACGAAATTCTTGCGGCGGTCGCGGCCATGCAAACTCCCCCTGAGCCAGCATCACCCCAGGTCCATGAGCCGCCGGTGACGGTGTCCGACCAGCCTCCAGCGGCATCATCTGTTCCCGTTCACACTGACTCTGCTGATGCTGTTCATCCAGCCCCGTTGTCGACCGATGTGTCGGCGGTAGAGCCCTCGGTTGATTTGGCCGTGGCCGCTCCCTCCTTGTCGGCGCCCATGCCGTGGGAGCAGCTCGAAGTTGAGCAAGTCTCGATTCCGCAGCAGGAGCCGGAAGTAGAAGTCGCCCCCATCACGGTTGAGGTCGCGGGGGTTGAGCAGGAGGCCGGCCGGGTGTCGGCAGCTGCCTCGGAGCCGTCCGAGCCGGAGACGGCGGTGGAGGTCGCCGAACAACAGAGCATGGTCGTCCCTGCCCTGGATGCGCATGCCGATGTCGCATCGGGGGAAACAATTCCGTCTGCAGACGGTGCGATGGCGCTACAACGTGAATCGATCCTGTTGCCCGTAGAGACAGAGCACAGGATAGAGGCACTCCGAACGATTCATGAGCCGCCGCCGGATCTGTTACCCGAAGAGTTGCCGAAAGCTGACTCGCCCTCGAACGCCACGGAAGTGCAGTCTGCGGAGCCGTCTTTCCGCTTTGCCGAGAACACCATGCTGCCGCCTTCGGCAGCAGAGGGACCGTCTCCTCTCGACATGGAGCCGGTTGCAGATTTCGTGATTGCCGAAAGCCACCAGGGATCTGTGGAAGGCTCTTCGTCCGACGTGGGTTCACCCGTGGGGGAACCTGTTGAGGCGACGGTCGTGCAGGAGGTCGCCGAGCCGGATCGGATCGATATCGCTCCGGATTCGCCTGTCTCGTCCGTCTCGCCTGAGCCATTCGTCGAGCCCCTCGTCGCCGAAACGGAAGAGACCGGGGTGCCGCCGCTGGCTACTGCCGAACCCGAGAGTCCGTCGGTACCGGAGGATACTCTCGTTCTTGCGCAGGAATCGATGCTCCTTCCCGAGGCCGACAACCCGTCTCAGGCTCCGGCGGACGAATCCGTCGACGAACATTCCGAGCGCCGGCCTGTGTCGACCGAGGTCATGCAAGAGCTGTCGGCGGTTTCGGATATTCATGAAGCAACGTCGGCTCCTGAGGAAGCAGCGGGCCCGGCTCCCATCCCGGTTGAGTCTGTGGATGTCCCGCAGTCCATGATGTCAGACGGTGTTGCAGAGGTGGAGGTGCCGCTTGAACCTGTCGTGGTTCTGTCAGGAGAAGTGCCCACGCCTACGGCACCGGTCCCCTCCGAACCGGTTGCCGATGACAGTGTGAAAATTCTCTGGGAAGATGCCTCCGCGCCGCCCGCCGCAGCCTCTGGCGGAAACATGCTGACCCGCTGGTTCAAAAAATCCGCAACGACGGTCCCCGCCGACGCCGGTGCGGTGGCAGAGGAAGCACCGGCTGTCGACGAACCATCCCTTGCGGCGGAAGCTCCGCTGCCGTTGCATGAGGAAACTCCCGTCGAGCCTGTGGAGGAGCCCGCGCTCGAGCCGGTCACACAGGCTGCGCCGGTTCTTGTGCACGAGCCCTCTCCGCGACCTGCGCTCAGCCATCCTGCCGGGAAACCTGTGTGGACTCGCGCGGGAGAGGCGGTGGCCTCGCTCGTCGGCGCCGGAGTGTCCACGACGCGATCGTTGGTAGTCATGGTGCTGGCCCTGGTCGGGCTTGCGTTGTTCCTTGTCGGGGGAACGGTGGCCTTGGTGGCGCTCACATGGATGGTTCTCGAGGAGCAGCCGAGTGCCGCCTATCGCAACATGACATCGGTGCCGCAACAGCTGCTGCAGGATTCGACCAAGAACGGTTATTTCCTTCTCCTCGGCCTGGGTGCGTCCTCGACACAGGATCCGATTCAGGTCGCGATGGACCGACGCGTCGAAGGAGCCGATCAGGCCTTTGCGCATGCCTGCCTGAACGGGGAAGGCGCAGGGGCCGGCGAGGACCAAAGCGCAGCGGCCGAGGCGGCCGGCAAATGGATCAAGGCCTCAGACCCGGCCTTGCAGATGTCTCAGAACGCCGGTGGGGTAAAGGGCTTGGTGTCCCAGAACGAGGTCGGGTTGGCACGGTATCGGCAATGGTTGAGCAAGCCGTTTGAAGACGAGGGATACGGAAAGCCGATCAGCCCGAACTGCGGCCTGATCCTCCAGACCCATCGGCTCCATGTGGCGGAAGGGTTTGCGCAGGATGTCGAGACAGGGGTGGCCCGGCTCGAAACCGATCTGACGGCGTGGCGAACGGTGTTGGGGAAGTCCAGGACCATGCCGATGAAATTGCTGGCTGCTGCCGCGATGAATGATGACATTGCGATTATGGGAGGGCTCCTCCAGCGGCCCGATCTCGATGAACGCCAGATCGGCCGGTTGGCCAAACTGGCGCGGCCGCTTGAGCCGGCGGAGCAATCCGTTCGCTGGCCGATGCAGAGTCAGTTCGTGCTGGCCACGAACACAGTGGATGAGGCCATCAGCCGTGACCGGGCTGCTACCCGTCCGTTCTACGGCGCGATTGCGGCGGCGTTGCCCCTGCCCAAACAGCGCCGGTTTAATGCCTACGCCGAATATTATGACGCGGCCGGAAAAGCCGCGGCCGACGGCCGGTATGCCGATTTGCCGAAGCAATCGCACTATGTGCATGCGCCTCCGTACGGCGTGAGCGATGTTGTGCTGAATCCCATCGAGAGCCTCGTCGGAGTCGATCCCCTTCCCACCTGGGAGGTCTATGCCGGTCGAGTGCTGGAAACCGATGCGCGCTTGAGACTGGCCTCACTGCAGGCGTGGTTGCGCCGGACACCGACGGAGCAAGACCTGCTGACCAGGCTCGCCAAGGCCGGACAAGGCGTGTATGACCCCTTCACGGGCCTGCCGATGTTGGTGAATCTTAAGAAAGGTGTCCTCTACAGCGTCGGTTCTGACCTCAAGGACAATGAAGCGCACGAGCGTCTCGACCTGGTGGCCCAGATTCCGCCGGTTGCCTGGGCCGGCGGAAAGAAGGGGGCTGACCAAAGCGCCCCCAAGTAATCCCTCAGGCGATTCTTGTTTCTCGATGCGCTTGGTGTCCCTCCTGTTCTGGGCATTGGCTCCTCCCATCCCGATCGAATCCCCTCCCCAATCAGGTCAACCGGAAGCGGCTGTCTGCGTTTTCTCCTCAAGCAGAGGTGGTTCCCCCTGCGTGTCATCGGATCAGAAAGGACGGCCTTCCGGTCGGACGGATTGGGGAGTGCGCAGATGTGTCCCAGTGTCAGGGTACGAGCTCGGGCGCCGCTTGATTTCATGCTGCCGCAAGCTGAGAATCCACTGCGTCGCATCGGTTCAAGGACCGGGTTTCACGAGATTCTGCAGGGTTGTGAGGATGGGCCTGTTTGGCTAGAGGGCATCGGCGACTGGATGAGTCATCGTGATCCTCCGGAAGCCGGCCACTCGATGCAGGTGAGATGGGTGGGGGAATGAGCGGCTGGCATTCTCCCGCAGCCGTCGATGGACAGCCAGGCAACCGCTGCCTGGGTGAGAGGGTGAGCGCTCTGGATCGAACCCAGGCATTGGACCGGTTCCTTGCGGGGCTTGAGCGGCGCGCATTCCGCATGGCGCATCTCGCCACGGGGAATGAAGATGAGGCGCTGGATCTCGTCCAGGATGCCATGCTGAAGCTGGCCCAAAAATATGGTGCGCGGTCGGAAGAAGAATGGGGGCCGCTGTTTCATTGTATTCTTCAAAGCCGCATTCGTGATTGGTATCGACGGGAACGGGTGCGGAGTCGGTTGCGGGAATTTTTTCGCGGTTCGCAGGACGAAGAGGAGGGGGAAGACCCGCTGGAGCAGGTCCCTGACTCCACGGTGCCCGCTCCTGATGAAGCGGTGCAGCAAAAGCGGGCCTGTGCGGAACTGGACGTCGCCTTGAGAGCCCTTCCACTCCGCCAGCAGCAGGCGTTTCTCTTGCGGATCTGGGAGGAACTGGACGTGGCTCAAACGGCGCGGGCGATGGGGTGCTCGGAAGGCAGTGTCAAAACCCATCTGTTTCGTGCGCTGCAGGTCTTGCGACAGCGATTGGGAGCACATTGGCCATGAACCAACGATCGGATGAACAGACGGATCCCCTGGCGGCGACGGCGAAGCGTCTGCTCGATCGGGATGTCGAGGCGCTCGATCGGAAGACGGTCTTATCGCTGCAGCGTGCGCGGCTGGATGCCCTGAGCCTGGCACGCGCATGCCGACCCTGGCCTCGCTGGGTTCCTGCACTGGTCTTGGCCTCGATGGCCGCTCTCGCGGTGACGATGTGGATGTGGCAAGCGAATGGCGTCAACCACTCGCCCTTGCTGTTGGAAGATCTCGAATTGATGCAATCGCCGGAGAATCTCGAATTGTCCGAGGATCTCGAATTTTACGATTGGCTGGCTGATGGTACGGCCACAACCGGGTAGATCGGGACTGGTATTCCTGGTCTGTCTGGCGGTCGGGGTTGCGGAAGCAGCATCGGTACAGGCACCACCGGTAGAAGAGCTCGATGCCGAGTTGCTCGATTTTCTGGGAAGTTGGCAGGACGACCAAGGCCGCTGGGTCGATCCGTTTACCATAACCGAAACCGACAATCCTGCTGCGCCGGCTCCTGCGGAGCCGAAACTGAAGCACAACGGAATGCCCGCAGCAACTCGCAAGCCCACACAGGACACTCCGTCGACGTCTGGCCACGACCGTCCGCATGACCCACTGAGAATGGAAACTGGCCCATGAACGTACTGTTGGTAGGAACCATGCTGCTGTTGATCGGGGCGATGCCTGCCTTGGCGCAGGGTGATCCGGCGGGGGTGCCATGGAACGAGTTGAGCCCGGGAGAGCAGCAACTGTTGCAGCGGTTCAGCGACAACTGGAATCAGTTCCCGCCGCGCAAACAGCAACGTTTGCGGAAGGGCGCCCAACAGTGGGGCACCATGACACCTGAAGAGCGTCAGGAGGCGAAACAACGCTTCAAGCAGTGGCGGTCGCTTCCGCCGGAACAACAACAGCAGATGCGCGAACGTTTTCAACAGTTTCGTCAGCTACCGCCGGAACAGCGCGAGTCGGTGCGCAATGCCAGGCGATGGTTTCGGTCGCTCCCTCCCGAACAGCGGAAGGCATTGCGGGAAAAGTTTCAGAATATGTCTCCGGAGGAGCGGCGCGCCTATCGACGGGAACTCCGCCGCCAGTACGGTGGGGACGGCGGCAATCAGGTTCCGGACGGGACATCTCCGCGCCAGTAGCGAAGCAGCCTCCAGTGCCTCAGTTCCCCGTGTGTGCACAAATGGCTATGCCGCGTGTGAGCCGGAGGCTGGGTCTTCGGCCTCTGTCTTTCGGTTGTCTTTCAGGTAGACGCTGCCTGGTTGGCTCTTGGCAAGCTTCTTCAGTTCGGAGGCAATCTTGCTGACATCGCCAGGGTGGGAGATGGTGCGATGTTCATTGGTCACGACGGCGATCGACAGGCTCATGATCGGAAAGCGTTCGTGGTTGCCGCGCCGGTCGATCGAGTCGATAAAGCCTTTGGCGCGATCCTCCGGATCGTAGAAGTCCGGAATCACCAAGTCGAACCGTTTGATCAGGGTCTGACAGATGGCTTCAATGGTGGCCGGTACGCTCATAAACACAAAATCGTCCCCGCCCACATGGCCGACGAATCCGTCCGTTCCGGCCAGTTCGCTCACGACGGTCGTAAGAATCCGGCAGGTGACCACCAACACTTCATCGCCCCGGGCGTACCCGTAGCGGTCGTTGAACGATTTAAAGTTGTCGATGTCCAGGTAGGCGAGCGCGAAGGGCGCGCCGCTGTCAATCCGTGCCGTCGTTTCGTGAAGAATGGTGCTGTTACCCGGCAGGCGAGTGAGTGGATTGGCGTCCAGCGAACGCTCAAGCCGGCTGAGGCACAGACGCACCCGTTGAGGGACTTCCTCCGGGCGGTAGGGCACGGCAATGTAGTCGTCAATGCCGAGTGTCGCCCAGTCCAAATCGTTGACCCGGATATCCCGCACCAGGATAATCAACGGCAGCCGCCCTAAAAAAGGATCGCTGCGTAGCTCCCGGGCCAGCGTATCAGCCGAGCGCCCGTTCGTGCCTTCCGCCGCCAACACCAGACACGGCGGATCGTGCACCAGTTCATGCATGGCCAACCGCCCCGCATCGGCAGCGACTACGCTGAAGCCCGACCGGTCAAGCCCCGTCGTCAATCGTTCGATTTCGACCGGGTCGTTGTGCAGGAGCAGGATTCGTCGATTGGCAGAAAGCCCACTCATAAATAGTCGTCGATGGTTTGAAATTCTTCCGTAGCCTGGGCAAGACACCCGGCGAGACTCTGTGCGTCCAAGCCGACCAGTTCCCAGGCCTGGCGCGAGAGCGGGGGGACAAGATCGTCGCCGGGGTTTCCGCAGGCCAGTCCCTTCACCAACACATCGGCCACGTGTACGATAGCGGTTTGTAGTTTTGCGTCTTGCGCTGCCGCCGGGGTGTGATGATGGAGGATGGGTTCCCGCAGGCTGGTCGGCAAATGCCAGGCGGTGGCGAGCCACCCCCCCACGTCCGCATGCGTCACCTCGAACAACGCCTGTTCGGTTTCCATCAGGGAATGGGAGGTGCTTCTGGTCGCCTGCGTGATCTGCTGGCCGACGTCGGGCCATTTTACGTACAGCACGACCTTGCCGATATCGTGCAGGAGTCCGCCGACAAACACTTCTTCCGGATTCTTCATGCCCGCCTTCGTGCCGAGAATGTGCGACGTGATGGCGACGCCCAAGGAGTGGCGCCACAGTTCGTTCATGCCGGCGTTGCGCATCATGTCGAAGGCCGTGGCGCACAGCGTCAGACCCTTCACGACATTGAGGCCCAGCACCACCACCGCATGGGCGACCGAGGCGATGCGTGAGGGGAATCCGTAAAACGGCGAATTCGCCAGGCGCAGGACTTTGGCCGACAGGACTTGGTCTTTTTCGATCAGGATGCCGATCTCCTCGGCGGAGACATTGGGGCGGCCGATCATGGAAGCGAGTTTCTGCACGACATGGGGCAGGGTCGGCAGTTCGCCCACCTGTTCAATCCGTCGTCGCAGATCGACGTTGGCCGAAGGACTCATGTGGTCGGCGGTGCCTCCGAAGGATCGGTCACTCCGTGCGTCGCCCGGAGTTGGAGGCGAATCGCTTCACGGAGCTGGTATTGGATCGGGTCGTCGATCACGCGCCGGAAGCGATGATCGAGCTCGGCCTCCAACTCGGCGAGGGTCTTCCCACTTGCGTCACCGGCCTCGCCTTCCACGTAGACAGAGGGGAGTCCCAGGCGTTGGAGCCGGGCAAGGGTCGCGTCATCCAGTTCGGCGCCGATGGGGAGCACGACCAGGCCCGTGCTGTTGGTGACAGGCTTCGCCAGGATCATCCCCGGCGTCAGTTCTTCGATCACGACGCGTTTCATGTGACTGGTCTATGCTGGGGTGAACGGTGCTAAGACCCTGATACGGTAGTGTCTTATCGGTCGATTCCGTCCGAAGCTGAAGGGGAACAGGACGCCGAGAGCGGAGCGCGTCGAGGCTGGTCCGACGGCATTGTGTCGTTGGCTTGACAGGATCGGGGACATTCCACAGAATCATGCCGGTCATCAGGGACTGTGGTTTGAGGAAGGGAGCGATCGATGAAGTGTGAGATTCTGTATCCGGGGGCTTTTCCGATGGTGCGGGTGTATCTGGATGCCAATGAGACAGTGAAGGCCGAATCCGGGGCCATGGTGGCCGCCTCGCCGACCATCGACATTGAGAGCAAGATGGAAGGCGGATTCCTGGGTGCGTTGTCACGCAAGATGTTAAGTGGTGAAAAGTTTTTCTTTCAGACCCTCAGGGCCAGCCGCGGGGCAGGCGAGGTCTTGCTGGCGCCGACGGTGCCGGGCGAGATTGTCTTGCTGGAGCTCGACGGTGTGAATGAATACATGGTGCAGAAGGATGGGTTCCTGGCAGGCGCGGAGGGCGTGAAGATCGAGAGCAAGATGCAAGGCTTGACGCGTGGGCTGCTGGGCGGAGAAGGGTTTTTTATTTTGAAGATCGGCGGGACCGGACAGCTGGTTCTCAACAGTTTCGGCGCCATTCATAAAATCGACCTGAAACCGAACGAAGAATATATCGTCGACAACAGCCACCTGGTGGCCTGGACGTCCACCACGACGTACAATATCGACAAGGCCTCGTCCGGCTGGATCGCCAGCCTCACGTCTGGTGAAGGGTTGGTGTGCCGCTTCCGCGGTCCCGGTGTCGTGTACATTCAAAGCCGCAATCCCGGCAGTTTTGGAAGTTGGATACGACAATTCATCCCAGTATCCGAATAGCGGCTGTCCAAAATGCTCGTGCACTTCGTTCTCGGCTCACGACAAATCCTCAACGTACCGCTGAGGGTACGCCTCCGGTTTGCGTTCGCCTGCGGCCTCGTTCACAACCTTTTTGATCAGCCGCAAGATCGAATCCGATGAATCCTATTCCCAACGCCCTCTGCTTTGGTGACGGGTTGCCGGCCTCGGGTGCGCCTTGTGTGGTGGCAGTGTCTGTAGAGGGCCTGCGTGTCAGTCCTATGGGCGAGTCTCCGGTCGTGGAGCACGTTGTCGCCTTTGCAGACATGTCGGTGGAGGCCGGAGGGTTGGACCATGATCAGTTGGTGGTGTCGTGGGGCGAGGGCTCGTCGCGCAGGACCCTGTATCTCAAAGATCCGGCCTTGATCGCTGCGTTCCGCCGCGCAGCCCCGTCACAGTTGACGGCGCATCTGGAGCGGGCTGCTGAGCAGGTCCGGCGCGCACGACGCAGCCATCGTCTGCTGTGGAGCAGTGCCGTGGGAGTCCTGACCGGCCTGGTCCTGTTCCTGTGGTTCGGGTCCGATCTGATCGTCGAATGGGCGGTCGCCAGAATTCCCATCGAATGGGAACAGAAACTAGGCGAATCGGTGTACCAGGACTTCCTGTCCAAGGAAACAATCCTGAAAGAAGGGCCGGCGGTCAGCGCCGTGCAGGAAATGACACAGCGGCTGACTGAGAAGATTCCCAACAATCCTTACACATTTCAGGTGTCGGTGGTGCAGAGCCCCGTGGTGAACGCCTTTGCCTTACCCGGAGGTTATGTGGTGGTGTTTGCCGGTTTGATGAACAAGGCAGAAAGCGGCGAGGAGGTTGCCGGGGTCTTGAGCCATGAGTTGAACCATGTGCTGCAGCGGCACGGGCTGGAGCGTATGGTCAAAATGCTGGGGTTGGCCGCGGTGGTCGGCATTGTGTTGGGGGATCAGCAGGGCGTGCTTGGCCTGGCCAAGCAGTTGGGCATGGAGTTGGCGACGCTGAAGTTCGGTCGCGCACAGGAGACGGAAGCCGATCTCACCGGTCTTCGGTTGCTCTCCGATGCGCGGATTGCTCCGGACGGCATGATCCGATTTTTTGAACGCTTGTCTGAGAAGGACGACGCGCGCGTCGAACTGTTCTCCACCCATCCGATGAGCGCGGCCCGTGCGGAACGATTGAAAGCCGAATTGGCGGCATTGCCAAAACAAACGCCGAACCCGTTCACGTTCGAGTGGAAGCAGGTGCAGGACTCATTGGCCTTGTCCGGGCCGAAACAATAGGCCGGAGCTGCTGATGCACATTGGAGTGATTTCCGATACCCACGGATTGTTCGATCGGGCGATTCTGGGTCATTTTGCCGGGGTCGATCATATTCTCCATGCTGGTGATATCGGCCGAGGGGATGTCCTCGCGCAGCTTCAACGAATCGCCCCGGTGACGGCGGTCTCGGGCAATGTGGACGGATTCGAGGCGAGCGGCGTTCCGGTCGAGCAGCTCGTCGAGTTGGCGGGCCATCGAATTGCGATCTACCATCGTCTGTACGACGGCGGCCGGATGACGAGGGAGGGGATGGAGCTGTTGGCACGCCTCCGTCCAGCGGTATGTGTGTATGGGCATACCCATCAGCCGAAGGCCGAACGGCGAGACGGGGTCTTGTTGTTCAATCCGGGTTCCGCCGGGCCGAAGCGGTTTCACTTGCCCCGAGCGGTAGGAGTGCTCCTGCTCGAGCACGATACCGTTGAATCACGCCACATCTTCTTAGCCGATCGAGCGGAGTAGCCGAGGCTGGACAGAGGATTTTTTGCTCTACATGCTGCGGAGGCTTGGCTATAATGCGCCAGGCCGTCTGATTGTCCGACGGTCGAACCAGCGAAATTATTCACGTGTTGAGGAGGAGGAAGACGTATGCTGAGACAAGTCATCGTTGCGTTGGGTGTGGTCGCTGTTGCGTCGCAGGCAGGCCTGGTCATGGCGGCCAATCCTGATACCGGACCGGGGTGCGGTCTGGGAAAGTTGGCCTGGGCGGACTATAAGAACCAGAAAAACATTGCGCCGCAGGTCATGATGGCTACGACCAACGGCACGTTCGGCAGCGGCACGTTCGGCATCAGCTCCGGCACGTCGGGCTGCACGAATGATGGGCAGGTCATGGCTGATCAGAAGACCACGATGTTCGCGCTGTTGAACTTCGAGAACCTGACGCAGGAAATGGCGCAGGGGAAAGGTGAACACCTGGCCTCCCTGGCGACCCTGATGGGCGTACCGAGCGAGCAACATGCGGCCTTCTTCGCCTTGACCCAGGAGCGGTACACCGCGCTGGTGCAGGACGGTGACACCGCATCGGTCGCGCTGGTGAAGACGTTGAATGACGCGGTCTCCAAGAGCCCCGTTCTCGCCCAAGTCGTCAGCCGCTGATTCATATCCGAGCAGGGCTCCGGTCATCGACCGGGGCCCTGTGTTGTTCTGCTCCCGATCGTGCAACTCCTATCTATCCTGCTGACTGTCTGTCTCTGGGCGATCTCTGTGCACGCAGAAGAGACGCCGCCGTCGTATCTCTCTCAACTTCTTCAACGGGCTCACCAAGCGCATCTGGCTGATGAGCGTGAGTGGCATCTGCTGCTCCACTATCGCGCAAATTTGTTCGGCGGGTTTACGAGCGAGCAGGACGAGCCCGGTTTCTTTCTTTCCCCCGAAGGGAAGACCGATCCTCAGACTGAACTCGACGCCACCCTGACGCAATTCTTTTCACCGGAGTTGGTCGGTCGATCGAAGCAGCCGGCTCAATGTGCGTTTGTGGCGCGGTCTATCTGGTTGAAGGAGCGCCTGAGTATCGATCCGGGTCAGCTCCCGCCTATGCGTTGCGAGCGCTTCGAACGATGGTTCGAAGAGTTTCACGCTCAATCGATCACGCTCGTGTTTCCATCGGCGTTCATGAACAACCCTGCCTCCATGTTCGGCCACACGCTGCTCCGAATCGATCAAGAAGGGCAGACGCCTCAGACGCGTATTCTGGCCTACACCATTAACTTTGCCGCCGATGTCCCGAAGGACGAAGGCCTGGCCTATCCCGTGCGCGGGATTTTCGGTGGGTACCGGGGATATTTTTCGACCATCCCCTACTACCTCAAAGTGCAGGAATATCGGGACATCGAGAATCGCGATATCTGGGAGTACCGACTGAACTTTGGCGAGCCGCAGATCCGTCGATTGCTCATGCACGCCTGGGAATTGGGGAACGCCTCATTCGATTATTTTTTCTTCAAGGAAAATTGTTCCTACCATCTCCTGTCCTTGTTGGAATATGCCGACCCCTCCCTTCGCCTGACCGAGCATTTCGGCTTCTGGACCATCCCCGCAGATACTGTGCGCCTGCTCGCCGCTCAACCGGGTTTGGTCACCGATATCGCGTTTCGTCCCTCCAGAGTCACACTCATTCGCCGGAAGCGGGAACATCTCACGGCTGCTGAACATGAGTTGGTCACGCGAGTCGTACGCGATGCGACAGTCGCGCAGTCTGACGATGTGCGGAGCTTGCCCTTGTCGCGCCAGGCGTTTGTGCTCGATATGGCATCGGACTATGTGCGGTATACGGGTGAACGCGATGAGACGCAGGCGGCAATAGCCCGCGAGCACAATCGGCAGATTCTGACCGCACGGAGTCTTCTCCGTATTCCTTCGGAAGATCTGTCGATTCTTCCCTTTGCCACGCAGCCGGATGTAGGCCACCGCACGTCCCGTGCGTCGCTTGGAGGAGGCTGGCGCAACAATGATACGTTCGAAGAAGTCTCCGTCCGGGCCGCCTATCATGATCTCCTCGATTCGGAGCCCGGGTATACGCCGGATGCGCAGATCGAAGTGGGTTCCCTGAGCCTGCGCCACTACAACCGGGCCGAGCAGGCCAGAATCGAGCGTGCGACCGTACTCAATGTGCTGTCGTTGTCTCCGATCGACGGCCTGTTTCGTGCGCCGTCGTGGAAATTGAATCTGGGCATGCAGACCATCAAGCACCGGTGGTGCGAGCTCTGCAGTAACTGGAGCGTCAACGGCGGGATCGGCGCGTCGGCTGAAACGCATCTGTTGCGGCGCGAAGTCTTCTTTGCCTTTGCGGAGGTGGAGGGGAATTACAGCCGCGCCTATGAGGAACGTCATCGGGTCGGAGGTGGTGCCTCGGTGGGGTTCTATGCCGACCTTGCCGAGCGGTGGCGGCTCCTCGCGTCGGCCGGCTACGTACGGTATGCATTAGGTGAGATGTCCGACGATGTGCGCTGGTCGGTGGGGCAGCGGTATACGCTCGGGCAGAATTGGGCGCTTCGTCTGGAGTATAACCATCGGGATCACGACAATGATGTGCTGTTCACCGTACAGGCGTTTTTCTAGGACACCGACTTTCGGACACACATTGTGACGGCGGGTGTCGGGATGACATTTTGAATCGAACCGAGACAGCTGCTACGCAATGGAGTCATATGGCCCTAGGGTTTGTACTGCCAGCCTCCGCCCGGTGTCCACAAACCGGCTTTGCGATTGACAAGCCTGGAGAGCTTACCTATACTCCGGCCACGTAGAGCCCCAACTTGGTGGGCGCCATCAACTAACCTCGAGAGGGAGGACTTATGAAGAAGGTGACCGTCTTGTTTTCTCTGAGCCTGATCAGCGCGGCGTATCTCAGCCTCACGGGCTGTCAGATCGTGGCGTCTCCGATGGCGGGTGGAATCTACAACGAAACGAAGTACGGCGATGTGGCCACGACTCACAACAGCGCGACCAAGGAAGGCAAGGCCTGCGGTACGTCCATCCTCGGTTGGGTGGCGACCGGTGATGCCAGCGTCTCGGCGGCGAAAGCGGCCGGCGGAATCACCACGGTGGCGTCGGTCGATCATTCGGCGAAGAACATCCTCGGCATCCTTGGTGAATGGTGCACGATCGTTAAGGGCAGCTGATCACGCTTGTTGTCCCTCTGAGGAAAAGGGTCTTCGGGAGTTTCTCCCGAAGACCCTTTTTTCGTTCTTCGCCCCGCCGCCTTTTGCATGGTACGGTAGTCGGTGTATGTGGGTCCCCATCCTGATCCTCGTTTTGATCGGTTCTGCCTGGCATCCCGTATCCGGCAGGAGCGCAGAATTCGGGGAGATCAATGTAGGCGCCTATCTGTTGGGTAGCTGGCCGCGCGATCAGCCGATTTTCAATCAGGGCAGCACGGTGACGGGTTCGATTCGGCAGGGGGTTGGCGCGGGCCTGAAAATCGGGCTGTTCCCTCACGCCACACATCGGATGCTGGGCATCGAAATCGATTCGTCCGCGCATGGCGGCGCCTTGTCCTTTCCCAATATCGCGAACGGACAGCACAACGGAACCGGGCGCTCGAATATGTTGGTGCTGAATACCATGTTCAATCTGGTGCTCAGATATCCCGGTGAGGTGGTGACTCCCTACATCGGCATCGGAGGCGGCTGGTCGCACGGGACGTTGCTCAATCCTAATATCATCGGCCGACACGACCGGGATTTCGATTCCGCCCGCGCCTTCGGGCATCAGTACCTGGCCGGCGCTCAGGTGATGGTAAGCCTGAGGGTGTTCGTGTTCGGCGAGTATCGATACTTTTCGGCCAACTATCACTGGGACAGTCTCGCGCTGGACTTTCGTGCGCACTACGGGTTGTTTGGTGCGGGGCTCCGTTTCTGAGACGTCATGGGTCTGCTCGATCAATTTTTCGTCTATCATCCGCATCCGTGGGAAGAGCGTGATTGGTCCGCCGCCGGCGGTGTGCCGTTGGAGGATGTCTGGTTCCAGGCCGCCGACGGCACAAGACTTTTCGGATGGTATGCGGAGCATGCGGCCACGTCCGCGGTCCTGCTCTGGTGCCACGGCAATGCCGGCAATATGACCCATCGGCTGGAGAATCTGCGCGCCTTGCATCGGCTCGGCCTGTCCGTGTTTCTCTTCGACTATCGCGGGTACGGGAAAAGTCAGGGACGGCCGACTGAAGACGGGCTCTATCAGGATGCGATCGGGGCGTACGACTATCTCACGCGGGTGCGTCGCGTGAGGCCGGAGCGGTTGGTGATCTTTGGTCGATCGCTGGGTGGGGCTGTGGCTGGAGAACTGGCAACGCAACGCCCGGCGATGGGCCTGTTGCTGGAATCGTGTTTCCCTTCGATTGAGGCAGTCGCGCGCCACCATTACCTGGGATTGCCGGTCCATTGGTTGCTCGGGGCCGCGTTCCGTCTGGAAGATCGGTTGCCTCATCTCTCCTTGCCCAAGTTGTTTGTGCACGGCGATCGTGACGACATCATTCCGATTGAATTGGGACGACGGGCCTACGCTGCCGCAACATCGCCGAAGGAGTGGTATGTCGTACAGGGGGCCGATCACAACGATGTGCCGTCGGTCGGAGGGCGGACCTATTTTACGAAGCTGTTTGAGTTTGTTTCGGACTCGATCGGTCGATGATCGGGCATTGTCTGCGCTGTCGCGTCGGTGTTTTTTTCTGTTCATGGGCGGATCGCTTGGTAAGATGCATCACGTAGAGTCGGTGCGCCCCTGCGACGGATGGTCGGAAGACGACTCCTCGTGTGGCGAGCGCCGAATCATTCTGGTAGAGTGCGACCGCTTGCCGCGCTGATCATGTGCGGCGGGGGAACGGTGTCTGGTGTCAGTGCAAGGAGGCATGGTGCAGCGGACAGGTATGCGCGGGACGGGGATCGCGAGTCTGGTGTCTGTGGTGGCGCTGTTGTTGATGGCAGGATGTGCCGGCGGGCCGGGACGACCGACCCTGAATGCCGGTTCGGACGAACGGCTTGTGGCATCGGAGAAGCAGTCGAATGCCCGCTCCGAATCAGCTGAGCGCGCCGCGTCCCAGGTGGCCTCACCACAAGTCGTGTTGATCGGCAACGCGGCTGTTCCGGCCGACAAGAAGGCCTCGGAGGCCGAGCCGGCCGAAGATCCATTCTACGATCCGTTTGCGAAGGGCGACGAGCCGCCGGGGGGAGAGGAGTACGACCCCTGGGAACCGCTCAACACCAAGGTCTTCGAGTTTAATCGTCAGGTGGATCGGTGGGTGCTCAAGCCGGTCGCACAGGGCTATAACACGGTGGTGCCGAATCCCGTGCAAATCGGCATCAGCAATCTCTTCTACAACATCCGGTTTCCCTCGCGATTGATCAATAACCTGGCCCAGGGGAAACTCTCCGGAGCTGGGACCGAAGTCGGCCGGTTCTTGCTGAACAGCACGTTCGGGTTGGGCGGGCTGGTCGATGTGGCCAAGTACATGGACATCAACACGCCGGAGGAGGATACGGGGCAGACGCTGGGATTTTACGGGGTGAAGCCGGGCCCCTACGTGGTGTTGCCGTTCCTGCCGCCGTTTACCCTGCGGGATCTCGTCGGGTACGTCGGCGACATCGCCTTGAATCCGATCAACTGGATGGTGTTTCCGCTCATTGAAGTCGACGGTATTCCTTCCTTGGTTGCCCATCACAATCGGACGACGTCGTCCATTGCCCAGATCGGCGGTCGCGTCGAAGAGATTCTGAACGATCGCTCCTTGAATCTGGAGAAATTTCAGGGGGTAGAGGAAGCGACCCTTGATCTGTATACGGCGGTGAAAAACGCCTACATCCAGAAGCGGCGGAACGCGATCCGGGAATGACCGTCTAACGAATCACGTTGAGCTCGCGGCCTACGGCTGCGAAAGCGGCCACGGCTCGTTCGAGTTGCGCGCGGGTATGGGCCGCGGAGAGTTGCAGGCGAATCCGCGCCTGTCCCTTGGGCACCACCGGATAACTGAACCCCACGACATAGATACCTTCCCGCAGCAGGCGGTCGGCCATGTTCGCGGCCATCGTTGCGTCTCCTAGCATGACCGGAATGATCGGATGGTGGCCGGGCACGAGTGTGAAGCCGAGGGCCGTGAGCCGGCTCCGGAGCCACTGGGCCTGTTCCATCAGGGTGGCGCGCAGATGCTCGCCCTCCTCGACCAGGGTCAGGGCCTTCAGTGCGGCGGCGGCGATCACCGGCGGCAGGCTGTTCGAAAAGAGGTAGGGTCGTGAGCGTTGCCGCAACAATTCGATGAGTTCCTTGCGGCCGGTGGTAAAGCCGCCGGCTGCGCCCCCGAGCGCCTTGCCCAATGTGCTGGTGATGAGGTCTATCCGTTCGGCCACACCGAAATGATCGGGAGTCCCGCGTCCGCCCTTGCCCAATACGCCGGTGGCATGACTGTCGTCCACGACCACCGCGGCCTCGTAACGATCAGCCAGGTCCGCGATGCGGTTCAGTTTGGCCAGATCGCCGTCCATCGAAAACACCCCGTCCGTCACGATCATCCGCACGCGGCTCCCTGCCGATCCAGCCAATCGCGCTTCGAGCTCAGCCATGTCGGCGTGGGCATACCGCAGGCGGCCGGCCTTGCAGAGACGAATGCCGTCGATCAGGCTGGCATGGTTCAAGGCATCGCTGATGATGGTGTCTCGTTCATCGAGCAGCGTTTCGAACAGTCCCCCATTGGCATCGAAACAGGAACTGTAGAGAATGCTATCACCGGTGCCGAAAAACGCGCTGATGGCCTGCTCCAGCCGCTTATGTAGCTGCTGTGTCCCGCAGATAAACCGCACGGAGGCCATTCCGTAGCCGAATTCCTTGAGGCCGTCCTCGGCTGCCTGTTTGACTTCCGGATGATTGGCCAGGCCGAGGTAGTTGTTGGCGCAGAGATTCACGACCTCGCCTTGCGCCACACGGATTTCGGTGCTCTGCGGGCTCAAAATCTGCCGTTCGGTCTTGTAGAGGCCCGCCGAGCGGATCTCCGCCAATTGCTGTTCCGCCGCGAGCTTGAGCGATGTGTAGGCCATCGTCCTCGTGAGATGACACGTGAAAGGTACAATGTGAAACGTGAACGATAAAAGGGAAACCGGAGTTATGGAAACAGGACTACTTTGCCGCATTGGCCGGACTTGATCAATTCAAATCCTTGCGCGAAGTCCTTGAGCGGGAAGGTGTGGGTCAGGACCGGGCGGATGTCCAGACCGGCTTTGAAGAGCCCGGCCAGGCGATACCAGGTGCTGAAGAGGCGGCGGCCGGTGATGCCGTGGACGCGAATGCCTTTAAAGATCAGTTCATTGGCGAGGTCGAAGGTGACGGGCCCCGTGGGAATGCCGAACAAGGTGACCCGGCCGCCGTTTTTCACGGATCGAAAGGCATGGTGCAGCGCGGTCGGGTGTCCCGACATTTCCAGTGAGGCATCGACACCTTCGCCGTTGGTGATCTCTTGAATGGCGGCGGCGATGGCTTCCGGACTGTCGGCCGCTGCGTTCAAGATGTGATCCACTCCCACCTGCTTGGCCAATCCCAGGCGATAGTCGCTGACGTCGGTGGCGATAATCGTGGCGGCTCCGGCCGTGCGCGCGACTGCGGCGGCGAAGAGGCCGGTCGGGCCGCAGCCGGTGATCAGGACGGTGTGGCCGGTCAAGTCTTCCACGAGCGCTGCATCGACGGCATTCCCCAACGGTTCTTGCAGGCAGGCGAGCTCCGGAGGAATCTCCGGTGAGGTCTTCCAGAGGACGGTTTCGGGCAACACAATGAACTCGGCGAAGGAGCCATCGAGATCCACGCCGAGGATGCGGTAGTTCTTGCAGACATGGGCTTGTCCGGTTCGGCATTGAAAACACGCGCCGCAGGTGAGGTGCGACTCTGCCGCAACATAGTCGCCCACGCGGACAAGGGTGACGTCTGCGCCGACGGCCACCACCTCACCGCACATCTCATGTCCGATTGTCCGTGGCGGATGAATCCGGCTGTGAGCCCAGGCATCCCAATTGTAGATATGGGCATCGGTTCCGCAGAGAGACGTCGCCTTGACCCGGATGACGGCATCGTTGGGGCCAGGCGTCGGATCGTGGCGTTCGGTGTACGTGAGGCCGGGTTGAGCGGCAGTTTTGACGAGCGCACGCATCGGTTCATTATAACAAGACGGTGTGAAATGCCTAGCCAAGGAGTGAAAGAGGCAGCGTGCGCGGTGCGTGAGGCGGTCCGGCTGCTGCGCCGGAGTGTGACTCAGCGGAATGCCGGGGCCTGTCTCTAGCGGTCCGGACGTTTTTGCGCCTATGCGAGCATAGCGTGGCAGGGCCTTCGTGAGGACGGAAAAAACGGGTTGAACTGGGGTAGGCTCCTGGGTAGGATGCCAGAATGCAGCACCAGTTGACGTTTTGCAGGGGGCTGATCGGGGCGGTGGCGTTGTGGCTTTGCGTCGGTGTGCCTGTGGTCGATGTCCTGGCTGGTCCTTCTGCCAGCCCGGTTCCGGCTGCGCCCAAACGATGGGCCCAGTTCGACTTGGTCAGCACCGAGCCTGACGGGTCGGTCCAGGCCGGGAAAGATGTGGTGTTGAGTATCACGTTGGGCGGTGTGCCGGCCGGAACGGAATCCGTCATGGCCATCATCGAGTCCAACGGGTTTCAAAGCCAGACGGTGTCTCTGAGCGAAGAGCCGACGGCGTCGGTCTACCAGGGCACGGTCATTCTTGAGCCGAACTCAACGTTGAAGAGCCGCACTACGGTGCATCCGAAGGCCGTGCGAGTTCGGGTGTCGTTTGCGCGCGCCAAGATCACCGGGTTGGAAGAGTTTTTGAAACGTGATGTCTATGTCACACTGGGTGAACCGCCCCCGAGCGATTCCGAGACCGAAGTCCAACCGGGGCCGGTGGCCGAAAATCTTGATGCCGATGCCGCGGCCGTCCAAAAGGCGACGGAGCAGGTCTTGGCCGTGAACGCGACGATCGCCGAGGAAGATTTGCTGCCCCTGCCTCCGCCCGGCGAATCGAAGGCCTATTGGAAACAGGTCAGCGATTTGATCAGCCGGAATTGGAGCCGGCAAATCCGTTCCATCCGCCGCGCGCCCAGCAGCGAAACGGTTCGAGTCCACTTCAAAATGTATGCGAGCGGCGTGGCCCAAGTGATTCAGCTAGAAAAGAGTTCCGGAGCACGAGATGTCAACGAGGCGGGATTACAGACCATTATCCACGCCCAGCCGTTCCCTCCGATTCCGTCTGATCTGGGCAGCGATGTGGTCGATGTGCATGTGCGTATGCGAACGGGGGCGAAAGTCGCCACGCGCGATGTGCAGATGACGGTAGAGAAAAGGCCGTCCAAGTCTGCGCCGCCCGCATCCTCAACACCGAAGGACGGAACTGCACCGAGTGGTTCCTCAAAGGAGTAGCTATGACGAAAACGATCGGTCGTGTGGTCGCCATGTGGTGTCTTGGAGCCGGGATGCTGCTCGGTACAACAGTTGCGCAGGCGGAAACGGCCCGGTATGACGTCGACCTGGATCATTCGATCGTCGAGTTCAAGGTGGCACATATGGTGGTGTCCAAAACGACCGGGCACTTCAAAGATTACACCGGATTCATCGAGATGGATCCCGAGGCCGGGACGGTGAAGGCGCTTGAAGCGACGATCAAGACGGCCTCGGTGACCACCAATCACGAAAAGCGCGATGCGCATCTGCGGAACCCCGATTTTTTTGATGTCGAGAAATATCCGACCATTACCTACAAGATGAAAAGCTACAAGAAAGCCGGCGACGGCTACGTTGCGGTCGGCGATCTGACGCTGCATGGTGTCACGAAGGAAGTTACGCTGGAGGGGACGTTTAACGGCGTAACCAAAGATCCGTGGGGCAATACCCGTGCCGGATTCACGGCTGAAGGGAAAGTGAACCGTAAAGATTTCGGCATGGTGTGGAACAAGGCCCTCGATAGCGGCGGGCTGGTGGTCGGCGACGAGGTATTTATTAAGTTGGACATCGAATGTATTAAGGCGAAATCGTAGGTCGAACACCCGCTCTCCTAAGGGCGACATGCCTGCCCCGTTTTCTGCCGGGCAGGCAGAACCAGCAACGGCGCATGTGGCGGGGTATCTCTGAACCAGGGATGCAGGCCGCCCCCATCTCGTGGCGTCGATCTCAGCAGGCACAGCAGCTGGTGAATGTGTAGCGAGGATGCCCCCGAGCGTCCTGTTCGCGATCGGGGCTCGGCGCGCCGGTTTCATCCCAGGCTGAGAGTCGGGGATGGGTGGCGGGGGCGAGTGAGTGAGAGGAAGGCGAGGCTTCAAGGGACATGGTGATGGGCATCGAGCAGACTGGAAAACATAGACAGGTCATCGGTAGGATAGGACGCATGTGGTCTTGGAAGCTGGCCGGGGCGCTGGCCTTATCATGGACGATCGGCATCGGTGAGGCCGGGGCGCTGGAATTTACGGCCGACCAGATCACCAAGATCAATGGCCGGACTCAGAAAGCCAACATCTACTATCGCGACAATATGTGGCGGATCGAGCATCACACGATGGGACCCGTCAACATCAGCATTGTCCGGAAAGACAAGCAGGTGGTCTGGCTCCTGTTGTCGAGGATGAAACACTTCAAGACCGTGCCGTACAAGCCCGAGCAGGATCTCAAAGTGACGGAGCATCTGGAAGGCGAGGTGTCGCGAGAGGAAATCGGGACGGAAACGCGCGAGGGGCACCCGACGACTCTGTATGAGGTGACGGTGAAGGAGGGCGAGCGGACCGAAGTGTACTACCAGTGGCTCGCGACCGATATTCGTTTTCCGATGAAATTGGCCAAGAAGGACGGAAGTTGGATCGTCGAGTACCAGCATGTGAAATTCCGGCCCTTGATCGATTATTTGTTTCAGCTCCCGCTCAATTTCGAGCCATTGGAAGAATTCGATCACCAGCCGGCTGCTGCGGAGCCGAATCACCAGCCGATGTAGGGAACGATCAGCAGATAAAGGAGTGGCATCGTGCGTACACGAGGTCTCGTAGGGTGGGTGGTAGGTGCGACGTTACTGGGGATGAGCGGTTCTCTCCAAGCGTTGGATGTCGCGGACGTGGTTCGCGAATGGACGCCGGAAGGGAAGAAGGTGGCGATGAAGCGTGCCAAGTTGCCGGCGCACGACGAGATGATCCGTATCCCGGCGGGTGAGTTCCTCATGGGCAGCGATAAAAAGATCGACAGGAATTCCTACCTGGTGGAGTTTCCGCAGCGGAAGGTCTATCTCGATGCCTATGACATCGACAAGCACGAGGTGACGACCGTACAGTTCCTGAAGTTTGTCCTGGCGACGAACCGCGATCCCTTGATCGATTGGCAGTACGACGGCGGGAATTTTCAGGAGACCATGGTCAGCCATCCGGTGATGCATGTGTCCTGGTTCGATGCCGACGCCTACTGCAAGTGGGCGGGGAAACGATTGCCTTCGGAAGCGGAATGGGAAAAGGCCGCGCGCGGTGAGGATGGGCGCATCTATCCGTGGGGCAATCAAATGGCCGGGCTCTCGCGGGCGAATTACGGCCGGACCGGTCTGTCGGGGCCAGTGCGGGATCGTCCCGAACGACTGTTGCTCTACCCGCCCATTATTTCCGTAGACAAGTATGACAACGCCGCCAGCCCCTATGGCGTGCTTCAAATGGCGGGCAATGTGGCGGAATGGGTGAACGATTGGTACGACCCGAAGTACTACAGCACGGGACCGGACAAGAATCCGAAAGGTCCGGAGACCGGAAGTCAACGGGGCTTTCGCGGCGGCGGCTGGATCGACAGCACGCCCAGCGTGCGGGTGGCGCAACGGAACGGGACGGATCCCAATACCAAAATGAACTGGATGGGGTTCCGCTGCGCGAGGGATGCCAAGGAGGGGGCTGGGACACCGCAGGCGGACGCCAGATAACGACAGATCGGGCTCCGATCCTTGTTTGGATTCCAACCAACCAGGAATTCCAGGGGTACCAGTGTGGAACATTCCATCTCTGGCAAAGGTAATGACTGTCGCGCCAGAATTGAGACGGGGCAAGCTCGCTAGGGCCGTGCTGGTCGCAGTCCTGTTCCTGGCTGCCTGTCAGATAGAAGCCATCGAAATTGATATTCTTACTAGCGAGGGATCAGTCTTGTTTGCCATTCACGAAAAAGATTCCCGAGAGGCGGCCCCTATACATACCTTTGGTGTTTCTGATTTTTCTGGTAATCGGTGGGAGATTGCGACATTTGAAATGTCATCTCTGTACAAGGTTCAGGATGGCAAGAACGTGCTGAAACCGATTGATGAGTTGCCCAAGATTGATGTCATTGCAGTTGGGAAAATAAAGTTTGGACAGGTCCCGTCAGGTTTTTTGTTGGACGGCCCTGCAGAAAATAGAATTGTGACGTTGGAGGAAGGGAAAGTCTACCAAGCGTATGCCTCTCGAGGTGCTCATCAGGGGCATATCTCATTCAAGATTGAAAATGGGGTAGGAGTCAACCTCCCAAATGTTACGCGCGCGGTTTCTTCTCAATAAGACCCCAGGCCTTCTCGCTACATTCCTTGACCAGTATCCCCATCTTGCCGTGTGATGGTTCGAGATCCACCGGGAGCCCGTGGCTGCGGATGCGTTCGCTGGCGGTGGGACCGATGGAGGCCATCACCAACTTCTTGCACGCTTTCTGGAACGCGTCGGTCCGGCCTTCCTGTTCCACCATCTGCATGACATGGTCGATCTGGGCGGCATTGGTCACCAGCATCACCTGAACTCGCCCGTCGAGGATCTCCCCAACGACGTGCTTCAGCGGAGCGGTATCTTCCGGGAGGGCCCATCGGTAGACCGGGACGGGAGTGACTAGGGCTCCCCGCTGCTTCAACGTCTCCAGCAGGTCACGGTTGGGGAGGCCGTACTCCTGCACCGCTACACGCAGGCCGGTGAGTGGTCGATGCGCATCCAATGTAGAGACCACATCAACCCAGGTATTGGGTTCGGGGACGGTCAAGGTGGGTTGGAAGCCCAGGGCCTTGAGGGCGCTGACCGGCTTAGGGCCGCGGGCGATCAGCACGGTATTGCGCAGGGCTGCGGCGAGCCGGTCGTTGGAATAGCGACGATGCAGCACCTCAAACAGAGTGGTCGTACCGGCGCCGGTCATCAACACCAGCACGTCGAGCCCTTCGGTCAGTAACTGCTCCCCGAACTGCAACGCGGCGGAATTGTCCTCCAGCGGAACCTCGCGCAAGGCCGGCGCCACCAGCGGTGTGCCGCCGTGGCGCTCGATCAGCCGCCTCATGTCGGTCGCCATGCGCGATTCGAAAGCCGCGACGGTCAACCCGTGCAATCCTGCAGTAGCCATCGTCCTGTCTGATTCACCCGCGGACAACGAAGCCGGTTGAACTACTTGGCATCCATGGCGCATCGAAATCCGGTGGATTCGTTTCGGATGGTGGGGTCGCTGTCCACGCGGGTGAAGATGCGGACTGTTGGTGTCTCATTCTGCCAGCCGGCCCCCCGGATGACCTTCTTCTCGCCGCTGTCCGGGCCCGGCGGATTCTTGTCGGGGCTCTTTTCGTAGTACCTTGGATCATACCAGTCGTTGACCCATTCCCAGACATTGCCGGCCATGTCGTAGACCCCGTACGGGCTCTTGCCCTTCTCGTAACTGCCCACCGGCATCAGCGTCTTTTCGCCGATCCATTTTTGATTGAAATTGAGATGTCCGTCGGTCGGCTCCACATTGCCCCAGGGGAAGCGCCAATCGTTGCTGCCCTTAGCGGCTTTCTCCCATTCGGCCTCACGGGGCAAGCGACGGCCGGCCCATTTGCAGTAGGCGTCGGCGTCGGCCCAGTCTACATTGATGACGGGCCGGTCGGCCAAGGAGGCTGGGATGCCGATGCCATCCCAGAGGTTCCGGGTCGGGTTCTTCGGATTTTGCGGCACGCGGTGATTGGTGGCCTTCACAAATTCCAAGTACCGTCCATTGGTGACCTCATACTTGTCGATATAGAACGGATCGATCTCGATGACATGGCGGGGATATTCATCGCGTCCGCCGTCACGGTCGCCGGTCGGAACCCCCATGGGATAGGAGCCCGCGGGAATCAGCACGAGCGGTGCCCCGTCTTTTCCCGTGATTTCCTTGGACAGCGCCGCCTGCTCCGCAGCAAGTGTGGGAGAGCCCATTCCGTTGAGTCCGATGAGCGCCACCATGAATGCGAGGATGGATCGTGCCAACATAGCTCCAAGCTCCTTTGGTTCGTAAGAAACGATTCCCGATCGTACCACAGCCGTGGAGGTTTCAAACATGACCGGGCAATGCAAAATCATCACCGGTGGGCTGCCTCTACCGGTGAATGAGGATTGACGCGATGGTGGGCCCGCACCTACTATACGCGCCAGGAGAGTGCGGCATGACGGCTCATCGAGGCTTACGACATTTGGCGCTTCGTGTCACGAATCTGGCACGGTCGCGGGTGTTTTACGAGCAGCTTCTCGGCATGAAGATCGTCTGGGAGCCGGATCCGGACAATGTGTACTTCAGTTCGGGGACGGACAATCTCGCCCTGCATCAAATCGGCCCGGCCGAGCTGTCCCAGTACCAGCCGCCGCGAGGCCAGTTACTCGACCACTTCGGCGTGATCCTCGAAAGTCCCGCTCATGTTGATGCGATGTTTCGCGAGGTGCAACGGGACGGGTCTCAGTTCGGCGCTGCGATTGCCAAGCCTCCCAAGCAGCATCGTGACGGCAGCTACTCCTTTTATTTTACCGACCCGGACGGCAACGTCATTCAAGCGTTGTACGAGCCGACAATCAGCCGGATGGACCTGAAGCCGTAGGCGACGGCTCAGGCCTGTGACGCATGGGACTGTGGGACGCATTGCCGCGAGATCAGTATGTGGGGTTGGCCCCCTGGGTCTGGGTGCAGCTTGAAAGCAACCAGTCGCCCGGACCGTTTCCATTTGTGGGCGGGGTGGCGCCGGAAGTCGTGGCGAGTCTGCATGAGGCCCACGGCCTCTTTCTGGCCTGTGTGGAAACCGCGATCAGCGATGTGTTTTCCCGCCGCGCGACGCTCGGCGACCTGCAGACCCGGGTGCGGCTGGAGGATGCCTATGCCGAACTGGTCAATTCCCGGCAGCAACTGAGTCAGCACATTACGGCTCGGCGAGAACCTGACGGGCAATTCCACTGGTCGCATCCCTTCGATCCCACGAAGTCCGCTACCGTCGTCAATACCGGTCTGCGCATCTTCAATTCCGTGAAGCGGCAGGCGATCCCTGTGCCCTTCGAACGTCCGATGGGCCCGGTGGTCGGCAAACTCCTGGGCATGCTGGATGGCACGCAGCAGGCCGGGGCGATTCGGACCATCGTGACGACGGCGGGACGCGAAGCCGAACGGCTGCTCACCAAATTGATGGAGCTGTTCGTTCAATACGAGTGCCTCACCCCCACGACGCAGTCCTCGGTTCGCAATCACTGGTTGCAGCAGACGAAAGATCGAGACACGGTGCATCTCGGTCATGCCGCGTTGCTCTACCGGCAGCGCGATCAATTTCTGCTCTTCGACCCTTGGCTGTTGCCCTGGTTTGCGGAATCCAATGTGCCGAGCCTCTGGGTGTCGTTACTGCCGAAGCCGGCCGCGATCTTCCTGACGCATGACCATGACGATCATGTGGACCCTCGCACGCTGTTGCATGTGCCGAAGGATGTCCCGATCGTCATCCCCAGTCGTCGGAATCGCAAGAAATTCTTTTATGACTATCTGCCGTTGCTCCGGGAGCTGGGGTTCAGCCACATCATCGAACTCGCGCATGGCGAGAGCTGGAATTTTGACGGCGGTGCCGTGGTCTCGGTGCCGTTCTACGGTGAAGATCCCTGCGATCTGGAGATGCCGAGAAATTGTTACCTCGTGACCGATCGGGGGCAAAATGTCCTGGTGCATGCGGACAGTGGCCCGACGAACAGCGGCCGGTCCGCCATTCAGGAAGGGGTCATTCAGCAGCTGGTCCACAAATATGGTCCGCTGTCGCTCGTGCTGGCCTCGCAACAGCAATTGCAGGAGATTCGCAGCTATGCCGCTCACGCGCCGTTGTCGCACCCGGGTCAGTGGCTCGACGTGGGAGAGAACGGATACCTCACCAATCGATACCTGGATGAGTTGTGCGCCACTGCGCAGGCGCGGCTGTTCGTGTCCTATGCCACCGGCGGAGCCGACTGGTATCCCGACCACCTGTCGTTTATGTTCAGCCACCGGAATCCGGCGCGCACCGCCCTGCTCACCGCGCATTGGGAGCCGCCTGAAAAGCTGAAAGATCTTCTGGTGCAACACGATTGCCGGTATCATCGCGCTCAGGCGCTGGACCTGTTCCGCAGTGTCGGCGATGGATCGGTGCAGGTCCTCTCTGCCGCTGATGTCTTGACCCCGCTGCCGCTCTACCGGGTGGATCACGGGGACCCATCGTTTATGAAGCGCGGGGGCCGATAAGCCACCGGCCTGTTTGTGAGCATGTCCGTGTCTCTGTGAGACATGCACCGGTATCCTGCCCTGGTGTGTCCTGTGGCCTCGCCGGTCGGACCCGCACATTGCCTATGAAAAGGAGAGCCGTTATGGGGGATTCAAAAGGGGTGGTGCTCGTCACCGGTGCCGCCGGGTTTATCGGATCTCATGTGGCCAGGCGATTGCTGGATCGCGGGGAGGCCGTGCTGGGTCTGGACAACCTGAACGATTACTACGACGTCTGCCTGAAGGCGGCACGCCTGGCGCGCCTGCAGTCGCATCCGCAATTTCAGTTTGTGAAACTGGATGTGTCGGATCGGCCTGGTATGGCAGCCCTCTTCGAGCAGCAAGCCATTCGGCGGGTGGTGCATTTGGCGGCACAGGCCGGTGTGCGGTATTCGCTCGTGAATCCCCATGCCTACACGGCGAGCAATGTCGACGGGTTTCTGAACATCCTGGAAGGGTGCCGGCATCACCGGGTCGAGCATCTGGTCTATGCCTCCACGAGTTCGGTCTATGGCGGCCATACGAAAATGCCGTTTTCGGTGCATGACAACGTCGATCATCCGGTCTCGCTGTATGCGGCGACGAAGAAGGCCAACGAGTTGATGGCGCACTGTTATGCGCACTTGTACCGGTTCCCGATCACGGGGCTGCGGTTCTTCACCGTCTATGGTCCTTGGGGTCGTCCGGATATGGCGCTGTTCTTGTTCACGAAGGCGATTCTCGAAGGTAAACCCATCGATGTCTTCAATCACGGGAAGATGCAACGGGACTTCACCTATGTCGACGATATCGCCGAGGGCGTCTTGCGCACGCTCGATCGGCCCGCTCAGGCCGATCCGCACTGGGTGAGCGACAACCCCGACCCAGGAAGCAGCTCCGCCCCCTACCGGCTGTACAACATCGGTAATCATCAGCCGGTCGAACTGTTGCGATTTATCGAGGTGCTGGAACAGACGCTGGGCATGAAAGCCCAAAAGAACTTCTTGCCTCTCCAGGCAGGCGATGTGCCGGCCACCTATGCCGACGTCGCGGATTTGATGCGCGATACCGGTTTTAAGCCTGCTACGTCGATCGAAACCGGGATCGCCCGATTCGTCGAGTGGTACCGGGAGTATTACAAGATCTAGCTCGGTCCTGCACACTGCCTACGCATAGACGATCTGCTTGTACGCAGAGAAAGAGTATTGCCATCGACAGGCTGTCGTGTAAGTGATGGTCAGGTGGCAATTGGACAAGTAGAGCGGTCTCCGACCGCTGCTCAGCCTCCAGCTCACTTCGCTTGCACCATGAATCATCAGCCAGAATGTTCCCGTCGACAGCTGATCAAGGCTCTCATCGGACTTGGGTTCGTAGTTGTGGCACGTTCACCCGGTGCTCTTTTTGCGGAGGGATCGATTGAGTCAAAGGTTGATGGCGCCGCTCCGCTGATTCACGCACCGACGGACCCCCGGCTATGGCCTTCCTGGAAGAACGGACTGAAGGAATGGCGGGATCGTGCACGCGCAGCTCTGAGATACGACGGTCGGCGCTACCACGAACCAGCTCAGGCCTGGAGTGTATCCAGCTTTTGCAGTTGTTTTCTCATGTTGTATGACCAGACCTTCTTCAATCAGCAATCCGGTCGATATGAGGTAGAAGCCTTCTTGCGAAAGAGCATGGAGGACTTCGGTGGCTTTGACAACCTTATTCTGTGGCAGGCCTATCCGCGAATCGGAGTAGATGACCGCAATCAATTCGACTTTTACCGGGATATGCCAGGAGGGCTCCCCGGCATTCGAGATGTTGTCAGGCGCTGTCACCGGCTTGGGGTGAAAGCGTTGGTTGTGTACAAACCGTGGGATCTTGGAACCAGGCGTGAGGCTGTATCCGATATCGAAGCATTAGCAGCATTGGTCGGAGAGACTGAGGCAGACGGCGTGTATCTCGATACGATGTCCGAGGCACCAGGGGGCCTGCGTGCCGTTCTTGACGGAGTTGGTTCTGGGCTCGTTCTAGAAGGGGAAGGCGCGCTGCCGCTTGAGCGTGTGCATGACCATCTCATGTCTTGGGCACAAAACTTTGGTGACGGTGACGTTCCAGGCATTCTCAGGAACAAGTGGTTGGAGCGCCGACATATGATGCATCAGACGGCACGATGGCAGCGCGATCGTTATCGCCAGCTACAGACTGCGTGGATGAACGGCAGTGGCGTGGTCGTCTGGGAGAATGTATTTGGTTCATGGGTTGGGTGGTCGGCTCGGGACCGGGCGACCTTGCGCACCATGCTCCGGATTCAAAGGCATTTTGCCGACATTTTTTCAGGAGAAGGCTGGACGCCGCTCGTTCAGACCGAAGTTCCTGGTGTCTATGCCACGCTGTGGGAAAAGGGGGGCATCAAACTCTGGACATTGATCAATCGTCAAGACCAGCCGGTTTCAGGGGTGGTGTTGAAGATACCAGCGGTGGAGCATGCAAGTTATTACGATGTGGTGATGGGCGAAAAGCTTGATCCTCCGGTCGAGCATGGACACGTGTTGCTCTATGGAAAGCTGGAATCTCACGGCATCGGCGGTTTTGTGGCGGGAACTTCAGGACCGCTCGGGTCCGATTTTGAGCGACTGATAGCCCTACAGCGAGGTCATCAAACGAGTGTGGCCGGGCTTGGAAATTTCCCACAGCGCCCTGTGCTGCTCATCAGTGAACCATTGCACTATGGTCGCGAGACCGACCGTACTCTTTCAGGCATGGTTAGGATCCCATCCGCGAGCCTGATCATGCGAGTGCAAATCCGGACGAGAGAATGCGGATTCTATGGCAATGAACTTGAACAAGATGAACTGTACGGTAATTTGAATAAACCTCGGCTCTTCGAGCGCCGGGTTACAGTGCCAGCCTTTGCCATTGATGCCACTCCCGTCACCAATGCGCAGTATGCTGAGTTTCTTCGGGCTACTGGTTATACACCTCATTTTCGAGAAAACTTTCTGAAACATTGGACTGGTGGGAGCGTGCCTGTCGGCAAGGAAGACCACCCGGTGGTGTATGTCAGTTTGGACGATGCTCGCGCGTATGCGCGTTGGTCAGCGAAGGCCATCCCGAGCGAAGAACAGTGGCAATATGCGGCTCAAGGCCCGGAAGGGCTCACGTACCCTTGGGGCAACACGATGGAGCCCGGCCGGTGCAACGGCGGTCAATCGGGTGGGACAACGGGCGTGCGGGCATTTCCCGCAGGGCGATCGCCGTTCGGGTGTTATGACTTCTGCGGCAATGTGTGGGAATGGACAGAAAGTGAACGTACGGATGGTCGCACGCGATTCTGCATGATTCGAGGTGGCTCCTATTACACCGCGGAGGGGTCTCATTGGTACATGGATGGCGGCCCCCGGCCCACTAACTATGCGGCCAAGTTTCTCCTGTTGTGGCCTGGATTGGATCGCTGCGCGACAATCGGTTTTCGGTGCGTCGCCCCCCTGCAACAATAGAAATACTTCACTGTGTCTCCGATACCTCTCCCTCGATTCATTCTCGGTGTAGGCCAAATTGTCCGGCCCTGAGAGCATTCGCCCCCTGCACATGAGGATGTACTCGATCAAGGGGGCTGCCTCGTACTACACGGCTTGGCGCTAGTGAGATGGGGAAACGGGCCGTTCCTTCATCATCAGCCGAACGGCAAAGTGCGCCAGGAGCGAACGGAACAGCACCAGCCTTGAAACATGCTCCATGGTTGGAAGACCGTATCGTGTCGACAATTCTCTGTTCTTCGAAGTTGGCGGTTCGTGCCAAGTGCAACTGAGAATCTTTTATTATCGATCGCGGTGAAGCGGCAGACGATTTGAATGGTGGGCTCCTCCATCCCATCGCCAGTCGCTGGCAGAGTACTTTGGACGACGTCAAGCGCGCCCTTGTTGCTGTCGGATGGATGGAGTAAAGTGAAGATCATGCAACTCGGCATTCGGAAAGTGTCGACAGTAGGCGCTCTGGTTGTGTCAGGCTTGCTGCATGTCGGCGGGATGGGCGCGGCACTGGCGGATTCAACTTCGACCGATACCCCGGCGTGGACCGAGTTACGGACCCAGGCGTCGAGCGAGGGAACGCAAGCTCTCGCAGCAAGCGATCAGCGATCGGATCTGTTCCGTCAGGCACCCACGGTGAGCGGTCAGGTGCGCGTCAATGAGCAGACCCTGATTCCCTACATCGGTGCCGGCTTTGGAGGAGGGTTCGTCACCGAGCGTGACCGGGCGTTGAATCTTCAGCCGGTGCTACCGCAGCAGAGTCTCTTCGGCGATTCCATGGGGAAGAGCATGATGCCGAACGAGTTCCAGATGGGCGTCCGCATTCCATTCTAGTCCCAATCCATACCCCACATGATCGTGCGGATCTCGGTGCGTGCCTCAATCACCGGGTGGAAAGAGTCGTCGGGCCAAGTCTTTCGGCTGGATTCCGTCCAGGGAGGAAACGACCCAATGCGCGTCGGTGAGTTGCGCCGCCGGGTAGGTGGTCGCAACCGCAAGCACGCGCATGCCGGCCTTCAACGCCGCCTGAATCCCGGCGCGGGAATCTTCTATCACCACACATTTGCTTGACCGAAGGAGCGGTGGTCTGGGGCGGCGGGCGTTGAGTTGTCGCAGGGCAAATTCGTAGATCGCGGGGTCGGGCTTGCCGATGGCACATTCGTCGGCGGATACGATGAGTTCGAAACACTGTTCGATGGCCGTTCCCGCAAGGGCGGAGATAATCTGTTCCCGTCGTCCCCCCGAGGCGATGGCCAGCCGGTATTGTCCCACGGCCTGTTCCACAAACCCCGGTACCCAGGGAAACAGTGCCGGCTTCTGTGCCGCAGTATGGTCACGGAAGAGAGCCGCCTTGCGCTCGGCGATCCGGGCTTGGATCGAGGGATCGCATCGGCCGTCCCGTTTCAGAAGCAGGGCGGCGGCACATGTCCGCTCATCCATCCCGAGGTAGGTGCCGTAGTATTCCTCCTTGCTCAGCATGAGTCCGGAGTCGGCCAGCGCCTGTTGAAAACATTCCAGATGCGGGGTTTTGTCGTCGGCAATGACGCCGTTGAAATCGAACACGATGGCGCGCAGAGCAACTCTCCTTTGTGCAGTGCAGACCGGATGGACCGGCGCATCACTGTAATCGAGTGCCGGGCGTAGGACAACGGGAACGCCTTGTTCCAGCGAGGCCCCTACGGTATGCTGCGTCCCGAATCTGCATTGTAGCCTTTCACGCGGTGTACCGGCCCAATTTCCTCTATGAGTGACTACGCAGTTCTCGGCGACCTGTTGGTGATCTATGCAGTGTCCACTGCAGTCGTCTTCACGTTCCACCAATTCCGCCTGCCGTCGATCGCCGGCTTTCTTGTGGCCGGGGCCCTGATCGGCCCGCACGGGTTGCATCTGATTCCCGATGTGTCGCAGGTCCAGGTGCTGGCGGAGATCGGCATCGTGTTGTTGTTGTTCACGATCGGCATGGAGTTTTCGTCCGCGCATTTTGCGGCGGCCCGCCGTACGCTGATGGTGGCGGCACCGGTGCAGACCGGAGGGGTCCTCATTCTCGCGCTGCTCGGGGCGTTGGTTGTCGGGCTGTCCTACCAGCAGGGCATTTTCTGGGGGTTCCTGCTCTCGCTCAGCAGCACGGCCATTGTCTTGAAAGCCCTCTCGGAGCAGGGAGAGAGCGATTCATTCCACGGCCGTGCCACGGTGGCGATCTTGATTTTCCAGGACCTTGCGGTCGTCCCGATGATGCTCATCACGCCGATTCTGGCCACGCCCAGCGGGAGTGCGATGGGGATGGTGCTGATGACACTGGTGAAAGCGGCGGTCGTGGTCGGGTTGATCGTCGCAGCGGCCTGGTATTTGGTGCCGCGCCTATTGCGGCATATCGTGCGGAGTCGAAGCCGCGAATTGTTCCTGCTTTCGATCATAGTGTTGTGCCTGGGGATTGCCTGGTTGACGTCGTTGGGCGGCTTGTCGCTCGCCTTGGGTGCCTTCATCGCGGGGCTGGTGATGTCGGAGTCGGAGTACAGTCACCAAGCGTTGGCGGAGGTCCTGCCGTTCCGCGACAGCTTTAATAGTTTGTTTTTCGTGTCGATCGGCGTCTTGATGGACCTGCGGGTGGTGTTGGACCATCCCTTCATCGTCTTGGGTCTGTTGCTGGCCGTGATCACCGGCAAGCTGCTCACCGGCGCTGGGGCAATGGTGGCGGCAGGGGCTCCTCCAAGGTCGGCATTGCTGGTTGGAGTCGCGCTTGCGCAGGTCGGAGAGTTCAGCTTCATCCTTGCGCAGCAGGGGCAGGACGCCGGCCTCTTTACGGGGGATCAGTACCAGTTGTTCCTCGCGGTGTCGGTGTTGACGATGGTGGTGACGCCCTTCGGCATGCAGTGGTCTCCCCATCTGGGGAGGAGGATCGAGGCGTTACAACGGGTTCGAGGGTGGATGCCGACGCGCACGGCGGCGCACGTTGAGCAATTGGAGGGCACGCAGGTCCGCATCAAGGACCATGTCATCATTGTGGGCTATGGGCTCAATGGTCGCAACCTGGCTCGCGTGCTGGGTGAAACGGAAATTCCGCATGTGGCGCTGGATTTGGACGGCGAGACCGTGCGTCGCGAGGCGCGCCATGGCGTGCCGATCTATTACGGCGACGGCTCAAACGCCAATGTGCTACGGCATATGAAGATCGAAGACGCCAAAGTGCTGGTCGTCGCCCTGTCCGATCCCTTTACCGCGCGAAGGACGGTCAAGGTCGCGAAGGGTCTGAATGCGAAGTTACACATCGTGGTGCGGACGCGGTACCTCCGGGAGCTGGAAGAGCTGCACCAGTTGGGTGCGGATGACGTGGTGCCGGAAGAATTTGAGACGTCGATCGAGATTTTTGCCCTGGTGCTGCGCACCTACAGCCTGCCGCAGGAATTCGTGGCGCGCAAGGCCGAGCAGATCCGACGGGAAGGGTATGCCTTGCTGCGGCGCAGTGAAATGCCGGAATTGGCGCATCACCTCCGTGGCGGGACATTGACCGATGTCGAGGTGGAAACCTGCCGGATCGATGATGAAGCGCCGGCGGTGGGAAAATCGTTGGCGGAACTGTCCATTCGCCCGCGGACCGGTGCCTCGGTGATCGCCTGGACCCGGAGTCAGGTGACGCAATCCAATCCGTCGGAGCAGGTGCGCCTGCAGGCCGGTGATGTGGTCACACTGCTTGGAGCCCGCGACCAGATTCGCCGGGCCATGGCGCTCTTGAATGAACCCAACCACGGTACGAGCCACCCGATGGGCTAGCCTCACCGGTCTTGCCCGAGTTCCCCGCCCTGCTAACTTCTCCAGCGAAGCGTGACGCGGTCTTTCAACGGATGGTCCAACGGGGTTCCCGTTTGCACCGAGGTCAGGTAGGCGGCCTTCAGTTTGTAGTACCACTTGGCGGGGGTGTCGGCGTCGTCGATCAGCATCAGTGCCGGTTTGTATTTCAATCCCACCGCTTGCCGTTCCATGGCCTGTTTGTCCTGCTTCATGAAAATATTGGCGAAATACCGGAAGAGGGGCTTGGCGAGCGGGAGCCAAGGAAGGATGTTCCAGGCGGCGGCAAAGTCGATTCGGCATTGCTGCTCCCCCACCGGTGTCACGGTGGCACGAGAGGAGACGAACATCGAACCACACTGCACGAACTCAAACCGTTGATTGGGGAGGACGAAGTCGATGGTCGTCGTCAGCGGCCCGCCGTAGAGTGTGTTGAGCAGCTTGTACGGTCCGCTGTTCTTGGAGGGCGCGTGCGGCACCATCCGGAACCCGTTGGGGATGGGCTCGAAGGTCTTGGCCTTGTCGTGCATACTGGCTTGTGTTCGCCACCACGAGCTTTGGTGGACGAAGGGGCCGTGTGCCGGATCCATGAGACCCACGATACCGTCGTCGATGGTGCAGTCCAGGATCGTGGAGATGTGGACCATGCGATAGGGTGTGGACGGCAGCGGAAGGCGTGGGAGTTCCGGCACTGGCAGATCTGGCCGTTGCGGATCGGGCAGATAGACCCACACGTACCCGTCTGCTTCCTGGCATGGGTAGGAGGTGATCCCGATCTTCTCCGGTCGAAGCGCCGATCCCTCGACAAGGGCCGGAATATGACGACAGCGACCGCCTGTATCGAATTGCCATCCGTGATAGGCGCACTCGACCCGTTCTCCGTCGAAGTGACCGAACGACAAGGGCATGCCGCGATGCGGACAAATATCTCGCATGGCCGCCACGGCACCTTGCCGGTCACGGCACACGAGAATCGGCTGCCCCAACATGACCTGGGTCTGCATCTGGCCGACGGCCAAGGCCTCGCTGGTTACGGCAGGATACCAGAAACCGAACAGGGGGGCGCTTTTCGTCGGTTTGAGTTCCGTGATGAGGTCTGTGTTCATGGAAGACCAGGCAAGCTTCCGAGGCTGAATGAATGAGTGGACTATAACGGCGGGCCCGCAACAGGTCAAGCAACCGCCTGTGTTGGCTGAAGTCAGCGCCGTGGCGATGCCTCTGCGGGGAGGCCATGGTCCAGGGGCGCATTTCTTGACAAGAAAAAGAAGCGGAGACTATAGTCCTTTTCAGTAGTTTACCCTGTTCTCACTGTGGCTTGAGAGGCGAGGGATGCGATGACGACCGCACAAATCGAACCGACAGCGGCTCTGGCGGAACTCCGTGACTCTAAGGCGGAACGCGTCACGATCGTTCTCCTGAGCGGAGATCTGGATAAGGCCATGGCCGCGTTTATTATTGCGACGGGCGCCGCTGCCATGGGTATGCAGGTGACGGTGTTCTTCACCTTCTGGGGCCTTAACACGATCCGCAAGAAGGGGGCGAGCAGTTCCGCGTCGGACTGGCTGCGCCGGATGTTCGGTCTTCTGAACAAGGGGGGGGCCGACACCTTGCCGCTGTCCCGCTTTCATTTCTGGGGATTGGGCACCAAGATGATGCAGGTGGTGATGAGGCAGAATCGGATGCCCGGCGTGCCGGAGTTGATGCAGATGGCGTTGGACCTGGGAGTCCGCTTCATCGCCTGTACGACGACGATGGGGTTGATGGGGATTACCAAGGACACCTTGATCGACGGGGTGGATCAGTTTGCCGGGGTGACCACCTACTTGGCGGAGGCCAAGCAAGGCAGTGTCAATCTGTTCATTTAAGAAGGGCTGAGGAGATGGCATGATACAGGCGGATGTGAAGCTGGATACGCTCGGGTATTTCTGTCCGATGCCGATCATTCTGACGTCGAAGAAGATCAAGGAACTGACGATGGGTCAGGTACTGGAAGTGGTTTCGGACGATGAAGGCATCAAGAAAGATATGCCGGCCTGGTGTGAAACGACCGGCCATCAAATGGTGGGGTTGGAGGAAGAGCAGAGTTCTTCCAAGCGGATTTACAAGGCATTCGTCAAGAAGGCCAAGTAACAGTCAGCGACAGGCCCACATGCGAGGCTGTCACGTGTGAGCAAGCCGGAGGGGATGACCGCAACCCCCCGGCTTTTTTCTTGTGTTGAAACGCTTCCGGTGAAGGTGCCATGCCTGAAGAGATGGGAGTAGCCGCGCAGTGAGTCAAATCGTTGAATGTGTGCCGAACTTCAGTGAAGGCCGGAATCCCGACGTGATTCAAGCGCTCGTTGCACTCGTTCGGTCGGTTCCCGGCGTGGTGTTGCTGGACGAGACCAAGGATCCGGACCACCATCGGGCGGTGCTCACCTTTGCCGGGAGGCCCTACGCTGTGGCGGAGGTTGCCTTTCAGATGGCACGGCTCGCATCGCAATTGATCGACCTGCGCAGCCATCAGGGCGAACATCCCCGCGTGGGAGCGACGGATGTCATGCCCTTCGTGCCCATTCGGGACATCAGTATGCAGGACTGCGTGCAGTTGGCTCGCATGGTGGGGCAGCGGATCGGAAACGAGCTGAAAATCCCCGTCTTTCTTTACGAACAAGCAGCGAGCAAGCCCGAGCGGAAGCAATTAGAATGGATTCGAAAGGGCGGGATGAAGGGGTTGGCAGACCGAATGGCCGCCGATCCCGCATGGGCTCCGGATTTCGGGCCGAAGCAGTTGCACCAAACTGCGGGCGCGACCGTGGTGGGGGCTCGATGGCCCCTGATTGCCTTCAACGTGAATCTGAGGAGTCAGGATCTTTCGATCGCCAAAGCGATTGCGAAGGTGGTCCGTCAGTCGAGCGGAGGGCTTCCCGCTGTGAAAGCCATCGGCATCGACCTGCGCAGCCAGGGGGTTGTGCAGGTCTCGATGAATCTGACAAACCAGGATGAAACGCCCCTGCACAAGGCGTTCGCCGCCGTGCAGCAAGAGGCTACGGCGCGTGGGGTAGAGGTGGCCGGAACGGAAATCATCGGCCTGGTTCCCGAACAGGTACTCATCGAGACCGCGCAGCAGGCGCTCTGTCTCGATCGGTTTGATGGGGGCCAGGTGCTTGAAGCGCGTTTGGAGAGCGTCGAATCGCGATCGGCCATCGGGCGCCTGGCTGTTTCACCAGTGCCCAAGGAACAGCCATCCCCCACTCGCGTTGGGATGCCTGAAGTGTGGGAAACTGCCGAGTCTGCGGTAACCGGAGGCAGCGTCGGTGCCCGCTCGGCGGCGGCAGCGGCTGCGTTAGGGATCATGGTGGCAAAGTTGAATCGCGCGCGTGCGGTGGAAACGCGTTTGTCTGAAATTTGTACCAGACTCCATGAATTGGTGCAGGCGGATCGGGATGCCTACGCCCGGGTGTTGCAGGCCAGGAAGCTTCCACCGAATCATCCCGATCGTGCCATCGCCCTCTCGTCCGGTCTCTTGGGCGCCATCGAGACGCCGTTGGAAATTGTGAAGCTCTCCTGTGAACTCATCCCGCTGTTGCGTGGCCTTATGGCGCAGGCGAAGTCCGAAGTGCATCCGGATCTGACGATGGGGTTGCGGCTTGCCGATGCGGTCATAGATGGCTGTGTGGCCATGGTTGAGGCGAACATAAAATCTCAACCGAATCAGCAACTTATTACGTCTCTGAGTCAGCGGTTTTCACGGGTGGAACAAATGCTTGTGGATGCGAAATCGCTATGCTACACTCCGCCCTTCGATTCCTGGGCTCAAAACATGTTGAATATCCTGAAACTTCGGTGAAAGAGAGTCGAAGGTAGCTGACGATGGAAATTAAGGTTTTCAATAACAACGTTGAAAAAGCCCTGAAGGTCGCCAAGAAGAAGTTGGCGGGCGAAGGATTGTTCCGCGAACTGAAGCGCCGCCGGTATTACGAAAAGCCGAGTGTCCGCAAGAAGGCAAAAGAGCGCGAGGCGCAACGTCGGCGGCAAAAATGGCTTGCGAAGCGACGGCCTGAATAGTCGTCGGGTACTCCTTCCTTCGGACGACTGGTTCGATCACTCCAGCTGAGCTCCCCATTCCGGCAGATCCATGCAGGCGCATCAGATCCACGCCGCCATCCGTACGGTCAAGCGGGAGATTGCCCGCTGGCCTGATCCGGTGGTGGGGGTGGTGGCCAAGGAGAGCGGCCGCGATCCGTTCCTGGTCCTGATGTCCTGCCTCCTCAGTTTACGGACCAAAGACAAGACCACTGCCGAAGCCAGTGCGCGGCTCTTTGCGTTGGCCTCCACTCCGGCCACGATGCGGCAGCTCACGCTGCCGGCTGTTGAAAAGGCGGTATACCCCGTCGGGTTTTACCGAACCAAGGCGAAACAGATCCGGCAGATTTGCACCCAGTTGCTTGAACGCTACGAGGGGCGCGTGCCGGACTGCATCGACGAGTTGTTGACCTTGCCGGGTGTCGGCCGAAAGACGGCGAATCTGGTAGTCACGGTTGGATATGAGAAGCCGGGGATTTGTGTCGACATTCACGTCCACCGGATCAGCAACCGATGGGGGTACGTGAGTACGAAGACACCGGACGAGACAGAGCAGGCGCTTCGCGGAAAACTGCCCCGCAAATATTGGATCACCTTCAATGATCTGCTTGTGCCATACGGGCAGCACCTCTGCCAGCCGGTCTCGCCGTTGTGCAGTCAGTGCAAGATTGTGAAGTATTGCGATCGGGTGGGCGTGACGAAGAGCCGTTAAACGTGGAGCGCCGATACGTCCCCAGTCACCAGCCGCTCAGCGAGAGACACGATCAAATAAACAGCGTGGTTTCCGCCTGCGCTGTCAGTGACAGGATGGAGGGCAGGCCGAGCACTTCGTCGACGTTTCGCTCGACCGCACCAGCTTCCACTCCCATGTATTCGAGACCCGCGCTGCAGGCGATGAGGCGGAATCGGCCCACGAGCCGAGCTTCGTGAAACATGTCGGAGATCGTGGGGACGTTTTTTTCTTTCAAGAGGCGAGCGACTTGTTCGGCGGAGGCGGCATATTCCTGGGGGAAGTCGATCTGATTGATCTTGCCCTCGGCCAGCTTCTTGATTGTCCAGAACAGCAACACGACGATGACGTCTTTGCCCATCGCCGCGGCGGTCAGACCGAGGGTGGCCACCTGGTGGAGTTTATCGTACGTGGCATTGTGGGCGAAGATGACGAACTTGGGTTTCTCAGCCATGGCGGCTATTTGACCTTTTGTTGAGTCTTGACGCTGTTCACGAAATCCGTAATGGCCGCATCCACCTCCGCGGGAGTCATGGCGCGATCGTGCACTTCGCTCTCGTCAAGCAGGTAGCGCTCGCCTTCTTTTTGCTGTCGCACCACCACGGAATTTTCCGGCGTGACCTCCACCCGCATGAACCATTCTTTCCTGCCTTTGGTAATCACCACTTCTTTGCCGAGGCCGATCCGAGTGATGTCGATCTGCAGTTCCGAGTCGGCAGATCCGTCAGCCGCCTGTGCGGCCTCGTCGCTGAATCCCACCGGGCACAGCGAGAGGGCGAGTGCGAGTACAGCCGGGCCGGCTTTCATCAGTTGCGCGCAGCGGGGTCGTATCGGCAGCATGGTGCGGAATTATAGCTGGCGGAGCCGGCAACGTAAACCGGCCGGTCGACACTCTTTTCGTCGTGCAAAGCCCCATGCTAGGATGCGCGGGTGATATCCGACGTGTTAGCGCAGATCGAATCCTACGTGCCGGCGAATGTGCTCATTTGGTTCGCTGTCTCCTCCGTGTTCATGTTCGTCGGGACCCTCATCGCGATTCCCGTCATTCTCATGCGGCTGCCGGCCGATTATTTCGATATCCGCAAGCCACGCCCGTGGATGGAAAATCACCATCCGATTCTTCGGCTGTTGGGGCACATTGTGAAAAATGTCGTCGGGGCGATTTTCCTCTTCGCCGGGTTTCTCATGCTGTTTCTGCCGGGACAGGGGCTGTTGACGATGTTGATCGGCCTGTCGCTGATTGAATTTCCCGGTAAGCGGCGGGTCGAGGCGAAGGTCGTGGGGCAGTCCACCGTGCTGAGCACGATCAACAGCATGCGAGCCAAGTTCGGTAAACCACCGTTGATTATTGCGCCGGATCGATAGTCGTCCGCCGTCGGTTCTTCGCGCGCAGAATCTCAAACCGCCGCGAGGAAAGAGTCGACGGTATGTGTGATCGCGTTCGTTCCAGCCGGAATGGACATACCCGAACCGTCGCTCGCTCGAGCACTGCAATCTGAGGCCTGTTCACGTGCCCACTCTCTATCTCATTGACGGTAGCGCCTACATCTATCGGGCGTTTTTTGCCCTGCCTCCCCTGTCGAATTCCAAGGGCCTGCAAACCAACGCGGTCTATGGATTTACGACCATGTTGCTCAAAGTCCTGCGCGATCATCGACCGGACTATGTGGCCGTGGTGTTCGATGAGAAGGGCCCCACCCATCGCCATGAGGCGTTCAAGGAGTACAAGGCGCAACGGCCGCCTATGCCGCAAGGGATGAGCGCCCAGATTCCCTACATTCATCGCGTCGTGGAAGCGCTCTCCCTGCCAGTCATCAGGCAAGCGGGGTATGAGGCGGATGATTTGATCGGCACCCTGGCGCGAAAAGGCGAGCGTGAAGGGCTCGATGTCGTGATCGTGACCAGTGATAAGGATATGTTCCAGCTGCTGACCCCAAAGACACGGATTTACGATCCGGTGAAGGACAAGTGGTTCAACGAGGCGGATTCGTTGGTGCGGTTCGGTGTCGAGCCGGCGCGCGTCGTCGAGATCATGGGACTGATGGGCGATACGAGCGACAATATTCCCGGCGTCAAAGGAATCGGAGAGAAAACCGCGCTGAAATTAATCTCGCAATTCGGGACGATCGAAGAACTCCTGCGCCGGGTCGAGGAAGTCACCCCGGCCAAGACGAAGGCGCTCCTCATGGCGCAAGGCGAAAACGCCAGAATGAGCAGGCAACTGGCGACGATCGAGCTCGATTGTCCGGTGGAATTTGTTCCAGCCCGGTTTCAGGCGAAGGCGCCGCAGACCGACACGCTGGTCGGTCTGTTGCGAGAATTGGAATTCATGACCCTGGCCAAAGCCTTCCAGGGCGACTCCCCGGAGCCGAACAGGCTAGGCGCCGAGATCGTCGACATTCATGATGCTGCGTCCGCCACACAATTCCTGACCCGGCAGAAGGCGGAGCCGTTCCTGGGAGTGGCCTGTGTGTTGAGTGATGCGCCAGGCGTGCGGGCCGATATTCGAGGTTGTGCGTTGGGTTGGCCGGACGGGGCCGCCGCGTTTGTGCAAGGCGAAGCCCGTGGGTGGCCTCATCCATTGATCGACTGCCTGCGCGATGGGAGCCGCAGGAAAGTCATTCAAGACCTGAAGCCCGTCCTGCTGGCGCTCCACCGGCAGGGACTTGAAATGCCGGGGCCCTATTTCGACACGATGGTGGCCGATTACTTGCTGAATCCGAATCGCCGTGCACATACGCTGG
>WIAG01000021.1 GCA_014055495.1 Nitrospira sp. CR1.2
GCGGGGAGGGGTGGAAGTGAGAGTGAAGGACGAGGTCGCGCGGCCCTTCTTGCTCGCAGAACGCGCACGCTAAGAAGGTGCTCGTCCCATGCGCGCAGGGAAGGGCCGCGCAACCTCATCCTTTGGAGAAGTGGAAAGAAGAGAGGCCCTCGTTGGACGCGCGCAATTGGAACCAGCCCGACTGTCCCTCCGGGAGATGGAACACGAACAAGTTCTGAAGGGCCATCTTAGAGAATCTGCTCGCGGAACGCGCACGCTGGGAAGGTGCTCGTCCGACGCGCGCAGTCGAGGACCCACCAGCCAACCCGCTTTGGCTAAGCGAGGGGAAAATCGTGGAATGAGGGCAACTTGTTGGTCTCTCTCAGGTCGCGCAACGCGCGGCCTCGGAAGGCCCTCGTTGGACGCGCGCAGTGGCAGACGAACCGGGCCACTTGCTAGAGCGGAGAGTGATCTTCAAGTGTTGGCCCGCTCAACTGCTAATTAGGTGCCGATAGGCCGGCTGGTCAAAGGGGTCAGCGGGGTCTTATCCAAGCATCTTAAACGGAACGAGATAGTACATAGCCATGGTGCATGTATGACTAAGAAGAACTGGTGGTACGTCTTCCTGGGGATCGTTCCAACGTACGGTGCGAATAACAGCCTTCAGCAGTTCGGTGAGCCGTGGAGTGGACTAGTGGCGGGCGTGGTTGTCACGGGAATCTTTCTTGGTAGTACCAAGGGAGTGCAACTCCTGATGCGGAAGGCAAAAAGGAAGCGGGGTGCTGATGAGTTTTGAGAATCTCGCACGGGAAGCGCGGACGCTACCGAAATTTGAGTGACTACGCCGGACTTCAAGGCTGGTACTACAGGCTGAGAATCATATAGATGCACGAACCGGAATTGCGTGCAGTTAAAGGGCACAAAGATATCGTCGCCGAGGCCGCGCTCTTGCTATCGATTGTCGCTTCGAGCATTTCCATTAGCCGCCATGCACCCCAACAGATACTTCCGGGCGACGCTCGGCGAACCGTGCGTGCCTGAAGCTGGACGTTGGCAATAAGGGGACAGCGAGTTGAATACTCTGAGATGGATTACGGTACTGCCAGGAGCCACGGTATGCGACTATTTAGCGTACTTCATCGGAGGCTTCATCAACAACTTATCGATCACACTGTCTTTTGGCGCGCCACTCGACGGCTGGGTGAAGGTTGCCGCTGACGTCATGGCGCATGTGTATTTAGGTGGTGCATTCACGTACTCAGCTGTGCGGATCGCGCCTTCAATTCCCAAGTATGTTGCCCTCGCGGCTTTAGTGCTGCTCTTGGTTTTTGCCAGTCTATCTCTGTGGTGTTCTTTCGCTACAGGAAAGTTTTACGCGTTACTGGCTATCGGTGGTGTTCTGTTTGGTGGTGTTGCCGCGGTACTTGCGGCGTTTGCCGGTGAGATCGTGCCGTACGATGCCAGCAGATTGAAGCGAAGTGGATACGCCTAACCTGCACACCGACACGGACGCACAAACAGCAAGCGAGACGCTATTGTAGGCGATTCGCTTCTATCAAAGGAACGCGGTGTTTCCAGAAATTCTTAGAGAAGGTATTTGGCACACGACTAGTGTTGAACGCTTTAGAGGTATCTTGGCTGCAGGGAGCATTCTTCCAGACCCGCCCATCCCTGATCTGGACAGATGGGGAACTGCATGCGGTCCTACAGGTTACCCATTTGTGCGGAGCATAGGCGCTGTAAGCGTCTTCGATTTCTCGGGTTTTGATGAGGCCACATACAACGAGAAGTATCCGCTTTCAATGTGGCGGACGTTTGTCCCATGTTTTAACAAATGGGATGAGTCGATCTGGATTGAACTGGATCGTTCGGCGATCAAGAATAGTTTTATCGGCGGGCCGGAGCTTTTGGAGCGATGGAAACAACGGAACGAACTGGGGGAGAAAGATAATGCCGATCATTGAGGCCGCTCATATCGGACCGGTTCCGATTTCTGCGTTTCGGCGTGTTCACAAATACAGCACGCACGATCAAGAATTTAGGCAAATCCAGTACCAAGCAACCTAGCTGGCAAAAGATCGGCCACGCCAGAATAACAACTTTGCTTAACAATCCGACCAGCAGGACACGCAATAGGCTGGGCTTGTTGGGAAGAATAGTGTCGGGAATGATTTAGAGGGCGTGCACGCCAGCTAGAACTGGCAGATATTCACGTTTCTGCACTTACTTGCTTTCTTCGATATACGACAGATCCCGAAGCTGGTGAGTTTGGTTTGCGAGGCTCGACTGCGTCTCATGCCGGTTATACCGCGGTCTTTTTGTGTGATGCTCGCTTTGGCCGGGTGGTGAGACGTCGCGTTGTTTCCGACATCTCTAGGAGCGAACGAAGGGCTGCGTTGACTGAAGCCGAGTCTCGAAACGCCTCTGCGACATCCGGTTCTAGGACGGCAACATTGGCCCCTTCTTTCAACAATCGTCGGTAATACTTTCCCCGGACGGCTGTCGCATAGTCAAAGGTATACTCCGGCCGCATGTCATCCGATGGAGTTAGCCGTTTACGCTTCATGACGCTTCCTTTCTCCCGCGGTCGCTAGACGGGCGCTAATGATTCTCACGACTGTCCCTCGATCTGTATGGGCTACTACAAGAAGACGGCCGCGAGCAGAATAGCCAATCGTCAGATATCGTCGTTCGCTGACCGAGTGATCGACATCGTCCACTGTTGCCGCAAGTGGATCGTAGAAGACTGTCACTGCCTCATCGAATGAGATTCGGTGTTTCTGGAGATTTCGCCTGGCTTTGCTCCGATCCCACTCAAATTCCACGCCGTCATTCTAAAGAACGTATCAGAAACTGTCTATGCGGGAGCTGGAAATACTGCTTTTCATCCCTGCAGCTGCTTCATCATCGCGGCTGGGTTCCAGTAGCCCCACATGGTGTGGATTTTTCCGTTCTCGTTGATCTCGAATACATCGATGCCTTCTACGACAACCTCGCGGCCGGTTTTGCCTCGTCCGCGGCCGGTGAATTTCACCGCCGTCCTGTTGCCCGTGATGAAGACATGATCCGCTGTCAGTTCGATGGTTTGGAACAGGTCGAGCACGCCGCGGATGAATCGGCCCAGCGCCGCATGGCCTTGTAACGGTGTCGGTGCTCCCGGTTCGTAACTCGTGCCATCCTCGGCAAAACAGCTGATCCAGGAGTCCGCGTCCATCTTCCCGATGGCCGCGAAGTATTGCTGTACTGCGGTCGGGGGCGTCTCGACGGTCATGTCGTTCCTCCTGTGATCTCTGAAGCGGGTATGTGTGCCACCGGTCGGGTTTCCGACCGCTGTTCATACTACGATGGGATTTGATCATCGGATTGCTTGCGGCGCGCGTCTGGGTGGGGAACGTGAGTCGAGGGTGCAGCCCAGGATCTCGCTCGGAGACGAGAGGAGAGAAGGGCCAGGCGCGATAGTCGGCCTGACGTTACTCGATCACCCAGAGTGCGATGCCGGAGAGGTCCCGTGACAGACGATCGGCAATGCTGCTGCTGAAGAGACGTGCTGCGCCCGGTGGGCCGTGCCTGGTGACCACGAGGGTGCCATAACCGCCTGAGCGCACTTCATCCAGAATGGTATCGACGACATCGCCCGCGTATCCCAATTTCAGGGTGACTCGCTCGGTCGGAAACCCTGTGTTCCTAAGTCGTTCAAGAGCCCGTTCGAGAATGGGATATTCCAGGGTCTCCTCCATGTGCCTCCATTCCTGCTGGTCTTTGCGGAGTTGTTCGCCCAGTTGATGCTCCATGTCGGGATTTTCCGAGCCGCCATGTTCCATCAATTCGCGCGGCATGGGGTTCAACACATGAAACAGGGTGACGGCTACACTGGGCGTCTCTCGAAGCAGTGTTCCGACGTACTGGAGTGCACGGGCGGTGGCATTTGAATCGTCGACGGCGATGAGCAGGTTCTTTGCGGAGACGGAGCGGTTCGAAAGTGGATCCGGTGTGAAGAGGGGTTGGTCCCGAGGCGCAATCGTGGTCATGATGTCACCATGTAAAGTTTTGTGCCGTCCTGATTGTGTGGTTTCCAGCGCGCTGCGAGGAGATGGTGCTTCTGTGGAGCGAGGAGTCTCATGGTGCCCTCGGGGTGAGAGGGGCTGAGGCGCCGGCGTGGAACAGGACTGGATCGAGCGTGAGACGTTGCCATGCCAGCGTAGGGATTAGCCTATGCTTTCATGCAGAGGAAATCAATTCGGGACCGACCGGAAACCGACGCCGGGGAAACGCAGGCGCAGGGTCTCCCGGGCGAAGTAAATCGAGACACGATAGAGCGGTGAGGGAAGTTATCTGCGTCTGAGCGGAACCGTGCGCCCTTCTTCTAAGTCTTGCAGATCCGACCAGGCGGTGATGTCGGTGCGCGAAGGATCCACCGCATCACGGTACTTCATGAATTTCGCGGCGCTTTCGGGCGAACTCGGGCCACGCTCGAGCAACTTCCCATTCCATGCCTCGATCTCGGCTTCGCCATGCGGGGTGGCGGTACGTCGAAACCACTCCGCCACCCCGTCATCGGTGTGATTGGCCTTCACCGCCGCCGTGAATTGTTCGGCGGTGATGCCGGCAAAGTCCAGCAGCCGGTCGTCCATCGGGCAGGGATAGATGTACTCCCCTTCAGTTCCCGCCAGGACGGCGCGGCACTTGTCGGTCATCCGTGCGAGGTGGACATACCCACCAAGCTTCGCCTTCATGCTACGCGGGACTGTCGAACGAAGATCCATTAGCCCAACAATTTATGGTTGGTGAAGGTGAGCGTCCGTACGAGCACGGCGCCGTTTTCATAGGAGATGATGCGCCGTGTCGCCGGGAGATCCGAGGATCCGACACGTACGTGGGCGTCCGTGAAGCTCTCCACATTCCGGAGTTTGCCGTCCTGCGGCGCGAAATAGTAGACCGTGTATTTGGTGGTCAGTTGTTTCTGGTCCTGCGTCGTGCTGCTTTCTTCCACATTGATCGTGAATGCGACGTGGGGCATTTTCCGGTTGATCTGCGTGATGCGGTGATCCTTGATGCGATAGAAGGACTGCATGCCGTCGCCATGGACGTCGAGGCGGCGGCCTAACGGATGCTCGTCGCCGGCTTCCATCGTGAGCCGATGCTTGCCGTCCGACTCCTCAAACTTACGGGGCGCGCGGTGCACGGCGATCATGCCGATCTGTTCTTGCGCCCATTTTTGGATGGCTTCGTCCGGCAATTGCACCGTGACTTCACGCGGCCCTTTGACGACGACGGTGCCGCTCACCAGTTGGCCGTTGGTGTTCACGGTCAGGTCGGCTGAAAACCCGCGAAAATCAGGCTGCCAGCGCGCGGTGTTTTCAAAGGCTTGCTGAAGCAGGGCTCGGGCTTGGGGGTCGTCGGCGACGGTCACGGCTGTATCGACTGGGGCAGCATGTTGCATCGGGGTGGCTCCTTTGTCTCGTGGTTGATGTGCTGAGGATTATAGAGCCCTTCGTCCGGTATCTACAACCAGACGGAGGGCGCCGACAAGTCCGGGGGCATGTGCCGATGTGTAAGTTTTTCTCTTTCTTGCACAGGTTTGTGTAGTACTGGCTAGGCCGAATCTGTTATAGTTCGAAGCATTTCATCCGGCGATGGGGCGGATGAGGGCAATGGGTCTCAGGCATTCCGTGAAAGGAGCGCTATGGAGCGGCGAGCAGCGTCTCATACTGAAGAAGAAGAAATGAACCAACGGCGACGCTTGTTGGGTCTGGCTCGAAAGGGTGATCCCAAGGCCATCAGCAAGCTGTTCGAGCTGTATCAGGTTCGCGTGTTGAACGGCGAGATGCTGAGCAAGCTCAACAAGTCGTACTACAAGGCGGCGGCTGCCCAGGAGCAAAAAGCGGCTCAAGCCCCGGCCAAGGCCACAAAAGGTTCGCAAGCCACCCATGGCAGTGCGAAGGGGAGTTCCAAGAAGCCTGCCCTGGCTGCTCCGTCGACGAAAGCGAAATCCACGAAGCCTGCTGCGCCCAAAAAGCGCACCAAGTAACCGGCGTCTGCGTCGACTCGGTCGGCGCAGACCTGTGCACATCCTTCTCCCTCCCTACTGCACTCCGACGCGTAACCCTCCGGCAGCCAGTTTGGCGCCGATGTCCTCCGCCAGCTTTCGCGCACCGGAGTAGACCGTTGCCTGTCCTTCATGATCGATACGCCAGGCCAACTCAAACGCCCGGGAGGAGTTCATCCCTGGAATATATTTACAGAATAGGCCGATGACTTGTTGGTACGTGTGGCACTCGCAATTGAAGACGATCACGCGGGCTTCCAGGTCGTCACCGGTGCCCACGTCGGTCGTGTCGAGAGCTTCGGGGGTTATAACGGGGGTGAGGGTGCTCATGTGTTCGTCTTGTCGGGGGTGGAGTGTACCAGGTGAGACGGGGCTGAGTGCAACAGCTCTGTGCCGGGCCTTACTGCCTGAGGTATTCGTGTGGAAGGTCGATACATTTCCGCCTGACGCTTCGGCCCAATAAGCTGTGGTGCGTGTGGCAGTCGGTCACGGGTATCAGCTTGTGTGTCTGCGCGAGGCGGATCGTATAGACCTGGGCCGCGGCCGTTTTGAGCAGGGCGAGGCCGTACTCGAAACGATAGGCCTCCTCCAGCGATAGGCCGGGTTTTGCGAGCGCTTGCACCTGGGCGACGGTGCAGTGATTGGTGGCCCGCTCCGGCTCCAGAAGGCGGAGTAACGCAGCCGGGCCTGGGACCAGCATGCCCCCGATGTGCATGGCATGAGTCAAGTCAAACAGGCCGCGCTGAAAACGACGATCCTCCCGAAGAGCTGTATGGAACGAATCGCGCCAGGAAGGGTCGGCCAGATCACGGTCGACCTCTGCTATGGCGGCGGCATCCAGGGGCCCCGAGACCTGGTACCCTTGTACGATTCGGCCTTCGGTGACCAGCGCCGGGTGGTCATCACCCATACGGTCTTGGTACGCCATGGTGCCCATCAATGGTGTCAGCCGAAGCGCCATGTAATCCCGGAAATGAATCGCGTCGTATTGTGACAGCAGGCGATCCAGGGTTTCTGGGGAACAGAGGTGAAACGGATGGAAGAGGGCGTTGCGCGTGGGAGACGAGAGCATGGATGTGGTATGGGCCGTGACTGGTCTTTGCGATTCGATGGAGGGCTGGGGAACGGGTGCGCGCCTGCGTTCTAGCGTGGATATCGGCCTACCAGGTATCCATGTCGATGACCTCAGTGGCATCCCAGAGGTTTTTCAATTCGGCTTCGGCAATCGCTTTCTCACGATCCGCTTCCGTATCCTCACCGAATTTTCTCGGTGCTGTAGCGTCTTGCCCGGCGGCGGCGACCGGTTGTTCTTCAACCGGCTGACGGCGGCGGCGTTTGCTGGGATCCATATTGACCGGCATGAGACAGGCCTCCTTAAACTCGTCGACTAGGGGGATGCCGCCTTGTGTTCGGCACGCATGTCGTTCGCAGCTGCTCTACACTGTTGACGCGGCGGAGCGGAGAAGTCAAGAGCATCGGCGCCGTACGGTGTCTCCTCGAGCCCGGCGAGCAGGGCGACCGCCACAGTATCCGCATACCGTCGACCGCTGGAACTGAGGCGGACGACCTTCCCGTTGCATTCCAGGAGACCCTCGGCCACCAATGTGGCAATGCTGTCGGCCAATCCGGAAAAGGAGAGGGCCTCAGTCTCGTCCAATGCCACACCTTCCGTCAGGCGAAGCCCGAAGGTCAGGCGATCGCAGGCCTGGCGGGCGCGACTGAGCGGTTCGGATTCCGACACCGGAAGTTGGTTGCGTTGGAGAGAGGAATGGTACGCGGTCAGGTTGCTCACGTTCCCGAACCGTCGACCGCCGACGTAGGATTGGGCGCTCGGGCCCAGTCCCAGATAGTGGCCGCCGGTCCAGTGCAGTCGGTTGTGGCGACTGGCAAAACCGGGGAGGCAATAGTTCGCAATTTCGTAGCGCCGATAACCGGCTTCGGTGAGGGTCGTCTCGGCAAGGTCTTCCAACTCATTTTGACGCGACTCGTCCGGGGCGGGGACCATCCCTCGCCGGATGGCTGCCTGCAGAGCCGTGCCGTCCTCCACCGTCAGCGCATAGCAAGACAGGTGAGTGGGATTGAGGGCCAGGATCTCCTGGAGCGAGCGGTTCCAACTCTCCACCGTCTGTCCCGGTAAGCCGTACATGAGATCGAGATTGATATTCTCGAAGCCGGCATCCCGCGCAGTGGTCACGACCTGTCTGGTATTGAGCGGAGAGCCAGGGCGTCCGACTCGATCCAGTTCGATCTGGTTCATGGATTCGGCCCCGAGGCTGAGACGGGTGAAGCCGCCGCTTCGGAGTATCCGCACACTCTCCGCTGTCACGGATCCCGGATGCGCCTCAACGGTCACCTCGGCGTCCGATGCAAGACCAAAGGCGTCCACCGCCGCGGAGAGGATGCGCGTCAGTTGCAGCGCATCGAGGGTGGTCGGCGTCCCGCCACCGAAATAGATCGAGCCCAACGGGTGAGCCTCAAAGGGGGAGTCCTCGGCGTACAGACGCAGTTCCGTCAGCAATGAATCCACGAATGCTGCCGCGGCGCGCTGGTGGTGAATTTCGAGATAGAAGGCGCAGAAGTGACAGCGCTGATGACAGAAGGGGACGTGAATATAAAGCCCCTGATCGGTCGCCTGCCGCATGTCCGCTCGTTCAGTGAGAGCCGGCGGAAAAATCGCGCACCATGGCCACCTCGATTTCGTCGGTCGGCGAGAGCCCCCGATTTCGAACATGGGATTTCCAGGCCGGATAGTCCCGCAGCGTATCAAACAAATTCTTCATCAGTACCGGCTTGATCTGCGTCTCCCATTCTCGCAGCCACGCCCGCTCATCGTACGGGCCGTCGTAATCGTCGGGAAATTGCGCTTCCAGGCTGATACGAAACACAAACGATTTATCTTCTGACCACATTTGTGGGCTCCTGTCGGCTGGTAATTGCGAAGTGAATCGGACCTTACTTATAATGCCTCAACTTCCAAGGAGTACAGCCCCCATGCCCATCTTCGAATACGTCTGTCAGGAATGCAACCATCGCTTCGAGCTTCTCGTACAGGGGAGCACCGTGTCGGCCTGTCCATCCTGTAAGGCCACGGCGCTGCACAAACAGTTTTCAGCCTTCGGCGTCGGGGCGACCGGCGGGTGGCCGGTCACGTCCAATTCCGGTGGCGGGTGCGGGTCCTGTGGCGATCCGCGTGGTCCCGGCGCCTGTTCGATGAATTGACCAGGAAGCAGGTCGCCTCATGGAACAACCTGAAGACCAGATGCGCCGTGCAATCGGGACGGTGTTGCAATCGGATCCTCTGATCAAATTGCTGCAGGAAGTGCGGCTCGGTCGGATGAAAGCAACCGATCCGGGCTTGCGCGCCGTGACCGAATCATGGATGGCGGTCTATTCGCAGGTGTTGCAGGCGCAACCGGTACCGGCAGCCCTCTTGCCTCGCCTGGATCCGACCCCTCGGCTGCAGGTGTTAGTCGATGCCGGGGTGTTGTCCTGGGATGATCCGGGAACCGCCAGCCTGCGCGATGTGTTTCAACGCCTCTCGGCTCCTGCTGCGTGACCTGTATGCATCGTCGCGCCCTGTGGATGTTCCTTGCCACAGCCCTGCTCGTGCCGGCGGCAGTGCGAGCGGAGGGAGTTTCCGGCGTGCAGCCGTTGTATCGCGAGTTTTCCGCCGCGCTCGGCTCCCTCCCTGCTCACAGTCATCTGCTTCTTGAGCCTGGATCGATTGAACGGTTCCTCACGGCGCTGGATGGACATCCGCCCGACTGGGCCGCCGTCTACGGTCGAGGACATCATGATCCAGGCCACGATGAACGACTCTTCGCTCTAAACCGTGAACGTGACGCGAAACGAACAGGTAACAATGCCCTTCAGTGGGTGGTGGCCTTTGCCTGGCTGGGGGAACTTTCGCGTTTTGACCAGGAGGAGGGCGGCTTTCGCGTGGCGCTGGGGCCGAAGTTCATTCGGACCCGTTGGGGCGAGGTGCGGTTCAAGCATGAAGACCTCCCGGCGACACTGATTGCGCTGGCGGGTGCCGAAACGGCGCATCTCAGGGCGAGGCTTCAGCAGGAGGAACGGATCGACATCGAGGTGTTGATGGCGGGACGGCTGATTGAAGAGGAGTCGCTGGTCTATGACTTTTCGCATGAAGTTGAGGGAGAGGGCCTGATCATGCCGGTGGTGCGCGTCGACGCCCTGGCGTTCGTGTTGCGGGAACAGCCCGGCCAACAGCCGTGACGAGGCGTCTGGCTTGCACAGGGTCCATGGTTAGGGCATTTGCTTGAGGTGGGGGTAGGCCTGGTGCAGACAGGTATCGCACACAGCTTCTTTGACGTTGGAGCGTGCCTGACGACGGAGATAGTCTTCAATCCGTTGCCAATAGGTGCCGTCGCTGTTCACCCGTTTGCACTTGGCGCAAATGTGAATGGTGCCATGGCGTGTGGTGATGTGTTCGAACGCACGGTCGAGTTCCTTCGTTCGTTCGAGCAACTCCTGTTCACGGAGTTTTCTCGCATCGATTTCTTGTTTGAGACTGAGCGCGGTCGCGACACGTGCCAGTAACTCCGTGGGAATGACGGGCTTGCGGATGTAATCCGTCGCGCCTGCCGTATAGGCTGCCTGAATATCCTCGGCTGTTGTGTGCGCGGTTGTGATGATGATCGGCAGGGCCTGCAGCTGCTCTTCCAGCCGGATTTGTTGACAGGCTTCCAATCCGCTCATCTCCGGCATCTCAATGTCCATCAGCACGAGATCGATCACGGTTGCCGGTTTCACGCGCTTTCCCACCCCGAGCAAGTCCAGACCCTCCCGGGCGCTGCCGACCGGCAGGAGCGGTCCAAATCCGGCGCTCTGCAGAATCGTCTGGATCAGCTCCCGTTCTTCCTGAAAGTCGTCGATGATCAGAATGCTCATGGTTTCGCGTGGCTCCTTGACGCCGTTGGGAACATTTCATCTAGCGGGCTGTGGACCGGTCGGCCGGTTGCGTCATCGCTTGCACTGAGCGCGGAGTGCCGTCTCGCATCAACACACATCGCATCCCTCTAGGCTGCCTCTTCTGCTCGATCGAGGAGCAGCCCTAGCTCGGTGAGGGCCTCCCGGACCGAGGCCAGGTCGCGGGCCTTCGCCGCTTGTTCGAGATGCGCCCCGGCCAGACCGATCTCGGGAAATCCGTACGAGCCGGCCAGCCCCTTGATACGGTGGCCCATGGTCCGGAGGCTCTCAAAGTTCCCCTGGTCGACCGCGTCACGCATCTGTTTCATATCCTGGCGGCGTTGATCGAGGAAGAGCGGGCGTTGCCGCTGAATGGCCTCTTCGATGCGAGCAGTCATCTCCGCATATGAGAGGGCCTGCCTCGCCACGTCGGGTCTCGGATCTGCGGGACAATAGGTGTGTAACGTCGTGAAGAGCTGCTGCTTCGTCAGGGGTTTGGCCAGCAGCCCTGTACATCCGGCCGACCGGCTCTCCTCCTGAGCTTCGTCACATGAATGAGCCGTCAACGCCAGGATCGGGACAGGCACCCGTTGCTGAGCAGCCTCCCAGTCACGAATACAGCGCGTGGCGGTGAATCCGTCCATCACGGGCATCTGCTGATCGAGAAGTACCAGATCGAAGGGATGAGCCTTAAAGGCTGCCACAGCCTGCGCTCCATCGGACACCCCTTCGACTTGGTAGGGCATATCGCGAAGATACGACTGCACCAACAGGTGTGCTTCGTCGGAGTCGTCCGCCAACAGGATGCGAAACGTGACTCCATGCCTGCGTGTCGCGGATTGTGGGAGAGCGGCTGTCATGTCTGTCCTCGGGCGCACTCACAGTATAGCGGCTGAGGCCCGGGCGACCTAGAATCTCCTCAAATTGTGACAGGCGATGCGCTGGTTGATGAACTGGTGAAAGGAAGATGATTGCGCAGGAGCGATGCAGGACCGTTCTACCGGGCTGAGCGAGGTGGTCGCACCGTGATGAAACCGCCGGCCATCAGTAGCTGTCGCGCGCACAGCGAAAGCCGGTTCCGGAAGGGCGGCTGTCCATCGTGCCCCAATCGCGATCGGTGGCGCGTAAACTGATGGCCGGCTTGAGCCAGGACCCTCCACGCATCGCTTTGATGGCCCCGCGCCCCGGTCCCTGCGGGTCGGTCAGGGACGCCGACCGGTAGTGGTTGGGGTTGTACCAGTCCTGGACCCATTCGGCGGCATTACCCGCCATATCCATCGCTCCATAGGGACTGGCGCCGGATGGAAAGCTCCCGACCGGCAGCGTCAAAATCTCGCCCCTCACGCCCTTCTCTTTCGAAATCGCTGCGCCTTCCCCTCTGATCCAAAAGGCTTCCCATTGGGTACTATCGGCGAACTGGACGGTGCGTTGCGCCCAATAACTGGCGCTGTTGGCGTGATCGAAATTCCACTCATTGCCCCAGGGATAGGTTCGCCGGTCCGTTCCCCGCGCGGCCTTTTCCCATTCTGCCTCCGTCGGCAACCGTTTGCCGGCCCAGCGGCAGAAGGCCACGGCATCCAGCCAGCTGACATTGACGACTGGATGTTGTTCGATGCCCGACAGGGGACGGTTGTGGGCCCACAGGGTCAGGGCAGGAGCGGCATTGGCAGGAGCTTCGTAGCCGGTTTCCTGCACGAAGCGCGCATAGGCGGCATTGGTCACTTCGTATCGATCGATCCGGAAGGCGCTGAGGTAAACCAGGCGCAACGGTTGCTCGTCCGGGAGACCCCCCTCATCGGATGAGGCCCCCATCGTAAACTCACCGGCCGGAACCAGTACCATGTCGTCAGGCGTGCGCTCCGCCGAAGCGATGTCATGCCCTGCAGCGGGAAGGAGGCTGAGTATGGCGCAGAGGAGCAGGCGCTGAACGGCGTGGCGGGTGATCATGGTTTGACCAGTTTGCAGGCCTTGGCGACGGCGTCCCGATAGGCCATCCACAGCGTGAGTCCCCGGGAGACACAGGTAAGGACGGCATTCTGTTGCCGCCTGGTTTCCGCATAGCCGACGACCATGGCGTAGGCATCCTGGCGATGGCCGGCCTCTACTTTTTGATGCGCACGGATGAGGTCCATGGACTGCCGTGCGATCTTGTGGTGCCGGATGAGGGGATGGGCGTCGATATAGGCTTCGATCTCCGCCTCGCTTTTCGGCTTGGACGGTTTCTGAATCTCCTGACGATCCTTGATGCTGCCTTCGACAAACACCGCGAGCGCGGCGGCACCGACCACCCAGTCACGGCTGGCCGTGACCTTCTCCAGCCATCGTCGGTAGCGGGCGCCGGCGGGAAGCAGTCTGGCGGTTCGGAACAGGTCGCGGCTGAACCCGAGCCCCTGCATCATTTCGTTAAAGAGTTCCGGGTGCGATCGGCCGAACGAGAGTCCTCCGGTATCTTCCTCATAAATATTCTCGGCCAACATGCGCCGGACGTCCGGAGGCGGATTCTGGCCATGGACGCGTGCCAGCAGCACGGGGAAGTCCCGGACATAGACAAGGAACTCTTGCTGGTAGTGGAGTTTCAGTTGTGCCTTGGAGATCCCGGGCCCCATGATGATCGGCCAGGCCCAGTGGTGCTTACGATCCATGATGGAGAGCAGGCGCTCGATAAATTGTGCACGGCTCAATCGCTTCTGTGTCATGTCTTGCCTTCCTTCTTTCCCGCTGGCTACAATCAGGCCCGATCACATGAACCCGATTACCATTCAGAATTCAGACGACATCCTCAATTTCCTCGCCGAGATTTCGTTACGCGGCAAAGGGTTTACGACCGATTGCCTGCTGGATTATGTGCTCGACGAAGGATTCACGGAACCGATCTATCTGAATGCCTCCGGCGAAGACCCGGACGCGTTCTACAAGAATGAACCGCAAGCCTGGGCGATCTACCAGATTCGTGAGTGGAAGCGCGTCCTCACGGTGTCCGGCGGCCCTGGAAAAGAGCGGCGAGTGCAGATCACTGAAACCCCGTAGGTCGTCCCTCTGAATGCGATGCTTCGGGCTCGATTCGAGACCGCCTGCTCCCGGCAAACGATCGAGGTCCGACGAGGCTCCGCCGGAACGTTGATACCCACTCGTCTACGTATCTGTGAGTGTATTGACCATCCGAGTGAATTGCAACGAATCACGGACTGTTCGCAGCCCTGGTGAGCCGTTTCGCACCGTGCCTCACTCCCTGGTTGCGCGAAACAGCCACCCGGAGGCCCACTGTGACGCCACGACAGCAGCCTGGGAGAGCCGGCACCTTCGTCACGCTCTGTGAATCGGGAGATGTGGGTGAACTGGCGCTGATCAGAAGTCTGCTCGATGGGAACAGGATCCCCTACGCCGTCCAGCACGAACATGTCGGCGCGCTGTACCCCGGGGTGGCTCTGTTGGGCAGTCGGGTGATGGTTGACCCGCGAGACCGGCAGCGGGCCGAAATTCTGCTCAGTCGATTGGTGCTTCAGGTGCGGGAGGCAACGGGCGAGGCAGAGTGATGACCTGACCTGCAGGCGCGAGGCAGTCGGTTACGGGTGCCCCTTGGGTTTGACCGGCTCCGGATTGGTCGGGAGCGGCAGGCGCACATCCGACCCCGAGAAATGCCCGCCGATCAGCTTTCCTTCCTCAAAGTACAGATAGCGGTGTTTGACGACCGCCGGACTCTCCCAATCTTCGAAAATCCACTCTTCCTGTCGTAGCCCGTCCTTGGTGTGTGTAACGTTCATCGTGTTCGGGGATCCCCACGCATCGAGCACCTGCTTGCGGTCCATGCCGACCATCACGCGGTGGCTTTCAATATGTTTGGAGAAATCGGGGTCCAGCCAGCCGGGAACAAATCGGAAGGCAATGAGGGCCACCACAAACAGGACCAGGAATGTGTTGATAATCAACCGGACCGGCCGTTGCCGGATAAATGGCGTCGGTTCCTCCGCCGGGGGGAGGGCTGAAACGGGATTGGCCGAGGTCGTGTGATCGGTCACGGGGATCCTTCCGGTAACAAATGGGCGCTTTTCCAACTGCTCTTGCATGCTAAACAATCGTTTTTCTGTCCGTCAAGGGAGGGAGTGGCGCAGGGGCAGGGCCTTTTCGCCGTGAGAATCGATTTTGACCTGCTATGCTTAGTGGAGGAATGTGAGGACGGCGATGGCAGGACGGGGTGGAACATGGCAAGTAAGCTTGTTGTGGGCGATCCTCCTGGGGAGCCGGCTTATGACGGGTGAGGGCAGTTCTGCGGCAGCCGGGCCGCTCTATGTTTATACCGATGCCCAGGGGCAGCCGGTCCTGACCGACAATCTTGAGCAGGTGCCCGCCGCATACCGGGGTCGGGTGCGAACCATGACCGGTGCCGATGCGTCGGCAGCCCCGGCACCTGAACCGATTGCAGCGACCTCCGCCGTGCCCCATCCGGCTTCGAAGGGGGTCATCGGGGACCTGCTTGATGCAGTCGCCGGAAAACTGGGGCCGCGAGCCATCAAGGGGCTCACGCCCTATCAAACGGCTGTGACGATTGTGGCAGGCTCGGCCGCCGTGGTGCTCCTCCTCATGATCTTTCTCAGCGCCAACCCCGCGATTCGCATCCTCTGCAAGTTCCTTCTCGTGCTCGTCGCAGGTGCTGCGCTCTATCATGTGGTGGCGTTTGAGGCGCCGACGCTGGAGGCCGTTGCCGGACCTCCGCAACAGGGTTCAGGGCAAGCCGTGGAGAATGTGTTGGGGCGGCTGAGAAGCCAAACCGAGCAGAATTACCGCGCACAGGATGAACGGACAACACGCCAAATGGAGCCGGCCGAACAGCCGACCCCCTGACGGGTATTAGTCCGCATAGGTGGGCATCGGAATCTTTTTTGTCGCCGTAGCGGGTGGAGGTTGTTGCGCGAAGGCCCTGGAGTAGGGATTCAGGACCGGTTCGTGAGTATTACGCTGGCGAAGCTTGACGAGCGGCAGACTTTGGGTGCTGATCTCGAGGCGGTCGATCGGGGCTTTCAGCGTGAGCGGATCAGGCATGCCTTGGAGCGCGAACATCTGAAACGCGAGTGACCAATCGAGTGCGTCCTTCCCCTTCTCCCGGACGATGAACCTCGCCTCAGCCGACGGCTTGCCGGAAAAAAACAACAACATGATGTTTGAGCGGAAGACCGGCGCAGCCGCGTCGTCCGACGGTTTAAATTCTGGAACGAACAGCGGGACTTTGCTCAAGGCGACCGGTGGGGAGAACTCGATATCCACGAGCCGCACAAACAGGGGGCGCTGCTCGCTATGGTCGTTCGGATCGAAGGTGTAGCTGAACGAGTAGCGAACTTCTACTCCGTCCCGTTTAAACGTATAGACATCCTCGCCGTTCTCCGGCGAGGCGACTTTCTTGAAGTACTGGTCCCAATCGGCGATAGGGTAATAGGTAAAGACGCGCAAGGCCGATTTGCGGTCGCGCACCGCCTGCGGCAGCCCGAGTTTCTCGTGGAGCTGGGTTTGCGTGAGCCCGAGATAGCCGTCGTCAAAATAGGGCCCTGCCCAGACCAAGCCGGCTCCGGATCCCAGGACACAGATGCAGAAGAAGGAGCGCAACAGCAGGCGAGTGACTGTCTGAAACACCATAGGATGTACGCTCAGGATCGAGCCAGACAATGTCGGCATCCTATCGGCCAGGGTAGGCAATGTCAAGGCGCGGTCACGGTCATGGCTTGCTGAAAAAAGTCGGTTCCCGATATGATGCCCGCTCCATCGCGAGTCCCGGACGTCCGCGGCGCCTGCCAGACGTTTCGAGACAGAAAGACATAGGTAGTCATGCCGGTACATGAAGTAGCAGCCCTGCTCCGGGAGCGAATCCTGATCCTCGACGGTGCCATGGGCACCATGATCCAACGGTACAAGCTGGACGACGCCGCCTTTCGCGGGACACGATTTCAGCAGTGGACCAAGGATCTCAAGGGGCACAACGATCTCCTCAACGTCACGCAACCGGCCGTCATCGAGGCGATCCATCGCCAGTACCTCGAAGCAGGGGCGGACATCATTGAAACCAACACCTTCAATTCCCAGTCGGTGTCTCTCGCCGACTACGGGATGGAGGATCTGGGCTATGAGCTTTCGAAGGCCGGGGCTGAGTGTGCCCGGCGGGCCGTCGCTGCCGTCACCCGGGCGCAGCCCGCTCGACGGTGTTTCGTCGCCGGTGCCATCGGCCCGACCACGAAAACCTCCTCGATCTCCACCGATTCGAACGATGCCGCAGCCCGCGGCACGACCTTCCCGGAATTAGTGCGGGCCTATGCGGACCAGGTCCGCGGCCTATTGGACGGCGGCGTCGATCTGCTGCTGGTCGAGACGATTTTCGATACGCTCAACGCCAAGGCCGCGTTTTTTGCGATTCAGCAACTGTTTGCCGAAGGCGCCAGGCAGGTGCCGATCATGGCGTCGGTCACCTTCATTCAAGCCGGCAGCAATCGTGGATTTTCCGGCCAAACCGTCGAAGGGTTCTGGAATTCCATATCTCATGTGCCGCTCCTGAGTGTCGGGATGAATTGCGCGCTGGGGCCGAAGGAAATGCGGCCGCTCATCGAAGAGTTGTCGCAGCTCGCGCCCATTTATGTCAGTAGTCACCCGAACGCCGGATTGCCGAATCCGCTGCTGCCGACGGGGTTTCCCGAGACCCCGGAATCGTTGGCCCCGCAGTTGCGCGAGTGGGCGCAAAACGGATGGCTCAATATTGTGGGCGGCTGTTGCGGCACGACGCCGGACCACATTCGCACCATTGCGGACGCGGTGCGCGGCGTCTCACCCAGACGGCCGGGCAGGGTGGAGCCGTATTTGCGGCTCAGTGGCCTGGAGGCGCTGACGGTTCGGCCGGAATCCAATTTTGTCAATGTCGGCGAGCGGACCAATATCACCGGGTCACCGGCATTTTCCAAGCTCATACTGGCAGGGGATTACGATAAGGCCCTGACGGTGGCGCGTCAGCAGGTTGAAGGCGGGGCGCAGGTCATCGATATCAATATGGATGAAGGCATGCTGGACTCCAAAGCCGCCATGCAGAAATTTCTGCGCCTGCTTGCTGCGGAGTCCGATGTCGCGCGTGTGCCCATCATGGTGGACAGTTCCAAGTGGGAGGTCATCGAAGAAGGCCTTCGCAACATGCAAGGGAAAGGCATCGTCAATTCCATCAGCCTGAAGGAAGGGGAGGCCAAGTTTCTGGAGCAGGCCCGACTCATCCGCCGGTATGGTGCGGCGATGGTCGTGATGGCGTTCGACGAGCGGGGCCAGGCCGATTCGCTGCCCCGACGCATCGAAATTTGCGAGCGCTCGTACCGCTTGTTGACCACGCAGGTCGACGTGCCGCCACAGGACATCATTTTCGATCCGAACATCCTCACGGTCGCGACCGGACTGGAGGAGCACAACAACTATGCGGTCGATTTCATTGAGGCGACCCGCTGGATCAAGCAGCATCTCCCGCTGGCCAAAGTGAGCGGCGGGGTCAGCAATATTTCGTTCTCGTTCCGCGGCAACAATGTCGTGCGTGAAGCGATGCATGCGGCGTTTCTCTACCATGCCATTCAGGCCGGGCTCGACATGGGAATCGTCAACGCCGGGCAATTGGCCGTGTACGAGGAAGTTCCCAAAGATCTGCTGACCCTGGTGGAAGACGTGCTGCTGAATCGCCGGCCGGATGCGACGGAGCGATTGGTGGTCTTCGCCGAAACGGTCAAGCAAAAGGGCAAGGCGGCGGTGAAGGACGATGAGTGGCGTTCAAGGCCGGTCGACGAACGGTTGGCCCACGCGCTGGTCAAAGGACTGACGGACTTTATCGATCAGGATGTGGAGGAGGCCCGGCAAAAATCCGCCCGCCCGCTCGATGTGATCGAAGGGCCGTTGATGGCGGGGATGAATATCGTCGGCGATCTGTTCGGCTCAGGAAAGATGTTCCTGCCCCAAGTCGTAAAAAGCGCGCGGGTGATGAAAAAAGCCGTCGCCTACCTCATGCCGTTCATGGAGGCTGAGAAGCAGCGTCTGGGCACGTCCCGCGCCAACGGCAAGGTGCTGCTCGCGACGGTGAAAGGCGATGTGCATGACATCGGCAAGAACATCGTCGGGGTGGTGTTGGGCTGCAACAACTATGAGGTGATCGACCTGGGGGTCATGGTCGCCTGCGAGACCATTCTTGCGACGGCTCGTGAACAGCAGGTGGATGTGATCGGTCTCAGCGGCTTGATCACACCCTCCTTGGATGAAATGGTGCACGTCGCCAAGGAGATGACGAGGCAAGGATTTACGGTGCCTCTGCTCATCGGCGGCGCCACGACCAGCAAAGCTCATACGGCCGTGAAGATCGCTCCATCCTATGGGAATGCGACGGTTCATGTCCTGGACGCGTCACGCGCGGTCGGTGTCGTGGGGAGTTTGATCAACGAGCAACAGCGGGCGGACTTCGCTGCGTCGGTTCGCGCCGACTATGACCGAATCCGGCAGGCCCACCAGGATCGGGGATCTAAGGCGCTGATCAGCCTGGAGGCCGCCCGAGCGCATCGCTTGCCGACCGAGTGGGCTGCGGCGGATCTGCCCGTGCCTTCATTCACCGGGGTGCGCCGAATCGATCGTATGTCGCTCCGGGAGCTGGTGCCCTTCATCGACTGGACCCCGTTCTTTCATACCTGGGAATTGCGCGGGCGGTATCCCGGCATTTTGGAGGACCCCACCGTCGGCCCCAAGGCCAAAGAGCTCCTTGCGGATGCCCACGCGCTGCTGGAGGAAATCATTCGCGGAGACCTGCTGACGGCTCGCGGCGTGTACGGGTTTTTCCCGGCGAACAGTGTCGGCGACGATATCGAACTCTACCGGGCCCCTGACCGGCGCGAGGTGGTGAGCACGTTCCACACGCTTCGGCAACAGACGGAGAAACCTGCGGATCAGTTCAATCTGGCGCTGGCCGATTATGTCGCCCCCAAAGATGCCGGTCGGACGGACTACGTCGGCGCCTTTGTCGTGACGGCAGGCATCGGTGTGGAAGCGCTGTGCGCGAAGTTCGACAAGGACCACGACGACTACAACTCCATCATGGTCAAGGCATTGGCGGACCGGTTAGCCGAAGCGTTCGCCGAATGGCTGCACAAACAGGTTCGGTCCGATTGGGGATACGGAAAGGCGGAATCGCTGACCAATGAGGACATGATCCGCGAGCGCTACCGGGGTATCCGTCCCGCACCCGGATATCCGGCTTGTCCGGATCATACCGAGAAGCGAATCCTATTCGACCTGCTGCAGGCGGAGTCGCAGTCGGGAGTGATCTTGACCGAGTCCTATGCCATGTTGCCGGCGGCCGCTGTGAGCGGTTGGTATTTTGCCCATCCACAGGCCAGGTATTTCGCGGTGGGCAAAATCAATCGAGACCAGGTCGAAGACTATGCGAAGCGGAAGCAGCTTCCCGTGGGCGAGGTGGAGCGCTGGTTGGCGCCGAATCTCAACTACGAGACATAAGTGCGAAGGGCCGATTGCAAATAGCAGATAGCGTATGGCGGACAGAAAGGGCGAGGAAAACTCCGGCCTCTGCGCCATCAGCTACCAGCCATACATTCTCTTATCCAATCAGTTCCTGACGGCTGCGAGGGGCGAGGGAAGGGCAGGAGAGGCAGATACGCCGGAGGCGACGCTCGCGAGCGCCGTTTTGATCCAGTGATACCGTTCTTCCGCCCAGGCATTGAACTCGTCAGAATTTTCGAACACCAGTTCCCAGGCTTTGGCGGCATCCAGCAATAACAGCTGGTGCGGCTGATTCTGCGCGGGGAAATACACCACCAAGACGGCGGATTTTCCGGTCAGGCTGATATCCGTGAATACGTGAATCATGGCCGCCTGCGGTATGGGAATGTCGCGCGTCGCCGCGGCGACAAGCGGTTGGTAGAGGCGGTGGAGCAGGTTCGTGGTGTCCTCATAGGGGCACGCGGTTCGCAGCAGCCGCGGATTGGGGCGGTCTCCAAAGAGATTATCGGTCAGGTAGGTGGCGGCTTCCCATGTCGGCATCATGCCGGATGAGGCGAGGTTCTCGCACAGATAGGCGATCCAGTTTCGTGTCGCGCGGCTCATCGGGCCTCCCCCTGGTCCTGTTCACCCAAACGCTGCCGGGAGGCGGCGAGCCAGCTCGGATCGGCAAATTGATCGTAGATGCGCTGGACATCGGGCATGGAGTCGAAAAAGATGTCGAGCAGAATGGGATCAAAATGTTTGCCCCGTTCTTTCAGCATGAGTTCCTTCGCGTGATCGAAGTCATAGGCGGGCTTGTACACCCGTTGTGTCGTGATCGCGTCGAAGTTGTCGGCGATGGCGGTAATCCGTCCCTCCAGTGGAATATCCTCCCCCTTCAGACCTCGCGGGTACCCGGTGCCGTCGTACCGTTCATGGTGTGTCCAGGCGATGACCGCGGCCACCTTCAGGAGTTCCGAGTCCGAGCCGGCCAGAATTCTGTAGCCGATTTCCGTGTGCTGGGTGATGACTTGGAATTCTTCCGGCGTGAATTTTCCGGGCTTCAGCAACACATGATCCGGCGTGCCGATCTTCCCGATGTCGTGCATGGGGCTCGCGGTCCGGATAAGGTCGCAGCGTTCGGGCGACAATCCGTACCGGCGCGCGAGCAGTTCACAGTAATGACTCATCCGTTGAATGTGTTGAGCCGTCGAACTGTCCCGGAATTCGGCGGCGATCGCCAGCCGTTGAATCGTTTCCTCGCGTGAGAGGCGGAGCTCCTTTTCGCTGCGCTCCAGCCATTCGAGGGCCTGCTGCAGAGCGATCGTCCTGGTCCGGACGACCTCTTCGAGATTCTCCCGGTGCATGGAGTTTTCGATTTCCAGCTTTCGTCGCCGGAGGGCGTTCGCCACGTTGATCAACACTTCATTCGCTTCAAACGGCTTGATGATGTAGCCGAAGGCACCCATATCGAGCGCGGCATTCGCGAGCACGGGGCTGTCGAGACCGGTGATCATGATGACGGCGGTGCTGGGATACTGGGTGAGGATGTGGCGAATGAGATCCATACCCGACTCGCCCGGCATGTTCACGTCGCAGAGCACCATGGCAAAGGAGCCATTCTCCATCCGTTGTCTGGCTTCGCGGGCCTCGCCGGCCAGTGTGACCTGGTAGCCGTGGGGCTGAAGCAAGTAGCCCAACAGGCGGCGAATGGGTTCTTCGTCGTCGACGATGAGAATGTTGCGGTTTTCGAGGATCGATTGCTGGGTGGCCACTTCGCTGACGTTCGGAATGCTCATAGACCTGGCTCGCTGGTTGAGGTAATCGGGAGGCGCTCCCGAAGGTGTCTGAGGGATAGCGTCTCTATCGGCTGTTGGGTCCTAAGTCTGAAGTGCGCGGGGGCACGTGTGAATTGTGCACCTTCCGTGCCACTGGAACCGTTTGCCGACTGGCCTGCCCGAGCACGCATAGGAAGCCGCGGAGGTGGCCAGTCTGGGCACACCTGCACCACGATCATCGCGACACTCGAAGAAGAGATGGTCACGGTGCTGTCAAATCTGACGGCGGTCGGCGTGGGACAGAAGCGAAATCCTCCCTTCTCGACACATGAAGTGGATTATACCGAGGCACTCTGTGAACGCCAGCCGAAACGCAGTTTGTGAACCTCGCCCGCATCGCACATCCTGCATTTGCTCTTTGTGGACCCGTTCACTATAATCCGCTCCTTTAGATCGACCGGCGATGAAGGAGTAAAACTGAATGGCTAGCGGGGCAGGGTTGGGGCGTATCGACGGACGACGGCGTGATCAAATTCGGCCTGTGAAGGTCACGCGCAATTTTACGAAACATGCCGAAGGTTCCGTCCTGATCGAGATGGGGGACACCAAGGTAATCTGTACCGCCTCGGTCGAGGAAAAGGTGCCCCCGTTTCTCAAGGGAAAAGGGACCGGTTGGGTGACCGCCGAATATGCCATGCTGCCGCGGGCCACGCACGACCGTTCGCCTCGGGAGTCGGTGAAGGGCAAACAAGGCGGCCGCACACTGGAGATTCAGCGGCTGGTCGGGCGGGCGCTGCGCGCGGTGATCGATACGAGCCGATTGGGGGAACGGACCATCTGGATCGATTGCGATGTCATCCAGGCCGACGGGGGAACCCGCACTGCCTCCATCACCGGAGCGTTCATCGCCCTCGCGGATGCCCTGTCTGTGCTCAAACGGCGCGAGTTGATCAAGGTCAATCCACTGACCGACTACCTGGCCGCCATCAGTATCGGCAAGGTCGGCGGGCATGTGATGGTGGATCTGGCCTATGAAGAGGACTCGAACGCTGAAGTCGACTTGAACCTGGTGATGACCGGCGCCGGGCAGTACGTAGAAGTTCAGGGGACGGCTGAAAAAACTCCGTTCAACAAGAAAGATATGGACGAATTCCTCGACCTTGGGTGGGGGGCGATCCGCGAGTTGGTGGATCTGCAGAAGTCGCTGATCGGTGCGCTGAGTTGACCATGCACATTGTGTTGGCGACCAAAAATCAACACAAGAAGCAGGAACTGGTCGCTTTGTTGCGTGGTCTGGACATCACGATTCGCACGCTCGATGACTTTCCTGAGGCCCCGGACGTGGTGGAAGACGGTGACACCTGCGAAGCCAACGCCATGAAAAAGGCCGTGGAAATGGCGCAGTACACGGGGCTCACGGCGGTGGCGGATGACACAGGGCTGGAAGTCGATGCCTTGGGCGGCCGCCCAGGCGTCTTTGCCGCCCGCTACGCGGGCGAACAGGCCACCTATGAGGACAATTGCCGGAAGTTATTGCTGGAATTGCAGGGTATTCCGGCAGATCGGCGAACTGGGCGCTTTGTGACCGTCGCGGCCATTGCGACGCCGGAAGGCAAGCGCCTGTCGGCGAAGGGCCTCTTGGAAGGCGTGATCGCCGAACAGCCTGCTGGTTCCCATGGTTTCGGGTATGATCCGGTATTTTGGCTGCCGGAATACGGTCAAACGCTGGCGCAACTGGCGCCGGAAGTCAAGAATCGCATCAGCCACCGTGCCCTCGCCTTCACCCAGGCGAGGACATTGTTGCAGCAGCTGATCGCCGAACAAAGCTCAGTCGGGGCGTAGCGCAGCTCGGTAGCGCGCCTGCTTTGGGAGCAGGATGTCGGAGGTTCAAATCCTCTCGCCCCGACCAACCCACTCGTCTCACATTCGCACTCTTCGCCCCGGCCACCAACAGCCTCGATCGCCTGTCGTGAAGGGGAAAGAGGCCATCGGTTGTCCCTTTCATGACCGTGAGGAACGTCTCCATGGCTGCATCCACGTTTGTGAGGCGGTCTGTGCCAACGGTGGACTTCTGGAATCCCGGGACGTCTTCTTGTATAAGGGAAGGCGGTGAAGTTGTAGCACGCGACGCGCGCCCGTAGCTCAGTCGGATAGAGCATCAGCCTTCTAAGCTGAGGGTCGCTGGTTCGATTCCAGCCGGGCGCACCATAAAATCAATAGGTTGTGAAGCAGTCCCTCCAAGGTTCCTCAGACCACTCCCGGTTTTACTCCCGGTTCGCACTTCGGCCTGACTTTCTTGAGGCGAAGCAAACAAGCTGCCCTTGGCCACGGTCTCCTGCATGAAGCCGGGCGTCAGATGGCTGTATCTCGCCGTCGTTTTGATATCGCGGTGTCCTAAAAGCTGCTGCACGCCATAGAGACTCGCACCCGATAATACCCGCCGGGTGGCGGCCGTATGCCTCAGGGAATGCCAGCTTGCGCCAACGATTCCGGCTCGCCGTAACGCTGGGTCAAAGTACCATCTGACAAATGAGCGTGCGTCCAGGGGTTTGAGAGGGTCTTTCCCGGGAAATACGAAAGGGGACTTCGTGAATGAATCCCACCTAGAGAGTAGCGCACATACCCCGTCGGTCAATGGCACATAACGGCTTTTCGAACCTTTGGGCATCGGTAAGCTGAGGACTCGATTCTCCATGTCGATCTGCGACCATCGGAGATTAAACTGTTCCGATCGCCGCAACCCTGTTTCAATCGCGAATGCGACCATTTCCCAAACTCGCGGCTCCATCAAGTGGCGGAGGCGAGCAATTTCGTCGTCTGTGAGAAACCGCGTCTTGATGGCCTCTGGAAAGAATTTCACGCCGCTCATCGGGTTGCGGTCAATCTTGCCGTCATTCACCGCCAACGTGAGGACATGCCTTAGATAGGAGAAATATCTATTGATAGTCGGTGGAGCCTTGCGCCGGGTTCCGTTAGCCTTCTTCAAGTCGTAACGTGCCTTCAGTTGTGCCTGAATCCGCCGTAGGTCTTCCGTAGAGATGTCCCGCAGGGTTCGATTCCCCAGCAACAGTGACCAAAAACGGCCATGCCGTCGTGAATTAGCCACGCTTCGATTCGAACAACCCTCAAGATGGCGAGTAATCCATGCTCGTAACGTGACCTGTTTTGTCTTCTTATACTTCTCTGGGAAGTACGTTTCTTCTCGCGCTTCGGCCTTGAGTCGACCATACAGCGCTTTCGCTTGGCTCTTGTTAGTGGCACGGAACCATTTTTCCCGGCCGTTCATTGTGAGCCGTACCCACCACTTCCCTGATCCCGCCGGCTTTTCGAGGATGCCTCTATCCTTTCCCGCTTTTCTTGCCACGGTGGCTCTCCTTTCGTTCCCCGCTCTTATTGGACTCGCGCCACTTTCTCGCTGCGACTCGGTTTTGGCAGCGCGGCTGACAGTATAGCTGGTCGCGTCGGATCGCGAAAAAGATCGTGGCGCACTCCGGACAGCGTCGAATGTAATCCCCCGTTTGGGCCAGAAGGTGGACAAATCGGTATTCAAACTCCTTCGCCTTGCGTTTCGCACTCACGATGACCGTCCCGGCCTCGTCAGAGCCCTCACCCGGCGACACCACGACCAGCGTCATCTGCGGAAACGTGAAAGTGGTGTAGCCTTCATGCCAATAGAGTTCCAAGTGCTCCAGGACGGTAGCCTGAATGTCCAGGGCTTCTTTGCGACTGGGTATCGTCTGATAGTTCTTCGCGTTCGGCACGCCTTCCACGCTCCAGCCACTCTCCGGGGCCACCATCCCGCCATACCGCTCCCCCGTCTCATCGACAAAGGCCGCGACCTCAAACGCCACTAGCGTCCATTCCGTGGGCGTCAAGGCCTCCAGGTCGGTCTGTAAAAACCGGAGCATCCACCCCACGGCGCCATCCGGCATCGTCTGGATACGCTCCATCGCCTTCTCATACTCCACTTGGAACTCATGCTCGGCTTGCTCCTGTGCGCTCATGCCTTCGGCTCCTTTTTCACCTGGACCCCTCCCTCAGTTCTTAATCCCAACACCACCGAAAAATGTGTCGTGCGAAAGGGCCGATTTCACCGGAATGTGTTTGGCAAGTGTACCTCCCCCTTGCTAATGGGTGTCAAGAGGAATCACGGCTCAACAATATCAGCCGTGATCATTTTTGAACCATTCTTTCAAGGAGGTGTCCGATGGTCCCGAGTACAAAATTGATCACCATTCGAGAAGCGGCGAACCGGTTAGGGCTCAAGGAAAGCACGATCAGGAAAGCCATCCTGAAACGGCAGATTGCCTATGTAAAGCCGTCGATCAGGGCGGTGCGGATTCCCATCGAAGAACTCGAACGGATTCTGGCTGCCGGTCTTCGTCCAGCCATTCCTCAAGCGGAGGCTGCCCGATGAGCCGCTGGAAGGAGTTCCGGCGGGAACCAGTGGCCGGGGAATGGACGCGAAAGCAGAAACGAGGCTATCACCGCGTCCGGTCGCTGCTCTGGTTCTGGGAATGTCACCAGTTCCAAGTGCTCTGGGTCACACTGTCGACGGCGGAAGGCGGGGATGCGGAGAAGCTGACTTATCACCACAAGCAGCTGCGCCAGCGGATCGAACGCCAGCTGGGCTTTCAGGGGTTGGAGTATTACCAGGTCCGGACGGAGGAGGGACATGGCGTGCTCCATATCTTCTGGGCCTGGCGGGTGCCGGAGGGGGAACGAGCCCGACGGTTCTGGATCTCCCAGGAATGGCTCTCCTCACAATGGCAGGCTCTCCACGGGGCTCCGGTGGTCTGGATCAAGGCCTATCAGCCCAGCCATCGTTCCCGGAACCGTCTCAGCCGGTACGTCATCAGCCAGTACGTCCAGGATCAATGCGGCTACGTGAATATGTGTTGGTCCTGGAAGCGCTCCCTTGGATTTCCCATCAGCCGACTCTGGGAGGAGATGCGGCACCAATGGTCCACAAGGAACGCCTATCGCCGGATCAGGGGCGAGATCGAAATCCCTCGGATCGTGTTCATCAAGACTTGGGAGGATCTGCTTTCGGGGCATCCGATTTGGTTCAGTGGCACTATTCTGCAATTGGTACTGGGAAAGGGGCTGGTCTATCAGGAGGTGTGAGGATGATCTGGCATCGATGCGATCTGAAGCTGCCGAGTCTATTTGGACCAGCGTGTTGCGGGAGGGAGGCTACCACGTACGATCGGGCACAGAAAGCCTGGCTTTGTCCTGAACATACGAAGGAACGGCTCTGTGAATTCTGCCAAGTCGAAGGAGCCTGGGTACGGTTCTGCTATCGAAAGAGCGATGTCACATGCGAAATCTGGCTCTGTATCGAGTGTGCGGACCTCACTGCGAGACGGTGACACGTTCTAATCAATTTCTCCCTGTCACCCGTCCACTATCCCTCACGGGTGAGAGGGAACGATGCTCCGTCCTTATGCGAGGCGGCGAGGCGTCAGCTTGGCCGCCGTTCTGTTGGATCGTTGTTTACAAAGACAGAGTAGAGAAGAGGAATACTGAAACCATGAGGAGATTAGGAACGCAAAGATTCCGCCCAACGAGGCCGCCCGGCCGTTCCGGACCACTGGACCGGACGGCCGGGGGGATCGGGGGCGCAGCCCCCGCTTCACTTGATCTATATGGTCAAAGTAGGACGATTTTCATCTTTGATTTTCCAGTCGCAACCTTCTATTGATATTTTGCCGATTATTCAAATCGTCTATCCTCGCACTGAAGTTCTTATCTAGAACCCTCGAAATTCTGAAAGAATCGCGCTATATTCCAGCGTCCTTTTAATCAGATTCTTGAAAATACCGTCAAGGAGTATCCGTAGATCTTCAGTGCACTCCGACGTGAGATGCTCACGAACTCAAAAGGAATAGCCTATGGCCAAGCCACGTATATTCGTAAGTTCAAGTTACTACGATCTCAAACACCTGCGGTCGTCCTTGGAGAACTTCGTGGAATCACTCGGATTCGATGCAATTCTTTCAGAGAAGGGCAAGATTGCCTATACTCCCGACCTCCCGCTTGACGAGTCTTGCTATAGAGAAGTCGCTTCTGTCGATATATTCGTTTTGATTGTTGGCGGTCGATATGGCTCGGAGATGTCATCAGGTAAGTCACCTATTCCCAAGACATTTTATGACCGGTACAACAGCATTACTCGTGGTGAGTACCGCTCCGCTGTTGAAAGAGAGGTTCCAATTTATGTGCTGATCGAGCGTTCTGTTTACGCTGAGTATGAAACCTATTTAAAGAATAAGAGTAATAAGGCCATCTCATACGCACATGTTGATTCGGTGAATATTTTTGAGTTAATCGAAGACATTGTCAGCCAGCCGCGCAACAATCCGATTCAACAATTCGACAAATACAGCGACATCGAAGACTGGCTTCGTGAGCAGTGGTCCGGTCTATTTAAGGAGCTCCTCCAGCGTATTCAGCAGCAGGCACAGCTTTCTTCACTTCAGGCTCAGGTATCGCAAATGTCGGAATTGAACACGACTTTTAAGCGCTATCTGGAGGAAATTGTGTCGCGAATAGCCCCGAAGCAGTCCGAAAAATTAATCGAAAGAGAAACGAAGAGACTTGAAGCAGCAGGCCTACTCCGAGAAGCTTTAAAAAATCCACTGATCGGTTACCTTACGAGCACCTTCGGTTTAACGACAGAGGATGTACAAAATGCAATTTCAGGAGCTGAGTCGTTTGAAGATTTTGTAATGCGATTGGGAAGTTCTTTAGATCTTGAGCAGCGTAATTTATTGCAGGGAGCATTGCTTGGTAGGTTTAGAAGGCAAGCAGGGACGGATCTCAATCATGTACGCGCCATCTTCGGTGTACACCCCTTCCCCATTGGGTCAGCAGATGCGGAGGGTAAAGTGGCAATAGGTTCTACCAAACGCCAAACTAATAAGCGACGGACAAAAAAAGCTGCGAAAGAGGCTATTAACCCGCCTCATTCGTCGAGTAGCCCTGACACTGAGAGCTAATTCGGAACGAGAATATTTGCGGTTCAACCCTGATTCCAATTTTCCCTTTTCAGCGCGGTGTCAGGAGAACTGCAGGTTCCGATATGAATAAAGCGCGGGGAGGCGGATTGCATTTTCATCCAGGAGATTTGGTCCCGGTTTTTGGTCCCGGTTCGGTCTCGGTTTTGTCCACGATCACAGGTATGCTTCAGTCGTCCTTCATCCTCATGGACTGATACAAAAGCTCTTGTTCTATAAAGAGAACATGTCCATCTGTCCTCCTTGATCGCTGTCTGTCTCTAAAGTGCGTTGTCCGCCTTCGGATTCGAGGGTTGGGGGTTCAAGTCCTTCCGGGCGCACCATAATTCAAGAGCTTATGAGTTTCTACTAGTTGTGAAGTGTTGTATAGTGCTATTGCAGCAGCAGAAGGGGGGATTAAAATGCTTCCGGATCCAAGCGAGCTCTTGAAAGCCGTTCCAGCGAAGGAGGTCTATCAGGACGCGCTCCAGCCCGCTGTACGCAAACTAGGGGACTCGTTAGCAGATACCGTGGAGGCTGCACGTTTTCTTCTTGCCCCAATTGAGTATATCAAGGCATGGCGGTCGAGATGGAACCGGTATCTCAAGCGGATAGAAGAAAAGGTGCCTGAATCTAACCTGATCGAACCGGCCCCGGAGGTCATAGGTCCTGCGATCCTAGGCCTCCAGTTTTCCAGGGAGGACGGTATCCAAACTGAAATGTTTGTGAATCTCTTGGCAAGAGCCGTGGACAAGGAACGAGTCGTAGAGGCCCATCCGGCCTACGCTCAGATTATCAGCCAGCTTCATCCGGACGAGGCAATTATTTTATATCTGCTTAAGAGGCAAAGCTATGTTCTAACGGAGAGGGCCAATTACAATGTTGAGACGCGCCTGTTTAGTTTGCGATCTGAAGAATCCAATGACTTCCCGATTTCACAATTATCCTTTCCGCAAAACTTTCGGTCATTTGTTGATCACTTGTACCACTTGGGCCTAGCCGCCATAACGCAAATAGGAAACCAGGAAATTCTGAAGGACGCCAACGATCAGCAAACAGGTGTCCGAATCAGGAGCCGGATTGGTCTGATGGCGTTCGGCGAAGCATTCGCCAAGGCCTGTGTGCCGGATAGTTTCGACATGAAGGCTCCTCCGAACTCTTAGCATCAGCTTATTTCTCAACTCAATGGCGATGGTCTGTGATCCGATCAGGGGTAAAGTTGCGGGTAAAAAAGGCACATCCTTCCACATTTAGCTCCGAATTCTTCTTTAAATTACTCCCGGTTTTACTCCCGGTTCGCTCCCAGTTTTGCTCCCGGTTGCCAGTCCAACCTAATCCTACTTAGTCCCACCTGGAAGGAAGATTTTCGCTTGGTTTAGCATTCGTTTAGACGATACAATCATACTGAATCTTTAATAATATCATTGGCTTCTGGTTGGCCTTCTAAGCTGAGGGTCGTTGGTTCGATTCCAACCGGGCGCACCAACATTCATCACACGCTGAAAAAGAAGGCGATGCGGTAATGAAGATTTGCCGGACTTTTTCAAGTGCTATACCCCGATGCATCGGCCCAAGCGCAAACCCACCTCGGACTAAAAAACGGGCCCCCGAATGGGAGGGCCTCATGCCGATTGGTATGCCTTTTCGTGACATTAGTCATAGCAAGTATCGCCAATCCCATTGAGGGCGACCACCCGGTCACCCTCGGTCTTGAACGGAAGTGTATCGGCGGGCGGAGTTGAATCGCGCGACGATTCAAGGTTAGATTCACCGGATCAATCTTGCATGAGACACCACACAACGCCGACTTGAAGGAACTGCAGACCGTGCCATCTGTTTCGGTTTTTTCAAGTAAAGGCCGCGTGTTCGTGGCCACTCACTTAACGGCAGAAGCCTGGGAGAAGCGGCATGTCAAACACCAGCGACATACATGGTGCTCAGCCTCATCCTGACTTACTGAGTATTTCCACCGTCACGGCTGTTGTGCCGGGAGAGCGCCCAATTGTGAGGTTATCTCAGACGCTATTCTTTCCAGAAGGACAATGCCGGACGGCTGATCGCGGATTGATCGGTCCTGCACAGGTGGTTCACGTGGTCCAGAACGGAGACGAGATCGACCACTATGTGGATACAGCCGACGCGCTTGTCGTGGGTCAGCAATACGCCGTTTCAATAGATGGACAATGGCGCTACGAACAAGCGGTGGCCCACTACCTCGCAGCGAAGATTTTTCACGATATTCTTCATAGAAGACCAGAAGATTGCCAATGAAGGCATCTATTCAAAACCTTCATGGTTCACTGCAAAGGCATATTTGGTATCGTTGGGTTGAGCCGCGTGCCAGTCAGTCAGCGCTTCGGGGTTCTTTTAGGCGATTGATTCGTACGTCGAGATCGTGGGACATCTTTTCCAGGACGGCGATTTGGGCATTCATGATCAGGGCAAACCCTCTGTTGTAAGTCTCCATGGCTTCCTCCTTTGAATGGACCTGCTCCAGCTGAGTATCCATGGAAACGGCGAATTTCTTCCCCGCGAAATACCATTCCTTTTCTTGCTCTTCGAACCACGTGTGGACCAGGAACCACGTCTCGCGTGTCCACTCCGCCTCTCCATCCTCCTCGTCCGGCTCAGTGAGCTTCATCACTTTCTCGATCAGCCGAAGTCATTTCGCGCACTGGGTGGCCAACTGAGCCTTCACCTCGAACAGCCTGGTACGTCCTGTCAGCGTCGCATGGATTTGGTCGCTCGTCTGAGCGTACTGATCCATAGCGGTCATGATGCCTTTTTCGTCGATATAGGTCGGGAGACTGTCCTGCCCGGAGGCACTCCCGACCGAGGACAAACCAAGTACCAGGATCATCGCATACCCTGCGCATGATGCCCGCAAGAGGGCTCTGACAAGGTGGCACAAATGCCATACCTGACGGCTTATTGAAGATGACCATTTGTGACTGATTGCCATCTGTTACCACCTTGGTTTAGAGGGACCGTTCCGCCGATCCTCTCTACCATGAGTAGGCAGGCAGAGGTAGGGTGACACAGACGCTTCCCCTCGTCCTTCCTCAAGATACATCTGCCAGCAATCGAGAGAACGCGAGGCTAGGCGGCTTTCAGGTCGTGGTCGCTGATCTTTTCCTTTTGAGCCGGGCAGGATTCGTGCTCGGAATCGATCAGGTGATTGACCAGGACCTTCAGCAAGGTCCAGATGATCGGAATGGCGAACAAGGTGGAGAACAGAATGAATTCGGGAGCAAGCATACTTCAAGTGTAGCGCGTCTTCTGCAGGTGGCAAGCAGGGGCGACCGACATCCGATTGCACATGCGGCGTGACCGCGATATCGATCAGATCCGCCCCCATTCCCTTGTTACACGTAAGCGTAATCCATGAGACATTTTCTCCTTGTTCTACGCGATGCCGGTCGTTATCCTCCACCTTGAGAAGCGCTCCCAGTAACACGTGTGCCCGCAGGGCCTTCTCCATTGAGGGGAGCCGGGCGCACTACCTTCCACCCTGTGCCTGACATGGCGTTGTTCGCGCGGTACCGAATCGTTCTCATCCTGCTCTGCGGCTGCCTGGCCCTCTACGCGCTGTTGGGGTTCGTCGTTGCGCCCTATGCGGTGCAGACCTACGTGATTCCCGCCCTGTCCGAACGATTGCGGCACCCCGTTCTGCTCGGCGATGTTCGCATCAATCCCTTTACCTTTTCCGTGGCGTTGACGGGATTCGAGATCCAGGAACCGGACCACACCCCGATGGTCGGGTTTCAGGAACTCTTTGTGGATTTCGAGGGCACCTCCCTCGTCCGTTCCGCTTATATTTTCGATGAGATTCGTGTGACGCTTCCGTTCGGGCTTGTGCACGTCCGCGCGGACGGCACATTGAACCTGCTGGGCCTTGCCCCTCCGGCATCCGACCAGCCGTCTTCACCGGTCGCGCCGGAAGAAGACAAGCAGAAGGCGCCGCTCCCGCCGGTCGAGATTCGTCTGCTCAGTATTCAACGGGGTGTGATCGAGTATCGGGACGATACCAAACAGCAACCGATCACGATCGACGTCGTGCCGATTGAAATTACGTTGCGCAATTTCGGGACGCGACGCGGGGGCGAGAACGCCTACGCCTTCTCAGCCGAATTCGCTGAGGGAGAAACGCTGGCTTGGGAGGGGACGCTCCACCTCGACCCGCTGGAATCGGATGGTCACCTCTCTCTGTCGCATGTCGACCTCACGACGTTCTGGCCCAGCCTCCGCGACCGGTTCCGGTTCGATATTCTGAGCGGGACGTTCCTGGTCGACGCGCGCTACCACTTCGATACCAGGCAGTTCCCGGTCAATCTGCTGGTGAACGACGCCAAGATTGAACTCGCCGATTTCCGGTTGTCTGCGGCGGGAAGCCGGGACCCGGTGCTGACGCTACCTGCATTGGGTGTCCACGGCATCCGCTTGGACCTTCCGAAGCGGGAACTGGGCGTTGGCCGGGTGGCCCTGGCCGGTGCGGACGTGCGGGCCTGGGTGGCTGAGGACGGGGTAGTGAACTTCAAGCCGCTGTTTGCTCCCGTGCCTGCGCCGGAGAAGGCGGCAGCACCAACGGAGACGCCCGCTCCTGCTGCAGGGGCGCCATGGACCGTCGAGGTGCAGGCCGTCGAAGTCGATCAGTCGAAGGTCGAGTTTGAAGATCGGACTCTTGCCACGCCTGCGCAACTGAGTATCGAAAATCTGCGGGCGACCGCCAAGGATCTGCATGTGCCGTTTCGAGGCTCGATTCCGGTGACGGCCGGTTTCACGCTCAATCAGCAGGGAACATTTGACGGACAAGGCAGCGTGCAACTCGACCCGCTGCAGGCATCGCTCTCTCTCAAGTTGGCGCATATCGGCCTGCGACCGTTCCAGCCCTATCTGGATCGCACCATGCAGGTCGATATCATGGACGGCGAATTGGAATTGGCCGGCGAGGTGGCCTATCGAGCCCGACCCGACTCTGAACCGATCTTGCGCTACACGGGCCAGGTGGGGGTGAACACACTGCATGTGGCTGAGCGGGTGTCGGGAAAGGAATTCCTGGGATGGACGGCCTTGGGACTGCAGAAGGTGGCGCTGGACGTCTCACCGACCAAGGTCAAGATCGGCGAAATCGCGCTCCGCGATCCGGCAATTCGGCTGGTGACGGAGAAAGACGGCTCGCTGAATCTGTCGCGGTTGATGCGCAAGACGGAACCGCAGCAAGCAGAGCCCACCCCGCCGCCGGCGGTTCCCGAGTCGCCCGCCAAGAAGACGGCTCCCACGCCGGTGGACATCGAGGTGGTGCGACTGTCGAAATTGTCGGCGACCTTTATCGACGAATCGATCGATCCGGTCGTGGCGACAGGCATTACCGATCTCAGCGGCACGATCAAAGGTTTGTCTTCCAAGCAGGTGGCCAAGGCTCAGGTGGCGCTGGCCGGTGAAGTGGACGACGTGGCGCCGATCAAGATCCAGGGCCAGATCAATCCGTTGAGTGAGGATGCCTACACCCATCTGACGTTTCTGTTCCAAGGGGTCGATCTCACGGCGGTCTCTCCCTATGCAGGGAAATATGTCGGCTACCCCATCACCAAGGGCAAACTGTCGCTCGATCTCATGTATCAGGTCTCGAAGAAGCAGCTGGTAGGGGAAAACAAGGTGCTGGTCGATCAGCTGACCTTCGGGGAAAAGACCGAGAGCCCGGATGCGACGAGTTTGCCGGTGCGCCTGGCCGTGGGGTTGCTCAAAGACCGGCGGGGCCGGATCGACATCGACTTGCCGGTGCGTGGAGACCTGAACGAACCCGATTTTCGCTATGGCCGGGTGGTGCTCAATGCATTGGTCAATCTGATTACCAAAGTGGCCACCTCGCCCTTTTCGGCGCTGGGTGGACTCGTGGGCGGCGGAGCGGAAGATTTGCAGTTCGTCGAGTTTGTTCCGGGAAACGAGGAGGTGGGAGAAGCGGAGCAACAGAAGATCGACTCCATCGCCAAAGCGCTTCAGGAGCGACCGGCGTTACGGGTTGATGTCACCGGGACTGCCGATCCCACACGCGACCGCGAGGCGTTGGCGATGCAGAAAATCTCGGCAGATGTGCAACGACGATTTACGCAGGGTGGAACCAAAAATCTCCAAGCGGTCCTCTCTCCCTCGCGCGAGTTCGAGTTGTTGAGCGATCTCTATGCGGAGAAACTAGGCAAGCAGCCCATGAAGAAGGAAGAACTGCCGGGTGGAACATCCGTCGAACGCGTGCTCACAGCCGACGAACTCCGGCAACAGTTGGTGCCGGCCATGGGTGTGGAGGAGGCGGAGTTGCGACTGTTGGCGCAAGGCCGTGCCAAAGCTATTCGGGAACGCTTGATCGAACAGGGCGGCTTACCGGAGGATCGGGTGTTTCTGGTGGAGGTGGAACTGGCCGCGTCCGAAGGCAAGCAGGTGCGGGCCCATCTCAATTTGACGGGCAGCTAGCCCTTCGGTTCAGGTGAGGATTTCGGTTGATAGCGCATCCGCGTGCCGTGAAGCAGCGAGAGCTCGATTTCGCTCGCGCTCAGTTCCGAGGGAAAGTAGGCGCCGGAGATTTTGGCTGCATTGATGCTGGCGCCTTCAAGATTCGCCTTGCGAAAATCGATGCCGCGAAGGTCGGCTTGCCGGAAATAACAGTCGGTAAAATCCAGACCATCGACGTCCAGCCCTCGTAGATCCAGCCCGCGAAGGTCGCAACGGGTCAGGTCCACTTTTTCGCCGGAGGCCCGTTTGACGTTGAATTCCTTGATGCACCCCTCGCGGAGCAAACGATACATGGCATCGTTCGAGAGGCGTAGTCCGGACGCGGGTGGTGGTGAGTGATCCATGCGAACTCCTTGGGCTCCTGGGCTACTTATCGGATGGAGGAGCGAAAACTTGAGTGAATGCGTCGTTGTGGGACATCCGGAGGAGTGTCCGGCTTCACCGGGGGTAGCTTCTGCTTGCACCGCACGCGTCAGACACGGTAACCTTAACCGAATTTTTCGGTCATAAGGCCGTACGATTCATACATTCGAACCGTTAGGGAAGGAGGACATCATGGGACTACGACTGGGCGACGACGCCCCGAATTTTACAGCGGAAACGACGGACGGGACGATCAATTTTCATGAGTGGCTCGGGGGCGGATGGGGGATCTTGTTCTCGCATCCCAAGGATTACACGCCGGTCTGCACGACCGAGTTGGGCTACATGGCCAGGATCAAAGGGGAGTTCGACAAGCGGGGCGTCAAGATACTCGCCATCAGCGTGGATCCGTTGGATTCACATCGCGGGTGGATGAAAGATATCAACGAAACGCAGAACTGCACCGTGGCCTATCCGATCATTGCCGATCCGGAAAAGAAGGTTGCCGACCTGTATGACATGATCCACCCGAATTCGTTGGACAGCATGACGGTTCGATCGGTGTTTGTGATCGGGCCGGACAAGAAGATCAAGCTGATGTTGACGTATCCGGCTTCCTGCGGAAGAAATTTCGATGAATTGCTGCGGGTGGTGGATTCACTTCAGCTGACCGCCAAATACAAGGTCGCGACTCCGGTGAACTGGAAAGACGGACAGGATTGCATCATCACGCCGGCCGTGAACGATGCGGAAGCCAAGACGCTTTTCCCGAAGGGGTTCAGGACCATCAAGCCCTATCTCCGCGTCACTCCGCAGCCCAACAAGTAACCGTTGCGGCGCTCCCGATGGACCAGCAGAGGAGCCGGCTTGCAGGCCGGCTCCTCCCAGGCTTGCCCATTCCCTCTCTCCTGCCGTTCACAGTCTGCAACCTCTTCCTGCGCCGGGATGCCCCTCGGTGTGACGCTGCCTGTTCGCTGGAGATGACGGCAGCGCCTGTCGATGGAGGTATCACACCAACAGCAGACCCGCCTGTTTGATGGTGTCCCAAGCGGCCGTCCCGGCAAAGCGCTCGAAGGCTCGAGCGCCGGAACTGGGGAACGACGCCCGAAGGTCGGCCAGGCGTGGATAGGTGCCATCCGCGGCAGACGACGGCGTTGACTCTCGGATGAGAGCGAGGAGCCACTCAGCCTGTGCCGGTGCCAGCATCAGTGAAAAATCTTCGGTGCGGGTCGGAAGGATGATTCTGCTTCGCGTGGTTCCCGCCGACAGAACGACGGGCCGACCGCCGATCCAGACACAACGGCGTTCAGCCGTGAGTGGAGTCGGGAATGGGGCTGCGAGGGATTGCGTGAGCCAGGTGCGGGCGACGCGGGGTGGTTTGACGCGATGTGAGAACCAGCGCTGTACCGGAAGGTCGAGGCCTGCCCGCTCGATATAGTTCAGGACCGCATTCCGAAGGCCTGCCCCGAGCCAGGGCGGGCAGGTGGCGCGGGAGTCGGCATGGCGAAGATCGTTTTCGGCAAACCCGGCAAACACGGGACCGAGAATGGTGAGGCCTTCGGCAGCCGGATTGAGCCCGATGGGGCTGTGCGCCGTGGCTGTGAATTTGTGCCAAAAGGCGGATTGCAAGAGGTTGCCGGCAAACAACTGACGCACGCGTTCCAATGAATCTACGGTGTCGGCAATGGTCTCACCGGGGCACCCGTACATCAGGTAGGCGTGGACGAGAATCCCGGCCTGCCGAAAGGCCGCCGCCACCCGCGCGGTCTGGTCGACGGTAATTCCTTTTTTCATTTGTTCGAGCAGACGGTCCGAGGCCGCCTCAAGGCCTGCAGTCAGCGCGATGCAACCGGATGCGGCCAGGAGTCGTGCCAGATCGGGAGAGAAGGCTTCCTCGAACCGAATGTTCCCCCACCAGGAGATAGTCTGGCCCGTCTCCAGCAACCGCAGCGCCAGTGCTTTTAAGGCAGCCGGAGGCGCGGCTTCGTCGACGAAGTGAAAGCCCCGTTGCCCGGTTTCGCGAATCAAGGTGTCGATCTGGCGGAGCAAGACGTCTGTGGGGGTCGTTTCGTAACGCGCAATGTAGTTCAGCCCGACATCGCAGAATGTGCATTGCTTCCAGTAACAGCCGTGGGCGACGGTGAGTTTATTCCAATGCCCTTCGGACCAGAGGCGGTGCATTGGGTTCAGGCTGTCGAGGATGGAGAGGTAGTCGCCCAACGGCAGGCCGGTATACGTCGGGGTGCCGAGTTCCTGCATGGGCACATCCGGCTCGGTGGTGCCGTCTTGAAACGACACCCGGCCGTCCAGCAGCATGAATGTCCGGCACAGTTTGCTGGGCGGGCGTGTGCCCGCCAGGAAGTCGAGGAGACACAGGAGCGGTCGCTCGCCGTCGTCGAGCGTCACGTAATCCACGTACCGGAACAATCGAGGATCCTGCAATCGCCGCAATTCCGTATTCACGTAGCCGCCGCCCAGCACGACCTTGGTGTCTGCCTGTCGGGTCTTGATGGCTTGCGCGATACGCAAGGCGCCGAATAGGTTGCCGGGGAAGGGCACGGTGAGGCCGACGAGATCGGGGGTGGTGCGGGCGAGGTGTGGCCCGAGTGCGTCGAGGAGCAATCCGTCGGTCAGGCTCAACGGTTGAGACAGGGCCGCCTCAATCCGGTCGAACGACGACGTCGCCTCCATGATCTGCTCGGCGTAACGATTCAGGAACAGATGGGGCGCGACGGTTTCGTGCAGCAGGTCCGTCAGGTCTTCGATGTAGAGGGTCGCCCGGTGGCGGGCTGCGTCGGTCGGGGAGCAGGCGTGTGGGGCTCCTCCAGGGCGTTGATCGGCGGCGAATCTGGGGCCTTCCGGCAGAAATCCCGGCCTCGCGAGGTGAGGCGCCAACATGGGATCTTTTCCCTGAAGAAAGGCCATGACCGGATCGATGGTAGCCAGGTAGGCGTCCTCAAGGGCGAGGATTTGTTGGACCTCTCCGGGCCAGGCCACATCCATGTGCTTGATGCGGTGAAACGCCTTTCCGAGTCCGGGGCGTGAAAAGAGACGCAGGATCATTTCGAGGCCGAGATCGGCCTGTTCCGCCTCATATCCCCGGGATCGCAGGAAGCCCGTTAAGTAGGCCGTGGCCGGGTAGGGTGTATTGAGTTGCGTGAGAGGTGGAATGACGAGGAGAATCCGCGGCTGAGCCATGGCTGGGACATACCACACTACATGCGGGGGCTGCCAGTCGCATCGAGGATGTCTCGGGAGATCGTGTCAGGCAGCGCGGATGGAGGACTGGACAAAATAGCCGGTCCATCGCTTGAGGTGAAAGTACTCCACGACTTTACTTGGCAGCTCCCCGCGTGTCATGCCGCGAAGAATTGTCAGTTCCGGTTGTGACTGGAGGTCCGCGGTGACCGGTTCTCCTGGCGGGCCATCCTCGTCGTAGAGGAGGACTAGAGGTTTCAACCGATACTTGAAGTTGATGTTGAGTACCTGGGCGAACCGTCCGTCTGAGAGGGAAAGGACGGTTCCGGGCGGATAGACTCCCAGGGTTTGGATCATGGCCACCAACACATCCGCGGCAAACATCTGCCTCTGGTACTTGTACATGGTCGAGAGTGCTTCAGCTGGCGAGAGGGCCTCCTCCGGGTAGAGGCTGTTGACCAGCGAGTCGTAGTGGTCGACGGCGCTCACGATTCTGGTGGGGAGGGAGATTTGGTCTCCCTTCAGTTTTTCGGGATAGCCCGAGCCGTCCAGCCGCTCATGGTGACTGCGGATGACGTCCAAGACTTCCTCCGGGATGTGAGGGAATTTTCGGAGCATCTCTACGCCCAGGTAGGGATGAAGCTGATACTTCACGTTTTCAGCTTCCGACCGGCGGGCGCGGGTTTGAAGAATATGTTTTGGAATGCGATGTTCTCCGATATCCAGCAGGAGCCCGGCCATCCCGATCATCTGTAGCGCCTCCTGGTCGATGTCGAACTGCTGAGCGACCAGCATGGAGAGGGTAGCGACATTCATGGCACGGATAGTCGATGCATTCTCCACATCTTCGGGGTCGAAGGCGCTGGCTACGGTACCGGCTGCTTCGGTGTTGGCGAGGAGGGTGTTGAGTCCGCCGATCATCGATTCCGCGCAACGGATTCCTTCCTCCGATCCGTTCGAGAGTTCCTTCATCATCTTCGAACCGGTTCCGAGCATCTCGCGGTAGGCCTCGGACGCCATCTGCGCCGACTGATGGTAATCGCCCTGCGTCGGTCGTTCCTGCTCGACTGGCGAAGTGGGTGGCTCGGTTGAGGATTCCGCATGGTGCTCTTCAGCGGCAGGCTCCTGTGCCGGCCGGCGATCGGCAATTGCTTCGATCGGTGTCCCTTCTCCATCCGTCTCGGGATCCGATTCCCTCGGGTAGACCAGGACGGTGCCCAACCCGAGACCCTTGATCGTGTTGATTTGGCTCTGCGAGGTCAGTTTGAACGAGCGTCGTGGAAAGGGGTGGCGAAACCAGGAGCAGTTCAGGTCGACATACATGCCCACGCGAAGGTACTCGGGACTGAGCTTCATGCTGTCGGATTTGTCGAGCTTCGTGGGTTCGCTGGGCGTTTTTGCGAGCGACATGACCTTCTCGTGCTCAGACCGATGGTTGCGACCTACGTAAGGACTTCAGGCTATGGCCTGTATCGGTGCCGGCCGTATGAAACTTGACGCAAATCGTGAGTCTTGCCGCTGCGATGGATTGTCATCAGATCAGCAGGGATGTGATCCGAGAGGAAGATGTCGGAGGAATCATGGGGTGACTGTGTCGAAATGCTGGCGAGGAATATCAATACATACAATTAGTTATGAGGTGATTATGCAGCGATTGTAGATGTATGGATTCAGGCGTCACCTGCGTTCGAGCAGGCGAAGAAATGTTCGACATGCGTTGCGTATGTGTGTGGGATCACGGCGTATGTCGCTGCCGAGAATGAAGACCACATCGGAGTCATACAGCGCCGTCATCTCCTGAATCCGTGAGGCGTTCATCCTCCCTGCGGCGGTTGGAAACGTACGGGCGAGCGTCCTCAGCTCGGTTCGACAGGCCTGTGCGATGCCGCGACAATCGGCTTGCGTGACAGGATAACCCACGCCGTATGTGGGGTAGATAGAAATGTCCGCACCGGCCAGGCGAGGCAGGAGTCCAAAGAGGACTGATGGGGCGATGCCGCTGTCCCGGCTCACGTAGTGACTTCCCAGAAAATCCGGGTGCAGGATCAGCGGTAGGGAGAGCGCCGCCAGGCCTGAGAGCGCGGCGACGGCATCGTAGCCTGTCAGTCCTGGGCAGATCAGGAGCGCCCCTGCTCCGAGCTGCTTTGCCTGAGCCGCCCGTTCGAGGAGGGTTGGCCAAGGCCCGGAGATGTGTGGCGCATACAGACAGGGCCGACCGGTTTTCTTCGATGCTGCAGCGATGACCTCAGCGCAACGCGCGACGCGCTCTTCGAATGGGCAGAACGGATGATCGCCGAGACTTTGATCATCTTTGATGAGGTCGACTCCGCCGAGGGCGAATTCATAGGCCAACTCCGCGAGTGCATCTGGGCTAAGACCGAGTGGCTTCAGGACCGTGCAGAGCAGCGGACGCGCAGAAACTTCAAGTTGTGCGCGAAGTCCATCGACGCCCAGCCGAGGGCCGGGTATCCGGGTGAGGGCCGCATCTGGAAGGATCAGATTGGCGAGGCGCACCCCTCCTTGCAAGCTCGCCATGCCGAAACTCATATGCAGGAGCGTACTCATGGTGCCATCGAGCAGCTCCACCGGGAAGGTGAGCAAGGCGGCGTGCACTCCCTCGCCGACACCTTCGACATGCTCCACCCGGCCCAAGAGTTCATTCCTGATTGGCCCGTCGGGAATGACATGGTCCGCTGCCTCGACGGTCTGGTCGATACAGAGGAGATCGGCTCGTCGGCGCGCCTCGTCGGTTGATCCGTCAAGGTGATACTCGACTGCGAAGCGTTGTCCTGAGAACCGTAGCCGGTCAGCGGTCATGATGCCTCCTCCCGTTGCACTTCGGACGGACGAAAGGGTACCGTATCTGCGCGCGGGTGGGTAGTGCTGACTTGCCATGCGATGGACGACCCTGTCGGCAGGCAAGGAGTGAGGGATGCGACAACGGTTGCCAGTAGGAGGAGGGATTCCCCTCATTTTCTTGTTGTGGGGGCTGGTCGGTCTGCCGGCTGTCGGAGGATGGCAGGAGATTGTCCATGCGGCGTCCCGGCTGGTCGATCTGACGTACAGTTTCGACGAGACGACGCTGGTGTGGCCGCGCAATCCCCCGTTTCACCGTGACGGGAGCCAGAGGGGTGGAACGGCCGATGAGGCCTGGTACACGACCGGACAGGTGGCCCTGTCCGAACATGCCGGCACGCACATGGATGCGCCGATCCATTTCGCGCAGGGGCAGGTCGGGATCGACGGGATTCCGGTCGAGCAACTCATGGGCCCTGCCGTGGTGATCGATGTGCGTGCCTCGGTGTCGAAAGAGAGGGACTATCGGTTGTCTCTCACCGATCTGCATCGCTGGGAGGCGCAGTACGGAGTTATCCCGAATGGTGCCGTCGTCCTGATGTTCACTGGGTGGGGCGCCCATTGGCAGCATCGAGAGCAGTATTTCGGTAGTACGACGCCGGATGTGCCCACGACTCTGCATTTTCCGGGATTCTCAGAGGAAGCGGCGCGGTTCCTGGTGACAGAACGACACATTGCCGGCATCGGGATCGATACGCCAAGCATTGACTACGGTCCTTCGCAGGACTTCGTGGTGCACCGCATCGTCAATGGCGCCGGCCTGTACGGACTGGAAAACGTGGCGCGGCTGGATGAGCTTCCATCCTACGGCGCCACGCTGATCGCCCTGCCGATGAAAATCACCGGCGGCAGCGGGGCTCCGGTACGCATCCTTGGCATTCTGCCTGAATAACGTGCGCAGATGCCCACGTGGCTGTTCGCGCCCCTCGACAGTGCAAAACGATTGAGAGCCGGGCTGTGGTGGCGCTCGGTGAGGAACCAGATCGGTATGACATGGGAGGGTGCGTGGTCGCCCGATGAATGGCTATACACTGTACAGCGATTTTAATTGTCCCTTTTGTTACGCGTTGCATGAGCGGTTGCACGGGCTTGACGTCATGGACCAGATCGAGTGGCAGGGCGTGCAGCATGCCCCGTATCTGCCGGTGCCCATGATGACTTGGGGTGGGCACTTGGGCGTCGAATTGAAGCAGGAAGTCGAGATGGTCCGCCGTCTGGCGCCCGACCTGCCGATCATCGTGCCGACGGGAAAACCCAATACCGGCCGTGCAATTGCCTCCGCCGCTCGGGCGCTGCATCTGGATCGTTTGCGAGGGAGGCTGTTTGTGCGTGCGTTGTATCGACTGTTCTGGTGTGACGGCCAGGATCTGTCGGATCAAGAAGTCTTGCGGGAAGAGGCCGTCCGTCAAGGATTCACCGGGGATCAGTTGATCGAGAGTGCTGCTCCATCGGTGGAGCGACTTCTCACGAGGTGGAACGACCAGTGGGAGCAGACGGAGCACCAGGGGGTCCCGTTGCTCCAGCGTTCGGATGGGCAGATGCTGGTCGGACTGCTCCCCAGGGAAACCCTGCACATGTTTTTTGCCGGTACGTAGAATCGCGCTCCTGGTCGCTCCGCCGCCATCAGCAAGACTCCTGCAGCAAGTGCCGAATCAGTTTGTGGTCGATCATCCCCGTGGTAAGAGTGGGTTGGTAGGCAGGCGCTTCCGTCCTGCCGTGCCGTTCACCTCACAGGAGTGATCCATGAAAACAACATCCTTGGCGCTGGCTGCCGGCATTCTCACCGTCCTGAGCATTCATGCCGCGGCCTCGACGACGTGGGCGACGGATGCCGCATCGACTGCGGCCAAGTCTCCGACGGTTTCTCCCGAGGCCACACAGGGTGAGGACAAGACAGAGTGGTATGTGAGTCTGTATGTGCAGGGGAGTCGTCCTCTGGACCGTCCGGTGCGGTTGCAGGAAGATCCCTTCGCAAATACCGACGTGCAAGGCGGGTTAGGGGGCGGATTGAAGGTTGGATTTTTTCCGGCCTTCACAGGGCGGTTCGTCGGGTTGGAAGCCGAACTGTCCGGCCTCGACGGCAAGGTCAACGCGCCCGCGGCGACGACCGGCGGGGTGACCAGAAGTGCAAATTTTCGGCTCCAATCCATCAATGCCATGGCGAATGTGCTGTTGCGTTATCCGGGCGAGGTCATTCAACCGTATATCGGAGTCGGAGCCGGCCTATCGGGAGGGTTCGCACGAGATTTGAATCTGCAACATAGCACTATCGGCGTGGTCCATGAGAATGCTGCGGACGGGGCGTTCGCCTATCAGTTCATCGGCGGGCTGCGCGCCAATGTCGGCGAACGACTCTTTCTCTTCACGGAGTACAAATATTTTGTGGCGAACTATCAATGGGAGAGTGAATTTCCGAACGGAGCCCGTGGTCCCTCCTTCACCCTGAACTCCCGGATGCATGTGATTGCAGGGGGGCTTGGGTTTCATTTCTAATCCGTCTTCCGAGTCCGTCTGGCGCGCCTTCCGTGACCGCCTCTGCCTCCTCTCGTTCTGCCAAGGTTTCTCCCGCAGGCAGAGCCGATGCTTCCGCCGCCACCTGCTTGCAGGGTGGCGCGCGCGAAGCATACAATACCCCCAGCAGGCAGCTCACTCCATGACCGGGAGGCATGCGCTGTGTTCTGGGATAGACGGCATTCTGCACAACAACCGGATCCTCTCTGTTCCTTCTGCGGAAAACCTCAGGCTTCTCTTCAGGCCCTGCTCCCCAGTCCTGAGCCACATACGTGCCGGTCATGCCGGACGTCTTCTCCGCTCTTGATCTGCGGGGAATGCATTCAACGCTGCTCCCAGTCGTTGAACCAGGGCAAGCATGGCGGCTCCCAGGAACCAACCGCCTCGATCCCCGTGGTCCTGCCCACACCACCAGAAATCAAAACCGCACTCGATGCGTATGTGATCGGGCAGGAGCATGCCAAGAAAGTGCTCTCCGTCGCGGTTCACAACCACTACAAACGCATCGCCAATCGAGAGCGCCTCAAACACGTCGATCTCCAGAAGGGCAACATTCTGATGATCGGGTCGACCGGGACCGGAAAAACACTGCTCTCGCAGACCTTGGCCCGCATTCTTCATGTGCCCTTTACCATCGCGGATGCTACGGCGCTGACGGAGGCCGGGTATGTGGGGGAGGACGTCGAAAACGTCGTGCTCAAACTGCTGCAGAGCTGTGACTATGATGTTGCGCGGGCAGAGACCGGCATTATTTATATCGATGAAATCGACAAGATCAGCCGCAAGTCCGAAAACCCATCCTTGACGCGCGATGTGTCCGGCGAGGGCGTGCAACAGGCGTTGCTGAAGCTTGTGGAGGGCACGATGTGCAATGTGCCTCCGAAGGGAGGCCGCAAACATCCGGAGCAGGACTACATTCGTGTGGATACGACGAACATCCTGTTCATCGCCGGCGGGGCGTTCGTCGGACTCGATCAACTCATCGCGCAACGGACGATGCCGAAGAGGTTGGGGTTCGGGGCGCTCACGTCAAGCCGAGAGATCGACGGCCATACCGAGATGCTGCGCCATGTGCAAGCTGAAGATTTACTGAAGTTCGGTCTCATTCCAGAATTCGTCGGCAGATTCCCCGTGTTGACCACCTTGGCCGACTTGGACGTGCCCGCGCTCATTCGAGTCTTGACCGAGCCCCGCAATGCGTTGGTGAAACAGTATCAGGCCCTGTTTGAGATTGAAGGCGTCGATTTGCAGTTTACCGACGCGGCGGTCAAGTCGATCGCTCGACGGGCGGCGGTGATGAAAACCGGGGCCAGAGCGCTCCGTACGATTCTGGAAGAAGTGATGTTGGATCTGATGTATGACGTCCCCGCATTAGCCGGCGTGAAATCCGTGGTCATCACGGAGGAAGTGATTGCCGGCACGCAACAAGCCCAACTCCTAACCTAGCAGGATGCGGGAAAAGTTCGCCGGCGGCGTTCTCGACCTCCGTGAAGCCCATCTAAGTCAGGATCCGTATCCGGGCTGTCACGAGAGACGAACGACGTTTCATGAACGACGGACGATGAGGACGGCCTGTTTGCGCATCCTGCACCGTGCCGGCCTTGCCGATTCCTCTTTCGAGCCGGAGCAGGGCGTCGATTTTCAATCTGGGCAGTCCTCTCCCGTTCCTTTGGTAAGCCGAGAGTCTTGGTGCGACTGCGTGCAGTCGGACTATGCGGCGTGCCTGGTTTGCTGATGGCGTGTCGTGGCCGCGTTGTGTGGAAGCGTGGACATCATTCGCCTCTTCTCCGATTCGCTTTCACCCGCCATGGACCAGGCGATCAGCCACACAAGCGCAATCATCGTCCCGAGACCAATGAGCTCGACCATAGGGCACCTCCGGCATGTGAAAAGTAGGTTCCTGTGACCCGCTTGCAAGCGTCTACGCAGCTTGGCGAGGGCTGGCCTTCGCGTGGGTGCCAGACTCTTTCCCCCCTTCGATGTTTCCGCCAGAGGTCTTGGGCGACCCGCTTCGGGCGGAATAGGCAATGTCGATGCACAGAAACAGCGTCGCCACCATCGCCAAGAGTCCTGTCACGATTCCCCAATACACTCCTGACATAGGTCACCAACTCGTCGCTATACAGCGCGAGTCCTTTTGTGTCGCGCCCGACCTGCCGATGTGATGCCGTGTGGCGTTTCGGCGGGGGCGTGGCGTTCTCACGGTGGATGATCCGGATGCAACGGCCAATGGAAGTTCACCAACAGACCAGGTCGCTCGAAACCTCGGTGCGGTCAGGTATTCGACAAGTGCCAACGGGGGCAAAGAGTATCCTGCCCCTCGCACCGCAGGCATCGATGCTTCGAGCACTGAGGCGCTGACGGATGTGTTCGTGAACGTGGACGATGTCTGCTCAATGGGGTGGTGAGTGCGATCAATGAATGGGACCAGGCCACTTGAAGAAGATAACCCGGCGCGAACGTTGGAAAGGGGAGCTGGGAGGAGGACGTGACACCCGCCCTGTCCGTCCCGCTGGATTTGTGCTCCACGGAAGAACATGACAGCCACCTCCTGAACGAGGCGGATCGGACATGAACGAGACTAAATCCTATGCTTCCTGTCATAACCAGTCAAGCATGTGAAGAGCGAGCATGGCTAGAGCGAGGCGCAGTCGATCTGCTTCCACGACGGTGAGTAACATGTGGCTGTGAACAGCCGCAATCTCGTCCGTTCGCCGGTGAATCCGACGTGCACCGGGGGAGTGGATTAGATCGTGTCTGGATTCAGGGACGTGCCGGGGCGCTCGGGCTTGGATGATTTGAAGCGCAAAGTCAGTTCCGGTTCTTCGCTCTCGGGCGAGAGGTTGAACGACCCTTCGGCGCTCAGATGTTCCTGCGAGCGTGATTTACCATGAGGGAAGAACCTCAGCTGGAATTCTCCCTTTCGTGGTCCCGTCGAGCCGTCGCCCGGGAACAGGCCGTTGACCTCGACATGTTCCCGCAATGCGGCGAGCGCGCGGTTGTACAGGTCGCACAGGATGCTCTCCGGCATCCTGCCGCTGCACGCGCTGCCATCGGTCGAACTGTGCGATGTGTCATTCGACGCAGCCTGACTATCCGTCACCGGGAAGCTGAAGGCCGTGAGGAGTGCAGTGACGAGGAGTAAGCGTCGCATGACCTCAATGTATCGTGAGGGGAAGGATCGGGTCAAGCCGCAGGTCGTCGACTAAAGGAAGGACGTGCCGGACTTGCCGGCCGGCATCAGCAGCGGGTGAGGAGCTTCTCGTTTCGATTCCATTGCGAGACGGTGCCGCTTGTGTCGGTCAGCTCCAGTTTATCCTGGGACAGGACACGGACCGACAGCGGAGGAGTTTTACCCTGGGCCACGACGAGACGGAAGCGGTCCTGTTCCCGTTCGAAGCGGCCGGTCTGCAAGGTCGCTTTGTAAAACTCGGACACGTTGGCTGCGGTGATCTTCCAGACAAATTCTTCCTGGCGATCGACGAATTTCGACGATCCTTCCCAGGTTCCTACCAGAGACGGTTCGACCGGCGGGAGCCGTTTGACGGCCAGCTTGTGTGGAACGGCTGCAAACGAGTTCCAGAGCAGAGGATCGAATTTGCTCGGCGCCTGATTCTTGGGGAGTTTATCCCACGTCACGCTCAAAATGCCGGTGGTGGAAAAGCGATCGGCGTTCGCCATCTGATAGGTTCCATGCAGAATCTCCGGATACGACTCGGCTTCCCACCGACCCCGGTCTGCGGTGACTATGCCCGGCATGACGATGGCGGTCGTCAGTGTCCAGCCATCGGGTTCGGTCAGGGTGAGGTGGCCCTTGCCGTACATCAGGCCCACGGGCATACATCCGTACCAATCACCGGCCCATTGCGAAGGGGGTCCCGTGGTTCCCGGTTCCGCGGCCGCGGAGGGCGTGCGCGTCGCGCCGCCGAGCCTTGTTGCTGCAACTTTGGCAAGATTCGTGACCGCCGCTTGCGGATTCGCCTGTTTCGGCGAAGTCAGTGAGAGCGTGACGAGCGCATCCGCCTTTAAGAACGTCAGCTGAATGTCGCCGATCGGTGAGCGGAGCGTAAAGGCGCCGTCGCCCACACCCGGGACCGGCTGATGACCGGCTTTCGCACGTTGATCGTGAAAGAGGCTCGTCTTGTCTCCGACAGGTCCGGAGTCCAGCTCGACGACCACGGTCTCCTGCGGATTTCGTTTGGCTTGGTAGAGACATTGCTGGTCATTTTGACGTGGACCTTGGGTGACGGGCGTGCCGATGGCGAGTTCCACGTCGGCTTCGGTGATGATGAGGCAGGCATTGAGGTTGTTCGAGAGCGCCTCATTCGAGGGTGAACATCCGAAAACCGTCGCTCCCAGAAAAAGGCCGCAACAGGTCCGGCATATCGTGGACGAAAGATTCATAGAGCAGCAAGTCTAGGAGCGTTTTGCCGAAAATTGCAAGTTGCGCAGGTGATCCAAGCCTGATCGACAGTCGATGTTGATGTTGAAGAGACGGCCCCTGTTGTTCACGACGGGATAAATTTCAAGGACAGGCCGTTGATGCAATACCGTAGTCCCGTGGGTCTGGGGCCGTCATTGAACACGTGGCCTTGATGCCCGCCGCAGCGCGCGCAGTGGACCTCGGTGCGAGTCATGAAGAATTTGCTGTCGGTTCGGGTCTCAACCACCTTCGGGTCGATCGGCTGCCAGAAACTGGGCCAGCCGGTGCCGCTGTCGAATTTATGTTCCGACGAATAGGCCGGGAGATCGCAGCCGGCGCAATGGTAAATGCCGGCCTGGTGATTCTCGTGCAAGGGGCTGGTAAACGCGCGCTCAGTGTCTTCATGGCGGAGAACTTGATAGGCGGCAGGGGACAGCAGTTTTTTCCACTCGTCGTCCGTCTTCGTGACTTTCACGATCGGTCCGATCTCTATGTGTGCTGACATCATGATCTCCTGGGCATGGGTGTGGAGTATGGGCATGACTGATCCCGGTACCTGCCACCTTACAGATGTCTTTACGGAAGGGCAAGGCGAACGGATGGGTCGCGGGCGCGGGAGGTTTCAAGTCCGTCAGCGTATCAGGGAGGGGAAACGAGGCCCCGGCTGTCGAGCCGGGGCTGTGCGGGTTACGAGGCGCTTGAGGTTGTCACTGGTTCAGGTCGTTCCGATGCGGAAGGGGAATCCTGATTGAATGCCGCCGGCAGTACCTCTTCGATCCGTTCGACCGGGAGAATCGTGAGTTCATCCCTGACTTCCTGCGGCACCTCCTTCAGGTCCTTCTCGTTGGCCTTGGGGAGGATGATCCGCTTGATACCGGCCCGATGGGCCGCCAGGACCTTCTCCTTGATGCCGCCGACCGGCAGCACCAGCCCCGTCAAGCTGATCTCGCCGGTCATGGCCGTATCGCTTCGCACCGGCTTGCCGACATAGGCCGACGCCAGCGCCGTGGCCATGGTGATTCCGGCCGACGGCCCATCTTTCGGGATGGCTCCGGACGGGACGTGGATATGCACGCCGTTCCGCTTGAAGCGCGAGATGTCCAGGCCCATGCTCTCGGCATGCGACCAGAGATAACTACGCGCGGCGCGAGCCGACTCCTGCATGACGTCCCCCAATTGTCCCGTCAGGGTCAGTTCGTGGCTGCCGGGCAACAGGGTCGTTTCGATATAGAGCACGTCTCCGCCTGTCGGTGTCCAGGCCAGTCCAGTCGCGACGCCTGCCGGCAGGTTTTTCCGTGCCTCTTCCGGCTGAAACCGTTCCTGGCCGAGCCATTCGTCCAGAAGCGTTTCAGTGATGTCGACCGGTGCAGCCGGCGCATCCGTCGGCCGATCGGCAAAGGCCACGGCAACCTTGCGGGTAATGCGGCCCAGCATTTGCTCCAACTGCCGGACTCCCGATTCCCTCGTATACCGGCTGATGATGTGGTCGAGCACCGCATCCGGTAACGCGACGTCTTCGGCTCGCAGCCCGGCTTCCTTCAGTCGTCTCGGCCAGAGATAGCGGAGCGCGATTTCGCGTTTCTCCCGCTCGCTGTAGCCGTTGACCCGGATGATCTCCATCCGGTCCAACAGAGGCTGGGTGAGTGTCTCCAGCGTGTTGGCTGTGGTGATGAAAAACACCTTCGACAAGTCAAACGGCAGATCGAGATAGTGGTCGCGGAACGTGTGGTTCTGCGCAGGGTCCAAAATCTCCAGCAACGCCGACGCAGGGTCACCGCGGAAATCCCGTCCCAGCTTGTCGACTTCGTCCAGCATAATGACCGGGTTATTGACTCCCGCTCGCCGGACCGCCTGGATGATACGGCCGGGCAGCGCGCCGACGTACGTGCGGCGATGCCCTCGCAGTTCCCCTTCGTCATGCAATCCGCCGAGACTGAAGCGCTCGAAAGTCCGCCCCATCGACTTGGCGATCGATTGCCCTAGGCTGGTCTTTCCCACGCCGGGAGGGCCGACCAGGCAGAGAATGGGGGCCTTGGCGGAGGGGTTCAACTTCAAGACCGCCAGATGCTCCACAATGCGCTCTTTGACTTCCTTGATGCCGTAGTGATCCTCATTCAGGACCTGTCGCACGTGTGCCAGGTCAAGCCCTTCCTCGGACGACTTGTTCCACGGCAGTTCCAGCACCAGTTCGAGATAACTCCGGATCACCTGATGTTCGGGTGACGCGCTGGGCGTCTTCGCCAGTCGGGTCAATTCTCGATCGGTTTCCTTGCGAACGTGCTCCGGAAGATCGGCCTCCTGAAGTTTTTTCCTCAGGGCTGCCACCTCGTCTTCTTCTCCGGTCACTTCGCCCAACTCCTGCTGGATCGTCTTCAGTTGCTCGCGCAGCAAGTACTCCCGCTGGGTTTTGCCCAGCTTCTCCTTGGCCTCGCTGGCGATTTTGTCGCGTAACTGGAGGATTTGAACTTCGCGTGAAAGCGCCGCATACAGCCCCCGCAGCAAGTCCGCCCGGGTGGAGGCTTCCAGCAATTGTTGCTCGCCGTCGAGCGTGAGATTCAGCAAAGAGGCGATCCGGTACGCCAGGGTCACCGGGTCCTCCTCGGTTCCCAGTGCGGCCACGGCTTCATGCACACCGGGAGTCTGAATCAATTTCGGCAGTTCCGTAATGATGTCCAGAATCGCCCGATGCAAGGCCTCGACCTCCGTGCTCCGTTCTGCCGGCGGAGGAAGTTGTTTCACCCGTGCTTGGAGGTAGGGATCCACCTGGTCGAGTTTCAGCAAAACGAACCGCTCCAGGCCTTGGATCAGGATGTTGTAGTGCCCTTCGGGCGCTCTGGCCGTTTGTTTGATGACGGCTTTGGTTCCGATCGAGTAGAGATCTTCCAATGCCGGGTGATCGGTTTGTGCGTCCCGTTGGGCCACGACGAGCAACGTCTTGTCTTCCGTCTTGAGCGCTGCCTCCACGGCAGCAATCGAACGGTCGCGCCCCACCGTCAGCGGCATCATCGTACCGGGAAACAGCACGGTCCGCTTCAAGGGGAGTATGGGAAGATGCGTGAGTATGGGCGTGTTGAGATCAGTCATGTCTCCCTCCAGGGTAACCGGAAGATCTTCGCGTCACAGCGGGAAGGGTTGCGGCACATCCGCTCTCACGCTGATCACCGTTCTTCTAGATAGCCACGGGGAGGGGTGAGTCAAGCGCCGATCGCTGAGAAGCGAGCGGATGATGCGAGCGAGCCGAATGAACAACAGCGGATTGCCGAACAGCCATTGCCGAAGAGTCGTGAGATGGAACTGTGGTTCGGTTGCGTGGGCATCGCCATGGGAGCAGTAGGCGGGCTAGCGATCGATGAAGAGGCTCCCGGCGTTCTCCAGGTACGTTCGCCGATTGAGCCGCTCCGGACGCGCCTCGGCCTTCGCGGAAGGCACGGAGGAATAGTCGTCGCGCCCTTCGAGGTCCAAAAACGCGCCGACACTCGTATCGGCGCCAAGCCCGAGCCCTCGGCTGACCGCATATTGATCCGCTCCGCCTTCCTCGATGAACAAGCCCCATCCTCCCAGGTCGGCCATGCCTAATCCCGTCGAGGCCGGCAGGTCGTAGAAGTCGCTGTCCGAGCCGCCATCGACGGCCAGCGCCACGCTGCCGTCCCAGGCGGTGCCGCCGTTGTAGAACGGACCTTTTGAACCATAGCGGTCTTTGCCCTGGTAGTCGATGGTCAGGCCCACTCCGAAATGGGCCGCACTGCCGTGGCCATACCGCGCCGCCTGATGCTCGTCGTCTCCCGCCAGATCGAGCGTAACGCCGACCCCGAAGAAATAGCCGTGTCCTTGGGAAAAGTTTGCGCTACGGTACCGATCTTGACCGGCCAGATCGATCAGGAGTCCCCAGCCGCCGGCCAGACTCTGTGCCCGTTGGGCCGGTTGTTTGCTCAAGATGCGAAGCCCCGACCCCGTTCCAAGCCCGAAACAATCGTATTGAAACGAAGGATCGTGCGGGCGCGTGTGCGGAGCCTCGCTCTCGTTGTACGCGCTGGGGTACCGTCCGCCGCACTCGTACGTATCGGTTCCCGCCACATCGATCAACGCTCCGACGCCCAGCGGGCCTCCAAACCCGAGCGCGTAGCCATGACTCGTATACCGGTCGTCGCCCGCACGGTCCACCAGAAGGCCGAATCCCCCGAAGGCCGCACCCTGAGTAAAGCGGCTACCGTCATAGACATCATGGCCGCCTCCGTCGTACAGGATGCCAAGCCCCGCAAGGCCGACTCCGCCGGAGCCGGGCGTCAAGCGATAGGTATCGTCGCCGCTGTGGTCGATCACGATGCCGATGCCCACACGTCCGGTGGCCAGCCCCAGCGCAGCCGGTTGATAGGTGTCGTTGCCGCTCAGGTCGATCACAAGACTGTTGCCGAGATCGCTATTCGGGCTGGCGCCGATGAGTCCACGGTAGCTGTCGTTGCCTCCCAGGTCGATGATCAGCGCCGCACCCCTGTCGAGGTTGTACGTATTGGGGCCGTATCCACCGATGACGAACAATCCATAGGACGTCTGTTGCACCAGCAGGAGATCCCCGGTGATGCCGGGGACACTCTGCGCGACCGGTTTCCGGTGCTGCAAGGCAATCTCCAGCTGTTGGAGAAACTTTCTGTTGCCGAGCCGGGCCAATCGTTGGGCGGCGGCGATCAGTGAGCCGTAATCGACCTGCTGCGTGAGCAAGGTGGCGAAGGTGACTGCCGCCTCCGCCTCCGCAAGGCGGGCCGGTGGCGTGATTTGCGGGGTGAACTGCTCCACGAGGGGTCGAGCCTGAGAAAACAGAAACTCCCGGTCCTGGGGAGACAGATGGCGTAAGGCCTGTTCACGGTCCTGATACGCCTGTTGGAGCTCGTCCGTCAGAAACGTGAGCAGTTCCTCGCTGACCAGGGTGACGGGAAACGTCAGCGGCGCGAAGGAGGCACCGGTGCGATCCATCCCGCCTTCCAGAATGTCGATGACGGCGGGCAGCCCTTCGACACCGGATTCGGCAGCGGTCGACGCGAACAGCCCGGCCTGTTCGAGTGCGGCAAGACCCTCCCAGGGATCCGCCAGCGCGCGCAGGACAAGGTCGCGTTTAAATTTCGCCGGCTTGTTGGATTGATCGGCCAGGGTTTTTCGCAGTGCGGGGAGGGCGACGTTGAGATTGTCCCGCAGTTCCGGTTCGACAAGATCTTTCAGTCGCGCCACCATCGCCAGCTGCTGCCGGTCGATCTGCCGGTCCGGCGCCGGCGTCACGGCGAACAGGGTAGAGAGTCGCGCACAGCCGCTCAAGAGGACCGAGAGCGCCAGGACCATCAGGAGTCCGAGCCGTCGATGCGAAGGTGTGGCCCGGCTTGGTTTCGAGCTGGCTGTCCGAATCGAATCGGACTGACGAGCAGCGGCCGGCCGGTCGCCGGATGGTAGAGCGGCGCCGATCACAGGTGCGCTCCGGACCTGTTCGTGTGCCGGTTACTCAAGGGAGGGACTATCAAGAGGAGGGAGGAGTCCCGCATCGCGCAGACAGTCGTCGGCCCAAGTGCGAATATCGTGTGCCGCCAGATAGGTCCGCATGCGATGCATGCGTTCCCGTCGCTCCTGCCGCGGCATTTCCAGTGCCTGGCGAATCGAGTCGGCCACACCCTCCGGGTCGTAGGGGTTGATGACCAAGGCGTCGGTCAGTTCTTCTGCTGCGCCGGCCATGTGGCTCACCAGTAACACGCCCTTCTCATCCACCTGGCTGGCGACATATTCCTTCGCCACCAGGTTCATGCCGTCGTAGACGGAACTGACGAGCGCCAGGTCCGCCATCCGGTAGTAGGCCGCCAGGGTGTCCATGCCGATCCGCCCTTCGCGGAACTCGATCGGCCGCCAGCGCGAGGCGAGCGAACTGCCGGGGTTGGAGACACTGCTGTAGCGCATGTTGATGTCGTTCACCGTCTCGCGGATCAGTTCACGATAACGTCGATAGGCTTCCACGTCTCCTCGGGTCGGCACCGCGATTTGAATAAAGGTGAACCGTCCCCGGTAGTGCGGGAACTGGTGAAAGAAGGCATCGATGGCCCACAAGCGTTTGAGCAATCCCTTTGTATAGTCGAGACGGTCGACGCCGAGCCCGATGCGCACATCCGGTTGAAAGACGTGAAGGTTGCGCAGGGCATCCATTGAACGGGTGACCTGAGGGGATTGGGCTCGCTCCGCCCACGTTTCAAAGCCGATGCTGATCGGTCGGGACACGGCCTTGGTCGCATGGCCCTTGTAGTCAAGACGGTGGTCGTCCGCGTGAAGGTCTGCACCCAGGAACTCTTTCGCACATTCGACAAAGCAATGGAGAAAATTTTGCGTCTGGAACATCAGCAGATCGCAGGTAAGCAGGGATTCCAACACTTCGCGTCGCTCCGGCAAAATGCGAAAGGCATCCGGGCCCGGCCAGGGGATATGCCAGAACATTGCCACCGGCTGTTTCGGCAGCGATGCTTTCACCATACCCGGGAGCAGCGCCAGGTGAAAATCGTGCACCCAGACGAACCCGGGTTTCGTCTGGAGTTCGCCCAACACCACTTCGGCGAAGCGGGCATTCATGGCCTGGTAGGCGTGCCAATAGGCTTTGCGGTAGTCGACGCGATCCAAGGTCAAGTGGCACAGGGGCCACAGCACCTGGTTTGCATAACCGTGATACCCGCCTTTGATCTCGCCCGGTTCCAGCCAGACGCGGCGCAGACGGTAGGTCGGCGCGTCCGGCGGGACTTCAACGGTCATATCCTGACCCACCACGTCGCGGTCGGCTTTGCCGCTGCCCCAGGCAATCCAGGTCCCGCCGAGGCGGCGCATCATGGGGTCGAGCGCGGAAACCAGCCCTCCGGAAGTCCGTTCCCAGATGAGATGGTTTTTGATCAGACGGTGTTCGTAGGGCTCACGATTCGAGACGAGGATGAGGCGTGCAAGGGAGAGGTCGCTTTCGCGCTGTGCCGCTTCGAGAGGAGCGTGAGACGTGTTCATGTGCCACCCTCATGTTCCCTGTGAGCTGGTATCAGCTGCGTCCTGACCATGGATTGAAAATAGGAGCCTTTCGCCCTCGTGTCAAGCGGCGAGGTGCCGGGAGCCCTCAGCCATTCGCTCTCTTCTTGCGGAGGCTGCCGGCCACCATGCGGAACTCGAAGAGACGGCATTCGATGGCGCCGTTGAAGAGGGGAATGCGCCGGGAAGGGGCCAGCCGCAGCTGCCCGGGAAGTTTCATGTCGGCGGTAAAAATCTGGACGGTCCAGTTGCAAAAATGTTGTTTCAGATGATCGCCGAATTGCGGATAGTAGGCCTTGAGCGATTCACTCTCCCCCATGCGGTGGCCATAGGGCGGGTTGGTGACCAGCAGGCCCGTATCGGCCGGCGCGGGGAGTTGCCGTGCATCGCCTTCCCGTAACGTCACGAGCTCGCTGCATCCGGCGATGGTCAAATTGGCTCCGATCGACGTCAGTGCCTGGGAGCTCACGTCGGCCGCATGGATCAGACCGGACGCGCCCGGCCTTTCAGCCGCCTTCAGTTCGGCGCGCAGCTGATCGGCCGTGCGGGGGTCATAGGACAACAGTTTCTCGAAGGCGAACCGGCGACCGATGCCGGGGGCGACCCGACGAGCCATTAACGCGGCTTCTACCACGAAGGTTCCGCTCCCGCACATGGGATCGTAGAGCAGGGTGTCCGGCGTCCATTTGGACAGCCGCAAGATTCCGGCTGCGAGATTTTCCCGAATCGGCGCCTCGCCGGCAGACTTCCGCCAGCCTCGCTTGAACAGCGGCTCGCCGGAGGTGTCCAGGTAGAAGGTGCACTGGGTACTGTCTAAGTACACGGCGATCAGCATGTCCGGGGCATGGGTATCTACCGACGGGCGTCTGCCCCGGGCGTACTGAAACCGGTCACACACCGCGTCCTTCACACGTAAGGTCACGAAGTCCAGACTCGTGAGCGGGCAACGGTGCGCGCTGACTTTCACCTTGATTCGCTGCTGCGGTGTGAACCAGTCCTGCCAGCGAATGGCGTGGGCCGCATCATACACATCGTGTTCGTCGCGATAACTGCATTCTGCGATGCGTAGGAGCACACGGCTGGCAATGCGGCTTTCGAGGTTCACGCGGTAGCAGAGGGTGAGGGGGCCGGCAAAGGCCACACCGCCTGCGGTCGGCTTGACGTCGGCTGCGCCCAGGTCCGTCAGCTCCTGGGCCAGGACCGGTTCAAGGCCGCGGGGGCAGGGTGTAAAAAAAGCGTGAAGTGTGTTATCCATTTCTGGCGTTCCGTCGTCCGAATCGAGGGGTTGCATGAAGTTTTGTAGTGAATGCGGGGCCGGCCTGTCGACACGAATTCCTCCGGGCGATAATCTGCCGCGGTTCGTCTGCGATACCTGCCAGGTCGTTCATTACGTCAATCCGAAACTCGTCGCCGGCTGTATTCCAGAATGGGAAGACAAGATCCTGCTCTGTCGCCGGGCAATCGAACCCCGCATCGGGCACTGGACCTTTCCCGCCGGCTTCATGGAAGTCGGAGAGAGCACCGAACAGGCGGCGATCCGCGAGACGTTCGAGGAAGCCCATGCCGACGTGGAAATCACGTCTCTGTATGCCGTGCTGAGCCTGCCCCGCATCAGCCAGGTGCACATGATATTTCGGGGTGTCCTGCATAAACCGGAGTTTAAACCCGGTACGGAAAGCTTGGATGTACGGCTGTTCGCGTTGGATGCGATTCCCTGGGACGACCTGGCCTTTCCCGTCATCCACGAGGCCCTCGAACGCTACGTGGCGGACGTAGCCCGCGGCGCCTTCTCCATGCATTTCGGCAGTGTCTTTCCCCGGATGAAATCGTAACCCGCATTCGTGAAGCGTGAATCGTGAAGCGTATCTCGCAAATTAAGAATAGTCTTTCACGAACGACGAGATACGAACGACGCTTCACAGGTCTTAATTGCTGCTGGGCATGATGAGCCCTAATTCCTCCGCCGGCGGATGCACGAAGGTGAATCCTTTGTCCTTCTGAAAGTCCACGGTCATTCCGTTTGTGCGGTGCACGCTCGCCCGATCCAGCGCCACGGTGAGGCCTTCAATGTGCTGCACCTCATCCTCTTCCTGCGCTGCAGGTTCCAGGGTGATCGAGAGGGACAGGCGTTGCGCATCCACGTCGCGTAACGCAATCCGTACGACCGGATCGTCCGGATGTTCCTCGATCAACTTGCGCAATCGTTCGATGGCGGTCCAGGTGAGATTCATCGTGGTCAGGCTGGTCTGGCCCGCTGCGTCGACGCTGCGTGCTGGATGTGGTGAATGTCTACAAGTTGTTCGGTCCGGTCGATCGAATAGAAAATCCGCCAGTCGCCCACCGCATATTTATGGATCCCGGGCAGGTCGGCAGCGACCGGCTCATGGCGCAGATTATCCACGTTGGAAGCCAGCCATTTCGTCTTGTCGAACAGACGTTGAGCCATGGCAGGATCCGCCACCCGCAGGTCGGTGATCACATCGGGCCGAAAGGCGAGGCGGTACCAGGGCATCTCACCACCGCAGGCCGAGCTGGTCGGCCACTTTGTCACCGGTGATGCGTTCCGTCGAAGCCAGGGATTGCTTCAGGCGATCACGAACCGACTCGCCGAGGGGTGCGCCGAGATCCGGGTCACCCAGCAAGGTGCGCAGGCGGTCATCGACCAGGCCCTGCACCAAGTCCTTCAATTGTGCCAATGTGAGCTGGGATAGGTTTGTCGACTGTTCGGCCATGGACTCCTCTCAGCGTGCAAAAGCATACGGGGCCGCTGTCAGGAATTGCAAGACAGCGTATTGCGCCGTGTAAAATCTTACTCTGGGACAGATCGTTGCGCCATTTGTAAATCTTACCCTCCAGCCCTGCATGGTGCGGGGCCGAAGGAGGGTGCGGATGGAGGCACGTGGCATGGCGCGACG
>WIAG01000022.1 GCA_014055495.1 Nitrospira sp. CR1.2
GAGCAAGCGGCGAATCATGCGCTGGTATTGCGTATGGTGCCGGGAGGCTTCGGCCTTGAAGAACTCCACGCTCTTTCTGCTCAAAGCCAGGGTCACGTTAACTCCCTCATCGCGAAATGCCAATTCGACAGGAGAAGGAAGGAAATCCGGGACGACGCGAATTTCGCCCCGAAGGCTCATCTCTATATTTTATTCTCATGCTCATAGACAGCCTTCCCCTTTCGCCAATAACCGGCGCCGATGATTTGGCTCATTGAGACCCGATAGAAAACATTTCCTACCATACCCACACATAGCGATTATAGGGAATGATCACACCTCGATCCGGCGTTGATCCTGTCGGCAGACCTAGCCTTGGCTCCCGCCGGCCGGAGGCTCACAGTCTCCGGTCGCGGATGCCGACCTCTGCCCCTCTTCCTCCCACACCCGCCGTCTCGCGCCGACATGCCTCAACAAACATTCGGCCGTCGCTAACAGATCCTGCACCTGACGAGCGGACCCATCGGCGTAATGCGCCAGGTCGAAGATCGGAATCTGGAGACAGACTTCAGCCCGATTCTTGCGTTCCGGTGAAAACACAATGCGGTGGGCAGGCGGTTGCGGATGTTCGCAAGGTTTGAGCAGATCGAGCGTCTGAAAGAACACCCGGCAGAGTCGCTGCAGATCACCGAGAATGGCCAGTTGTTCCTCATCATCGCCTAGCGGCAACTGGGCGGGATTGTCGAAGGCCCCATAGAGGTTGAGCTGAAATCCGATCTGGACGACCTGGCCGCCTCCGGTCTTTACATAAAACGGATCATGGTCGAAACAGACCTTGCGCTGTACGATCATGTCTCGAAGCGCCTGTTCACTGTGAAAGGCCTGGTCAAGATTCAGCTGCATAGGCCTCGATTCACCTCTGTTCATTCCCCTCCTCCGCCATGACAGACGAGACACTGTCCCATCCGGCCTGGTCGATGGGCTCCGCGCCCCTTCTCATACAATTGCCGTACGATCGGCCCGTCTCGCAGCGTCGGGCGGGTGGCTATCCTGTTTCCGAATTCGTGACAGACCGTACAGGAGTTGGTCCCGGTGGCACGAAAGATAAATTCTCCATGGGGGTTGGTACGCGTCTGCTCGGTAATCTGAGCCAGCGCCCCGCGGTGCTCGGAATGACAACCGGTGCAGGCTTGTCGTTCGAGCACCAGCGCGCGATGCCACCCGGCCACGGCGGGCGTCGCGCGGGCCTCGAAATAGCCTTCAGTGTGGCAACCGGTACAGCGTGCGGGACTGGGTCCCCGAAACGGCTCGTGACAATTCGTGCATCCGCCTCGATCCACATGGTACCGACTGAGGTCACCCGGAGCCCAGAACGCGGCGGGACTCCGCACTGTGCCCCACCCGATCCAGATCACCAATACTAAGGTTGCCGACGCCACCGCCGGAATCGCCGTTCTCGGAAGCGGGAGGTAACGCATGGCTCACGAGATCCCGGCAAAGAACAATGCCCCCACCACATGGAGGACGGTGAAGACCAGGAACATCAGCGTCATCGGCGCATGGATCGCCTGCCAGAGACGAAAGGCCTCCTCCTGAGAGGCCATCCCGTGCAATTGCGCGTCGACCTCACTCTCGGATAAGCCTTGGTGTTGAAGGTGGTGCCGTTGCTCGTTGAGTGCCCTCAGGCTCACGGCATGCACCAGCTGCCCCACGATCCCGCTCAGGACAACGATGACCATGGAACCCATGGCCAGAATCGGAACGATCGCATGGTAGTGGGCGCCGGAGTGAATAAAAATCAGCAGCGGCCCCAGGACGCCTGCCACCATGTGAACTCGAAACCACCCGCGCGGCCATCGACGCGAAGGACTGGTCCGTTTTCGAAGCGGATACACAAACACCAGCATCGTGACGGCCAAGCCAGCCCAGCCGACGCCATGCCCGTACTGGGTATGGCCGAAGGGCGTGACCTGGTCGAGACTGAGCAGCGCCTCAAAGGCCAGGGCGCTGAGAACCGCACCGACCGTCGCCGCGACCAGCGCAACAAGGCGCGACCGCACTCCTGTCATGGATGATACCCACGTTTCATCGCGCACCGGTTACTTCCGGTATTTCTCAACCCCCTTGTTGCCGCCGGCATGACAGCGCAAACAGTCTGCGAAACGCCCAGGCCCGTGAATGCCCTTCGCCTTGGCCTTGAGTTCCTGCACCAATCGATTGTCATGCACCTGCGGCAACAGCACGCCGTCTTTTCCGGCACGATGACAATCCAGGCATGTCGTCGCGCCGGTTGCGCGAAAAATGAGGTCGCTGTGAGGATTTGCCGTCATCCCGCTCGAATCGGCCACCGCCCACGCCGACGACGGTTCCAGCGACGATACGTTCCCTCCTGCATAATCGGCGGGAAACGCCTTCCCTCCTGGCGCGACAGCCAGGCAGAACAATCCCACGAGACCACCCAACGCAAGGACACCCCGCCCCGTCATGACCGGTCACTCCCGCAACAGGTTCGATATCGCTCCTCCGGGATCTCCTTCATGGCCTGGTACAACTCCGCCCGTTCCGCCTCACTGATCACTTGGTCGATCGACGGGTACAGAATCCGCTCCTCCTTCATGTTGTGCGATTTCAGGATCTCCAACAACCGCTGCTCCTCTCGATCGCTGTCGGGATTCTGTGCCTGCACTTTTTCATGAATGGCTTCCAGGCAATCGCCGATCATCCGATGCTCGGTCCGCATGACTTGTGTGGGCCCGCCTTCCGCCATGCCGGAGTTTTCTTCCCACTTGGGAAACAGCACGTCTTCCTCCCAGACGATATGGCGCTGCAGGCCGAACTTGAACTCGACGAAAGCCTCCTTAGCCTTGGCGAAATCCGTGCGCTTCTGCTGCTGGAAGGTATTGAAGAGCGCATCCAGCCGGTCATGGTCTTGCTCGAACGTGACACTGATCTTTGCATCCGACATGCCGTTCTCCTTTGTTATGACTGACGGAGTCTATATTCCAAGTGACAGGCGACACAGGCCTTCAGGACGCGATTGAACTCGGGCAGGATCCGCTTCAGATCTTTCGTCGGCATCGCATCGGCCAACTTCTCGGCAGCCGCATGATGCGCCATGGCGAAATCACGATAGGCCGGAGGAAAATTCTCCGGCTGCTGTCGCGCCATCGCCTGCCGATGCATAAAGAAGCCCAGATGCGTGTCGGTCAACCCTTGCGCAAGCGTGTAGTCCTCTTCAGCCAAGGCCGCCACGATCGCCTGAATCGTTTCAAGATGCTGGAGCATCACCGCGCGATGTTCCTGCCGCGCATCTGCCTCCAACAGAATGGGCGTGCGCACATCCGGCAGATGCGCCGGCATCGTTCCGCCGATGTCGGGAGCGGACTTCCGCTCTGCACAGCCGCTCGCAAGAAGGAACAGCAGCACCAGACACGAACCGCCCACCCTTGAACTCATTCGCCCTCGACTCACGCCTGCTCCTGTATCGCCTGCCGCCAGTAGGCATCCACCTGCCCTTGGATGTGCCGAATGGCCTCTGTGTGTACCGTCGGCTCGAACAGATGCCGAAAACGTCCCTGCAGTTGCAAATAGGCCTCGACCGGCTTGCGCTTCGGAATGTACGTGTGGGTGACCACACCGTTCACGGCCTCCTTCAACGGCCAGAGACCGGTCTCCACCGCCAGCTTAGCCACTTCCGGCGTGGCTCCCGGATCGTATCCCCAACCGGTGGGGCACGCGGAGAGGGCGAGGAACATTTTCGGGCCGGTGTATGCCGCCGCGCGCGCGAACTTTTCCGCCAGATCCAGCGGATACCGTGGGGCGACCGTCGCAATGTAGGGCGGCCGATGCGCCCGCCAGATCTCAAAGATGTCTTTCTTCTCCTGCGTCGCGCCGGGATGCTGCAGACTGCAGGGTGAGGTGGCGGTTCGCGCGGCAAAGGGGGTAGCGGGTGACAGCTGCATGCCGGTGTTGCCGTAGGCTTCGTTGTCGTAACAGATGTAATAAAAATCAAGCTTACGATTCATGGCCCCTGAGGTCGACGAGAGGGCCATGTCGTACGTGGAGCCGTCACCTCCCAGCACGATGACCTTCACATCTTCGTCCTTCGGCACTCTCCCCTTGGCGATCAGCACATCCAAGGCGTCGCGAATCCCCTGTGCGCCGGCCGGCGCCGAGCCCATGGTGGTATACAACCAGGATCCCTTGAACGAGCTGTAGGGATACGCCGCCAGCATGGTAAAGCAGCCGGCGGCATTCACGTAGACGACATGATCACCCAGCACCTTTGCCGCAAGCCGCAACGCTTCGAGCCCACCACAGCCGGCGCACAGGGCCGTGCCGGGAAGGACGTGCTCTTCGCGCGGAATCTGTTTGATCTTCTTAAAGGTCTCGCGTTGCCACATGGCATCACTCGTCTCTCGTCTCTCGTGAAGCGGCCCTCGAGGTACGTATCTCGCAGCGGCCGAAAGGTCGGCAGGATTCCCTCCTCCCGTTTTACGTCTGGCGTCCCCCGTTTCACCTTTTACATTTCACGTCTCACGCTTCCTGCCGCCACCATCTGCAATTGCGTCATCTCCCGATGTTCCTCGGCACTATAGAGCAACACCGGACCGCGACCTGTTCCGCTGATACCGGCCTCCGCGGTCTGTTCAAAGACGGCCTGAAATGCGCCGTCCGACAGCTGCTGGCCGCCTAACCCACCGACGAAAGAGCACAGGGCCCGTGGCCTGGCGGTCTCGTGGTACAAACAGGCGGCGACTTCTTGATAAAGAATCCCGCCCTGCCCCGGCGCCAGGTTCTGATCCAGCACGGCCACGGCCCGTCGCCCGCGTAACGCCTGTCGAATCGCATCAGCCGGCCAGGGTCGAATCACCCGCAGTCGAAGGAGACCGACCCGCTTTCCCCGCGCTCTGGCTGCGTCGACCGCCGCCTTCCCTGTACTTGCCCCCGCATTGGTCATCACGAGCACGTCTTCCGCATCATCCAACCGGTACCCTTCGACCAGGTCATACCGGCGACCGAACAGGGCGTGGAACGATTCCGCCGTCTCGCGATGCACTTCGAGCGCATTCCGGGAGGCCAGATGCACCTGATGCCGGAAGTACGCATAGGTGGTTCCGCCGATCACGGCCACACCCAACGCATGCGGCGACGAGGCCGTGAACCCGAGGTGAAACGGGCGGAAGGGCGGCAAAAACCGTCGTACGCTGTCCGGATCGGGCACTGTGACCGGCTCGCGCGTGAACGACAGCGTAAACCCATCCAAGTTCACGATCACCGGTAACATCACCCGTTCATCTTCCGCGATCCGGTAGGCCATCAGAATCGAATCCAAGACTTCCTGGCAGGTCTCGGCGTGAATCTGCAGAAACCCGGCGTCGCGCGCCGCCAGCACGTCATTGTGATCCGACTCCAGGGTAATCGGTGCGGCCAGGGCCCGCGAGACATTGACCAGCACGAGCGGTGCACGCCACCCTGAAATGGAATAGAGCACCTCGAACGCATGCAGCAACCCTTGGCTGGAGGTCGCCGTGAAGACTCGCGCACCGGTCACTTCCGCCGCACCGGCCGCCGTCATCATGGAATGTTCGGAATCCATGCTCACGAATCGCGCGGCCAACTCCCCGCGTTCACACCACGTGGCCAAGGTTTCTACGATTTCCGTCTGCGGCGTGATGGGAAACGCCGGGATATAGTCCACGTCGGCCAGCCGGGCGCCCCAGGCCGCCGCCAGGTTCCCGGTCATCATTTGGCTGTCCATGCCACCCCGCCTTCCTGCTCCCGCTCCGCAATCAATGCGTGCGTCGGACATTCATGCACGCAAATCTGACAGCCTTTGCAATGGGCATAGTCCACGACCGGCCGGTCTTCCCGGTTCATGGAAATCACCCCGTCCGGACAATAGGCAAAACACAGCCAACACCCGTTGCACCTGTCTGCGACCAACACCGGGCGAAAGGTTCGCCACCCGCCGGTTTCACGTAACACCGAATTTCCGGCGGCGGCAATCCTGGCTGTGCCCTTCGTCGGTGGTTCATAGGCCGGATGGTGCAACGACGCGGCGCCGACGGCCTGGACGGCGCCCTGCGGCAACCTGGCCGGCTCAACCGAGTCGTAGCACAGCCGCGCCGCCGTGAGATTCCGTTCGAGGACCGGCTCAGCCAGGCCGAGGTCACGAAGCTCACGATCGATCGCCGACCGGACAGGCTCCCACTCCAGCCCCACCACCCGCGCGGCAACGGCCCCGAGCAGCGCACTGATCGCCTCACGGGCTCCCAGCTGTTGGAGCGCAACCCCCGTCACATCCCGCGTCGTCACGTGCTCAGGTAAGGTCAGATGGGTGCGCAACCGATCCGCACTCAGCGACGAATTCACGAACAGGACCGTCTGCCCGGTCACTCCGTCCAGCACATGCGCCGCCGCATCGTCCAGCAACGACGCATCGGCGACCACAAGAACGTCAGGATGCGCAATGGCCCCACGCTCGCGGATCGGGTCCCGACCGAAGCGCGTGAATGCCGCGACCGGCGCCCCTCTTCGCTCCGCGCCGTAGATCGGGGAGTCTTGGGCCACATACCCGCTCACAAACGCCGCGGTGCCGAGAATGCGACTCGCGGTCTTCGCGCCCTGTCCGCCGCGCCCGTGAAATCGTACAGCCACCATCTCACGCTCGGTCCGCCCGCTCTTTCTTGAAGGCTTCTTTCCCGGCCGCCACGGCCGCAGCTATCGTCGCCTCGGTTTCCTTCAAGTACCGTTTTGCTTCATCGACGCTGTGCGAGATGTCCTGGCGAATCTCCCGCGCTTTTTCCAACATCTCTTCTTCCGTGCGGCGCGCATACCCCCGTAATACCGCGCGCGTCTCTACGCCGGATTTGGGCGCATAGAGGATGGCGGCCATCGCACCCAGCACGGCACCGCTGAGAAACGCGAGGGACATCCCGGCTCCCGAACAATTGTGGTTGTGATCGGCCATGGTGCTGTCTCCTTCCGGGCTAAATATGATTCGGGCATCGGCATGCGCTGTCATTCCCCGATCCGGAAGAAAGCAGAGGACGTGCCAGGCACCGGGGCCAGAACCGGAAACAAGTGGCGACTTTGGCAAGGATTTTTCGTGCCTGGCGCGGCGACGGGCCCGTCAGGCCGTTCGACTGGGGAATTCCAGAACCGCAGGGCCGCTGCACTGTCGCAAAACGCATCAGTGGCAATGGTTGGCGCGGGCATCTCGGCCGTACGCCGGACATCACAGGGGAATTCGACGTCTCTTTGTGGTGCTGATCAGCGTGCGGAAGGGAGGAGGGGGAGGCACGGTGGAGTAGCCGGTGCGTTGGAGCGCCTTCACTCCTTGTCCGGCGACGAAGACGTGGGAGCGGAGCCCTCCTCGGAGCGATCCATGCGATCATGCCCACGTGATTCGCGCATCCCCCCGTGGCCCATTGCACCACGCCGGCGCATGCCGTGATGACGTCGGAAGGTCCGCTCGTATTGAATAATCGCCCAGATGTCTTCATCGGTGAGTTGCTCGCCGAAACCGACCATGCTGGTACCCGGCGACCCATGTTTGATCACCCAGAAGATTTCGCCTTCCGTGCGGTGGCGCCAGAAGCCATGATGCTGGAAGTTGCGAGGTGCCGGATTGAGCTGAGCTGCCAGCGGTCCGTTCCCGTCGCCCTCCGCGCCATGACAATTGATGCAGATCCCTTTGCCCGCATAGAGCGCTTTCCCCTTCTCAATGGTCTGAGGTGAGTCCGGCACTGGGCTCATCAAGGCCCGGGCTTCCGCCATCTTGTCCGCTGGGACGCGAGGCCGCATCACGTCATGCCCGGCCGCCCGCGCAACAGACGCACCGCAGAGTAGCGCGACAAGGAGCACCGCCGACAGCGCCCGGCTTCTTCTGAGTTCCACCATGCCCTCACCAGAGTCAGAAATCCAGTTCCGCCATCTTCCGATGAAAACGGGTGATCACGTTGGGATCCGGCGTGAGGCGAATCTGCGCCTCGTCCTTCCCCCTATACGGGAGCAGATTCAACACATACCGCAAACTTTCCAGTCGAGCCGCCTGCTTATCGTTTGCCTTCACGATGATCCACGGGCTGAACGTCGTATGGGTCTTGCTGAACATCTCCTCCTTGAACCGCGTATAGGAATCCCACAGCTCCTGCGCTTTTTCATCGACCGGGCTCAGTTTCCACTGTTTGAGCGGATTCTGCCGGCGCGCTTCAAAGCGATTGGCCTGCTCCTCCTTGGAAATCGAGAACCAGAATTTGATGATCGTGACACCGTCCTCGTACAACATATGTTCGAATTCGGTGACCTGCTGCAGGAACCGCTGGTGTTCCTTCTTGCTGCAAAACCCCATGACCGGCTCCACCACCGCCCGGTTGTACCAACTGCGGTCGAAGAAGACGATTTCCCCCTTGTTGGGGAGCTGCCTGATGTAGCGCTGAAAGTACCATTGCCCCCGCTCGTCGTCCGTCGGCTTCGGCAAGGCCACGACCCGCATGGCGCGCGGGTTGAGGTGTTCGGTGAACCGGCGGATGGTGCCGCCCTTGCCGGCCGCATCACGCCCCTCGACAAGAATCGCAATGCGCTGACCGTCGGCCTGGACCCACCGTTGGAGCCGAACCAATTCCACCTGGAGTTGCCGCAATTCCTGTTCGTATAAAAGCGTCTTACGGACCTCTTCCAGATTGATGTTCTTGCTTTTGATCAGTTGGATCAGGCCCCTCGGCGTGTTGATCCGCCGGAGATCTTCCTCGCTCAAGGTCCGACCCGCTTCCCCGATAAATCCCGCCGCCATGGCCCCGCCGGGATCACTCGCCGCCTCGTATCCGTCGCCGACACGGGGGACGGCGGTCGGAATCACCTCCAGGTCGTCATTCTCCAGATCATGTGGCCCGAGCCCTGCGTCCGACTGGGTCAGCTCACGATTTTTCCGGCCCTTGGCTTTTCCGTTTCCTTCACCCGCTCCTGCCATACGCTCCCCCTGCCTCTCGTTATGCCGGATCAGAACGCCACATTCCGGTCGCGCTCAGCCACGGCCTTGATGTAGTCGGCCATACCCTTGATCGTGGCGCCGGCGACGAGATCCGCCCCGCTGATTTGACGAGCAACCGCACAAGCTCCACAGACCCAGATGGGAATCTGCGCCGCTTGCACCGCGGCCAACAACTCTTTCAACGGAGTGAGATTGACGCCGGTCACGTGGTCGGCTGTGCCCTTGCGCCCCAGTGTCACGGCCTCGTTCCACAACCAGAGCACCACATCATGCCCCTGCTCCTTCGCCGTCTTGGCTGCCATAAACAGTAACGTCGCCATCGTCGGATCATCGGTACCACGACTACCGGAAATCATAAACGTCGCCACGCGCAACCTCCTTCGCTCGCCGTTCGTATCTCGTCGTTCGTCCGGAACGTTTCACGAGATACGTTTCACGCTTCACGTGCTTATTTCGCCAAACTTCTGATATAGGCGATCAACTGCCACACCTGGTCATCCGGCAACCCGGCGAACGACATCATGCCCGTTCCCGCCGAGCCATTTTTAATGATCCAGAACAGCTGCCCATCCGGAAGATCCTTCATCATCGAGCCACAGGTGAAGTTTCTCGGCGGCGGAATCAAGGCCGCCCCCATGAAGCCCTGCCCATTGCCCTTGTCGCCATGGCACATCGCGCAGGCCACTGGCTGGGCCGTCTGGAGAAACAGCGTTTTCCCCGCCTTGATGGTCGCATCCAACTGCGGCAACGGATTGGTCTTGGACAGAAACTCAGCCGGCGCCTTCGCCGTTTTCCGAGGCTGCGGGCAGACCCCGCTCGGACCTTCACCGGACCCTGCGGCTGCCTGTGCGACTTCCGCTTGGCCCTTGAAGGTGGCCTTCAGATACGCCATCACGTCGGCCACGCCTTGTTGCCCGATGGTCAGGCCCCAATAGGGCATATTCGGCGACTTGCCCATCGCCGCGCCACCATGATTGATCACGTTGTAGAGATAGTCGGTCGGCACCTTGTCGAACGGAATGTTGGCATGGATAGCCGGTTTTGGGTCCAACCCCGAGGCGGCCGGACCATCGCCCTTTCCGGTGAACCCATGGCACTGGGCGCAATATTCTTTGTACAGCACCTTTCCTCGATCGACACTCGCCATGCCGAACTCAGGCGCCGTCCACGGTTCGTAATACTTGAAGTCCTTGACCCCTTGTACCGCCAGAAACCCGATGACCGCCCGCAATTGCGGCTCCGTGGCATCGGCCAGGAACTCACCCGTATGGACGATAAAATCCTGGGGGTTTTGTCCGAAGCGGAAGAGCCAATCCATGTTGTACCGTTGCCCGGAAGCGGCCAACGAGATACTTTGCGGTCCGCCGATCAGTTTGCCGTTCTCTTCGATCAGATGACAGCCCAGGCAGGCATGCGCCTTGTACGCCATGCCCCCGAAGGTCGCGTCGAACTTGCTGATTTTGGAGAGATCGAAGGCCCCCACCGTCACCCGCGAATCCTTGTTGTGTTGCTCGAAATACTCCGCAATACCCTGAGCTTCATCCTCAGTGACGACCGGGTGCCGAGTCGGCCCCTCGGACAAATCCCATCGGTATCCTTTGGGATAGAGCGGGGCCTCTTTCCCGGTCAGGTATCGCAGCAACCACGCGCACTGATACTTACTCCCTGCCCAAATGAGGTCCGGTGCTTTGAGGTTGAAGCGTGATTCGGCTTTCCCTTCCAGGCGGTGACATCCGGCACAGTTGTTCTGGATCATCTCCTTGACGCGCGTCTGATCACTGCCTAAGAGCAAGCGGGGAAATGAAAACAACCCCACCAACATGACCAAGGCGCACCCGATCATCACCGTCCGTCTTCCACCCATGAACCACCCCTTTCGTTCGCCCCACTGCGCGGCCGGTCAGCGTGATGCCAACCAGGCATGGATATCCGCGATCTCCTGATGACTCAAGACAGAGCCCCAGGCCGGCATCGGACCTCGGCCATGGAGCACCGTCTCCCAAAACGCTCCCTCGTTCTTCAAGATTTTATTGCGGGCCAATTTGGGCCCCGCGCCTCCCATCGCGCCCTCGCCATGGCAAGCCTGACAGTTCCGCGCAAAGATTTCCGCGCCTCGTGCCGACACCCCTACCAGCGGACCGTCGCTCGCGGGGCTGGGCCCTCCCGCCGGGGCCGTCATCGCCAACTCTTCTTCGATAGACGGCAAATGGTCCGTCGCACCAGGATGATAGCGGGCCGTCACGAACTGAAGCAGCGCATCGGCTTCGTCCTTGGAGAGGTCCGCGCCCCAGTGCATCATCTTCTCGACCGTGACCTGCCATCGATCCGGCGGCAACCGCTGTTGCACGATCAAATCGGTCGTGTGGCACACGGCGCAACGAGCATGAATCAACGTCACCGCCCGTCGAGCCTGCGCCGGTTCGATCGTATGCTTGTCATCTTCTTGAGCCGCCGTCACAGCCGCGATGCCGAGGAGCAGTACCAGCCCCGCCACCAACGGAGACCATCGCCCTCGCTCCCTTCGCACGCCCTCCGTCACGCCCCTCATGCGGCCACCGTCACAGACAGGCGATCCCACCCGTTCCACAAAAACCCCCCGGGATTCCACGGACTCTTCTCCGGTTGCTGAGTCCCCTGCGCATCCGTCGCCCGGCAGAGAATCGCCGTCGGTCCCACCTGACGCGCGTTCCACAGGTATTGCCAGTGTCGCCAGGCATAGGGCTGTTCTTCACCCACCAACCGAGCGGGCGCCCAGGTCTTCCCGTCGTCGCACGAGACTTCCACCTTGGTGATCGGCGATTCGCCCGCCCAGGCGACCCCTTGAATGGTCACCGGACCAATTCTCAGCGTGTCCCCTTCGGCGGGCGCAGCGATCAGCGATTTCACCGGCATCTGCTCGACTGGCACCATCACGCTCCCCGGCAACCCCGACCCCGGCTGGATCGACGTCTCCGGTATCCGATAGGCCTGCTGCATGTAATATCCGGGCGTTTCGTCTGCGCGCAGGGTGATCTCCGTTAACCATTTCATGCAGGATTCCGCCATCCAGCCGGGGGTGATGACGCGCAACGGCGCCCCATGCAACAAGGGCAAGGGCCGGCCGTTCATCTCATAGGCCAACAGGGTATCGGGATGAAGGGCCTTGGCGATGGGAATACTTCGCGTGAACAGGGGGACGGTGGGCAGAGCCGGACGATCCGCGCCTTGCAGTTGCACATGAAGCCCTTGCGGCTTCACCCCGGCACGCTGCAACACATCGCGTAAGCGCACCCCGGTCCATTGCGCATTGCCGGCCGCACCACGCTCCCATTGCACACCCGGGACTTTCGGCCGATGATGTGCTCGCCCATTCCCGCTGCATTGCAACACGGCGGTGATCGTGACCGGCTCAAATTTCTTGAGCTCCGGCAGACTCAGGGTCAATTCATCCTTTACGAGTCCCTTTACCGTCAGACGCCACGTCTCCGGCTGAATGGCCTCCGCACTGGGCGGCCCGAAGTGGCTGCGCACGAAAAACCGTTCGTTGGAGGTCAACCAGGAAGTGAATTCCCGCACCGGCGTTTCCGCATCGAACGGCCTGGAGACACGCACGGTGAGCGGGCCGCTCGCCTGCCCGGTCGTCTCAACCTGACTGTCGGCGAGCGCTCGATCGAGGCCGCCCCCCACCACACCCACTCCGATGCCTTGCAGCACCCGCTCGAACAACGCCCGCCTCGTCACCGCCATGATCGTCCTTTCATCTGCCCCCATTGCCCTCTACGTATGAGGATTCAATTCGATCGCCACCTGAACCGGCACGACGATGGATTGATGGACGGTACAAGCATGGGCGACTTTCAACAATCGTTCTTTCAATTCCGGCGTGATCCGGTGGGGCAGCCTGATCGACAGATGAATCTGCCCGACACGGTGCGGCTGCTCCGCCATCGTCCACTCCGCCTCCACTTTCAGGCCGTCACGGGAAATGTCGTGTCGCGCGCAAAAGCTGCCCACGAAATAGCCCACACAGCTGGCCACAGAACCCACAAACAATTCCACTGGACTCATGCCCGCGTCGGCGCCGCCATCGTCGACCGGTTGATCCGTGACGACGCGATGCCGGTCGCTGAGAATGTCGTAGCGGGCGCCGCCCTGATAGGCTACGCTGAGCTTCATCTCCCTCTCCTCTTCCGGTCTGCGGCCGCTCGTGCGTGGCTCCCGATGGTTCATTATCTCCGACGTCTGGCCTGGATCTGTTTCACGAGCACCAGGCTATATACTTAGTAGGGCACATCCGCCGGCTTCCCTCCCTTCGGCCAATCCTGGCCTTTGCCGGGAAAATCCGGGCGTGGTTGCGCATTGATGTAGGCCGCGACGTCATAGGCATCCTGGTCCGAGAGAGCCCATCCCCTGGTTCTCGGCATGTTCGACTTGATGAAGGATGCCGCCACCGGCACACGGGCCAGCTCCGCGCCGAGCGTGTAGGACCGAGGGCCCCACAGGGGAGGCCCCGCCATGGTACCCTGCCCGTCGGCTCCATGACAAAACGCACAACGGGCGGTGAAGACCTTGATTCCATTGACAGTATCCGGCGGCTTGGGCGATTGAATGGCGGGAATCCCGCGCCAGGCCATCCGGCTGCCGGCCGGCACATCCTTCGACAACCATTCGATATAGGCAACGATCGCCTGCAGTTTGTGACTGTCCTGCGGAATCGGCTTCCCGTTCAAGTTGCGTTCGAAACATTCATTGATGCGGTCGGCGAGCGTCACGGCCCGACCCGTCCGCTCCCGATATTCGGGATAGGCCCGCAACAGGCCGACGTAGGAGGCAGAATTGGGATCGAGCCCCGCGTCCAAATGGCAATTTGCACAGGTGAGTGCGTTCCCGACGTAGGACGACGCAAACTCCTGGGTATGCACGACCAGCTGATAGCCTAACCGGATCTGCTCTCCGCGTTGCCCGCCGGGGATGGAATCGGGGGAAGGGTGACTGAACAGGGCGTCGAGCCTCTCAGGCTCGACGTGGCTCACGGCGGACTGCGCACCGGTTCGTGTCTCCTTCGAGTCGACGCACCCTGCGATGAACGCGACGATCACGACGGCGATCAATAATGTTGCTCTCATACGTAGCGAGCCTCGCAAACTGCATACCACGCCGTTCGACACGTCGAATCAGAAATGGCCGTGGCTAGCAGACCCAGTACCCCTTCAAGCATCTGTGCCTGGCGACAAAAGCCCCAGGACTTGTCGAGCCTCTGCGGCATCACGCCACAGCGACGTCTGCACATCGATTGTTCTCAAACTGTGCTGTTAGGGCCGGAATGGGAAGAAAGGATTCTGCGCTCACTCCGGCATCGGGATCGAGATCAGGACCGCGCCGAGCACGTCCCGCAGCTTGTAGTCCCGTTTCGGGCTGCGTGGATCGGCGTTATGGCAGCTCACGCACACGGACGACACGGCCAGATCGGCATACAGGGCCTGAAAGTATCGCGCTCCTCCCTCGGTCACCGACCCCTTATACGGCTGTTCTGGATGCGCCATGACCGCTTCGAGCGCCTTGCGTTCGAAGTCGCTCTGAGGCCCGTTTTGTTTGTTGATCGGATTGAGGCTGATCAAGCGATACCGGACGGCGCTGCCGGTCAGCGTGGCCAGACTCGATGCCTCTTGAAAAAACTGGGCCGGAAGCGGGAGCGCACTGAGTTCGCGCCATTTCTCAGAGGACTCGATCACGCCTCTCCGCTGCATCCGCTCCACGACATGGACGGTATAAAACGTTCGATTGGCCTCCAGCACGGAATGGAGATAGTCCATCACCGCTTCAACCGGAACACTACCGGCCGATGGTGCGCCGGCGAAGCCGGGGCCCCAGCCTCCGAGCAGAGCAACAGCCACAACCAGTCCCCCCGCAAGCTTCTGTGTGATCGGCATAATAGCCTCCCTTCATGATGGTCCTCCGACCAAGAGCCGACCATCGGGTACAGTCGTGTGACTCTCCTCCTCTTCGAACCAGCGGCAACGCCGGACCTCAACGCTCGCAGATCCCCACCGTCACACCGTCATGGGAGGGGCATCCCCGCTGTCGCGCCCTCCTCGAACCTCATGATTTGAGCGACCGGATGTACGCGATGAGATCGGCCACCTGTGCCTCCTCGAACTCTGCCTCATACCCGGTCATGGCCGTACCGGGTCTGCCCTCCAGAATCACCTTGCGCAATTGCGCATCGGTCTTTGACTGCGTCGCCTTGGCGGTCAGATTGGCGGGCGGCGGCGACAAGTAGGCCGCCATGTCGCTGTCGCCTTTCCCTGTCGGGCCATGACAGTTCTGGCAGCTCTCCAGATAGATTTTTTTGCCGGCCTCTGGATTCGACTTGCCCTCAGCCCCTCCCGCGGCTCCGCCCATGAAGACGTTCGCAACCATCAACAGGAGTCCCCCACCGACGACTGCTACCCGACGACCTGCACCGTTCATTGTTCCCTCCTCTCACTCAGGCTATTTGAATGTCGTCATGTATGCGGTAATGGCGAAAATGTCCTCGTCCGGCAGCGGCGGCTTGGGAATATAGGCCCCGCTGTCGGGCTCGAAATCGTTCGGGTTCAGATTGAAACGGTACACCCAATCCGCCTTCAGCCGTTCGCTGAACTTGAGAAACGAGGTGCTGGACGTTCCTCCGACATACCCCTTCGGCCTACTGGCCGGCGTGTAAAGTATACGATCTGTAGCCACTCCGGCTCACCATCTGTCGGCAGATCACCGCGATCACGTATGTACGGTAGGAGTCATCGTCAGCCGGAAAGATTCGCGACACTTCCCGCCGTCTCACTCTTTTCATCCCAGCAACTGTGCGAGAGCCGTGCCTGGACGAAGGCCTGGAGGAGCGTGATTGTAAGAGCGTGATACTAGGTGCATGAACTCGGCACGCCCGGCAGGGGAGGGGTCTAGGCTGGCGACAAACGCAACGAGACCGAGGAAGAGGTTGGCGCGAAATGTCTCTTCGACGTGGCGTCAGGTCGCGCGCTTCAGACTGAGCATATAACTGGTGAGGTCGTTCAGCTGTTGCTCCGTGAGCGGGAATTTCGGCATGAATGACCCAGGCGCCACGGATTGCGGATCGCGGAAATGTTTGAGATGCCACGCGCGATCGGGCCTCGTATCCCCGACGGTCGACAGATCCGGCGCTACGGCTCCCCCCTCGCCGTGAATGCGGTGACAGCCGGCGCAGCCGAATTGGGCATACACGGCCTTGCCACGCGCCACGGCCGGATCCGCCCTCGGGACGGCATACAGGTTCTTGATCGAGATTCCCAACAGCCCGAACACGACCAGCAGGAACAGCAGCCCGCTCCCCAACGCCACCGGCCGCCTGATCGGGTTACGCACGGGGTTGCGATCGATGAACGGCCAAAAAAACATGATCAGGATCACGCAAAGCGGAAGAATCCAGGTGGCGAGCGGTTCGAGCGGCCCATGCACGTACTTGAGCAACTCATAATAGAAGAGAAAATACCATTCAGGGACGGGCACGAAACTCGTGTCGGAGGGATCGGCCTTATCCGTCAGCGGCAAAGGGATGCCGTACGCCACGCCGGCGACGAGCGCAAAGACCCCGGCAATCACGACCGCGTCCATGTAGACCTGCCGTGGCGCAAACGTTTCGCTGCTCAGCGATGCGCGGTCATCGGTCCAGGGACCGGCAGGGCCGACCCGTCGCAGGATGAAGAGATGCAGCGCAATACCTGAGGCAATGACCGCTGGCAAGAACAGCACATGGATGGCGAAAAAGCGCGACAACGTCAGGGCGCCGAGCGTCTCCCCGCCACGCAAGACCCGCGACAGGAGATCCCCCACCAGCGGCACCGTGCCGACCATATTGATCCCGACTTGTGTCGCCCAATAGGCCGTTTGATCCCAAGGTAGAAGATAGCCGGTAAAGGCGAAGGTCATCACGATCAGGAACAACAGGACGCCCATCATCCACATCGCTTCGCGGGGCGGTTTGTATGCGCCGTAGAGAAACGTCTGCAGCATGTGCAGGCCGATCGCGATCACCATGGCCGAAGCGCCCCAGTGGTGGAGCCCGCGCACGAACCACCCGAACAGGACCTCGGTTTCGATGAAGCGCACACTGTCGTAGGCATGATCCGGCGTGGGGGCGTAGTACACCGCCAGAAACATGCCGGTAGCGGCTTGCATGAGAAACAGAAAGAGTGTGACCGAGCCGAAGACATAGATCCAGCTGGCCCCGCCGGGGATGGGCTCATCAAGCAGTGTGCGCTGGACCGGCTTCAGGTTCAACCGACGGTCGAACCAATCGTATAGGCGAGAAGACATTCCACTCCCAGATCTCAGTGTTGAATCGCACCTGTTGCAATTGACATCCCGTTGCAACTCACAACTCACCACTCACCGCTACGCACTCACAACTCCACACTTTCTGTCAGCCCTGACTTGAAGTCCTTATACATGACGAGGAGCCGACCCCCTTCCACCTTGGAGGGCAGGACATCCAGCGGCCGCGGTGCCGGGCCGCCGGTCACCCGCCCGTTGACGTCGAAGGAACTACCATGACAGGGACAGAGAAACTTTTGCGCACCGTCATCCCATCGATACCCGCAACCCAGGTGCGTACAGATCGGGGAGAATACCTGCACCTCGCTTTCGGAACGCCGGACAGCCCACACCGCCTTTTGTGCCTTGGTTTCCATCCATCCGTCCCGGATGGTGGTGACATGGTCCAACTGCATAGGCCGGCCGAGAGGCAACTCCGCCACCCCGCCAACATCCACCCAGTCACGCTTCCGCCTGCTCAGGGCCGGCGAAATCAGCGAGCCCAGCAACGGAACCGCCAACCCCATCCCCACAAAGCCCGCGGCAGCCACTGTCACCCAATGGAAGAAGGTTCTCCGGGTCCCGACCGGTGTCGACAGACCTGCGCCTTCACTGCTGTGCGTGTCGTCAGAGTGATTCACGTGTCCGAATCCGTTGTTGGGGTGATCACGGATAGGAGAGGAAACGGCAGCAGATCTACTCCCGTCTTCTCAGCCATCCGAGCGTTGACTCAAGCTGTCAGGTTCTCGATATCCAGCCCTAAACCGATCCAGGCCCGCAACAAATCGTGTCGAGTCAGCGTGTATCTGATCGTGCCATCCTTCTCGACTGGAAGATTGAGCAAGCGCTTCTCTTCCATGATGCGAACGGCATCGTCGATGGAGGTCTCCGCCGTCACGGTAATGCGGTCTTTAGCCATGACCTGCTCCGCCGTCAGTTGGTTGAGGTCCTGGTTCGACCTCAGCGCTTTCAATAAATCAAATTCACTGATAAACCCGATGTATTGTCCCGCGTCATCGACCACTGGGGCTCCCGGCGTATGAGTCGTCAGCAGTTCCACTGCAATCGCCAATGCGCTTTGGTCACGGCGAATCCGCAATTGATTCGTCCCGACGATCTGCCCGACCGTCTTAAAGCCACCTACCGGCACACCCGGTCTCGTCATCGTCGTCATCCTGTCCTCCTTCGTGCTATTCCAGCGGCGGAATTGCCACCGGCACTACCCGCACCCTTTCAATGAACACAGGGCACCCTTCCCCGCTCACGCGCCTCTTCACAGCTTCTTACCGGCTTCCACCCGACAGGTGTTGATGCCGAGGAGCGTCCAAGCAGGACAAAAGCCGATCACCCCGGTCACGAGCGCGATCGCCCCCACCGCGAGCACCGCACCCATTGCCGCCCCAGTCAATCCGCCGAAGGCACCGATCCCGATCAACAGAATTCCCAGCACGATACGAATCGGTCGCTCGATTCCGCCAACGTTGCATGCCATCACAGCACCTCCTTCGTTGCCATCACACGATCCGCCGCCAGCGCTCAGCCATCAGCACCCGCAATCTAGGACTGCAGGCTACCCACCCTCTCAATCCGTGTGAGTCATCGCAGCGGGAATGGATTCAGGTTTTACTCAACTGACCTCTCTCGATTCTCCACGTGCCCCCTGATGCCGACAGGTGAAGGCTGAATGCAGACGGCAGATGGCTACTTCGTTGTCCCAAAACGATACATGTCGTGGCAGGTGGTGCACCGTGCCGTCATGCTCGCCAGGCGATTGAGAATCTGTTGGGACGTTTCTCCTTGCGCAATACCGTCGGCAAGATGGTCCATGTCCTTGTGAATGGACATGCCGAGCTGCTTGAACGCCAAGGGTAGTTTCAGCATGATCGCAGGGTTGACATCCGCCGCCATCGCCATGCCTGCCGCGCGCGCCGCGCCTTCCGCCTCCTTGAGGTTCGGACTGGGGCTGCCCAGCACCGTGACGACTCCATGCACCGCCTTCAACAAGTCGCGCATCTCCGCCAGCACGAGGTCCCGCTCCGCCGGCGCCAACAGAATTTCCGTACGTCCGTCGGTCGACGGCCTCGTATGGCCTTGTACGAACAACGCCGCAACCACGCCCGCCGTGACGACCCATAACACCGCCGTTCCCGCCCCCAGGACACGCCAATTCATTCAGCACCCCATCCATCTGTTACGGGAGCGTGCGATTCGCGCCGGTCCCCAGCACGCGTACGTAGGCCGTCACATCGCGCATCTCTTCTTCGGTGAGGACGAACTTCCAGGCCCCCATCGCCGTATTTTTCCGACCATCGTGAATGGTCTTCAACAACGTCGCGTCCAATTTGTGTTGCACAGCCGGGGCGGTGAGATCGGCGACCGGCGGTGTGAACGTCATCACACCGTTCCCCTTTCCTTCTACCCCGTGGCACCGGATGCAGAGATTGGCATACAACACCTTGCCCTTCCCGGCATTTCCGTCATGCTCAGCAGCCTCACCGAGGCCGCCCACGATCGCCGAGACGAGCATCAACGACGACACACCAACCACTCCGGCTCGGACGTTCATGGCGCGCTCCTTTTTGACAAGACCCCTCGCACAGATCGCAGAACGACGCAGAATGGAAAGAATGCGATCCCCGTGCCAATCGCACGTGTCGGGAATACACGACACATCATGCGAAATTCGTCCGTATTCGCCCGGACGACTGTGAGCTGCGCCGGGGCGTGGAGAGAATCACCCCAGCGCGAAGACCAGGCTGGCGCAGGATGCCACAGGCGGCAGGATCACAGGATGGTCGGTTCGAGGGTCACACGCGTTTTCATGGAATTGGATATCAGACAGTTGGCTTCGGCCTTTTCGATCAACTCCTTCGCCTTGGCCGCATCGCCGCCGGCCGGAAGGGCGATACGCGGGCGCAGCGTGATCACCGTTACCTGAAACTTCCCGTCCACGAGTTCCAACCGGCCTTCCGCCTCGGATCGGTAGGAGACAAATGCCAGCCCCGCCCGTTCAGCCACGGCAAGAAAGGTCGTCATTAGACAGATGTTCGCTGCCGCGACATAGAGATCTTCTGGAGACCAGATGCCCTCATGCCCTTTGAATTCCGGAGGTGTCGCCACCTGAATCTCCGGCTTACCGTCGCAGGCGATCACTCCTTTCTTCTGCTCCGACCACGTCACGGTCGTGTGATACGTATACACCTTACTGCGAACCTCCATCGTACCCTCCCGATTGATGATTGCCTACCCGGCTGCCGATCCTGACGAGGTACGTTTCACGATTCCAGCTCCACGGATCTCAAGCACACCACCGGCGACGTTTTGCGCATTCTGCTTGCCCGCATGATCAGAGGTGATAATCTCCTGCGGCTTCCGGCTGATACACAACTTCTTTGATACGTACGGTTCGCACCCCCGCCGGAACCGGCCAGTCCACCGTCTGCCCCGCACGGGCCCCCAAGAGCGCGGTCCCGATGGGTGCAAGGATCGACAGCTTCTTTTCCTCGATGCCGGCATCAGACGGAAATACCAGCGTATAGACATTTTCCATACCGGTATCGACGTCTTCTATCCGGACCTGAGAATTCATCGTGACCACATCATGGGGAACGGCGGATGGGTCGACGACATGGGCCCGGTCGAGCTCATGCTCCACACTCTCAAGATGATCCCGGTCCCGTCCCCCGGCGCTGAGACGCGCCTTCAGGACATCTCTCAGGCGCGCCAGATCGAATTCGGTGATATAGATGTCACGCTGGTTCATGTAGTGCTCCCCTCGCGTCCGGCTCGTTCATGGTTCGAGGCACGACTCGGCGATAGTCCGGCGCAAATGTCGGCGTCTTCACGGTGAGGACTGGGCACGTAGCCCGTCGCAAGACGGCATCCGCCACGCTGCCGAATCGTTCCACCGAGAGACCGCGCCGGCCATGGGTCCCCATCACGATCAGATCGGAACGATGGCGCAACGCAGCAGCGAGGATCGCATCGGACGCAATACCCCCTGCAATCTCCACGTCAGCCGCCAATCCGAACGATGTCACGAACGTCTGGAGTTCCGCCAGTTGCTTGTTCCAATGGTCTCGCTTTTGCGTCTCCTGTTCGATCACGCCCAGGCCGCAGTCCAAGTCGTAAGGAACCGGTTCCAACACATGCATCAACGTGACTCCCGCGCCGAGCCCGTTCGCGAGCTGAACGGCATATTCCACGGCATCCAGCGAAGGACTCGAAAAATCCAGCGGGGCCAGAATACGCCGGATCTCCACCTGTCTGTTCGCCGCAGACGGCGTGTCCGCTTCTTCACGCCCCCCTGGTACCGCGAGCACCGGACACGGCCCCTCTCTCACCACCCGTTCCGCCGTGCTGCCGATGAGCCCACAGAGCACATTCGTTCGCCCCTGAACGCCCAGCACAATAAGCTCCGCCCCCTTGTCCTTCGCAGCCACACCAATGTGCTCGGCCGGATTCCCCAGCACCAACCGAGCCCTCACGGATATGCCATGCCGCACGAGTTCCTCGCGCACTTCCGTCAACCGCTGCGCCGCCTCAGCGCGCACCTTCATTCCCGCAGCCAGGCGCTCCGTCTCGGTACTCAACCGGCGAGGCGCCTCGATCACATGCAGAACTTCCAAGGTGGCTCCCCAGTGAGAAGCAAGATAGACGGCATAGTTCTGCGCACAGACCGCACCATCAGAAAAATCGGTCGCCAGGAGGATCCGAGTGATCAGTGGCTTCGTCATGGCAGCTCCTCTGAAGCGGGTTGAGCAACTGTGTCCGTGGAGACGTACCGGTCTCCGCGATGCAGCGGCGACAGGTCGATCACGGAGCGGCGCGCGTGGATGGTGGTAATCTGAAAACCGACGATCAGAGAGTAATGGGGTTCTCTCCAGCAAGACAAATGCCAACGGACCTCCCGTTCATGTACGCAGCCTTTCGCTGTATTTCTGGGCGGGTAGAAAACGGACGGCCGGCTGGCCCACACCGGACTGTTGCCATTTGCAGCAGGGCCCACTTCGCGATGAGGCAATACACCCCGTCCTGTCGCTCACGAGCGCTGCGTCAAAGTCGCACAACCGACGCAGCGTCGGGCGGATCCGCACAAGACCTCTCCCGGTCGCTCCACCACAGTCCGCTCATCTCCATCATCTCCATCATCGCCGTCTCACCCGCCGCATGTTCGAGCAGGTCACGCGAGAAACTGAGGGACGGCATGCGTGCGTACATCGTCCGCAGCACTTCAGCCTCCTGTGGCGTATCGATCGCCTCGGTCAGGCGTTCGAAGAGGACCATCATGTTCGGCAGCACATTCCGGCCCATGTTCCAGAACGCGTCGACTTTTCCCGCCATGATGCACGTATTCCACAGCGCGCCCGACGCGTAGGCCAACCGTGCCAGCGGCGGCTCCGGCCTTTTGATAAACGTCTTGACGGCGCGGATCGTGCGAGAGCCGAAACGGAGTAGCTGGTGATCGGGCATGATCCATCCGTATTCCGCTTGCGGACTCTCCGGCCTCGATGCGAGCAACACCAGCTTCGTGGGCAACTGCTCCGCCGCCCGCACGGCATACAGCACTTCCCTGAGGTACCGTTCTTCGGAAACCACGATGTGGTCGGAGGGAGAAATCAGCACCGTGCCTTCCGGATCACGCGCCCGGATATAGGTCAACGAGAGAAACACCTCCGGGGCCGTGCCGAGATTGCGGGGTTGCACCAACACCATCCCGGGATCCCGCGCGCCGATCTGCGCCCAGGCCTCACGATGCCCACGAGCCACGACCACGACCGTACGCGTCGGACTCGTCACTTGCATCGTGCGATCGAGCGTATGCTGGAACCTCGAGCGAGCCCCTAGGACCCTACGGTATTGCCCGGGAACGTTCCTTCCAAGCCAGGGCTTCAACTCCGGTTGCATGGCGACGCCGCCATGGCTCGCCAGCACAATCGCCCACCGTCGTCCGTTGGATTCTCCTGACTCCCGCACCGTGCTCTCCTCTCCGCGAAAAGGGGACGCCGTTTCGCCGTCCCCTCGTTCACCCCTTGCCATCTCGAACCACCTGCTTACTGCGCTTCACAGGCACCCGCAGTGATGCGACCTGATGAGGATCAAGGAAGGACACCCATACCATCACCACCCACACCACCAACGTGATCCCTCCCAGCGACAATAACACGAGCATGCCGTCACCTCTTTGCGCCCGGCGTCTCGACAGAGGCGGAGCGCCCCTCTTACTCGGATCGATTCATACGACACACACGTGTCACGGCGCTGAGTCCCCACACGTCAATGCCCACCACTCGCAGCCGCGTGGCCGTACCGCAGTATGACGGTTGTTCATCCCGTGCAATAGGCACAATCTGCGCGAGACGGACGACATCTCACCGCCCCAACCCCTGTCACTGTGGCCCCGGAGCATGAATCGACGGCGAACGAAACATGAAGACTTCTTCATGAATCGTTCTTCATTGAAAATCCACCGGCGCTTCAGATTCGTCTGCGTGCCGGCGAGCGTGAGAAGAGTGCGCCGCCGGTCGACGGCTGGAACCGAATGCGGGGAACCCTGCGCCCATAGGTCGGGAAGGGTCGGCTCACGCAAGCGACAGCATGGTCGACCGCGCGACCTGCGTCAGCCCCCACAGCAAGAACAGGCCATAGACGGTGCCGAAGAACCAGGGAAAGCTGACGGCCCGATGCGCCCACCACTGGCGATGTCGGCGAAACGCCCATGGAGGCTCGAACGAGCGCGGCTCGTTGCTCTGATCGACAATTGTTTCACGGTGCTCGCGCAATCGATACAACGTGCTCACCGGTTTCCGATTGAGCCATTCCGGTCTGGTCTCGATGCCGCGCAACTGCCATTCCCACAGCGCATTCTGTGCGGAAAACCGGCCCAACACGATCGCCATCTGCCCGCTCATGAGAATCCCGATCGTGCTCAGCAGGACGATGACGATGGTAAACGGCAAGGCCAGCGACTCACGCGAGACGAGCAACCCGATGACGGCGACGAAAATCGAATTGGCCGTCAGATAATCCGACAACATCGTGTGGTAATCACGAACGCCGGCCGTCCACAAGGTCAACAGGTGATTATAGTCGGACTGCATGGTCTCGCGGTCGTAGATCATTCCGCTAGGCTCCGTTCACCGCGTGATCGACCAACCGATAGGCATTGCGCAGATACTGGCCGACCATCCGCTGCGTGTTGAAAAACGCCCCGTTGATCGCAATCGTGTGTGTCATGATCTCGATGAATCGGTCCCGGTCTTTGTAGAAGAGGGGCAACACCTGCTGTTCGAGTTTGTCGTAGAGCGCGGCCGCATGACAGGCCTGCATCTCCTCCGACGGGGAGGCGCAGGCCTCGACCTTCTCTCCGATCGACCAGCCGGTCACACCTTCGATATGCCCCTCGACCCACCAGCCGTCCAGGATGCTCAGGCTGGGGACGCCGTTCATCGCCGCCTTCATGCCGCTGGTGCCGGACGCCTCCATCGGCGGTAACGGCGTATTCAGCCACACGTCCACCCCTGCGCAGAGCAGTCTGGCCAAGCTCATATCGTAGTTCGCCAGGTAGGCCACAGAGAGTTGCCCGCGCATGGCGTGAATGCGCCGGATCATCTCCTTGCCTTCCTCGTCCTGCGGATGCGCCTTGCCTGCGAAGACGAACTGAATGGGGCCCACCCCTTTCCCAAGGCGCTGCAACCGCTCGACATCGTGGAACACCAACATGCCCCGCTTATACGCGGTGGCGCGGCGGGCGAAACCGATCGTGAGCACATCCCGATCGAAACCCGCGTTGGTCTCGCGATTCACCTCATCGACCAACGCCAGTTTGGCCTCCCGATGGGCGGCCCAAATGTCCGCCCCGGGAATACTAATGGCGTAGCGCAGCGACAGTTGATCGTACCGCCAATCAGGCAGGTGACGGTCGTACAGGCTCTGAAAGGCCGGAGCCGCCCAGGTCACGGCATGTACCCCGTTCGTAATGGAATGGATCGGGTACCCGGGATACAGCGAATGGGAGACCTCGCCATGCCGCATCGCCACACCGTTGACAAACCGCGACCCGCGCAGGGCCAACAGCGTCATGTTCAGCGCGCCTTGATGCTGGCAGGCCTGCGCGAGTTCGCACCGCCGCGCCCCTAGTACCCGATGCGCCAGATCGGCGGGGAATTGATCATGGCCGGCCGGCACCGGGGTATGGGTGGTGAACACACAGTGCTCCCGCACCTTCTCGATCACTTCCGGCGGCACCTCTCCGTTTCTCGGCTGCGTCCCGATGGCCGCTTCGATCAAGGCCAGCACCAGCAGCGCCGCATGCCCTTCGTTGAGGTGGTACCGATGGATGTGGTCATGCCCCAGGGCTTGCAACAATGCGAACCCGCCGAACCCGAGGACCAGTTCCTGGCATAAGCGATAATGGGCATCTCCTCCGTACAGCGAATCCGTGATGGTTCGGTCCCAAGCGCTGTTTTCGGGAAGATCCGTGTCGAGCAGATACACGGGCACGGCGTGTCCGGACATGCCGGTCACCACATGCCGCCAGGCGCGAACCAGCACCGGTCGCCCTTCGATCTCGACGAAAACACGCGGCTCCAGCGGCTCGGCAAAATCGCCGACCGTCCAGGCCACCGGCTCCTCGGACTGCCGACCTGCCCGATCGAGACGCTGATAGAAGTAGCCGCGCCGATGCAGCAGCGTGACGCCGACCATCGGCACGCCCAGGTCGGCGGCGGAGCGAATGGTGTCGCCGGCCAACACACCCAGGCCACCCGCGTACGTCGGCATCAACGGATTCAAGCCGATCTCCATCGAGAAATAGGCAACCAGCGCATTGAGGCCTGGGCGTATCATGTGGTCCCCAAGACCTGACGAATGAGCCGCAGTTCGTCCCGGACCAACCGGGGCATCAGAAAATGCTGTCGGACATGTTCACGCCCGGCCCGCCCGAAGTCTCCCCGCTCGCCGGGATGCTGCAGCAGATGAAGCGCCCGCTCCGCGCAGGCTTCCACATTGTCGACCAGATGCTTCTGGAACGGCTCAGGGAACTGCATCGGGATGCCGCCCGTGTTGCCGGCAACCACCGGCTTTTCCTTCCAGAGCGCCTCGGACACCACCAAGCCGAATCCTTCCCGCAGCGATTTTTGGATCACGACATCGGAGCCGCGTTGAAAGGCATTCACCTCCATGCTGCCCACGCCGGACAGATTCGTGAACACAAAGAGGTCCGGATCGTTCGCAGCCTCCTCTTCGACCCGATCCAGAATCTCCCATCCCTCCGGATCGTCCCCCGCCATGGCACCGATCAGCACGAGTTGCACACCAGGGAGTTCCTCTTTGACAAGGCGATACGCGCGCGCCACGCCGAGCGGATCTTTCCACGGATCGAAACGGGACACCTGCAACAACAGCGGCCTGGTCGGGTCCACACCGGAGTCCGCAATCACCCGGCGGCACAAGTCGGCCGACAACTCCATGTTTTTGGTCGCGAGTGGGTCGATGGCGGGCGCGATGAACGCGATGCGCTTGGAGGCCAACTGGGGAAGCACGAATTGATCCATCGTGAACACGACCGCGTCATATTCTTCCAGGAGAGGTCGCAAAAACTGGCTGACATCCTTGTCCGGCGCGGAGCTGTCGATGTGACAACGCCAGATCCATTTGGCCCCGCGCGGCCCCGCGAAATGCCGAATGGCGGCAGGCTGCGGATCGTGCACGATGTAGAGGTCGTAGTCGTTGCCGAGCGCCTTCGCGCTTCGCTCATTGACCTTGAGATACAGATCCTGCTCGGCCTTTCCCAATCCATAATGGCCGCCCTGGAGCGCGTTATGGAACGATTTGGTGATGGCAAAAAAATCCGGTTCTCCGTGGATCAGCCGCCAATCGGCCTGCACGCCCAGCGCTTGCAGCATCGGGATGTATCGCGCCAAGAGTTCCGCCACGCCGCCGCCCGCTGCCGTCGAATTCACATGACAGATTCTGACTCCCTGCAAACTCTTGGCGAGCGAGGTCAGCTCCTCATACGTCTCCTCGCTGAGGAGGCTGCGATAGCCGCCCAGATTCGCCAGGATCGCCCCGCACCGGCGGCCGACTCCCACCTTGGGTAACTGCGTCTGTCCATCCATCGGTCCTGCCTTTCCTTCATCTGCATCCGTCAACCGAACGTGGCCCGCACCCACTCGCCGAGATAATGGGAAATCGCCACGACACTGAGCCCGATCAGCACATGCTCACCGATCACTTTCCAGGGGGGCACCCGTTGCGCCAACGCCAGGGCATAACTCAGCACGGCCAGCAGCGACAGGCCCCAGATCAGACAGACGACCAACGCGAGGTCCAGCGGCATGAACAGCACCGGCAGGGCGAAGGTCCCGGCGATGACGAACTTCGAGGCAAAGGTGGCGAGGGTGGAGGCCCAGATGTCATGGGTATTTCCATGATTCTTCGATTCTTCGGCCACGTGGATCCCCAGCGCATCGGACATGGCGTCGGCCACCGCAATGGTCAGAATGCCTCCCAGAACGGCGGGCATGGAATGGGTGCCGGCATGCAGTCCGACCATCAGCCCGAGGGTGGTGATCACCCCGGACGTAAGCCCGAAACTGAACCCAACTTTCAGCGCGGTGCGCATGCCCGATCTCGTCTCCCGACGGGCCATCCTGCGGCATCATCACGATCGACAGGAGGACCGGTCAACAGACCTCCTTTCCCGCTTCCCGCAGGCAGCCCGCAATCCAGTCGTTCACGGCGGCCAGCACGGCACTCACCGAACGGTTTGCCGCCAGGACTCCCCCGTACGCGTCTTCGCTTGGAGCCGCTTCCATCCGGTCAAAACTCCTGGCGCCCATCACCTGCTGCCTCTTCAGATCGGTCAATTGCGCGCGCAACCGCACTCGACTCCGGCTCGGCTTCTGCAGAAACTCCTGTTGTACCACCAGGCCCGACACATCCAGTTGATGGTCTGCCCGGAGGGCCGACGGCATGGGCACCACCACACGCCAATATCCCGACTGTTCGAGCGCCCGAATGAGTACCGGTGTCAACATCCTGGACGGAGCGTCGACCCAGAAATGGTCGGCGTAGTAGTTCACTTCCGACGGCCGCTGCTGATAGGCGATCCGCGGTTGCTCAAATCCGGCCGCGGCCTGCGGTACGCCGACGAGCAACACACCGTGGGCGGCGACTCGCGGAAGCGCAGGCACGGGCCCTCCGTCCGTCTCCTCCGCCGTCAACACAAAGGTATGCACCGGACTGTCCGTCGATCGAGGCAACACGCAGGCCGTCAACGTGCAGGCCACCATGACCAGGACCAGTCTGCTCAGCCTATGAGGATCGGCCACGAGACTCCCTTCACTCCCCCGGACCCTTGGACTGAGACGAACGGCCAAGCACCAGCAGATTCGGTTGCCGTTCGACCTGTTGCGCCACACGATTGAGAGTGGCGGTGAGTTGCCGCAGCTCCGTGACCAGCAACCCGGCATCGGCCAGGGTCTGCCGGGTAAACTGTTCGACGCCCGGCTTACTGGTCCCTACCATGTCGCCGACCGAGCGACTGGTTCGAGACCACTCTTCCGTCAGCTGTTGGAGTCCGGCGGCGGTCTGGCCGATACGGTCCAACAGGGCCGGCAACTGCGTTCCGATCCGTTCCGTGATCTTCGCCGTCTGTTCGGCCGCCAGTGTGGCGCCCTGGATGCCGCGATCCAGGCGGCCGCTCTGGGCCGCCAACACCGCGGTCGCCGCAGCAAGATCCTTGAGCACCTGCTTGACCAGCGTGCGATTCTCTTCATCCATCATCAAAGAGGCATTCTGGGCCAGACCGTTGAGATGGACGACAAGATTCGCCAGCCCCTGATCGGACAACAACTTTGCCAGCGTGCCATCCAATCGCCCGAAGAGAGACGGCACGCTCTTGATGACCGGATAGGCCTGGCCGGCTTCCGGCGACAGCGGAGGCGCCTCCCGCGTGCCCCCAGTCAAATTCAACGTGACTAATCCCGTGAGGCCTTGCGTGACCAACATCGCCTGCGTATCGGTTTTGACCGGCGTGCCGGCGACGATATCCAGCGTTACGCGCACCTCTTCCGGATTCTCCGGATTCAGGACCACGGCCTTCACCCGCCCGACATCCACGCCGCGATATTTCACGGTCGAATCCACACTGAGTCCGGAAACCGATTCCCTCGTATAGACATAATACCGATCGTAGATGCCGCGATAATCCGTCTTGCCCAGCCAGAAAATTCCCCCGAGCACCGTGAGACCCAGCAGCAGCACGAATCCTCCGACCACGATGTAGTTGACCTTCGGTTCCATCCGACACCTCTCAGGCCCGCTCCGGCAAGGCCCCGGCATGGTTCTGTTGCGCGGCGCGTCCGCGCGGGCCGTGGAAATAGCCCTGGACGACGGGATCCTCCGACGCTGCGAGCGCCTCCATCGTGCCCATTCCCAACACCCGACCGTCGCCCAGAACCGCCACTCGATCGGCAATGCGCCACAAGGAATCGAGATCGTGCGTCACCATCACCACCGTGAGACCCAGCAATCGCTTGAGGTCGAGCACCAGATCGTCGAAGCCTGCGGCGATCATCGGATCAAGTCCGGCGGTCGGTTCGTCGAGAAACAACAGTTCGGGGTCCATGACGATGGCACGGGCCAGCGCGGCGCGGCGCCGCATCCCGCCGCTGAGTTCGCTCGGAAATTTCACCGCGCTGTCGGGCGGAAGGCCGACCAAGGCGATTTTTAAGGCCACAATTTCGCGAATCAGCCTTGCACTCAGCGCCGTATGCTCCTTCAGGGGCACGGCGACATTGTCGGCCAGCGTCATGGAACTGAACAGGGCCCCGTGCTGAAACATCACCCCAAACCGCCGATGGAGGGGAGACCCGTCCGGCTGTTCCAACTCACGACTGTTCACGCCTAAGAGGCTGATGGTTCCGGTCGTGGGCGTCAGGAGACCGATGATCTCCCGTAAGAGCGTCGATTTACCGCATCCGTTTCCACCGGCGATGGCAAACACCTCGCCGCGCATGACCGTGAGGCTCACATCCTGATGCACGATCGCCGGCCCGAACCGGGTGGAGACATGGCTCACCTCGATCACGGGGAGGCCGACCTGCTCTGCCGTCGCGAGTGTGGAAGGCAACTTCTGCATAGGCGTCCTCACGCCTTCATCTCGACAGGATGTTCCCCATGGTTTCCCGCGAGGCCGCAGCACGGTGCTGCGACGCGAGAACGAAGAGAGAAGCCATCGTCGACATCCAGTGGCCCGGATGATTTCTGCATACCGTCGCGCGGCATCCCGGCTACAGGCTCCACCAATTCAACAGAATGCTGCATAGGGCATCGAACATGATCACCAGAAAAATGCTCTGCACCACGCTGATCGTCGTGTGCCGTCCCACGTCATCCACTCCGCCGCGAATCTGAAAGCCCTGATAGCAGCCGACCAGCGCGATGATGACGGCAAAACACGGCGCCTTGCCGATTCCGATGAGAAAATGGCGCAACGCGACGGCCTCCTCGAACCGCGTGAGAAAGGCGGTGAAACTCACGTTCAGCTGGTTCGATGCGATCAACATGCCGCCGAACACCCCCAACACATCGGCATACACCGTCAGCAACGGCAGCGCGACGACCAAGGCCAGCACACGCGGCAACACCAGCAGCTCGATCGGCGAGAGGCCGAAGGTCTGCAGCGCATCCAATTCCTCGGTCACCTTCATCGTGCCGATCTGCGCCGCATAGGCCGACCCCGATCGCCCGGCAATCAAGATGGCGGCGATCAGCGGCGCAATCTCCCGCAGCAGGGAGATACCCACCAAGTCCACAATGAAGATGTTGGTGCCGAATTTTCTGAGTTGTTCGGCGCCCTGATACGCAATCACCACGCCGATCAGAAACGTCAGCAGGCCGGTGATCGGTAAGGCGTTCACCCCGTCGAGCCGAAGACTGTTCAGGGTACTGCGCCAGCGCAAACGAGCCGGCGACCGGAGCAGGTGCAGCAGCGCCGTCGACGTCCGGCCGATAAATTCCACCCCTTGCAGCACCTGCGTCCTGGATCTGCGAAGAAGCGCCGTGACCAGTTGCGTCCCGTTCGGCCGCACCGCGACATGGGCCATCATGACGCTCCAGTTGGCCGACACGAGACTCATCAGTTGCAGATATTCGGATCGTAACCCCTCAACCGTCACCTCACATCCGCGAAGGCGCGCGTCCATCACCGCGCGGGACAAGACCACTGCCCCACCGGTGTCGAAGGTCGCAATCCCGCTCCCCTCGAATCGAAACGCTCCACCCGTGGGCCAGTCCATCACCGCAAGGACACGTTCGACCCTGGCGACCTCGGACATCGTCCAGGCGCCCTGACAGCGCAGTGTGCGCCCTTCTACCAGGGTGACCGTCGCCGGCGATGCTCCACGTTCGGTTGTCGATCGACGAGCCATGCTTGCTTCGCTGCACGCGTCACACCTGGTGCTGCTCCCGCAACCCGACAATCAGGTCCTTCTTGGTGATCAGCAACGCCCCCAGCCCGAAGAGCACGGTGCCCAAGGTCACCAGGCCGCCGACCACCGGCACCAGCGACAAGAGGGAATAGAGCACGAGCCCCACCAGAAACGGCTTGGCCAAGGATGTCGTCTCGTCTCCATGACGAAGCAGACACTGTCCGACGTAGATCATGGCGTAGATCCGCGCCACATAGACCGTCACCCCATACATTGCCAACAGAATCACCCCCACCGGCAGGGCCAGCAACGTGACCACCAGACTCGCGGCAGCAATCGGTGTGACGAGCAACACCAGGCCCCCCACTCCCAGGGATGCCACCGGCTGCTCCCGTATCGTCGCCGTCACTCGGTATGAGAAGACGGGATAGACTCTCAGGAGGATCAGCCCCAGAATCAACGTGGACAGAAAACCGACGACAGCCGCCAGCACCCGCGCCCCGACGATTCCCTGCCGAGCCCGCTCCATGCTCCAGCCCTCCGGCAACGGGCGACGGGTGATCGCTCCCCGAACGGTGGCCTCTTCGTCGATCGAAGGCGCCGCCTCCCCCCAATACCGTAGCCGGCCGCCCACCGACGCTTTCGAGGTCAGGCGGACGGACTCGGCTGCCACGATCAGGTCGCGCTCAATCTCATTCGACAACGTCGCCCGCCATGCGCCGACCCGCGCATCGCGACCGACCGGCCCTTCCAGCTGAACATGCCCGCCACCCGCGATGAGGTTCTCGCGAATCTTCGCCGTCTCGGTCAGGTGAAGATCCACCCCGGCCAAGGTGGCATTTCTGCCGATTGTGCCGCTGATGGTGACTTGAGCACCCATCACCCGTGCGTCCTGAGCCACGGTGCCCGACAGAATGACCTTGGCCCCGGCGACGATCACATCCCCGTTGACGACACCATCGATCATAATGTCGCCGCCGGCCGCATAGAGATCGCCGTTGACGATCCCGGAGACTTCAACATGCGGTCCGAACGCGAAGTAATCGCCCTGCACCACCTGCCCCGCTCGCAAGACGGCTCGATCACCCCACGGCGATCGCGGGCCAGCGCTATCGGCAAAGGCCGCCGGCGACGGCGCGCACATCAGCAGGACCAGAGCGGTTGAGCCGAACACATTTTTCAGGTTCATCGTGGTATGACTCCGGCTCCGTAACGATAGACCAAATCGCCGCCGAAATAACTCGCGACCACCAGCAGCAGCGATCCGGCAAGTCCAAGCCCCAACACCAGCGCAGGACGCTCACGCATCACCCCCCAATACGACATCAGTCGCAGACCCAACAGGCCGACATAGACCCACAAGACGGCGAACGCCAGTTCCTCATGTGTCTCGATGGCCTGCTTCGGGATGTTTCCAGCATGCTCGACCGCCTCTTCCGCAAAATGCCCTGTCACCACGGCTACTGCAGCCGCCAGTACTCCGAGCACCAGCAACGACAGGCTGGTCTCCCGAAACTGTTTCCCTCGCCACCGGAGGGCCAACAGATCGAACAGCCAACTCGCCAGCAGCAGGGCGATCGGGAAATGGACGATCATCGGATGAATAGGATGCATGCAGCCTCCTTGGTACCCCCTCCCGTTTCGAGAGGTGTCGCGCCAATGACTCAATCCCTCGGCAGGCGGATCGTGCGCCTCACCAGAGAGGTTGTGCGCCTGAGGAGTGCAAGGATGGAGCCCCCACCGCAACAGCAGGGATGGGGGGAAACCGTGTGGAGAAACGGCTGGTCGGACATCGCCTGTTCGCGAGATAGCGTGACAATCGGGGAGGTCTGCTACAGAGAAGGTCTGCCTCCCTGTGGCAGAATGCGACAGGAGCAGGCGCTGATCACCTCGGTTATTCCTGTGCGCTCACGGACAGAAGGAACAGATGTTTTCGGCTCGGCTGGGGAAATTCATGAAGCCGCTCGATGCGAAGTCCGGCAGACTTTTCCAAGACCTGCATGTGCTGTTCCTCCGTGAGGATCCTGACCGGCCCCAGTCTGTGCACGGCTTCACGCACCGCATCGGGATTCGGCAACTCCGGCACCACGTTGTCTCGCTTCAGATAATACAGGGCATCCTCATTCTTCGGCCAGCCGGGGATATACATGAACAGAGCCGGACCGGCTTCTCTCGCCATGGCCTTGACCTCTTCTGTCGCCTTGCGCGGCGAGGCGGCCTGATCGATCGCCGGAAATACGTAGTTCACCACCAGGACGACATAGGCCGCCGCAAGCGCACCCACCAGTTGCAGCGCGAGGTGCAGGCGCGCCTTCACCACCGCATAGAGCAAGGTGCCGGACAGGGCGACGACCGTCACGAGGAAGACCGGTGAGACCACCGGCGACGAAACCAGCCAGCGCTTCCGCAACGGAGCTGCCCCGAGGAACATGCCGACCCCGAACACGAGCGCCAGGACGACAAGCAACACTTTCAACAACGGGGTCATGGCACGGGATGCGTCGGTGGTCTCGAACATCCGATGGTAGAAATAGCCGATCATCAGCCCGATCCCCGGCACGATCGTCATCAGATAGGGCTCGCGCTTGAGCGTGGCCAGACTGAATGCCGTGAAGAGGCTCAGCACCCAGACCAGCAACAGTAATTCGGTCGGATGGGCTCGAAGCGGGCGTTGCGCCCAGAGCAACAGCAGGGCCGACGGGAGCACGGCGCACCAGGGGAAGAAGTCGGCCCACATCATGCCGAGATACCAGTACAGCGGATGGCCGTCTCGCGCCATGCCGATGGAGCCGGCAAAGCCGCTGTTCCACACAGACCCGATCGCGCTCAGGATCTTAAAATGATGCTGATACCCCGCCCCCAGCATCTGCGCGTAGCCGGCCATCATGGCAAAGGCCAGACCCAAGCCGGCCCAGAACCACCGGTCCTTCAGCATCCGCGTATCGCGTTGGATCACGGCATAGGTGGCCATCACGAGCAGCGGAAGAAAAAATCCATGCATCTCCTTCAGCATCGCCCCGAGCGCCATGCTGAGAAACGCCAGCACATACCAGCGTGAACTGCGGCCCAAAAACTGAACCTGAACCCAGGCGAACAGGGCCAGCGTCACGAGGAACGTCAAGGAGGAGTCAAACAGCACGCGACGTCCATACCAGAGAAAGACGTGACTGGTGACGACGACCAACGCCGCCCAGAAGCCCGCGGTCGAGGACACCAACCTGGTCCCCAACACATACACGAGCGCCACCGTACCGACTGCCGCCAGCGAGCCGGGCAGCCGCAGCGCGATTTCGTGATCGCCCCACAGCCACGTCGACAGGTGGAGCATCCAAAAAAATAACGGGGGCTTGTTGAAATAGGGCTCGCCTTGATACGTCAGGTCGAAGAATTCTCGGCGACGCCCCATTTCACCCGCGATGCCCGCATAGAGCCCTTCGCTGCCTTCCAGGAGTGAAAACTGAAGGTTCGTAAAAAATGCCCAGACGCCGACCAGCGCCAGCACCAGCAACTCGCCGTAGCGTTGCCTGGCAGGATGGTCCCGCAATGCGGCCCAGACGGGCCTCACGCTCCGGGATAACTCACCGCTGTCGAGCGACGAAGGCCCCGCATTCATGTCCGCCATCGTGCATCCATCATCTATCCCTCAAAACATTTTCTCCAACTCGCCCTTGGCCCGCGCCAGGTTGATGCGCGACGCATTGAAGCGAAAGAGCGCCTCGATCACGTTATCCCTGGCACGCGCCACGGAGGTTTGGGCATTCGTCACTTCGATATTGGTCGCCAACCCCGCCGCAAACCGATCCCGCGCAAACGCCAGTTCCTTCTGGGCCAGATCGAGGCCCTTGTGCGACACGCCCACCTGCTGCGTGGACGACTCCAGCGTGAGCAGCGCGTTGCGCACTTCCAGCGACACCTGGTCCGACACATCCTTCATACGGATGGCCTCCTGGCGCACGCGGCTCCGGGTTTCGGAAATGCGGCCCTCTCGTTGCCCGCCGTCGAAAATCGGCACGGATAACGTCAGGCCGAGCGTGCGCGTGGCATAGGCTTCATCCGGCTTCAGTCCGATCCACCCATAATCGCCGTTGAGCGACAAGGAGGGCACCCGCTCGCTCTCCACCGAACTGTGCGACAACGAGGCCAGGCGCTGCCGATTGGCCTGCGCCTTCAGTTCGGTCCGGTTTTCCTGGGCCGTCGCCAAGGCTACATCCGGTTTTTCGTGGACCACATTTACAAACGTAAGGCTGTCCGTCAAGACCAGATGGACGTCGAAATCAATCCCCAAGGCGCGAATGAGATTCAACCGCGCGCTCTCATGATCGTTCTGTGCCACCAGCAGCCGTTGACGAGTGTTCTCCAATTGCACCTCTTCGCGCGTCACGTCAAGCCCCGTCGCCACCCCCGCGGCTTTTCGATCCTGCGCCAGCTTCAGCAATTGCTGGCTCAATTCGATGTCGGCCCACCTGGCCTTGACCGCTTCATCCGCTCGCAAGGCTTCCATGTATAACAGTCCGACGGTCGCCATGACGTCGCGCTTGGCGATCTCGGCCTCAAGAGTCGCCACCTCGATGCCGGTCTTGGCGGCTCGCCAGCGTTGAATGAGGCTCAAACTGAAGAGATGTTGCACAAGGCTCGCCCGCGCATCATAGACTTCGAAGGGATCGGTGACACTACGCGACAGCCCCAAGCCGGACAGGCGCTCGGGCGGCAACCCGAAGGCCGCGAGGTTGACCGTCTGGCTACGCCCGTTCAAGAACCCCGACACGTTCGGCAACATCGCGCCCAGGCTCGTACTGGCGGCAGATTGGGCGGCGGCAATCCGCTCCTTCAACAGTCGCACCGTGGCGTTGTTGTCGATGGAAGCCTGGATGGCGTCATGCAGGCTCAATCGTAAGTCCGGAGGACTCGACGTCGATTCCACCGCCCCGACGCTCCCTGCTCCCATTCCCACCGTCAACGCCAGCATGATCATCAGCACAATTCCTGGTCGTGCCACAACATCCTCCTTCTTCCGGTGTCTCGCGCGTGTTACGAAGGCTCACGCAGGGAGGTCTACAACTGACAGCCTCGGACTCCTGTAGCAGAAGGCCACAAACCCGCGACGAGACACCTTGCACTGCGCCGCTTCGAATTCACCTCAGCACAATCTTGCATGGACCGGACTTGCATAGACCGGACCGCGCAACAGAGGGTAAGGCCCCGCGCTCGAAGCAGGCACCATTTGACTTTGGCCGGCAAGCCCTCTATTTCTCAACTAGTCCATCGGCTTGAGCAGACGAAGCCTGTCCACAGCACCGCCGCCTCTTACAGAACAGGACCCTTGTGCATCCGGACCCCCTCTTCTTTCGAGATCTCGCCACCGTCTTTCTGGCCGCTGTCGCAGGCGGTGCGCTCGCGTGGGTTGCGCGCCAACCCCTCGTGCTCGGGTATGTCCTCGGCGGCATCGCCATCAGCCCCTTTACGCCGGGCCCGTCCGTGTCCGATCTCCATACCTTCGACTTCTTTGCCGAGATCGGCGTCATCCTGCTGATGTTTTCGATCGGGTTGGAGTTCTCGGTCAAGGACCTGATGCGGGTCAAATGGGTCGCCCTGGTCGGCGGCCCCCTCGGTATTCTCCTCTCCATCCTGCTGGCTATCGGCGTCGGCAGCCTGATGGGCTGGTCCGTGACACAGAGTATCGTGATCGGAGCGGCGATCTCCATGGCGAGCACCATGGTACTGGCGCGCTTACTGTTGGATCGCGGGGAACTGCACTCCCGCCATGGACGTATCATGATCGGCATCACGCTGGTTGAAGACTTGGCCGTCGTGGCGATGACGGTACTCGTCCCCGCGCTCGGCACGTTCGAATCAGGACGGCTTATCTTGATCGGCCAGGCCCTGCTGAAGGCCCTACTGATCCTGGCCCCCTTCGGCTATCTGGCAGCCAGGGTCATCCCCCCCTTATTGATGCGTGTGGCCAGAACCCAGAACCGGGAGCTCTTCCTGCTTGTGGCCCTGGCCATCGGGTTGGGAACCGCGGCGGTGACGCAAATGGTCGGCCTGTCGCTCGCACTGGGCGCGTTCCTGGCCGGCTTGATCATCAGCGGCTCCGCCTATGGGCATGAAACGTTGGCCCGCTTGATCTCCTTGCGCGACGCCTTCGTCGCGCTCTTCTTCGTCACGATCGGTATCTTGATCGATCCGCATGTCATCCTCGACAACCTGTCGCTGCTCGGCACGATGATCGGCTTGATCATGGTGGGAAAGCTGGTGATTTGGACGACGGTGGTCCGGCTCTTCGGATATGCGTTTTCCACGGCGATACTCGTGGGCATCGGTCTCACGCAGATCGGAGAGTTTTCTTTTGTGCTGGTGCAGGTGGCGAAAACGGCGGGCCATGTCGGGGCCGACGTGTACAACGCCACGCTCGCCGCCTCGCTGCTGACCATTCTGTTGAACGCCGCCTTGGTGCGGTATGTCCCTGAGTGGCTGGGCAAACGCCGTCTGGCGAGGGACCCTCGACTCTCGGTATCGTGGGCGGCCGAGCAAGAGATTCCTCCTCAGCATGTGGTGCTGTGCGGCTTCGGGGGGGTCGGCAACGCGCTGGGGAAGGCTCTGGAGGAATTCGGGGTACCGTACATTGTGATCGAGCGGGATCCTGACATCGTTCGGCGGCTTCAGATTCGGGGCACCCCGTGCCTCTACGGAGACGCTTCGCATCACGAATTACTGACGCAGGCTCGAGCGGCGGATGCGTCGCTCATCGTCGTGGCCCTGCCCGAAATCGAAACGGCCGCGCTGACGATACGCCGCATCCGCAACCTCAATCCCCTGGTCCGGATCTTGGCCCGCGCACACGGCCAGGCGGAAGCCGAAAAACTGGCGTCCGTGGGAGCGACCGAACTCATTCAGCCGGAAGTCGAAGCCTCGGTGACGCTGATCCGCCACACCCTGGATTGGTTTGCGGTGCCGAAAGATCGCATTCGTGACTACGCCGAACGGTATCGCGCCTCGGTGGATCCCACACGTCCATCGGATGAAGCCGCGCAACCGGCCGCCGAGCCGAATGGCGATCGAAAGGACGACATTGGAGCCGTCACCAACTAACGAGCACGGGAACTGGCACGGCCAGGCAGTTGCGGAGGTCGTGGGACGCCTGCACACCGATCCTCGCCGCGGGCTGACCATCGAGGAGGCCGCACGACGGTTGGCTCACCATGGACCAAACCGTCTACCGCCTCCGGCGAGACGGTCTGTCTGGGTCCGGATTCTTCTGCAGTTTCACAATGTCCTGATCTACATGATGCTCGGGTCCGCAGTCGTCGCGGGCCTGCTGAGTCACTAGATCGATGCCGCGGTCTTGTTTGCCGCCGTTGTCGTCAACGCCGTCATCGGCTTCATTCAAGAGGGGAAGGCCGAAGAGGCGCTCGACGCCATTCGCAACCTGCTGTCCCTCCGCACGACCGTGATCCGCCAAGGGGAACGCATTCAGATCGCGGCCGAGGACCTGGTGCAAGGCGACCTCGTCACCCTGGCATCCAGCGATAAAATTCCGGCGGACCTTCGCGTGGTCAGCGCCAAGAGCCTGTTCGTCAACGAAGCGATCCTGACGGGCGAATCAGCAGTCGTCGAAAAGTCGCCCGCCGCAGTGCCGATCGAAGCGCCACTCGGTGATCGCCGCTGTCTCCTCTATTCCGGCACGTTGGTCTCTTCCGGACAGGGCACGGGCATCGTCGTGGCGACGGCGAGTCGGACGGAGTTGGGCCGGATCAGCGTCATGTTGGAAGACGTGCAGGAGATGACGACTCCGCTGGTCCGGCAAATGGCGGCCTTCAGCCGATGGTTGGCCGCAGCGATCGGCCTCGTCGCCGTAAGCACCTTCTTCATCGGGGTGCTCTGGCGCGGCCACTCCGCCGACGATATGTTTATGATGGTGGTCGCCCTGGCCGCTTCGTCCATTCCCGAAGGCCTTCCCGCCATCATGACGATCACCTTGGCGCTCGGCGTCCGACGAATGGCTACCCGCAACGCCATTGTCCGACGCCTCCCCGCGGTGGAAACCCTGGGATCGGTCACGGTGATCTGCTCGGATAAGACGGGCACCCTGACCAAGAACGAGATGACGGTTCAGTCGGTCCTCACCGGCACGCTGGCCTTCGACGTGAGCGGCGCCGGCTACGTTCCCGAGGGCGGCCTGCACCTGGACGGAGCGGTGGTTTCCCCCGGCGCCCACCCTGAGATCACGGAACTGGCCAGAGCCGGTGTGCTCTGCAACGATGCGTCGTTGCGCCTCGGGAACGGGACCTGGCAGGTGGAGGGGGATCCGACCGAAGGCGCCCTCTGCACCTTGGCCGTGAAGGTCGGCCTGGACCCGCTCGGTGAGCGAGAGAAATGGCCCAGGGTAGATGCGATCCCCTTCGAGTCGGAGCATCGATTCATGGCAACCCTGAACCACGACCATGAAGGGAACCGGTTTATCTACCTGAAAGGGGCGCCGGAACGGCTATTCGGCATGTGCACCACCTCTCGTGCCGGAAACCTTGAGATCCCAATGGATCGAACCGTCTGGGACGAACGAGTGCAAGCCACCGCCGGGCAGGGAATGCGCACCCTGGCGATTGCCATGAAACAAGTGCCCGCCACACAACTCGACCTGCGTTTTGACGACGTCGACAGCGGTTGCACGCTGCTCGGGCTCCTGGGAATCATTGATCCGCCGAGGGAGGAAGCGACGGCCGCTGTCGCGGACTGTGCCTCCGCCGGCATCCGGGTGAAAATGATCACCGGCGACCATGCAGAAACGGCTCGTGCCATCGGCGCCCGCCTCGGCATCGGGCAGGACAAACCGGCCATGACCGGCAGTCAAATCGAACAACTGGACGACGAACACCTCCGCTTGGCCGTGTCGGACCTGGACGTGTTCGCCCGCACGAGTCCGGCGCACAAGCTGCGGCTGGTCGGTGCGCTCCAGGCCTCGGGGCAGATCGTGGCCATGACCGGCGACGGAGTCAATGACGCCCCAGCCTTAAAACGCGCCGATGTCGGAGTGGCGATGGGCTTGAAGGGGACCGACGCTGCCAAAGAAGTGGCCGATGTGGTGCTTGCCGATGACAACTTCGCCACCATCAGCGGCGCCGTGCGGGAAGGGCGCGGCATCTATGACAGCATCCGCAAGTTCATTTTGTTCATGCTGCCGACCAACGGGGGAGAAGCGCTGGTCGTCACGGCGGCCATTCTGTTTGAGTGGACCTTACCGCTCACCGCGGCGCAGGTCCTATGGATCAACATGGTCACGTCCAGCACCCTGGGGCTTGCCTTGGCGTTTGAACCTCCGGAATCGGATGTAATGGCGCGACCGCCGCGCGATCCCCGAGCGCCGCTGTTGTCCTGGTTCTTCGTCTGGCGGTTGACCATGGTCTCCGCCCTGATGATGACCGGCGCCCTCGGCCTTTTTCTCTGGGAGCTGGACCGAGGCGCCGGCATCGAACGAGCACGCACCATCGCGGTCAGCGCCGTCGTGATGGCAGAAATGTGGTACCTCCTGAATAGCCGCTACATCCTCCGCCCTGTGTTGTCACGAGAGGGGCTGTTCGGCAATTCCTCTGTCTGGATGGTCATCGGCGCCTGTGCCCTGCTCCAGCTCGCCTATGTCCACACGGCTCCGCTGCAAGCCGTGTTTCATTCGACCGACTTGAGCCTGGCGGAATGGGTGCGGGTGCTGCTGGTGGGCCTGTTCGTCTTTACGATCGCGGAAACCGAGAAGGCGATCATACGCAGAGGGAGTCGGCAACAGGCAACGCCTCAAGCCGCACGCTCAGGCACAGCGTCATTCCCTTCCCCACGGGAGCATCACCGATGAAGACTCTGGCTTCGATCCTCGCGGCCACTGACTTTTCTGAGCACGCCCGCGCCGCCGTCGAACGCGCCGCCCTCCTCGCAAAAGAGCAGGAGGCCCCCCGGCGCATCGATCGGCTGATGACGGAGTGCCTGCCCCAAGTTCCGCAGAGCACCTACCTCATCGAACGAGGTGATCCCTCTCCCGTCATCCTTGCCCAGGCACAGGCCCAGTCTGCGGATCTCATCATCCTCGGCAAACAGGGCCGGTCGCGGGCCGAGGAACTATTTCTTGGCAGCGTCACCCGCCATGTTCTGGCCGGATCGACCTGCGATGTCCTGGTGGTCTCGCCATGAACACACGCGCGCGCGCAACACGCACCCTGCTCCTCGCCGTCGACTTCTCGAGGCCTGCCTCCCGCGCAGTGCCGTATGCCGTCAAGCTGGCGTCGACGCTGAACCTGAGCCTCACCGTCGTTCACGTGCTCCAAGCGCCGCCGGGCTTCACGTCCTGGAGACCTGCCGGCCGCCGATCACTCAATCCGCTCAGGACCAAAGCCCTGCTCGAATTAGGCCGCGTGGTTCGTGTTGCGAACGACAATCAGGTCGCAGCTGAATATAAACTGCTCGCCGGGGTTCCGGAAGAGATCATCCTGCAGACTGCCGATGAAGTCCGGGCCGCCCTCATCGTGATGGGAACACACGGTCGAGCAGGACCGGATCGACTCAAGTTGGGAAGCGTCGCAGACGCTGTGCTCCGCAGGGCCCACTGCCCGGTGTTCACCATCCACGCCGCAGCCGGCGGCCATCCCGCGGTTCATCCGCTGCGGCTCAACCTGGGTCGAATTCTGGTGGCTACGGATTTTTTGCCGTCATCCGCCGTGGCGCTTCGGCACGCTGCCGAACTGGCGAGGCTGCTGCCTGGAGAGGTCCTGCTGGTCCATGTCGCCGACGCGGACTCAACGAGAACAGGCCTCGAGAAGCAATTCCGACAGGCCCTCTCCGCCTCCCGAGCCGACGATGTGGTCGGAGAACAGCTCCTGCTGCACGGGGATCCGGCCGAGTCTATCCTGGCTCATGCGACACGGACGAAGGCACGGCTTATCGTGATGGGAACGCAGGGTCGTCGTGGGATGGAACGGCTGATCCTCGGAAGTGTGGCATCGGCGGTGATTCGCGGTGCGCGCTGTCCGGTGCTGGTGGTCAGGAACGGCGGACGGCACCGACGGTTGGCTCTTCCCGTACCGCCTGCACACCGACAGTAGCCTGCTCACCATGGCCGGCTGCAATCGCCGCTCCTGCCGGGCCGGCGCCGATCCAGAGGTAGTAGAGTACCGGGATCACCACCAACGTCAAGACCGTCGACGCGCCGACCCCGAACAGCAACGACACTGCCAACCCCTGGAAAATCGGATCGAGGATGATGACGAACGCGCCCACCATCAAGGCCGCCGCCGTGAGCAGAATCGGCCTGGTGCGAATCGCACCGGCGCGGATGACCGCCTCCAGCAGCGGCACACCTTCCGCCTCCTGGTGTTGGATGAAATCGACCAGAAGAATGGAGTTCCGCACGATGATGCCCGCCAGGGCGATGAACCCGATCATCGACGTGGCGGTAAAATAGGAGCCGGTCAACCAATGGCCCGGGAGGATCCCGATGAGCGTGAGCGGAATCGGCGCCATGATCACGACCGGCGTCAGGAACGATTGGAACTGCGCCACGATCAGGAGATAAATCAACACCAGCGCCGCCCCGAACGCCAGACCCATGTCTCGAAACGTTTCGTAGGTGATATGCCATTCGCCGTCCCACTTCATGGCGAATCGCTGCTCCGACCAGGGCTGCACCGCATAGTGCTGCGCCAGGCTATACCCCTCGGGCAAGGTCAACTGTTCCAGTTTCTTGCCGATCCCCAACACGCCATAAACCGGACTTTCGCCCTTCTCCTGACCGGCCATGCCGACATCGGCCGTCACATAGACGACGGGTTTCAGATTCTTATGATAGATGGCCTTCTCCAGCACCGTCTGCTCGACGCGGATCACTTCCGAGAGCGGCACCATCGAGCCGGCGGTGCTCCGCAAGGAAAGTTCTCCCAGATGTTCGAGGCCGGTGCGTTCGCTGATCGGCAGTCGTAACATCACCTGCACCGGTCGTTTTTCTTTCGGCAGATGCACGAGCCCGACATGGGCGCCATCCAGCGCCAGTCGCAGCGTCTTGACGATGTCCTCCGACGGGATTCCGGCCAGCGCCGCCTTGGCCCGGTCGACGGTGAACACATACTTCACCTGATTCGCCTCCAGGTAATCGTCCACATCCACAACACCGGCCGTTTCTTCAAAGAGACGGCGCACATCGCGGGCGATCGCCAGTTGGCGTTCGTACTCCGGTCCATAAATCTCCGCCACCAACACCGACTGCACCGGAGGTCCGGGCGGCACTTCCACCACCTTGACATTGGCCCCGTACCGCCGACCGATCTGTTGCACGGCGGGACGGATACGTTGCGCGATCTCGTGACTTTGGGCGTGCCTGTCCTCCTTGGCCACGAGGTTGATCTGGATGTCGGCTTCATGCGGCTGATCGCGCAGGTAATAGTGCCTGACCAGCCCGTTGAAATTGAACGGCGACGCCGTGCCGACATAAGCCTGGTAATCGCGCAACTCGGGGATCGTCCGCACGTACTCGGTCACCCGTTTCGTCACTCTGGCCGTCTCCTCCAACGTGGTCCCTTCGGGCAGATCGATCACGAGCTGCAATTCGCTCTTGTTGTCGAACGGCAACATCTTGACCACCACGTCACGCGTGTAGAACAGATACACCGACCCAGCGAGGAACAGGGCGATCACGCCCAGCACCAGATAGGCCAGCAGCGGATGGGACAACACGGGCGCCAACAAGCGTTGGTACAACCGGTAGGTCCAGCCCTGTTCCGACGCCTCTTCGCCGGCGCCGTGCATCGTGACGCCGGGCCGATAGCAGGTCTGGCAGAACCAGGGAATGACGACGAACGCGACGAGCAGGGACACGAACATCGCGATGGAGGCATTCACGGGGATGGGCCGCATGTATGGCCCCATCAGACCGGAGACGAAGGCCATCGGCAACAGCGCGGCAATCACGGTCAGGGTCGCCAGGATGGTCGGATTGCCGACCTCATCGACCGCCACCAGCGAGGCCTCACGATGCGGATGCCGCCTGAGCGTCAGGTGCCGATAGGTGTTCTCCACGACGACGATGGCATCGTCGACCAGAATGCCGATGGAAAAGATCAGGGCGAACAGCGTGACCCGGTTGATGCTGTACCCGATGAGCATGGAGACGAATAACGTCAACGCCAGCGTCAGCGGGATCGCAATCGACACGACGAAGGCGGGACGCAGCCCCAGGGTCACCCCCAGAAACACCACCACCGCCACCACCGCGATCAGCAGATGCCAGAGCAATTCGTTGGCCTTCTCGTCGGCGGTCTCTCCGTAATTGCGCGTGACCGTGACCTGCACGTCGGCGGGAATCACCGTGCCCTTCAACTCGTCGACTTTTTGAATCACGCCGCGGGCGACGGTCACTGCATTGGTGCCGGCCTGCTTGGCGAGGGCCACGGTGACCGCGGGAGCTTCCTCCGGGACGCGTCGTTCTTGAAGCGTGTCTCGCAATCCCTCCTGCGATTCACGTTTCGCGAGAGACGACCGACCGTCCCCCGGTCGCTCGCCATGCCACACATAACTCGTGGCCTCGGTCGGCCCGTCGATGACGTCGGCCACTTGCCGCAGGTAGACGGGACGCTGCTCATTCACCCCGACCACCAGGGTCTCAAGATCCTCCTTGGACCGAATGAACCGCCCGGTTTCGACCAGGAAGCTTTCATTCCGGCTTTCAAACCGCCCGGTGGGTAGCGCAAGATTCTCACCCTGAATGACGCCGGCCACCCGCAAGGGCGTGAGGCCATAGGCCTTGAGACGCGTGGGGTCGACCTGCACCCGCAGCTCGCGACTGCGTCCGCCGACAATAAACCCTGCCGCAGTGCCTGGGACCTTCTTCGCATCTTCCAAGACCTGATCGGCCAGTTGCCGGAGTTGGACATCGTCGTACCTGGCGCTGGACAAGGTCAGCGTCACAATCGGCACATCGTTGACGTCGCGCGGCTTCACTTGAAACGGCAGGGCACCCGGCGGCAACAGATCCTGGTTCGACATCAACTTGTCGTAGAGGTCCACCAGGCTCTGCTCCATCGGCTCGCCCACGTAGAATCGCACGATGACCAAGGCGCCGCCGGGGCGGGAAATGGAATAGACGTATTCGACGGTCTTGATCTCGGAAAGTTTGCGCTCGATCGGCTTGGTCAGTTGTTCCTCGACGACCTTCGCGGAAGCGCCGGGAAAGGGCAACCAGACATCCGCCATGGGCACGACGATCTGCGGCTCCTCCTCGCGCGGCGTCAGCAGAATGGCCAGGAGTCCCAGCAGGAGCACGCCAAGGATGATGAGGGGGGTGAGTTTGCTGCCGACGAAGAGGGCGGCGAGGCGGCCGCTTGGTCCGAGGCGGGGAGTCGTCATCGGTTCCTTATTCCGCTCGTGGTGTCGGGAGAGCGGCGGCCGTCACATCCTGCACCAGAGCTCCCTCTGCACCCTGTGTCGCGTCGGCCAGGATCCGTTCGTCGGCACTGACGCCCGACAGCACTTCGATCCCCTGCCCCAACGGACGTCCCAGTTTGACCCAGCGCAAGCGTGCAACCTGGTCCTGCTCGACGACAAACAGACCGGCCAGCTCCCCTCGTTCGATGAGCGCCGCTTTGGGAACCATCAAGGTCCGGCTCACACCGCGCTCCAGCCGCAACCGGCCGAACATTCCGGACTTCACCTTCGGCTGCTTCGGCAACTCCACCTTGATCGTAAAGGTATGGGTCTGCGGGTCTCCGGCCGGAAGGATCTGCGACACCTTCCCCTGCAGCGGTTCGGGACCCAGCGCATCAATGACGACCGGAATGGACGCGCCGACCGTGACCAGGCCCACATCACCCTCGGCAACCATAGCCTCCAGCCGAAGCCGGGTGGGATCTTCCATCCGCAGCAACGCCTGCCCGGGAGACGCGAGTTCACCCACTTCGACCTTCTTCTCCGTGATCACACCATCGAAGGGCGCCTTCACGACGGTGTACCTCAATTGGGCCAACACGGCTTTCCGGCCTGCCTCCGCGACTCGAAAGGCGCGCGTGGCATTTTCCAGTTCTTGCTTGGAGACGGCATCTTTCTGATACAGGTCTTCCATGCGTGTGCGTTGCGCCTCAGCATTGTCGAGTTCCGCCGCCATGCGCGCCAACTCGGCCTTGAGGTCGCGATTGTCCAACACCGCCAGCGTCTGCCCCTTGCGCACGGGCGTACCTTCCCGAACCAACAACTCATCGATGGTGCCTTGAATGCGACTGGCCAGGGTTGCTTGATACAGGGCTGTGACCTGTCCCGTCACTTCGACGCTGACGGGCACCTCCCCGACCTTCACCTCGACCACCGACGCATGGATGGTTGGACGGACCGCCATTGTCGGCGCCCCTGCGCCGGGCCGGGACGGTTCCTCCCCCTGCCCGCACCCGCCAAGGGCCAGTACGACCAGCGCCGTCCGCCAGGCGCTCTTGCTGATTGTGTTACTCCTGAACACCGAGCCTCCGTAACAACGCCATCATGGGACACCAACCGGTAAACGACGACTGGATCAGATTCGCCGCCACAAAGGCCGCGAAATAATTGTATGCGGGATGGACCGTCGCCCCCAGCACCACCGAGGCCAACACGAATACCCCCGCGATCAACCGCAACCAATCATTGAGTCTCATCTGTCCACCTCCTTGCTTATCCCGTAGGAGGCCCGCCAGGGCGAAAGGATTCGCCGAAACCAAGGATTCACCGGCGGATCAAAGACTTATCACCTTCTGCGGGAGGCGTCAAAACCGATAGTGCCCGCCGATGGAAACGATGGTGTCCTGAAAATCCCGGAGCACGTTCGTCGACGTCCGTTTCCCGTATTGGAAGGACAGCATCACCGTTGCCGCCGTCGACAGGTGATACCGCAATTCGGCAATGCCCTGGTGCGTGGCATCGAAGCGATCCACGTGGGTGTCTCCGGCGAGGCCGCTGGTGAAGGTTTTTCGGCGATGCACGTAGGTCAATCCGAGATCCCATGCTCGAGTGAATCGGAACTCCGCCCCGCCCGACACCATATGCAGGTAGTAGGACACATCATCCGCGAACTGCGGCTGCTCATGACCGTCGGCCAAACCCCGTTCGTAGAGATAGCTCAGCATCAGCGTCAGCCAGTCCGTCGCTCGATAATCGAGTCGCGGGCCGATCGTCCAGAATGTCGTATTCCGTTCCGCGAACGAGTCGTTGTACCGCCGGAGGCCGTAGCGAGCGACGAACGTGCCGGTCACGCTCTCGGTGAGGTGCCGTTCGAGTTCGGCCCGCCAATGGTGCGAACTGACGCGCTCTTCCTGAATGGATCTGGTTCCGGTGCGCCGCTCGAAATTGGGGCCGAGAAAGAGATTGGGCACATAGCGATAGCGCACCAGGACCGACGTGGCGCGATCGAGCGAGAAGCGGTCCTGAATGCGATAGTCGGCATGGTTGAAGATGGGATTGTTGGTGTAAATGGCTCCCTGCGCCTTCACGGAGAGTTCGTTTTTTCCCTGGGCCGTCGGCGTCGAGTGGATCACCTCCAACGCCGGTTCCCAAATGACATCCTCCGGTTTGTCGGCCGACACCACGGTCGGCTGCGAAGGATCTTCCGTCAAACGAAGTCGACGGGCGGAGGAAAATTGAAACGCGTCGGTCGTATAACTGGTCTTCTGTTCGGCCACCGCGGACCATTGGGCCTGCGCCGGACCGTCCCAGGCTCCAAGCAGATATCCGCCTGCCAATAGGCACGGACTGCGCAACAGAATGTACAGGAGAACATGACGCCCTGGTTTCATCGAGCGGTCTGGAACCCGGCCAGCTTGGCCACATTGACCACGATCAGAATCATCGCAATCGTCACCGTCACCGTGGCGGTGATTCTGCTCATCGTCGCCGGCGAAAGCCACGCGCCCACCCGCACCCCCGCGAGCATGCCCGAGAGACTGCCCACCAGCACCAGGCCCGTCAACGGCCAATCGATTCGGCCGAACTGCAGGTGGCCGATCACGCCGCTGATGGAGATGAGTGAAATGATGGTGAGCGATGTCCCGATGGCGACCCTGGTCGGAAATCCCAGCACGACGCTCAGCGCAGGAACGACCAGAAAACCCCCGCCGACGCCGAACAGACCGTTCAGCGCCCCCACCACCAACCCGATGGCTCCGACTTTGATCCAGCAGGTCCGAGGGAAATGCGTCGCGCATCCGTCTTGCTGTTCAGTCTGGTTCACCAGCGCGCGCTGACGGGAGATGAGGGTCCGAGTGAGCAGCAACAGAAGGCCGAAGCAGATCAGCAAGACCTCATCAGTGACGAGGTGGTGAGCGAACGCGCCAGCCCAGGCTCCGGCCATGCCCGTCCAGCTGAAGGCGGCAGCCGCTTTGGACTTGACCAGCCCGTGGCGCCCGTACTCCCAGGCGCCCAGCAGCGAGGAGGTCGCCACGATCATCAAGGACATGGCCGCCGCCTGCCGCACAGGGATGCCTGCGATATAGACCATCAGGGGCACGCCCAGGATGGCACCGCCCGTCCCGGTCGCGCCCAATTGCAGGCCCATGGGCACGCCGGCCAACACGGCACGGACCGCCTGGTCGATCATGCCGGTTCCTTCTCGATCGTCGCCACGCGAGACCCCGTCCCCATATCGTTTAGCCCGGAATATTCATGAATGTCGTCGCGAGGCGTTCGAGACCGAAGCCCGCCGGGACTTCTCGCAAGCGAGGCCGACGCAGGCGTACTAACGGTCCGTCGAGGAGGCCGAACGAGAACAGCTCCGCCGGGCGAGAGAATCGGACGACGGAGCAGGCATTCATGAATAATCCGGGTTAGGCCGGCCCCTCCAGCTTGGCGATCCCCATGGCTTTCAAAATCACCTTTTCGTAGTAGGGTTCGCTGACGCCCTTCTTCATCTTGCGCAAGAAATACTTCTCCAGCGCAATTTTGGCAAGGTGCACCCATTTGCCCTTCTTCGCCCAGGTCACATTGCGCGGGGCCATTTGCGGCAGGGCCACGAATGCCACCCCGGTGTCGCCCATATCGGCCAGACAGATGGCGTTCCAGGTTGCCGTTTCCCGTTTCGGATCGTCGTCGATATCGGCCTTGATGTTGTGCACGGCCGCCGAGACCATCGACTCGATCATGTACCCGGTCTTGGGCGCACCGGTGGGGATCGGTGTCTGCTCCACCGGCGGGATGGCCACGCAGACTCCCACCGAATAGATATTTTTATACTTGGGATTGGCCTGGTAGGCATCGATATTCACAAAACCCTTCGGATTGCAGAGTCCCGGTGTTCCCGCCACCGCATCCACTCCGGCAAAGGGCGGGATGATCATCGAATACCGGAACGGCACCTCCTGGCCCCCATCCAGTACGAACTTCCCCGGCTGTACTTCTTTAATCGCCTCATTGCAGATCGGCTTGATGGAATGTTCGGCGAACTCGTCCTCCATCAAACGGCGCGAGGCGCCCACACCGGCAAGCCCCATGTGCCCGATGAACGGTTCCGGCGTCACAAAATAGATCGGCACTTTCTTCCGCAGTTTCTTCTTGCGCAGATCGGCATCCAAGATAAACGCCATTTCGTAGGCAGGACCGAAACAGGACGCCCCCTGCGCGGCCCCCACGACGATCGGGCCGGGATCCTTCAGAAACGCCTGATAGGTCCCCCAGGCCTGCTCGGCATGGTCCACATTACAGACCGATTGGGTATAGCCGCTGGGACCAAGCCCCGGAACCGCGCCGAAATTCAGTTTCGGCCCCGTGGCGATGATGAGGTAGTCGTAGGGAACTTCGCCCTTCGAGGTGATGACACGATTCTGCTCCGGCTCGATCCGGTCAGCCGCCGCATGGATGAATTCCACGCCTTTTTTCTCCAGCACCGGCCCCAAGGCGAAACTGATGTCCTTCCTCGTTCGCCACCCGACCGCCACCCAGGGATTGGAGGGCACGAAGTGGAACGAGTCCACGTTGGAAATTACCGTCACTTTGTGTTTCTTGGCCAGCAACTCCCGGGCTTCATAGGCTGCCGGCAACCCACCGATGGACGCCCCGATAATGACGACCCGTGCCATGATTCCCCTCCCTTCACTGTGGAACCACGCTCCTACCTCTCACAGACTATGATCCTGCAAGGGGCGCGATCACCAAGTTCTACGCCGGACCTTTCCTGAACTGACACGGCGGCATAGACCGTTCCCGCCGTACTTGTTAAGAGTCATCCCGCACGATTTGGATTCGAGCATTCTCCAGGTCCGCACTGTCCATGGCTGATTCACACCCTCGCATCTCCTCGAGCCTCGTGCCGCTCCATGTGATTCGCAATGAAACAATTGGACAGATCGCCGGACCCCTTAGGGGATTTGTCGGGTTGACTTCAGCCTTCTGCGGCCGGTACTTCTAACATGGACTATTGTTGAGGAGGGCCGCCTCATGCTTCATCGTCTCTTGGCCGGCAAGGGCCTGATCATCGTCCTCGCTGTCGGATTCATCGCGGTCGAGTCGATCGTCGTCGCCTCTTTTCTCAGTTTGGTCCACTTGAAGACCTCCAATACTTGGGCCACGAAGAGCGAAGAGGTGCTGCTGGAGCTGGAACGGATGATGATTGCCGTCTCGGGGGCTGAGACCAATCAACGCGGGTATATCATTTCCGGATCCGATGACTACATGCCCCCCTATCGGAAAGCCCTCGTCACCCTTGAGGACCAGCTTCACCGGGTCGGAACCCTGACGAGGGACAACAGACTCCAGCAGGATCGAGTGGCCTTTCTTGCCACACAGGTCGAGCAGCGATCGGACGAAATGGACCAAGCCATTGTGACACGTCGCACGAAAGGTCTGCCCCCTGCAAAATCGGTCGTGGAGGCGAATCAGCACAATCGAACAATGGAGACGATTCAGGAAATCGCCGCGCAAATCCGTGACGAGGAAACCAGGGTGCTCCAGCGCCACCGAGCAGATTCGGAAGCCTGGGCATTTACAACCGGCTCGTTTGCCGTGGCGTTTTTCATCCTGAATGCGGTCGTCTTCACGTTGTGCGGCCTGGTGATGAAACTGGCGTTGAGCAGCCAATCGCAAGCCGAGCGCCTGCTCCGAACCCTGCGTCCGTCCACCACCGCGACAACACGGTAAGCATTCGCCGCCAGGCCGCTTGCCGGACCGTTGTTCGTATCTCGCTGTTCGTCGTCGGTCCTTCGTATCTCATCGTCCGTATCTCATGAAGAGTAAGGAGTCAGTTTTCTTCGCGCTTCACGGAACTCGTGAATGCCGCTGGTGGACATTTCCCCAACCTATCAGGTGCGGGCCAGCACCACGGCGAGGAGCAGGACCAGCAGCGCCACGAGCAGCGACAGGCGTGGCACCAGTGCCGAGTACCGGACCAACATCCGGTCCCGGGCACTCCGTTTCTCTTCCGCCGCTCCCAGAACCCTGCGAACCTGCGGTCCTACCACCAAATCGTGCAACAAGGTCAGGGTGAACAGGAAGGAGGCCACTGAAATTTTGGCGAGAAAAATCGTCGGCCACTGCCGTGGATCCAGCAGCGGAATCGATCGGCCCACGGCCATCACCGACCCGGTGAGGACGAGCATTCCCATCGCCCCCCAGACCACAGCCCTGAACCGATAGGCGACGGTTCGAAACAGCGCGACGTGCTGAGCGAAACCTCCATCCCGCTTCAGAACAGGCACGAGCACGACGGACAGGAATACCATCCCCCCAATCCATACCATGGCCGCCAGCAGGTGAATCCACACCAATGCAAACACGAGCCTATCCTTTCCACTATCGGTAAACGACCATCATGACAGAGAGCAAAAACACGAGCAAGGAGTGGTACCGCTACGACTCGGTGAGATAAACCGGATTCGGACACCACTCGACCTCTCCGAATACGAGCCGCATCTGCGTATCCGGATGAACGAGAGCTGTGGAGGCTGTCCCCCTTCGCCGCGCACCGGGGACGGATACATCGACAGGGACTCTCACAGGATGGCACGGCACACCCCAACAGGGCTTGCAGATCCCTCGCCGTCCCCTGCAGGAGGCCTGTCGATCGAGCTGTGGCAGGCTTTGTCGATACCACTCCAGCCTATGACAGCGGGCGACCGGACTCGACATCCGCTGCCCCCGGCTGTGACCCAGGCGTCTGGAGTTCGGACCGACTCCCCGATGAGTCGAGGCATGAGATCGATCGACTGCGGCAACTTCATTCTCTTTGCGCGGGAGGGCCGTCTCCCTCGGGATAGACAGCACGACAGTCACCACGGCCCGCCCTGCGCCTCACCGCATGAGGCTGCGGCCACGCCAACCAGGCCCGTGACCCGAACCGGCATGACCGCGTAGACCTCACTCCTTCACACAGGCACACTGCTGTGCATCCCAGGCTGGTACCCAGCCGCCTGGATTGCCCTAGAAGGAAATACCGACGTAAGGCCCCACCTGAAAATAGTCGTTGTTCGTGTTGGTCAGGCGCGCAGTCAGGTGATACCGGGCATCCACACCGACCTTGAACGCCTTCCACACCGCAAGCTCGAATCCTCCGCCGAATTGCACACCCAGATCGAGGTACTGCGTCCGATTCGAAGGCGGGCTGATCACATGGATGTCCAGACCAATTGGAATAATCCATGGCCGGAACGCATGTCCCTCCATAAACTTAATTTTGGGAGCGATGTCGATCGTGACCATCGTGAGCTGGACCTTCTGGGGATCGGTGGCCAGCGTGTCGGTCAAGGTTCTGGTCGCAATGCTCCCAGCCGCGTTGTTCACACGGTTTGAGTTGATGCTGTTGAACTGCAACCCGATTTCTCCGAGAACCCAGGTCTTGTCCATGCCGCCCCAGACATCCTTCGACAGGACCAAGTCCAGACCCGCGCCGGCATACCATCCGGTATTCCCCCCATTCTGGCCGCCGATCCCTGCCGTATCCGTAAAAATCTGCCCGCTGCGGTCCTCGTTTAAATTCATGAACCCGCCTTTGAAGAACACCATATTCCCGGTGCCTTCTTCAGCCGATGCCGGCTGCGCATAAGAAACACCGAGCACCGCGGCGATCGCAACCCCTGCACCCCACATTCCAATGTTCCGCACGACTCTCCGAACCCGCATCATAGTCCCCTCCTTGGTGTGTCACCGAATCGCCTGGCCGGCGTCCGGGTTGCCCTCCCATGTTGTCCTCACCGGCTTGTAGCACCAACTGCGCAAGCATGTGGTGGACTCTGCTGAACATCGTCGATACTCCTCGTTTTAGGCTTGTTCGATCACTCACCGACTCGCGCGCCTGTTGGCCCCCCTGCGCGTCGTCATACTTGCAACATACGTCGGCTGATTCGCCGCCTCTGCTCGGCGGTCAACCGCATCTCGGCCAAGGCGAACAGCAGCCGCTCTTCGCAGGCGATCTGTTCGCGATACCGACGAATCAGCGCGTCAAGCTCCCCGGTCAGCGTCCGCAATCCACCGCACCGTTTTGACGCCGCGGCTTCCTGATCGTCGGCCCGTTTTCCCTCAAGCTGTCGCAGCACCGCGGTTGCGACGGCTTTCAGCGACTGGTGTTCATCCAGGAATGTTTGGAACTGCTCCTGTCCCTCCTGCTTCCGGCCGAGGAGCCGACGGAGATCGGCCACCAGCATGGCTTCCCGCTTGAAATGCACGTCCACGGGGCCGGTAAAGAACTCAAGCAGCTCTCTCAACGTATCCCGGTTCGTTCGCGTCACCGCTCCACTCCCGGCAAGGCAAGAACTCATCGCCGTTTCAACCATCACCAGTCGGTCCAGAATCATGCGGTGCTCCCGTTTCAGCAGCGCCACGGGATCGACGGTGATCCTCGTTGGTCTGCTAGCTTGAGACACCATCGTTCCAGGATCCCATGTCCAGAAGCTCCAACGGACGAACAACGCGACAACCTGACGGCGTGCGCACTGTACCGAACAGCACGGTGGTTCACACTAGAATCGGCCGGTCCGGCGTATGATGGATCTCAAGGTTTTTGATAGGTCTTTGGACCTATGCCTGCAGAAATGCGGGGGCGTTGAGCTGAGCGGAGCGCACGAGAAGAAGGAAATAGAGAAGACCTTACGCGATGCGGAATGTCGAACCTTGAATCGTAAACGTCGCGTTCCGCATTCGGACGTCACGCATGACGATCGACGGGTTTGGCTCAGCGCTGAGCGATCTGGGAGAGGCGGTCGGGATTCAGCAGGGTGATGGTTCGTCCGTCGAGGGTGAGCACGCCTTCATCGCGAAAGACCCCGAGCAGACGGATGGCGGTTTCAACGGTAATCCCGGCCATCTCGGCGACTTCTTCCCGTTTGAGGGTGAGTCCGACCCGGACATGATCATCCTGTTTCTTCCCGAATCGATCACCGAGTTCCAGCAGCAAGCCGGCCAATCGCTCACGGGCGCTCTTGAATGTGAACTGGTCGAGATGATCCATGTTGACCCCCACTTCGTTGCTGAGGAGCTGGATCAGCTTGATCGCCAGTTGAGGATTTTTCTGGATGACCGCGAGGTAGCGTTCCTTATCGATGACGCACACTTGGGAGGGTTCCAAAGTCTCGCACGTGACTTCGTGAAGGGCTCGCTCGCCGAAGACGTGTTTCTCGATCATCTCACCGGGGCCTATGATGCGGACGATTTGCCGCCGGCCCCGCGTCGACGAGCGCGTGAGCTTGACCTTGCCCGCGCATAATACGTAGAGGCCCAAACACAAGTGACCTTCGTAGAACACGGTCTGGTGAGGCGCGTACTCGAGCGTGCGCTTGATGGTCTCAAATTCGGCGAGATCGCTCCCGGCAATATCGCACAGCACGACCTTCTCGCGAAGCCCGCAGGTGCTGCAATTCTCGATGAGGCAGGGCTTCCGTTTCACAAGTGGAGGATTCCTAACGCCAACCCAACACCGAGCCATCGACGACGACTCGCAACAGGGGATAACCGACGTTTCACCGACAATTCAGATACACCCTTCATACCCGCACAAACGACGCGAAGGGGAGCCGGTGGCCTCCCGATCTATCCGGAACCGAATCGGCCCCGCTCCCGACTACTCCTTCACCAGAGAAAGCTTTGTGCCCGCGTCATCCTTGGCATCCTGCGCGCAGCGGAACCCCATCCAATTGATCTTTGTCTTGGGATCCGTACCGTTTCGCATGGCTGCCCGCATCGTGGTAGTACTGTCCATCCACCCACCGCCGCGGAAGGCTTTCTGCGTGCCCGTCTCCGGCCCCTTCGGATTTCGAGTGGGCGCAGTCTTGTAGTAGTCCTGGTCATACCAATCGGCTACCCACTCAGCCACATTGCCGATCGTTTGATACAGTCCGTACGGACTCACGGCATTCTCGTACCTGTCGACGGAAATGATCGGCGGATAGAGCAGCAACCGCTCGGGACGATCCCGCACGGGGCCGGATAATCCGGTTCGACCGAAATTGGCCCTGGTCGGACCGGCAAGTTCGCTGCCCCAGGGGAACAGTCGGCCATCCGTCCCCCGCGCCGCCTTCTCCCATTCGGCTTCGGTCGGCAACCGTTTGCCCGCCCATTTGCAATACGCATCCGCGTCGTACCAGCTGACGTGCATGATGGGATGATGGGCCATTGTATCCTGGAAATTCCCGCCGTCGTACCGCCAGTCCAGCTGCGGCAGACGATCCGTGGCCAGCACAAATTTGAGATATTCGAGTGCGGTCACTTCATACTTCCCGATCAGAAACGCATCCAGATACACCGACCGCTGGGGAAGCTCGCTCCGATACGCGAGCCGATCCGTCTTTTTATCGCTCCCCATCAGAAATTCGCCGGCCGGAATGAGCACCATTTCGTCCTTGGTCTTCCACCTCGCCACCCGTTCCTGAGCGATCTTCTTGCCTTCCTCGCTCCACTCGATCACGATGTCCTGGGTGTCCAGCGCGCGCGCAACCGGAATCAGGGCGACCAATGCCGCTCCGATCACCAGCGCCTGACCCGCGCGTTTGAGAGCCCGTGACATTCCCCTTCGCTGTTTCCTCATGTTCGGCCTCCCTCTGTTCTTCCCGCGATTCCCTCAGCGATCGGCCTTCTGTAGAAATTCCGGATCGATCGCCGACAGTCGATGGCTTATGTCGCCCGATTGCGCACAACGAAATCCGATCAGATAACTCCAGTGATCCAAGCCACCGGAATTCCGCCCGGCGGAACGGGCGACTTCGGGATCTTCGTTCCACGACCCTCCACGAAATACCTTATCCTGCCCAGACTCCGGCCCCTGCGGGTTGCGATTCTCCTGCCGCCGGTAATACTCCGGGTCGAACCAATCGGAGACCCATTCACTGACATTCCCGGCTAATTGATGGACGCCGTAGGGGCTCACTCCGTTCTCGTAGCGATCGACATTGGCCAACGGCGGGTACTTGGCTCCCCGCTTCGAACCCGAGTGCGCGATATTACTCTTGATCCATCCGGCCGGTTCGTTGCCCCAGGGGAACATACGCCCGTCATCGCCCCGTGCCGCCTTTTCCCATTCGGCTTCAGTCGGCAAACGAGCCCCACGCCACCGGCAGTAGGCATCGGCTTCCCGCCACGACACGCCGATCACCGGATGTTTGGCCATCTTGTACGGGAACGGCTGCGCCCGCCAGTATTGGGGCCAGGCCGCGCCGGTCGCCAACACGTACCGCAAATAGTGCACGTTGCTGACCTCGTACCGGTCAATGCTGAACGCGTCGATATGCACCTGGTGCTGGGGCAGTTCCTGCGGCCCCGCGGCCCGATCGAATTTCGGATCGCTTCCCATGAGAAACGGGCCGCTCGGCACCGGCACCATTCCGTCCGCTACCTCAGTCAACGCCAACCGCTCCACATCATCGAGCGGGGACCAGAGCGGCGGCGGCTTCGGCAATTCATGATCGGCGCGAGCCCAGTCGACAGCGGCCCACCAACCCATCACGCTCACGACCGTTGCCAAGACGAACCTGCCAATCGTGCAATCTATGGGCATCGTACATCACTCGTCATTCGCCAGCCGCCGGTGACGGCCATGCAGACACGGCCATGGTCGCTCTGCATGACCGGCGTCGGATCAGTGCTCCTGCTTTTGAAGCAGAGGATCGATTTCCTTCTTCGCTTCCTCAGTCACGTTGTACCGAGTATACGCATGGTCCAGAACCTCATTGGCATACAGCCGCCCGGTCGGCGCCGGCACTCCAACGGTCGTCTCAAGGGTCGCCTTGAGACCGATGGTGACAGTCTGTTCCGTCGCGGTTCTGATATAGGGATGCCAGACCACCAACTTATAGGTGCCGGGAGGCACATCGGTCATGGTGAATCGGCCCTGCTCATCCGTCTTGGCAAAGTACGGGTTCGTGATGGCCACACCCCAACTCTCCATGTAGGCGTGGAACCCGCATTGCATGACAAAGATCCGGCGCCCCTTACTGAGCTTGACCAATTCTTTCATCGGAGGGCCGGCCATATGTTTGTGATACATGCCGGCTTCGGTGCGATCCTTGAAATTGCGCGGATGCTGTGGGTTCATCGGCAGCGGGACGTTAAACAGGACGCGCGCACCCAAATTGGACGTTTCATAGGCCTGGATGTCGTGCATGACCGGATCCATATTGACGACCGTGACCGATTGATCGTCCCGCACGACGGTCGTAAACGGAAGGAACAGGCAGTCCTTCGCCTCAATTTGCGGCACCTCTTTTTCTGCAAACGACTTCCCCTTTTCGATCCCTTCGAGATACACCACCACCTCACGAAACTCGCCATTCGGTCCGACATTGAAGGGTTGCAGGATACGCCAACCTTCTCCGTCGGAAATACGCCCGCAATAGAACGGATCGGGCAACGTGGTCAGGTTATACCCTTTGGGTTTTGGAACGGTGCCCTCCAACTTGACGACCCCGGTCAGCGTCCCCCCATCCGATACCGTCACTTCTTCATACGGTGCGGCAAACGCGCTCGAGAAGGACGAGGCGAGAGCCATCGTCGCGATTCCCATGACCCGTCCGACCCAGCGCATCGTCATCGTCGGCTGTTGATTCTGAATTGTGGTCCCACGTGTCACGTACGGCCTCCTTTGTGATTAGTCCCTGCGGTGATCGACCTCTATCCCCGATCATACAGGGAACCGATCACGGAATTCCTCTCCTGAGAGTCAAAACACAGATGGGGGAGCTGCGTGGTACAGGCAGCTCCCCCATCCGGTGTTACGCCATGACGG
>WIAG01000094.1 GCA_014055495.1 Nitrospira sp. CR1.2
CCAGCCTCGGAATGTCCGTTGCCCAGGTCGAGGCCCTGTACGAACGGTTCCGTCGTGAATACACGCTGACCCCTCGGGGCCTGTCTTCCCGGCTGCAGCGCATCACCCAACATGGATTCTCCGTATCTGAGCAGGCCTATGGCGTGGAGGCGGCGCTTCGGCTGATGGGATTCACGTCGGGGTTTGCACGGCTGGTCGTGATGTGTTCCCACGGCAGCACGTCGGACAACAATCCCTACGAATCTGCGCTGGACTGCGGCGCCTGCGGAGGCAACAGCGGCCTCCCCAACGCGCGCGCCTTTGCGGCGATGGCCAACAATCAGGCCGTGCGCAAGGTGTTGGAGTCCCGTGGTATCAAGATTCCAGGCGATACGCATTTTGTGGCCGCGCAACACGACACGACCCGAAATGATGTCCGCATCGTCGACTTAGAAGATGTGCCGGCCACCCATCGCAAGGACCTGGTGCGGCTGCTGGACGATCTTCAAGAGGCCGGCGATCAGGCGGCTCATGAACGGGGCCTGGCTTTGGACGGACCGGTCGTGCCGGCGAAACGCAAAGATCCCTCGGTCAGTGCCAGCCGGAGAAGCGTCGACTGGGCCCAGGTCCGTCCAGAATGGGGGCTGTCGAAGAACAACCTGCTGATCATCGGGCGGCGGGATCTCACGCGCCCCTTGAACCTCCAAGGGCGGGCCTTCCTTCATTCGTACGACTACCGGCAGGACGACTCGGGCAAACTCTTAGAAGCTATCATGACCGCCCCGTTGATCGTGGCGCAATGGATCAATATGGAGCACTATTTCTCGACGGTCGACAATGAGGTCTACGGTAGCGGAAGCAAGGTGTATCACAACATCGTCGGGCGGGTAGGGGTCATGACCGGAGCGAGCAGCGACCTTCGGCTGGGTCTGCCGGCGCAAACTGTGCTGGATGGACCGTGTCCCTATCATGAGCCGATGCGGCTCCTTGCGGTAATCGAGGCCCCGCGCGCGCGCGTCGAGTCGGTGATCGCGAGACATCCCGGTCTCGAACGGTTGTTTCAGAATGAGTGGGTGACGCTGGTGGTGTGCGAGCCGAAGGAGGCGATATTTTATCACTTTGACATCATGCAGGGTTGGCAGCCGGTTACGGTGGAGCCCGACCGAGGGCCGGTTCCTGTCGGCGGAGTGAACGGGCAAGGGACGTGCGACACGGATCCCGGACGGAGGGCCGATCAGGTGATCGCGCCTGTGTCCCCGCAACAAGACGCAGCGACATCACGTCCGTAACCGGGCATTGTGGGGCGAGCCTGCCGGCCGAAGGCCCGTCGTAGCAGTGAATCGGCGAGTACAGCAGCAGTGTGTATGAATCATGTGGGCGCGTACGACTGAGAGTGAGGCGGCAGAACCGAAGGGGAGGAAGGGGGCGGCAGTATGTTGACGTTGCATCCGATGAAGGAAATCCGCATCGTGGTCGAGGGCGAGCATCTCAAACTTGTGACGAACTTGCTCGATCGAGTCGGCGCTACCGGCTACACGATCATCAACAACGTCTCGGGTAAGGGACATCACGGGTTCCATGAAGGACACTTGCTGTTCGACGATACCAGCAGCCAGGTGATCGTGTTTACCGTTGTGCCGGAAGAGCGCATCGAGCCGATTCTGGCGGGATTGGGGCCGCTCTTTCACAAACACTCCGGCGCCATGTTCGTCAGTGATGTCGCGGTGACGCGGCGCGACCATTTCGTGGGTCAGTAGCAGGCCTCCGGATGGGGAGGTCACCCGCGATGGGTGGTGACCCGCCGGGGCGAACCAGCCGTCTGCAGGCTTGGCGGAACAGCAGATCGGCAAGCACAGCAGAAGTGTTCTTGAGTCATGCGGGCTCGTGCCCCGGTATGTCTGAACGTGCGGGACCAAGCTCGGTCTGTTCCAGCAAGCGCAACCATCATGGCGTCTACCCATCGCAGCCGTTCCAAAGTCTCAAAGCCGGTCGGGGCGGAACTCGCCGCCGCCGAGGTGCTGGCCTGGCTGAGCGATTGTATCCACGGCGGCCTCTGTTTCGTCTGCCGAGGCCTTCTCATTTTCGAAAATTCACAATTCGCCGAGTTGGTGAAACGTGCGCCGTCCCCGGCGGAAGGGATGGAACATGCCCTGCGGAGACGCCTTCTGGATGACGCGATCGAATGGAATACGAGAGCGTTGGGGGCCAGAAAGACGGCCGAGTACACGCTGGAGACCGGCGACGGCCGGCGACTCTACTATGCCTGCCGCTTCAACGTGGTGCCGTACCGGGGGAAGCGCGGAGTCCTGATGGTATTGGAAGATGTGACCGAGCGGGTTGCGTTCGCACAGGAGGCGGCGCACGTCGCGCGATTTCAATCGGCACTGGCGCATATCGGTACTCTGGCGGTCAGCGGCCGCTCGGCCCAGGCGTTGATGAATGAGGCGGTGCGGGAAACGGCGGCCGCGCTGGAAGTGGAACTCTGCAAAATTCTTGTGCCGCGTGAGCAGGACAGCCTTCTGTACATTATGGCAGGGGTCGGGTTGCAAACGGATCTCATCGGCAAGCTCACCATCGAAGGCGGCACGCATTCTCAAGCCGGCTACGCGATCAGGGAACGGGTTCCGGTCGTCGTCGACGACCTCCGGCTGGAAACACGATTCTCTCCGTCCAGATTGCTCACCGAACATGGCGCGGTCTCGGGGATGTGTGTGCCCATGTTGGTCCAGGACAAGGTGTACGGGGTGATGACGGCCCATTCGAAGCGGGTCCGCAAGTTCAGTCAGCAGGAACAAGAATTCTTGTGCACCATGGCCAACACCATCGGGACGGTGCTGGAGCGGCGATGGCATGAAGAAACGCAGATGGATTTTTATCATCGCCTCTTCTCCTCCGCGGAAGACGGTGTGATGATGACCGACACGACCGGCCGAATCCTGGAATGGAATCCGGCCCTCGAGCGGATGACCGGGTGGACGCGCGAAGAGGCCCTGGGACAGCGCCCGACCATCCTCAAGTCCGGGAAGCATCCGCCGGAGTTCTACGAGCGTTTGTGGGCATCCATTCGCTCCGGCCACCCGTTCGTCGAACGATTTGTGAACAGACGAAAAGACGGGTCAGAATTTCTGGTGTGGGAACGGGTCAGCCCGGTCAAGGCTTTCGATGGCACGACTCAGTATTTCATGGCGATCCTCACCGATCTCAGCGAGCGCGAACAGATGTTGGAGGCACTGCGTCATACCGAGCAGGTGAAGCTGGTCGGTCAGCTTGCCGGCGGCATTCTGCACGAGGTGCGCAATCCGCTCATCGGGTTGGGCAGTTTGGCGACACACCTCGCCGACCAGGCGTCGCTTCCCCAGGATGCGCGCGACCGGTGCCGGTTGATCGCGCGGGAGGCGTCCCGGATCGATGAACTGTTGGAGTCTCATTTGGGGCAATTGCGGCCTCGGCCTTTCGACATCGCCCCCTGCGATCTGGCGTCAGTGTTGGAGGATACCCTGACGTTGCTCCGGCCGAACCTGGTCAAACACCACATTCTCATCAGAAGCTCGGTGTCGTCCGACCTGCCGGCCGTCGATGCATCGAGGGCGCATATTCTACAAGTGTTCTTAAACATCGCGATGAACGCCATCGATGCGATGCCGAGCGGCGGCCACCTGCATGTGACGGTCGCGCCGGACGTCCGGCGCGTTCCTGGGGTACTGATGCGATTTGCGGATACGGGGAAGGGGATCCCGGCCGAGGATCTGGGACGCATCTATGAGCCGTTTTTCACCAACGGCAAGGCGAAGGGGGTCGGCCTCGGCCTCACGATCACCCGGGACATGGTCGAGCGCCATCATGGTCAACTCATCATTCAAAGTCCCCCGGGGAGCGGCGCGGTGGTGGATGTGTGGCTGCCCGTGAAGCACGAGGTCTCGTAGGATGCAACGCCAATTCCTGGTCGGTGGCGGTCGGCCCGTCATATGTGATCACGCTCGTCGAGGCGAGGGCCTGTAACATGGCATGGCATTTATTGTTGTTGGAAGACGAGGCCTCCGTTCGCGAAGCGTTTGCCTTACGGCTGCGAGACCAGGGGTATGTGGTCCAGACGGCCGGGTCCGGTGAGGAGGCTTTCGGCTTGCTCCGTTCGTTCGAACCGGACGTGCTGGTCGTTGATCTGGTGATGCCGAATCTGTCCGGCCTGGATGTGTTGGCCCGAGTGAAACAGATGTCGCCGACAATGCCGGTCATTGTGCTGACGGCCAGGGGGACGGTGAAAGATGCGGTCGAAGCCATGCGGCTTGGCGCATTCGATTTTGTGGCGAAGAGCATCGACATGGATGATCTTCTGCACACGCTGCGCCGGGTGACGGAATTCCTGACCCTTCAGCGTCAGGTGCGGTTGCACAGCGGACAGGATGCCGCGCGTTACGCGTTGGATCGGGTGATCGCCAAGAGTCCCGTGACCAGGAGCTTCCTGGCCCAGGTGCAGGAACTCGTGCGCAACGACCGTGTGACGGTGCTGCTCCAAGGTGAAACAGGAACCGGCAAGCAATACATGGGGCGGGTGATCCATTACAACAGTGCACGTGGAACCAAGCCTTGTGTGGAGGTCGACTGCCCCTCTATTCCAAGGGACCTGTTCGAAAGTGAGCTGTTCGGTCACGAGAAGGGGGCATTCACGGGCGCGGCGGGCCGGAAGTGTGGGCTGATCGAAATGGCCGAAGGGGGCACTGTTTTCTTCGACGAAATCGGGGATCTTCCGTTGGTGTTGCAGGCCAAGTTATTGCGTGTGATCGAAGAGCGGTCGCTACGAAGAGTCGGGGGGATGACGACGGTCCCCGTCGACGTGCGTTTCATGGCGGCGACAAACCGTGATCTCAAAGTGGCTGTCGCAAAGGGGGAGTTTCGGGAGGACCTGTATTTTCGCCTGAACGTGGTCATGCTGACTGTGCCTCCGTTGCGCGCGCGGCCGGAAGACATCATTCCGCTTGCTGAGCATTGTCTCCTTCGGTCGGCGTTGGCGCTCAAAAAGCCTGTTCGGGAGTTGACCGAATCAGCAAAGCAATTGCTCCAAGCCTATCACTATCCCGGTAATGTGCGGGAACTGAGCAACCTCATCGAACGAGCGGTGATCTTCTGCAACGGCCCATCGCTCGATGCCGCCCATTTTCCGAACGACGTATCTGCGGCGGTGGCGCCCATGCAAGTGCAGGCGGCCACGCCGCTTGCGGTCCCCGTTGCTGAAGCCGATCCACTCACGGTTCATCTGTCTTTCAAGGTTGGTGAGCGTTCGCTGAGCGACCTCGAAGACGCCATCATTCATGCGGTGTTGGAGCGAGCCGACGGCAATAAAACCCTTGCCGCGAAGTATCTGGGAATTACGCGCTGGATGCTTGACCGGCGACGCAAGGCGTAAAAGCGTTCCAGCAGCCCCGCTTCTTGCGCCCATCTATGTTCTCCTTCGCATCTCCTCTCGATTCGAATCAACCTTGCCGAGCCGCGCGTACGTGTGCAGGCACACGCGCGTGCGGATCGGGTCTGTCCGCGCACGAGATCGATCGGTTCGGGACGGCCCTGTCTGAGCAGGTTCAGGTGGGCGTATGGCGACCTGCCCCGTCTTTCCATTGCCCTCGTCCGGCTGGTCGGTTGTCGCGTGGATGCGGGTGAGCGCGTCCTGTTAGCTGGAACTTATCTTGCACAACCGGTCTTTCAGCTACTCGGACGTGGTCGAAACGAGCCCTCGGGTTCGCTTTGTCGAACAACGCTCACGGGCATTCATCGTGCGTCAAAGGAGACGGCATGGGACATCTGCGCGACCTGGAAGATCAAAGTGTCTACATTCTGCGCGAGGCATATGAGCATTTCCATGATCCAGCCATGTTGTGGTCGATGGGGAAGGATTCGACCGTCCTGCTGTGGCTGGCGCGCAAAGCATTTTTCGGACATGTACCCTTTCCCCTGGTACACATCGATACCGGTTACGAGATGCCGGAACTGATCGAGTATCGAGATCGGTTGTGCCGTGAATGGAGGCTGAATCTCGTCGTGGGTCAGAACAGGGAGGCACTGGCCGACGGGATGGGGCCGGACCGGGGCCGGGTGGCCTGTTGCACCGCCATGAAAATCGAGGCGCTGAAAAAGACCATTGCGAGCCACGGGTGGTCCGCGATCATCCTCGGCATTCGCGCAGATGAGGAAGGCACACGGGCCAAGGAACGATACTTCTCCTTGCGCGGCAAGGACGGCGAGTGGAATTTTCGCGACCAGCCGCCCGAGCTGTGGGATCAATACCAAACGATGTTTCCTCCCGGTTCCCATATTCGAGTCCATCCCCTTCTCGATTGGACCGAACTCAACATCTGGGAATATCTTGAGCATGAGCGCATTGAGTTGCCGACGCTCTATTTCGATCGGGGCTCGGGCACCCGATTCAGGAGCCTGGGTTGTGTCCCCTGCACCGGGGCGGTCCCCTCCCGTGCCACGACGATCCCGCACATCATCACCGAGTTGCGTCTCACTACCACCGCTGAACGAGCCGGCCGCGCTCAGGACGAAGGGCGCGGAATGGAGACCCTCCGTAAGCTCGGCCACATGTAGCGTGGCGGGCTCTTTGCCGCGGACCTTTCCCCGCCTGTCCTTGGTCGCGTTCCGTGGCGAACCGCTTTCGGAATTTCACGTTCGTGCGAGTCTGCACGCACGTGTACCCTCGCACGATTCGATCCCGCCGACGGCCGTGGATAGAGGCGAGGCGACGACAAGGATTTCACACGTTCCAGAGAAATTCAATGGAATCCGCTGGCTCTCGCCACGAGTGATGGAGATGGCCTCGTTCTTGCTGTGTGGATGTCGCGAAGGTGAGGGCACGGCATGAATACAACGAACGGTGTGGAGATGCGGTATACCGACATGCAGCGCATGGAGTTGCGGACCTATGTCAGCTTGGCGGGAGATGTCATCGCCAGGGTTTGGCCGATGACATCGGTGATCGCGCGGAATCCGCTTCAAGGGTTGGAACATCTTCACTTTGAAGATGCTGTTCAGCGGGGGGAGCAACTCTTCGGCGGATCAGGCACGCTTTCTGTGGAGTCCTATCGTGAGGCATTCGGGAGAGGCCGCATTCAGATGCGGGACCTTGAGGCGGTGTTGAAGCCGCGGGCGACCGACCAGCAGATCGTCTTCGGTGGTCAGATGGTCTCCCATCTCGATGTGCTCCGTGCCGTGATGCTTGCGGGGGGGCACGCGACTCAGTCCAGTGGTAGAAGCGTGACGGCTGAGGCTTCCAGCGAGGAGGCCGCAGGCATGGTCGCGAACGTGAGCGAGTGGTTAGGCGGGGCCCTTCCCTGGGACGCAGAGAATAACGCGGAGCCGTTCTTTCGCTACGCAACTGAGGAATGGTCGGCTGAGGAAACCATGGCCGCCTGGTGTGATCGAACCTTCGGTACCGATATCACGGACCAGATTAATCGCCAGATGATCAAGTGGTGCGCAGCCTACTGCGACGAAGGTGATGCAGCCTGGCCGATGCCGAGGCGAGAGGAGACATTTTTTCGAGCATGGAAAGCTGCGGCGCGATATGACTTCAGCCTCAGATGTTTAGGTATCACAGGGGTGGCGTCAAAAATTCTGGCCCTAGCCGACCGCCCTGAAGATGTCCTCCTTGAATCGCTGGAGATGCTTCAAGTACCCCATTCAACCTGGCAGCAGTACTTGTCGCTCCATCTGGCCGCGCTGCCGGGCTGGGCGGGGTTCATTAAGTGGCGTGAGGAACAGGAAGCCTATGCCTGGCAGGTCGCCTATCGTATCGATCTTGTGAAGTATCTCGCCGTTCGGTTGTTTTATGAACGAGAGCTTGTCGCGACGGCCTGCCGGAAGTCGTTGGGCTGTGAGGGAACGACGCGCGCCGTGCGGGAGTACGGCACCCGGTATCCCTATAGCTTGTGGTTTAGGAGAGCCTCCGTATCCGGCGATCTCCCTAAAGCAATGGTGTCGGAGACCGCTCGTCTGCGACGACGGGGCATGTGTACCGATGCGGCCGTCTGGGAGCAGCAATGTCGGCGTTGGTGGGAGGAGCAGCGTATCTGTGCACGCATGGGTACCGCGGAGGCTCGCTTCCTGGTGACGATCGCGGAAGTCTTGGGCGTGCCGGCGTCCCTTATCACCTCGACGCATCCGCAGGACGTGTCTGTACTGCTGGCCTGGCTCCGGGCCTTCACGCCGCTGCAGCAGCGCCTCACCTGGTTGGAGGCGTTTGAACGGAGCCATCAGGACGAGGTGCTGCAGAAGCTAGAGGCTGTCGACGACGAGGATGATCGGGGGGTGCGACCGGGTCGGCACTCTGCACGGCCCCTGGCACAGTTCGTCTTCTGTATCGATGTGCGTTCGGAGGTATTTCGGCGGCATCTGGAACAACGCGGCGGGTATGAGACCTTCGGCTTTGCAGGTTTCTTCGGGCTACCGTTTTCTTATCGTGCACTGGATGAGCAGCCGGAACTGGCGCTCTGTCCGGTCCTCTTGAAACCCAAACACCTGATCCGGGAGGTTCCCAGAACGTATCAGGACGCGCGAGCGTCGCGCCGCAAGCAGAGTACGTATCTCGTCAAAGCGGGACACGAACTGCTCCACGATCTCAAACACAATGTCGTGACGCCATATGTCATGGTTGAAGCGATCGGCTGGTTCTTTGTGTTGCCCTTCATCGGCAAGACGCTCTGTCCACGCTGGTACCATCGGGTGGCCGCATGGGTACAGTCGAAGATTCTGCCGGCGGTAGCCACGACATTGACGGTCGACAAGTTTTCGACCGGCGACGCTGAAGCCATGCTGGCTGCCGAACAGCGTCTACAGATTGCCTGGTGGTTGAGAACGCAGGGGCATCGAGCCGGAAGTCGAGTGACGGGCGCTGTCTTGGACGAGATCAGACGGCAAGCCCTCACAGATGAGGACGGACCGCTTTCGCCTCCCGGAGCGCTCGGCCGGCTGCTGGCGCTCTCGTCCTCGGAGGAAGGAGCGGCCCTTGCGGCGCTGCGCCGGGAGTGCCGGCTGACGCATCGGGGGACCCGATCTCGTCTGGATCGCATTACCAGAACGGGGTTTACCCTCAACGAGCAGGCGTATTATGTCGAGACGTCTCTGCGCTTGATGGGGCTGACCGGTTCCTTTGCCAGAGTCGTGATGTTATGCGGGCACGGCAGCACCTCGGAGAATAATCCCTACGAGTCGTCCTTGGACTGCGGCGCGTGCGGCGGAGGGCAGGGGCTTCCCA
>WIAG01000095.1 GCA_014055495.1 Nitrospira sp. CR1.2
CCGGTTCGATAGACTAGCTCGCAGGTTCGAATTCGCAAGGATACACCATGATCAAACCCGGTCGCTATCGTCACTACAAAGGGAAGGACTACGAAGTCCTCGGTGTGGCCCGGCATTCGGAAACCGAAGAAGAGTACGTCGTGTACCGGCAACTCTACGGGGAAGGCGGGTTGTGGATCAGACCGGCAAGCATGTTTGCCGAATCGGTTTCACTCGGAGGGGAGCGTGTGCCCCGATTCCGTCGGCTCGAGGAAGATCCAGCGTGAAAACGTGGCGGCTTGTCCCCGGCGACACCCTGCTTGGTCGACAACCGTCCACACGAGGGCCTGCTCAATCAGAAACCGGCGCCCGCGACGTGACATTCTGACCCCTCGATAATTGTCGAGATACCCCTGAACACGGGCCTGTTCCAGCATGCGTGCCCGTTCGTCGCGATTCACCGGCTCCGCCGTCAAGCGAGACGGGGTCTGGACCAACTGGTCCCACGTCATCTCCCACAGGGTCAGCGCCAGTTGCGACCCATAATTCAAGATCGGATCGGCTTCCGTCCCATGCGAGACCACCACAAACGGAGCGGTGAACAACGCCTGGGCCTGCGCTTCAGATCCACCGACCCGCTGCATCAGCTCCCGGCCCACGCACCGACGATAGCTGTCGAGCAGCCATTGCGACCACGCAACCACCTCCGGCCTGCGCCACACCTGAATGGAATCGTCCACGGCTTCCTCGACGGAACGGATCGACCTAACAGGTCCGGCGTTCCGCATGCCGTGGGTAGTAGCACGTCGGCTGGTCGCCTGCCAAGCCCGGTTAGTCCGGGATTTTTCGCAATTGTCGGACAAACAACGCTTGCCCATGGCCGCCGAGCAGCGTCATGACCAAGTCGCCGCGTCGGAGCGCACTGTGCTCGTCCTTCGTTCGTGAGTCTTGCCCGACGACGGAGCAGGACCAGACTTCCACCACCGCCTCCTGCCCCTTGGTCTTGAGTATGACACGCCCCCGCTGCTCGACCTGATACGTCAGATCCAGCGGCACCCCCTCGAACACCCGATCCGGGGATTCGAGAATGGGAGTCCGTGAGTGCGCCGACTTGGCCCCATGCTCAGGCGAGTATTGGAACACTTGATACGGAAAGAGGTAGGGAGCCTGCGGCTTCTTGAAGCGATAGGAAGTCTCGAACGTCACGAGGCTCCATGTGCCGAACACATCCTCAACGGAACAGGATCGCAGCGACGAGGACGGGACGGTCGACCCGGGTGGCATCAGCGACTTCGCATGCGGGCGATCCGTCGCCTCGGCCGGTCCCCCTGCGATCATGGTCGCGCAGCCTGCAATCACAAGCGCCCACTGCCATCGTGCCATGTGACCCTCCATTTCACTCGTGATTCAGCCGGCCAGAGGCCGGCGCGAGCCAGGAACAGTCTGACCGCTCGACGCCACAGCAGAAACACCTGCTCCAAGCGGAACAGGCTCGGAGGGAAGCGGCCGCAACTCCCGGCAGCATCCACCCGCTATGAGGAGAGAATGGGCGCTCGTTAGCGTTCCAAGGAGATTAAGGATCTTTGCGTGAATCCACGGCCGGGGACGGAGCAGGCAGGGCCTTGGGAGCTCGGGGCAACACACGGTATTCGATCAGTCTGCAGGTACAGAAGGACACCTGTCGCCATTCTGCGGTGATCTTCACGATCGCCGACCCGCAGATGGAACAACCCAGCGCCCGTGGATCGCGTTTGATCGTCCAGCGGGGGATCGTGATGTGTTCGGGGTCGATCGCTTCCTGTTCCATGGAAACCTTATCGGTCCGTGGGGCGAAAACCTAAAGAGGCAATTTTTACCGGCGCCCCTTTGCCCTTGATGCAACAGACCTGGTCGCATATATAATAGACGCGTATCAGCACTGCGCCACAATCTCTCGCAGGGGCGCGGGTTTACAAGGAGCACGACCATGGCTGCACAGACACTGTTCGAAAAAATTTGGAATGATCACGTGGTTCGGGCAGAGTCCGACGGGACCACACTGCTCTATATCGACCGCCATTTGGTGCACGAAGTGACGTCACCGCAGGCATTCGAAGGGCTGACGGTCGCAGGCCGCAGCCCCCGCCGTCCTGGCGCCGCACTTGCCGTTCCGGACCACAATGTCCCGACGACCGATCGCCGCGTAGCTATTGCCGATCCGATCAGCGCCAAACAAATCCAAACGTTGGAAGATAACTGCCGGGCATTCGGGATCACCTTCTTCGGCATGAATGACATTCGTCAAGGCGTGGTCCATGTCATCGGCCCTGAGCAAGGGTTCACGCTCCCGGGCATGACGATCGTCTGCGGCGATTCCCACACCTCGACCCATGGCGCCTTTGGCGCGCTCGCATTCGGCATCGGCACCAGCGAAGTCGAACATGTGCTGGCGACGCAATGCCTGGTCCAGAAGCGTCCCAAAACGATGGAAGTCCGGGTAGACGGCCAACTCTCGCCGCGCTGCTCCGCGAAGGACGTCATCCTCGCGATCATCGGCAAGATCGGCACAGCAGGCGGAACAGGGTACGTCATCGAATATACAGGGTCCGCCATTCGCGCCCTGAGCATGGAAGGCCGCATGACGCTATGCAACATGTCGATCGAGGGCGGGGCGCGGGCCGGGATGGTCGCACCGGACGACACCACCTTCACCTATCTCAAAGGCCGTCCGATGGCGCCGAAGGGGGCGCTCTGGGACCAGGCCGTGGCAGCCTGGCGGCAACTCAGCACCGATCCCGGTGCGAAGTACGATGCCGTCGTCGAGTTACGCGCCGAAACGATTGCCCCGCAAGTGACGTGGGGCACCAGCCCCGGCATGGTGACCGGAGTGGACGGGACCGTACCCGACCCGCGGACCATGGGAGATGAGAAACTCCGCCATGCCACGGAACGGGCCATCGAGTACATGGCCCTCAAGCCCGGCATGCCGATCCGCGACATCAAGATCGACAAGGTGTTCATCGGGTCCTGCACCAATTCCCGGATCGAAGACCTGCGGCTGGCCGCCTCGTTCGCCAAGGGCAAGAAGGTTGCCGGCAGCGTACACGCCATGGTCGTCCCCGGCTCCGGACTCGTAAAACAGCAGGCGGAGCAAGAAGGCTTAGATCGTATTTTCAAGGAATCTGGATTCGAATGGCGGGAGGCCGGCTGCAGCATGTGCCTGGCGATGAATGCCGATGTCCTACAGCCGGGGGAACGATGCGCGTCCACCAGCAACCGGAACTTCGAAGGCCGCCAGGGAGCAGGAGGGCGTACCCATCTGGTGTCGCCGGCCATGGCGGTGGCTGCCGCCATTGAAGGACATTTCGTCGATATTCGTCAGTGGTCTTAACCGGGAAGATATTTCGATTCGGATGCCGGTTCAGTAGGAGACACGTCAGGCGGACACGAAGCACAAAAGGAACATACCATGGACGCATTCACAACGCTCACAGGCCTGGTCGCGCCACTGGACCGGCTCAATGTCGATACCGACCAGATCATTCCGAAGCAGTTTTTGAAGACGATCAAACGCACCGGGTTAAGGGAAGGGTTGTTCTACGATTGGCGGCGGCGGAAGGATGGATCGCAGGATCCCGCGTTCTTTCTGAACCAGCCGCGCTATCAACAGGCCTCGATCCTCCTGACGCGGGACAACTTCGGGTGCGGCTCCTCGCGCGAACATGCGCCATGGGCGCTGCTTGACCAGGGATTTCGCTGCGTGCTGGCTCCTAGCTTCGCCGACATTTTCTACAACAACTGCTTCCAGAACGGCATTCTTCCCGTAGTCCTGAAGGGATCGGACATCCAAGCGCTCTTCGATGGCGTGGCCACGCACGACGGCTACCGATTGACCGTCGACCTGGCAGCCCAACAAGTCACGACGCCTGAGGGTACGGCCTATCACTTTGAGATCGACCCCTTCCGAAAGGATTGTCTGTATCGCGGATTGGACGCGATCGGCCTAACGCTTCAACATGCTCCGCAGATCGGAGAATACGAGCACCGCCGCCGCACCCAAGCCCCCTGGTTGTTTCAAGACGTGAAGTAGCCGTCAGAAAAGGAGTCCTATGACGTGGTGGGAAACCATTCTATTTCCGGTAGCATGGCTCTGGAGACCCAAACTTCTCTTCACGTTGTTGTTGTTCGGCGGCGCAGCCTATCTCCTGGTCGTGTTCAATTGGAGTTACTCCGACGGCGATCGGGCCGGCTATCTCCAGAAGCTATCCCGGAAAGGATGGTTTTGCAAAACGCAGGAAGGCGAGCTGGCAATGACAACCGTGCCCGGCGTCGCCCCGGTACTCTGGAACTTCACGGTGTGGGACGAGAACGTCGCCAAGAAACTCGACGGGCAGATGGGCAAGCGGGTCGTTCTTCACTACCACGAGTATCGCTATATACCCACCACCTGCTTCGGCGAAACTCCGTACTTCGTGGACCGTGTCGAGGTACTCGATTGACCCCGCCGTCATAGCCACTTCTTCTGCTTGAAGAAGTACAGCATCGCCATCCCTGTCGCGGCCATGACGCCCAGCACAGCCGGATAGCCCCAAGGTGATTTCAGTTCCGGCATATGCTCGAAATTCATTCCGTAGATACTGGCGATAAAACTGAGGGGCATGAAAATCGTCGTGATGATCGTCAGCACTTTCATGACCCCGTTCAGCCGGTAGCTGACGCTCGACAAATAGACTTCCATCATCGACGAGACCATTTCCCGCAGGGTCTCCACCGTGTCGCCGATTTGAATGATGTGGTCGTACACATCGCGGAAAAACACCTTCGTGGAGCCTTGCAAAAACTGACCATCCGACCGCGACAGGTTGTTCATCAGGTCGCGCAACGGCCAGACCGATCGTCGGAAGTACAACAGCTGCCGTTTGAGGGCGTGGATATCCCGCAGGGTATCCGGTCCGGGGTTGGTCACACACACGTCCTGCAGTAATTCGATTTTTTCTCCCAAGCTTTCCAGGATGACGAAGTAACGATCCACGATCGAATCCATCAGCGCATACAACAGATAGTCCGCGCCCGCATGGCGTAGCCGACCCTTGCCGTTCCGCAGCCGTTCCTTCACTCCCTGAAACACGTCGCCGCCGTTTTCTTGAAACGACAGCACAAAATTTTCCCCGAACACGAGGCTGACCTGCTCGACATTGATGTCGCCTTCGTGCTGCCCCTCGTAGAGCATCTTCAACACCACATACCCGTAGGTGCCGTAGTCGTCGAGTTTCGGGCGTTGGTCGGTATTCGCAATATCTTCCAGCAGCAGCGGATGCAGGCCGAACATTTTCCCGAACGCCTCCAGCACCTCCATCTTGTGGATGCCCCCGACATCGACCCAACGCACAGTCGGCTCACCCGTCAAGGCGACGTCGTCCGGCTTGGCCACCGATCGCTCCTGAAACTGGCCTTCCCCGTACTCATAGACAGAGATAGTGACGGCGTCCGACTTTTTTTCGCCGATGTGGACCAGTGTGCCGGGCGGCAAACCCGCCTTGCGGGAATGTTTGTGTTTTAATTTCATCATCGGAGCTTGTACGCGGAAGCCGTGTGATGGTCAAGTCCCAGCATCGGCACCAAACCAGTCCGGACTTTGTTCCGGCACACAGACCTGGTACGGTGAAGCAAGGGAGCGACTCCGTTCCTTCGTACTCATGGACAGGAGCTGCAGCACCATGGATCGTGAACTCGCCCTATTGTCTGACGCCATGCAGCAGGCCGGACGAGAAGCGCGTCGGCTCTCGGCGGCCGGCTTTGAAACCTACACGAAGGCGGATCATTCACCGGTCACATCCGCCGACCTCGCCGTCAACGGCATCCTGCGAGACCGGTTGTCGACCGCTTTTCCTGACGACGGCTGGCTGTCGGAGGAAACGACCGACAATGACGAGCGGTTGAGCAGACCGCGTGTATGGATTGTCGATCCGATCGACGGAACACGTGCCTTCGTACGGGGCCTGCCGGAGTATTGCCTGTCGGTGGCCCTGGTCGAACAGGGCTCCCCGGTCGTCGGCGCAATCTTCAACCCGTCGACCGGTGAATTCTTCTCGGCCATACGGGGACGCGGCTTCCGGATTGAGCGCGTTCTCGAACCTGCTCGGCCTCCATTTGCCTCGGACGAGCGGCCGCTCGCGCTCGTCACTCCCTGGGAGCTGCGAGTCGGCCGGTTTGAAGGCCTCGACCCTCATGTTCGATGCCGCCCCATCGGCTCCATCGCCTACGCCCTCGCGCTGGTCGCAGCCGGACAAGCCGATGCAGCCATCACCCTCACTGGCGGCAACGAGTGGGACATCGCCGCCGGTGTCCTGCTCATCGAGGAAAGCGGAGGGCAGGTTACGACTGCGACCGGCCAGCCGTTTACCTTCAACCGTTCCGATCCCAAAGTGTCCGGCACCCTGGCGCTCGGGTCGAGCCTGTCGGCACCGGCGCGCACACAGATCCTCCGACACAGCGCCGCACAGGTCGCTCCTCGTTCGTCCACATTCTAGCCCTTTTCATCCCCGCCGACTTCTCGGTACCATGCCCGCTCGCGTCACCATCGTCGGAGGTCTGTCATGAACGTTGCGTTGCTGGGTACAGGATTGTTGGGCGAAGCGGTTGCAGAGCGGCTGCATGCCGCGGGATATTCCCTGTCGGTCTATAACCGCTCTGTCGGCAAAACCCGTGCGTTGCAGCAACGGGGCGTCGAGGTCGCGGCGACTGCGGCAGCGGCACTGTCCAAGGCAGACGTGGTGCTACTCCTGCTGGCGGACGCAGCCGCGATCCGGGCCGTCCTGTTCGATCCCTCTACCAGTGCCGCGATCAACGGGCGTATGGTAATCCAGATGGGGACGGTCGGCCCGTCGGAAAGCCGCTCGATTGACGCAGAAATCACACGGCTTGGCGGGCGCTACCTGGAGGCACCGGTCCTCGGCAGCATCACGGAGGCCAAGGCAGGCACGCTGCTGATCATGGTCGGCGGCACCCCGGAGAATCTTACCGACTGGACGCCGTTGCTCCAGGTCTTGGGGTCGGATGTGCGCCTGATCGGGCCGGTCGGAAAAGCTGCCGTCATGAAACTCGCGCTGAATCAGTTGATCGCCGCGGAAATGGCGGCCTTTGCCCTCAGCCTCGGACTGATTCGCGAAAGCGGGGTCGATCGGGACACCTTCATGGAAATCCTACGAAAAAGCGCGCTGTATGCCCCGATGTTCGACAAGAAGCTGCCCCGACTGGCCGAGCGACAGTACGCACAGCCGAATTTTTCAACCCGGCATCTGCTCAAGGATGTCGACTTGTGCCTCACGGCGGCCGAACAGGCAGGCCTCTCAACCGAAGGGCTTCAGGGAGTGCGATCACTGCTCACCGACACCCTTGCCCGGGGTTTGGGAGAGGTGGATTATTCGTCGCTATATGAACGGGTGGATCCGGCGGAAGGGCGTAACAGATAACGGCTAGTGAGGTGCCTGTTCGTCAGACCACGGATGATGCTCTGCCACCGATTGCACTTTTACGACATGGAAGCGCCCGCCGGCCTTGGTCGGGGCATGGTCTTCTTCAATCCGGGTATACCACCAACGGCCGTCGCCTTCTGAAAAGTCCGGCGACAGGGTAATTTCAAATCCGCCTTCACGATCATTTTCCTGCTGGGCCCAGGCCCCTACCCACCGGTGATCGGACAGCACATCGGTCCGAAACCGTCCGTCCTTAAAATCGTACGAGCCGTTGCCGAATCGATCCAACTTCAGCGGCACCACCATACCGCCTTCCTCATATTCCCACTCGCCGGCCAGCACCGCATTCCCCCCGCGATGCAAGGAGATTTCTCCCGCCGCCGGTTCGGCCCAGACAGCCTCTTGCGGACGCGGCATATGACTGCAGGCCTGTGCCAGGAGCAGGCTTGCGGCAATGGAGACGACGGAAAACAAGCGCTGTTTCATACGGTTCATCCTGAGTAAGTCGACAACCATGCCCCCCGTCCACCGAGGCAATCTTGTTACATACCACGCATGGGTGTGAGCCTCAAGTCTCTTCAAGGTTTTTGCTCATATGAACCACCTGAGGCATTCTTCGATTTCCGCAATCTCGTGAACAGAGTCCCTGTATCAGATTTATACGGCGGCGGCGCACCTCCCTGAACGCCATCCCATTTGTGACGCCCCACGCTGCCTCAAGGTCAGTCGCGCATGGCCGATAAAGAGAAGACGGGGAAAGACGGTTTCGCCGGACATAACCACACAGCATTCTCACACACGCCAAGCGGGGGAGACGCCCTTGATCGCACCCTATCCTGACAACGAACCACAGCGGGTCGAGGCCCTGAGACGGTATGAAATCCTCGATACGGACCCCGAGGCGCCGTTTGACGAGCTCGTGCAGTTGGCCGCGCAGATCTGCCGAGTACCGATCGCGTTGATCAGTCTGATCGATCCCCTCCGCCAATGGTTCAAAGCCAAGACCGGCGTGGGAGCCTGCCAGACCTCGCGCGATATGGCCTTTTGTGCCCACGCCATTCTTCAGCGAGACGTGTTCGAAGTGCCGGACGCGCTTGGTGATCAGCGGTTCGCAACCAATCCGCTCGTGACGGGGGAACCGCACATTCGATTTTACGCCGGCGCCCCCCTCATCGACCGGGATGGGTATGCGCTTGGAACGCTCTGTGTCATCGACCGGGCTCCGAAGCGGCTTTCTGCGCAACACAAACAAGCCCTGACGACGCTCGGCCGGCAAGTGGTCGCCCAATTCGAACTTCGATTGCGCAATCGACAACTCGCGACACAGGTGACCAGACTCGAGCAGGCCGACTCCCAGCCATCGACCTTGCTCCTCGCCGCCGAGCAGGCGTCCGACGGCATCGCCTTCCTCGACAGGGCAGGTCGCTTCACCTATGTCAATCGCGCGCATGCCGCTGTGTACGGGTATGAGCCGGCTGAGCTTATTGGAAAATTGTGGAAGGACCTATACCTCGATCCCTGGATCGCCAGGATCGAAACCACAGTCTTCCCCCTCGTCGAGGAGACGGGCCGCTGGCAGGGAGAGATCGTCGGCCGAGGTAAGGACGGTCACTCGACCGCCACGGACGTTTC
>WIAG01000096.1 GCA_014055495.1 Nitrospira sp. CR1.2
GATGGCGGATATCCCGGCAGGAGCGCGGGTGTTCACCGAAGCGCCACGTGTCATTGGGTTCACCAGCTCCTCTCGCGAGCCCGCCCCCATGAAAACCATGCAGCAACGCATCTGAGAACTCCAGAATGACCCCGAACGGTCTCACGCCTGCCGGACAAGTTACGTCCGCTGACACGCCGGAAACTCGCGGTGACGCCCTCCTCCGACAGGGGTTGACCCAACAAGCGATCGAGTCCTACCTCGACGCGGTCACCATACCCGCAACGGCCTCCCTCTGTTTAAAACTTGCGCGATCGTATGATCGCATCGGCAACCATTCGGAAGCATGCCGCTGGGCCCTGTCAATCGTTGATGCAAGCGACGACTATACAACCTGGCAGGCTGGATGGACGTTGTTTCAACGCAACGCTCAGCGTAGCGCATGGCCCGCGGCGAGAAGAGTGAACGTCGCCATTGCCGGCAGCTATACCACCACCCAACTGGGCACACTGTTGCGTCTCGCGGCGGCCAGAATCGGCATCCAGATCGATCTATACGAAAGCCCCTATGGGCAGTACCAGCAAGACATCATCGATTCAGGGAGTACACTCTACCGGTTCTCGCCCGACATTGTGCTTCTGACGGTGCACGAAGGCGATCTTCATCTCTCAGAGTTCAGTTCGAACCCGGCGGAGGAAGTGCAAACGGAAATCACCAGGTGGACCACGCTCTGGAATGTAGTCACGAACCAGTCGCGCGCTCGAATTGTCCAGCATAATTTCGCCTTACCCTGCGACATCCCCGCAGGGCATCTGGCCACCAGGCTTCCCGGCTCCCGCTACATGATGACACAAGCCGTCAATACCGGACTCGGACAGGCAGCGGGCTCCGCCGTTTCCATCGTCGACTGCGAACGCCTGTCCGCGTTCATCGGCAAACAGCGTTGGTGCGACCCGCGCTACTGGAACATGTCGAAGCAGGCCGTCGCCCTGGACGCCCTGCCGTTGCTTGCCAGACACACCGCGGCAGTCATCGCTGCGGATGTCGGCTTGAGCCGGAAGTGTCTGGTGCTCGACCTAGACAATACGTTATGGGGCGGCGTAATTGCAGAGGACGGCCTGGCCGGCATTCAGTTGGGACACGGTGCAGAAGGCGAAGCCTTTGTGGCCTTCCAGGAGTATCTGCTGAAACTGAAGCGCAAAGGCGTCATCCTCGCCGTCTGTTCGAAAAATAATCACGCCGATGCCATCCAGCCGTTTCAACAACATCCCGAGATGCGGTTGAAGCTGCAGGACATCGCGCTGTTCGTCGCCAATTGGACGTCCAAACCGGAGAATATTCGCGCTATTGCCGATACACTGCACATCGGCCTGGACTCGCTCGTCTTCGTGGACGACAATCCTGTGGAACGAGACATCGTTCGAAAGTTTCTGCCTCAGGTGGATGTCCTACCGATGCCTGAAGACCCCGCCTATTACGTCCGGACGCTCTCACAGTATCTCCTCCTGGAAACGGCATCCCTGACGGCCGAAGACAGCGAGCGGACCGCCCAGTATCAGGCCCGAGCCCACATCAAAGCGTTGGAAGCGTCGGCGACCTCAATTGAGGACTTTTATCGCAGCCTCCAGATGCAGGCTCTCGTCACCCCCTTCGACGAGACGCAGCTGCCACGGATCGCACAGCTCATCGGGAAGACCAACCAATTCAACCTCACCACCCGGCGCCATGGCATGCCTCAATTAGAAGCCTTCGTCGGCGATACACGTTACGTGCATCTTGCCTTGCGCCTGCGCGATCGTTATGCCGATCACGGACTGGTGAGCGTGATGATCGCGCGGCAGGACGGCAACACGCTGGATATCGATACCTGGCTCATGAGTTGCCGTGTCATCGGGCGCACCGTCGAGGCCACCATGCTGGAGCACCTATGCCGTCGAGCACTGCAGCTCGGCTGCACGTCGATTCGCGGTACGTACATTCCGACGCCGAAGAATGCGATGGCTGCGGAGGCCTACCCGAAACAAGGGTTCAGCCGACTCGACACCACCGATGGCACTGAAACCTGGATGTATGATCTTCAGATGAACGGCTCTGTGACGAATCCGTTCGTGCAGAGCGTGGACTCTTGGGACCCTCCCCATGGCGAGCGCTGAGCGAAACGCCCCGGACAACCTGTCCCGTGCCGGGAGGGGCACCATCTCCTTCACGAGCGAAGATCTGGCCGAGTTCAGCGCCGCCAGCCACGACCGGAACCCCTTGCATATGTCCGAGCACTACGCCCGGGCAACACCTTATGGCGAGCCTGTGGTATTCGGCATACTCGGCGTACTCGCCGCGCTGGGACAACTTCCGGACCGTCCTGGCCGGCGGCTGCAAAGTCTCTCGGTCGAGTTTCGCAATCCCCTCGCCATCGGTCTATCGTATCGTGTGGACGTGTCTGCGTCCTCCCCTGATCGCGAAACCGTCAAACTCTACGACGCCACACGTCTGATGATGAAGGCGACCTTCGCATTTGCTCCCGGAGAAGCATGCACCCGCCCCATGCAGGACGACGAAGTGCCCTCCATCGCTGAAGCCAGAGACCGGACGAAGGCGGACCTGACGCCCGGCACGAGGGTCAACGGGACATACGGACCAGGCAGGCAGGAGTTCAGTCAAGTCGTCGACCGATGGGGGCTCTCAGAAAAGAGCGCCACGTCGCACCAGATTGCAACCATGATGTGGGCAAGTTTTCTGGTGGGAATGGAGCTACCCGGGCAACGAGCCGTCTTCTGGCGATTGATCCTCAACTTCCTTCCCGAACTCGAGTCACACGACCTCCCGTTCGACTACGAGGCCGTGGTTCAAGAACTCGACGAGCGCTATGACCTCTTGCACACCACAGGCACTCTGTCATCGAAACAGACGACGGGTGCAACGGCGCAGATCTGGGCCTTCGTACGCCAGGACTCTCCACAGCCCTCACTCAGCCGGGTAACCGAACTCCTCCCTCCGTCACAACGACTAAGCGGGAAGGTGGCCCTGGTCATCGGGGGAAGCCGTGGCCTCGGCGCGGCCATTACCCAGGCACTGGCCTCACAAGGCTGCACCGTCTCCATGAACTACCATCGTTCCACGCAGGAGGCTGATCGAGTTCGAGCCGGCTTTGGAACGGACTCCGACCGCATCATGCTCCTTCAGGGAGACGCGGCGGACGCCGAATGGTGTGCGACCGCGCGACAGACCCTTCTCGACCGATATGGCAAACTGGACATGCTGATCTGCAATGCTTCTCCGCCGATTCGCCCCCTCCCGTTCGCGCCGGAACGGATGGCGCAATTTGAAGCATTCTTGGCAGGAAGTCTCGCGCTGGTTACCGTACCAATGACCAGCTTTCTCGACACGTTGACCGAGCAGGAAGGATGGAGCATTGTGCTCTCATCGACATTTGTAAGTGAGCTGCCCGCCGAGTTTCCGCAGTACGTGACCACGAAATGTGCTGTGGAGGGGTTGGTCCGCTGGGCGGCGTTGCACTACCCGAAGGTGCACCATCTGATTGTCAGGCCTCCCAAACTGCTAACGGATCAGACCAATACAACCATGGGGCGACAAGGGGCCATGGAAGTGGAGCAGGTCGCCGCTGCGCTCGTTCGCCACCTCTGTTCGGCCCCCCGTTCGCAGAACGCCGAGATCCTCGAAACATTTGAATTGCAGCAGGAACCGTCTCCCAACCGAGACCCCTGCGAAAAGCCAGGTCCGGATGCTCGACAACCGGCACGAGATCAACCCATAGGAACAAGTTGAGGAGCCACATGGATTTGCACGCTCGACTCGAAGACGTGTTTCGTCAGGTATTCGACAACGATCACCTCACCCTGCGTGATGATATGACGGCGACGGACATCGAAGGCTGGGACTCTGTTGCCCATATCAATCTCATGTTTGGAATCGAACAGGCGTTCGGAGTCCGCTTCAAAGGCAATGAGCTGGCCGACATGAAAAACATCGGCGAGCTCAAGCAGTTCTTGTCCGGCAAGGTAACCGCCTGACATGGTTCAATTCGCCGACCGAAGTTGGCAAGAACCAAAGGGAACAGGGACGTTCCGCTTCAGGTTTACTCTCCAGTTCAATCTAGGCGCGGGTGTATATGAGTGATCTGGCCGTGCGAGTGGAACAGTTATCCAAGTGCTATCGGTTGGGCGCGACCCATGCGTCAGACGGCTCCCTGGCCGGAGCGCTCTCCCAGGGACTCCGTCGCCTCGTGGGGCGGCGCCCCGGCGTCGCCGGACCGACCGGCAACACCCTCTGGGCGTTGCGCGATGTCTCCTTCGAGATCAAGAAGGGGGAAGTCTTCGGCGTGATCGGTACCAACGGCTCCGGCAAGAGCACCTTGCTGAAAATACTCTCCCGCGTGACGGAGCCCACCACGGGCCGCGCCACGATTCACGGCCGGTTTTGTGGCCTGTTGGAAGTGGGCACGGGCTTTCACCCGGAACTGACCGGACGCGACAACGTCTTCATGAGTGGCGCCATCCTCGGCATGAAACGGCAAGAGATCGCGCGGAAGTTCGACGAAATCGTGGCCTTCGCCGAAGTGGAACAGTTTATCGATACCCCGGTGAAGCATTACTCCAGCGGCATGTACGTCCGTCTGGGCTTTTCCGTCTTAGCGCATATGGATCCGGATATTCTGATCGTCGACGAAGTGTTGGCGGTCGGCGACGTCCGCTTCCAAAAGAAATGTATGGGAAAGATGGAAGACGTGGGCCAGCATGGCCGGACGGTGATTCTGGTCTCCCACGACATGCCGGCGATTACGCGGATGTGCTCCCGCGCCATCCTCCTGAACAAGGGCGAAGTGGTGCAGGCCGGGGCGGCGCATGACGTGGTGAACCACTACTTGCATGCCGGCCATATCCAGCCGTCGACCGAATGGCCGGATCCCGCGCAGGCTCCAGGCAATGACGTCGTGCGCCTGCGGGCGGTCCGCGTCAAAACCGAGGCCGGGCGCGTCGCCGACCGATTCGACATCCGGAGGCCGATTGATCTCGAAGTCGAGTTTGATGTGTTGAAGGCCGGGCATATCTTCGTCCCGGTCTTCAATCTGTATAACGAGGAAGACGTCACGGTGTTTATCGCCCATGATCGAGACCCGGCCTGGCAGCGGACTCCTCGAGCAGCCGGTCGGTATGTGTCCACAGCCCGAATTCCCGGAAACTTTCTCGCAGAAGGCATGATGACCGTCGCGTCCATCATGATGACCGAAGATCCGTTTCGCCTCCACCTCCACGCACCCCGAGTCATCGGGTTTCGTGTGGATGACAGCGGCGATGGCGACTCAGCACGCGGCGACTTCCACGGTCGATGGCCGGGAGTGGTTCGACCGCTGTTGGAATGGCGCACGCAGTTTGAATCGGCCTAAGGTGCGGGACCGGATCGCTAGCCCTGGCGGAGCGACGGCCCTCGATGGCTATCCCGATTCGGTGAGTGGCAGACTACCAGGTTGCGGGAACACGCACTGAATTCAACAGAGCTACACTGGTCGCCACGTGCAGTCCCATGTCGACACACACTGCTGGATACCCCCAAAGACCGTCCAGCAAGACCGCAGCGAGCGAAGGGGGAGTCGCACTCTTTCGGTACGGTGAGCCGCTGAGATAGTTAGGCGGCCGTGTCTTGCGAGCACGCCGCTGGCGGACATTTTCCGCATCCGGGCTAGGTATGCTCGGTCATAAACCAGCCGGCGATGGAGAGGCGCTTGTGGTCACCGGCCGCCTGATCCACTCGGCAGACCCGATGAAAACGCGGCACCGTAAACATGACCAGTGACCCAGGTTTCGGTGCGATGCAGTGCGTGAGGGCCAATTCCGGCTTCTCCTCTCGTGATTCACTCACCGGTTCGTAGATGATCAATTCTCCGCCCCAATCACATTCCCACTGTTCGTGAAAGTAACTGACGAGCGCGAGACGCCGGCGAGGCACCGGCTTGCCACCGGTTGAGTGCCCCTGATCCGTATCGTCATGCGTCAACAAGCAATCGCCCGCTCCGTAGGAGTAATAGCTGAATCCCAGGTGGCGCCGCGTGATGTTCGGAAAAGACTCGATGTACTGCTGGATGCAGGGCATCTCCAGTCGACTCAGCAGCAAGCGTCCCTGCGGCTGCGCGATCTCTGCCTTCGCCCAATTGCCCGAGTTGGGAAAGTCCTGTCGAACATACGTCATGTCCTGCAATTGATTCCAATTGGCCCGCTCCATCGCCTGACGGAACTGAAGACGCTCCTCCGCCGACCAGAAGTTTTCTACCACCAGCACGGGCGTCTTGTGAAACGAGAAGGCCTCCAACCCGCCCGGCAACTGTGATGGTGTGACTTGTCCTGATACGATCTTCATGTCATTCCCCTGGTACCGGCCGAGCCGGTTCAGCTATTCACCCACACGCACCAATGAACCCCGTTCTTTACACACATTGAAGGTATGATGAAACCAAAAAATGACGACCCCAAGATAGAACAGATTCAGGCCGCTCGCCACGCTAAGACTGCTGAGCGGCGCCGCATGCGTCGCAAGCAAGCCCCGCATGCCTTCAAAGACGTGCGCTGCCGGGTTCATCGATGCCACCGCCCTCAACCATACCGGCAACACGTCCATCGGATAGAACACGCAGGAAATCGGTTGAAAGAGAAAGACCATACTCCACGCCAACACCTCCGCCTCCTGCCCGAACCGCATGATGAGTGAGGTCGTAAAGACTCCGATAATCCATCCTGTTAAGACCAGATTCATAATGAACGGAATCAACCAGAGTCCGATAATGAAGACATTGTAGCCGTAAAACAACCAGGCACACAGGGACATCACGATCGACACCGCGGTCACCTTGAATAGACTCATCACCATGGTCGCGGCCAGAAACTCGCTGGGAGTGAGCGGGCTGGCAAAAAGATTCATCAAATTGCGGGCCCAGAGTTCTTCAAGAAACGAAATCGTAATCCCCTGCTGCGACCGAAACAACACATCCCAGAGAATCAGCGCTCCCAACAGAAACGTCACCACCGCCGGCATCTGCCCCTGAAAGGTCGCGAGGTAAACCGTAATGAAGCCCCACACCACCAGATCCAAAAATGGCCAGTAGATGATCTCCATCACCCTCGGCAGGCTGCGTCGGTAGAGATAGAGGTGGCGAACGACGAGGGCGGCGATTCGATGATACGCCATCGTGAGCTACGGCTTTCCTTCGCAAGGTTTCTCGTGACAGGACTGTTCAAAACAGGGTTTCTGCTGGCAAGGATGCTCCGCAACCGGCTGCTCATGACACTGTCCGCACCCGCCCCCTTCCTCGTGCAGGCCAAGGAGTTGATGCACCATCATGAGGCTGCCCTCGATCAACGCCGGGCCGATCCGTCGACCATCCTCCAAGCGGAAGGCGGCCGCCACCAGCAAGGCCGTCGGAATCCCTGCCAACCCGAGATGCAAAGCGGAACTACCCAGCCGTGCGGCATCGACCGCCCAGAACACCCCCGTTAACGACAAGGCGGCAATGGCCGTGCTGCTGACGCTGCTCATGAAGATCGCCCATCCGCTGGTGCGCCGCGCCAACCCGACGGCGCCGACGACAAACCAGAGGAGGCCCCATGCCAACATCAACCCGAGTCCGCCGATGAGAAGGCCCACGCCGAACGACACCCCTGTATCAACCATGGCTTCGCCTACTCCCTGTTCACATCGACCACAACCGACCGTCGGCTACTGTTCGCGGGCAAGTTTGAGAAACACCTCTTCCAGGTCCGCTTGCCCGAATCGAGCCACAATATCCTTGGCCGTGCCCTCTGCCACAATCTGTCCCCGCTGCAAAAAAATAATACGATCCGACATTTCTTCCATTTCCCGCATGTTGTGTGACGTATAGAGCATACTCAACCCGGTCGTCTGCCTCGCATCCAACAGAATCTCCCGAATCTTGTGCGCAATATCCGGATCCAGACTCGCCGTCGGTTCGTCGAGGAACAACACCTTGGGCTTGGTCAACAACGCTTTCGCCAACGTCAACCGCGTCATCTGTCCCGATGAGAGTTTGCGGGTCAACTTGTGCCGCCACGCGCTCATCTCCAGTTTGTGTATCATATCGTCGACGGGCCCGGCGACATCGGGCAAGCCGTACAAGCGGCCGATGACGCGAAGGTTTTCTTCCACCGTCAGGGAGTAGGGGAGCGAGATATAGGTGGAGGAGAAATTGACCTGCTGAAGAATCGTCTCTCGATGCGACTGCAAGTCGAGACCGAACATCTTGATGGAGCCCGAGGTGGGTGTCACGAGCCCCAGCATCATTTGAAACGTCGTGGTTTTCCCGGCGCCATTCGGCCCCAACAACCCGAGGATCTCGCCTCGTCCGATCTCGAATGAAATCCCGGCCACCGCGGTAAAGGCGCCGAACTGTTTGCGAAGATTACGTACTTCGACCACCGAGGCTGACATGGCGTAGACGGGTCCGTGGGTTAAAAGGACAGGAATTCTGTGAGCTTCTCAGGCAGATGGCACGTCTCGCACTTGCGGCTCAGTACCCGACCTTCGTATTCGGTCTTGTTGTCGTGACAACGGAAGCAGTCTGCCTGAGCCCGCTTATGCAGCACCGAGCCTTCAGGATGTTCAGGCGTCCAGGGCCGACTGTCCGCCGACACATGCCCGCGCGGGATCACGATCGGATACCCCTTGATGGGCTTCTCATGTACCACCGCGCCATGACACGTCGTACAGCCCTCACCCTGCTTGCGCTGGTCGAATGCCGCCATATGCTTGCGGTGACTCATGATCAGCCCCACATCTTTGACCGGAACCGGCAGGTCACGCGTCGCAATCTCCGACACACGCAGGATATTGCGATGACACCCAAGACACACCGTGGAATCGACATGCGCTTGCAAATTATGTGGTTCCGTCGGAGTCCCGAAGAGATAGATGGCGACATCTCTGGTGCCGTGCCACGCTTTATCGTGCAACCAGCCGACGACCCCAGGCCGAACGTGGCAGGCCACACACTCTACCTCTTTATGGGACG
>WIAG01000023.1 GCA_014055495.1 Nitrospira sp. CR1.2
CGACGCCGATTGCCTATGAGACGCTGCTGCTCGATCCGACGCGGCCGCCGGAGCGGCCCACGCCGGGGTATGTGCTCTCGGCCGCGGTGCTGGAACGGGTGGCCCGCTTCGGCGCTGCCGGCCAGGCCCCGGCCCGCAGACGGCGACGGACGACAGCAGTCACAACGTAATTCACATTGGATGACACATCATGCCTGAACTGACCGCAGCCACGTATCGCTTCTACTCCTGGCTTCGCCAAGGACTGCTCGCAGGCCTCTCCGGTCCCGGCGCTTCCAACCCGGCCACGGCGGGACGCCTCGCGCTCCCCATTCGCCTTCGCGTGAACGACCGCACGCCCATCGACGTCAACGTCCAGCTCTATGGGCCCGGCGACATCACGGGACTCGACGCGCGCGAAATCATTCGCACGGAACCCCACCCCCACATGACCGACTTCGAGCCGAATTATTTTCCGGCCATCGAATTCGATCGCCCAGACTTCCCCTGGCTGTTCACCCCGGCGGCGGCTGACAGCGCGCGGCGACTCCGTCCGTGGATCTGTTTAATCGTCGTTCCCAAGGAACGGGCCACGCTCAAGACCAACCCGCAGCGGCCCTTGCCCACGATCACCTGCGCCCTGGAAGACTTGCCGGACCTCGACCAGTCCTGGGCCTGGGCCCATGCCCAGATCGTGGCCGAACAACGCTCGACGCCCGATCCTTCACCCCGTGCGACGTTGCAACAGATCCTTCATGATCATCCTGAACGGACGCTCTCGCGGTTGCTGGCGCCGCGACGCCTCGATCCCAATACCGCCTACTATGCCTGCCTCGTGCCCACCTACGAGGTGGGGAGGAAAGCGGGACTGGGCCAGCCGATCACGCCGGAGGACGAACAGGCCTTGAAACCGGCTTGGGCCAAGACCGCCTCGGCTGGACCGGTCACGCTGCCGATATTTTTCCAGTGGGAGTTTCGAACCGGCCTCGCGGGAGACTTCGAATCGCTCGCACGCCGCTTGAAGGCCCAGCCCCTGCCCTCCACGGTGGGCTTGCGGCCGGTGGACATCCGAACGCCCGGCTGGGGCATGCCGACGCTGCCGTCTGGCGCACCCGGCGGCCTGTTGGATCTGGGTGGAGCCCTTCTGACTCCCGAGACCCAGCCGCGTGACTGGCCTGACCAACCGCGCAAGACATTCCAACTGGCCCTCGGCGCGATCCTCAACGCACCGGCAGCGATGGCCGGTACAAGCGGAGCCCCGGCGCTCCTCGGCCCGCCCCTGTATGGGCAATGGCACGTAGATCGAGACAGCCTGCCGCCCGCGGACCAACCGCCGCACTGGTTCCGCGATCTGAATCTGGATCCGCGCCACCGCATCGCCGCCGGTATCGGTACGATGGTGATCCAACAGGAGCAGGAGCCGTTGATGGCCTCGGCCTGGGATCAATTGGAACAAGAACGGCGGGATCGACAGCGGCTCAAACGCGCGCAGTTGGCGGAGGCCGTCGGCGACAGTCTCTCGAAGAAACACTTCGCCGCGCTCGACCCGGCGAGATTGCTGCAACTCACGGGGCCGGCGCTGCGAGCGTTGACGGGCATCGCCACATCCCCCACGACGCCGCCGACTTCCGCCACCAGCCTGTTGTCCGGCCACCCGGCAATGACCGGCGCCTTCCGCCGTCTGACCCGCACCAATGGACCAATTGCTTCCCACGCAGCTACATTCGACGGCCTTCGGCTCCCCGCCACGTCGCCCGCCTCGACGGCCGGCCAGGCGTTTCGCCCGCTCATGCAATTTTCCGTCGCCACCAAACAGCGGCAGGCGCCGGCGTTGCGCGAATGGTCGGAGCTCAAGGTGGAGATGCTGCGGCGCCTGACCCCGAAAGAGGCGGTGCTGGCCGCGGTGAAGAAAACAATGCCCTCCGTCGAGAATACGGAGCTGACGACCTTCGCGCCGAGTTTTCTCCAGCCGATGTACGAACCGTTGCGCGACTACGCACCGGACATGTTGTTGCCCGGCATGGACCTGGTGCCCTCGAACACGATTGCACTGTTGAAGACCAATCCCGCATTGATCGAGGCGTACATGGTCGGACTGAACCACGAGATGAGCCGCGAACTGCTCTGGCGTGGGTTTCCGACCGATCAACGCGGCACCTACTTCCGGCAATTCTGGGATGCCGGTGGCGATGAACTGCCCACGACCGACGCGCAGCGCGAGGCTCGCTTCGACATCACGCGGATCACCTCATGGGCGGCGGAGAGTCTGCTCGGTTCTCACAGTGCGCGAGGCTCGGCGGTGGGCCAGATGGTGCTCCTCATTCGCGGCGACCTCCTGCGGCGCTATCCAAGGGCCATGGTCTATGCGTTGGAGAGCGTCTGGTCTGCGGACGGCACGAGACGTGAGCTGGGCACGACGGAACGGTATCCGATTTTCCGTGCGACGCAGGTACCGGACATCACCATGCTCGGGTTTCCGCTCACCGAAGATCAGGTACGCGGAGCGGACAAGCCGACGAACGGAGGACATCCGGGCTGGTTCTTTGTGCTGCAGGAACAGCCGACGGAACCGCGATTCGGCATGGACGTCGCCACGACCTATGGCGGTACTCCCGCGCATTGGCCGGACCTGACGTGGGGCAACCTGGCGCCGGACGAAGCCGCGCTGAAACAAATCGTGTATGTACCGATCGACGGCCTGTTGAAGAATGCTGTCGTCGATCAGATTCCGTGGGGAAAAAACTCCGCGCATATGGCCACCATTACCAGACAACCGCCGTTCCGCGTGGCGGTTCATGCGAGAACCTGGCTGCCGGGCCGGCAGTAGCGACGGAAAGAGACGAGACCATGCCCTATTTAGAACAAGAGACCGTGCGACTCCAGACGGCCCTGCAGGCCTTGGCCGCGCAACAGACGACGTTGACCACCCAACTCACCACCCAACAGCAGGCGGTGACGGCGGCCCAGGCCCAACGCACCAACGCACAGAACGGCGTGGCCCAGGCCCAGGCGCGCATTCCGCCGCTGCAGGCCGCCGCCGCCGCCGCAGATGCTCAGGTCGCAGAGGCACAACAAAATCTGCTCGATGCGTCCGAACCGCCGCAAGGCATCCCCCCGGCCACATGGAGGGCACGCCTGGCCGCGCTGCGAAAACAACTCGCCCTGGCCCAGACTGCCGCAACCGCGGCCCATGCGAAGGTGACTGAAGCGCAGCAGGGGGTAGCGCAAGCGCAGGCACACGTACGGGCGACAGATGTTCAGGTTGCGGCGGCAACCGCTGCGGTGCAGGTCACCCAGGCTGCAATCGCCGCCCTTCAACCTCGCCGGCAGGAACTGCAAACGAAGCTCGCGGAGATCGAGCGCATGAACGCAGAGATCACGCGCGACCCGCTGGCGAGGGAAACCCTGCAACAGGTAGCGGCAGACCTGTCGGCCCGCACGGCGACGTTGGAAGATACTCTTCTCACGACGCGGTTCGAGCTGGAGGATGCCGAGATGCTCCTCGCAAGCGTGATCACCAGGCGCAATGAACTGACGACACTGCTTGCCGACCTTGCCAGGCAGATCCCTGAGGCGGAGGCGCAACAGGCAGCGGCCCAGCAGGCGCTGGCGGCTGCCGAAGCCGAGGTCAGCGCGCATTTACAGGACGGGCCGTAAGTTTATGTCCATGAAAGGATCAGCCGCGTGAGACCGATTTCTGAAGGACCAGATATTCCCGAACGGGTGCCCCCGGCATTGCTCCGGGCATGGGCGACCAAACTGCGCCAATTGCAGACGGCGCACGACCGGGCCGTTGTGCGAACCCAGGCGGCGCAACGGCGGGCCGCCCTGCTCATCAGGCAACGGGCGCTCTATCAGGCCGAGTTGTCTCGGGTGAATGCCCAGATCACGGCCACGCAGGAGACGGTGACGCGGAAGACAACAGAAGTCGCGGCGTTGTCGGCGCAGGTCGACGAACATCGAACCGCCCGCGATGCCGCGACGGCCCGATTGCTTGGCACGGATCGCCTCAGCGGCACAGTCGCGACGACGCATCCACTGCTGCTGTTCCCCGTCCGCGTAGAAACCAGGTTTTCCGCGAGGCGGACGGGACCAGGCACCGACCTTCTGCTGCGCGTCTATCCCGACGACCTTCATCTCGACAGCCACGAACCGGCTCTCACCGAAGAAGAGGAACGCCGCGGCAAGGAGTTTTGGACCCATGTCGCCGCCGCGCCGGCAGGTACGGACCGGCAGGAGCATATCAGGCAGGGCTGGCAACGGCTTACCGAACAATTCGGCACGACCCGCGCCGCCTGGATCGCCCATGTACTCGATCCCTCCCAATCCGGAACGGTCACTCGCCGCAACGATAGTTGGACCCGCGCGCCCCACACGCAGGTCCTGCCGGACCGCTGGGTCGCCGTCGGGTATCGCAACGAGGCAGCACGTGTCACCGCCTGGGGCGAGGCCATCCCGGAGACCGTGGCGGTCGGCCCTGACCCACGCGACACTGGCCAGCTCGGCAGCAACGGGATGCCGCCCGTCGATGACGGCATGAAATGGATCACCGATTTCGATACGGCCGAATCGATCGGGATGGGGCTACGTATTCCCATCACGGAGGAAGACGCCCAGGCGGGATTCGATCGAATCGTGGTGCTGGGCCTCAAGGCCTCATGGGACGCCCCGACCACGGCCGACCGGTTGGCCCGATTGTTCGATGCCCACCATTACACCGGCAGCCTCGCCCTCGTGGAGCAACAGGTGCCGACGAACAATACCGCGGAAGCCTCAGCCGGGTATCGCTCGACCGGGCGTCATGCCGCCGACAGCATGGGCGTCGAATTGGGCGCCTCGCTTATCCGCCCCGGGTCCGACGGCGAGCTGCTGGCGCAGGCCTTGGGCCTCCCGGCATCTGTCTTCGCGCATATCCGCGGTGCCGACGGATCGGAACAGCGCCGATCTTCCCTCATGCAGGCGGCTCTGCTCGCGCTCTGCGACAGTCCTCTCTTGCGCCAACTGCGCGGCACAGCCGGAGCCGACGCGCTGCGCGACCATTTCATGAAGTACGTCCGTGCCCGAGGGCCACTGCCGGTGTTGCGTGTCGACAGCCAACCCTACGGCCTGCTGCCGGTGGCGGCGCTCGACCGCTGGATCTCGGCGACCGATCAGGACCAGGACAAGGCTCTGGCCGACTGGTGGCGCGCGCAACGATTGACACGTCGACGCCAGGCGTCACAAGTCCTCCAGACCACGGTGGAATCCAATCCCGTCGTACTCTTGGCGCAGGAAGCGAACGCCTTTCGCTACACCTTGCGCGAATTTCCAGAGATCTCCACCCAACAACCGCCCGTCCCGCAACGGCTGCTCTCCGAGGCCTTCCGGACGCTGCTGCTGACCCGCGCACTCGCGACACCGCACGAGCCGGCCTGGGATGAGGTGACGACCCTGCCTAAACCGGTTCAGCAGCAACTGCTCGCCGAGGTGATGGATCTGCTCACCTATCGCCTCGATGCCTGGGGTACGTCCCTGGCCACCAGACGGCTGGCCGCGGTGCGAAAGGCTGCGCCCAGCGGCCTCAGACTCGGCGCCTACGGCTGGGTGGAACAGGTCCGGCGTGCGGCCCCGCTGCTACCGGTCCCGGCACTTCCGGCCGGTGTCCCGGCACCACTCGCGCGCTCGGAAGCGAACAAGGGCTTCGTCCACGCCCCTTCGCTGGGGCATGCGGCGGCCGCTGCCGTGCTGCGAAGCGGCTACCTGTCGAATGAGTCGAATCGCGCACCCGGCGCGTCGCCCTTTGCCGTCGACCTGTCGTCGGAGCGGGTCCATCGCGCCAAGTGGCTGCTCGACGGCGTGCGCCAAGGACAGTCCCTGACCGCCCTGCTCGGGTATCGATTTGAACGTCGCCTCCACGAACGCGGGTTGGACCGCTACATCCAGCGCTTCCGCGCCCTCACGAGCTTCACCGGCACCGACCGCTTCGCCGACATTCGCGCGACCCTGACACGGGCAGAACGGCTGGCGCAAGAGGTCACCTTGCTGACGGCGCAACGTGACCAGGCCCTGCGCCGGGCGGAAGACGCCCGTGGCTTGAAGGCCGAACGAGAACGTCGCGCGGAGACCTATCGCGCTGAACTGGGAACAATCGCCACGCTCGCACAACAGGCGCAGGCCGCGCAGACCCAGGTGGCACAGGCAGCCCAGGTGCTGGCGCAGCAACAGGCGGCAAAACCGCAGGGCAAGGTCATCCAACCCACCGTGCGGCGGTATGCCGTCCAGCTGTTGGAAGCGCGGGATTTGGATGAGTGGGACAACCGCGTGGAACAGTTGACCCAGGTCCATGCCACCGCCCTGGCCCAAGCCGCCGCCGCACAGCAGGCCGTCAGCGCACGGGATGGCGCTCGCCAGCTCGCGGAACGGGCCCAGGCCAAGCTGCTCAACGCCTCCGATCCGGATTCCATTCCCGCCGCGCAGCAGATCGCAATAGGGCAAGACACGCTCGCCGCAGAACTCGACCGCCAGGCGCTCGCCAAGGAAGGCGGGCAACGCGGTAAGGCCATGGGCGATCTCCTGGCCGCCAGGGCGGCACTCACCACGAGGCTCGCCGCGCAATGGAATGAGGCGCTGAAATCGTTGCCGGCTGCCGCCGTGGTCGATGGACTGGCCCTGCATCGACGATGGACCGCAAGCCAACAACGCCAGGCACCGCAATCTCCCTGGGATGTCACCACCATTCCGTTCGGCAACGCGACCTTGGGATTTCCACCGCCCGGCAGCCCGGACTTCATGGCGCTGGTGGAGACGCTCAAGGCACTCGACGATCTGGTCGACTCGGTCGGGGACAGTGTCGTGGCCGAAAGCGTGTATCAGCTCGTGCAAGGCAATCCGCTCCGTTCAGGCGCCACGTTGGATGCCATTGCCGCGGGTGAGGTTCCGCCGCCGGAATTGGACGTGATTCGCACGCCGAGAAGCGGCGTCGGACTGACGCATCGCCTCTGCACGCTGTTCCCGGCAACTGATGGAACGGCACCGGCCGGCTGGCCGACGCCCACTCCATCGGCGCGCGCTCAAGCCGAACCGATCCTCAACGCCTGGACGGCGACGTTGCTCCCGAACCCGGCCCAGGTCCGTTGTAAGGCCGACTACGTCAATCAGCAGGACGGGCAGGTCTATCACACGGTCGAGAGCCCGTTGACTTCGCTCGGACTGGCGCCGCTGGATGCGGCCTTTCTCGCCGAAGGCAGCACTCGTGCACAGCAAGCCGAACTGGAGCAACGTTGGCGATTCGTGCTGCAACAGATTCGTCCCGCGACCGTCCCGCCGGATGCGATCATTAGGCTGCAGTTCGGTCGCGAGAGTGGCTGGGGCGCGGAGATCGTCAGCGTGAGTGAATGGTGCGAGGTCGCGACCACGGTGCGGCGGCTGCTTAGCAACGCCCGCTCGCTTGACGGCCGCGACTTGTCGTTGCCCGAATCACCCGCCGATTCCGGGCTGAACCATGACGAATTTTCCGGTCGCGCGACCCGCGCGGTGCAAGCCCTGACCGATGCGCGCGGTAAGCTCAACGGCCTCCTGCCGCCGCCCTCGTCGGATGACCTGACTGCCGACCTCGACGAAGTACGCCGCGCTCTGCTCGGTGTGGCGAACTTCGGCATACCGAGTGCCGTCCCGATGGACATCGGCGGCACGGGCCCGGACGCCCGCTCGTTGCTCCTGACACAGGCACGGTCGGTCGTCCTCGAAGCACAACGACGGCTGAACCGCGTCACCGAGTCCGACCAGGACTTTGTGCGCGCAACCGCCACGCCGGAAGAACGGCGCGACCACGACCTGGCTCGATTGCGCATCATCTTCGGTCAGGACTTCCTGGCACTACCCCGCGTGACCGCAGCCAATGCTGCGCAGTTGAACGAAACGTTCGCCGCCGGACTGTCGCTCCAAGGCCAGGATCCCATGGCCGCCGTGACCTGGTTCCAGCGCGCCACCTACGTTCGGCCTGGCGCGACGCGGCTGAACGAAGCGATGTTGTATGGCGAAACCGTGGGCAGCGCCGCACTCCGGCTTCATGTTGGACAACTACCGTTTCGGCCACAGGATCGCTGGGTGGCCCTGCCGCAGTCGCCGGACCAGCCGTTCCCGCGCGGGCGCCTCTCGCTGGTGGCGCAGATGGCGTCGGCACAACCGATCCGCTTCGATCAACCCTTTTGCGGGCTCCTGATCGACGAGTGGGTGGAGACGGTGCCGAGCCCCAAGGAAACGACGGGCGTCGCCTTTCATTACGATCAACCGAACAACGCGCCGCCGCAGGCGCTATTGCTCGCCGTGCCCTCGGACCGGCGGGCGACCTGGGACCTCAACAGCCTGGAAGCCGTCCTGCAGGAGACGCTGGAATTGGCCAGACTCCGTGCCGTGGCACCAGACAGCGGCGATGAATTGATCTGGGTGGAGGATCAGCTACCGGAAGGCGCCACGCCCCTCGGCGACGGCGAGGGCTGGAACTGGATTCGCCTGAAACCGGAACCGCTCTCCGGTCGACTCGCCCATCAATCGGTGTTCGCCGCAGGCATCCACCAACATTTTTTCCAAGGGGCCGATCTCGCCATGTTCGTCAGCGTGGGGGACCGCCTCTTCACACACGTCTATCTCGATCCCGCGCGTATGCCGCGCCAAGTCATGCTGCAGTGGCATGCAGGCGATTGGCATCACCGCGCCTATTGGGGCGAGAACCTCATTCCCTGGGGCACCGACAATACCGTCAGCCGTCAGTACATGGGGCCCCTGCCGCCGCCGGGCCGATGGGTGCGGCTCGAAGTGCCCGCCGCTACCGTGGGACTCGAAGGACAGATCGTGGGGGGCATGGCCTTCACCCTGTTCGACGGCATGGCCACGTGGGATCGGTCCGGCAAACGCGCGTTGCAGCCGGTCGGTTCCGGTGAGCAGGATCCCTCGGCACCGGTGCTGTTCTTCACCGGCGGCACCCTCGACTTCACCAGCGTCACCGATCCAGCGATAGGAGCCTAGGCATGCCCTCTCGAATCAGACTCGACCTCAGCACCCAGAACCCCGACTTGCAAGACGGGTTACAAGCGCGCATCCACGACCCGCTCTGGATGTTGGGACGTCAATGGCAGTTCGGCGAGTTCAACGGGGCCGATGCCGGTTCGCCTGCCGCCGCGCAGGTGATCGTGGACACCGCCGCCGTCACGCGCTACCAGCCGGGACCACGCTCCGGCCCGCATCCGGCTAGGCCCTATGCAGCCGCCGGCCTGGCGTTGGAAACACTTGTGGAGGCAGAGCTGGTCACGGATGACGCACGCCCCAACTGGCGGCTCGCGGCCGAATCGGGGCGGCATCTCCTCCGCCTGCTGGAAACGGCCAGGCTCGGGCCCACCCGCGCCCAGTGGTTGGCTAGTACGTACGTCCTGGCCGCCCCCACCGCAGAACAGGCCAAGCAGTTCGACGCTGCGAGCCTGTCCTTCATCCGCGTGCTGAGCGGCCGTACCGTTGACGGCTTGCGGTTCGCTGCGCGCATGAGAGGGCTGCAAGCCGGTAACCGATTGAATGAGGTCTTTCGGGACGTGCCGCTCGATCAGGTGACCGAGGTGGATCGCCCGAAGATTCTCGCTACCCTGACCGCCTGGCTGACCTGGCTCGACGGGCTTTTTCAACAGGGCACGGCGCCCTCCGCCTGGATTCCTGAACGGATGGAGTACGCCCTCAGTGTCTCCGCCAAGACGACGTCGAGCGAAGTGGTGCTCACCGCGCCGGAATATCTGGATGGACGGTTGGACTGGTTTTCGTTCACGACACGTTCAGGCACCGGTCTGGGCGCCACCGAAAGCCATACCTCTCTTACGGAGTCCTTTCTCCCCGCACCGGTCTCGTTTCGCGGCATGCCCTCCGCGCGCTTGTGGGAATTCGAAGACGGCGCCGTCAATTTTGCAAGCGTCCAGGCAGCACCGCAGGACCTGGCGCGCCTGCTGCTCGTGAAGTTCGCACTGGAATACAGCAACGATTGGTTCCTCCTGCCGCTCGAACTTCCCGTCGGGACAGTTTCACGGGTCCGCGCGCTCGTCGTGACCAACACGTTCGGCGAACGGTTCCTCATTTCCCACACGACCGACGTGGATGGGCCCACCACGCCCTGGCGCATGTTCAGCCTCACGAACGATACACAGAAGTTGTTCTTCTTACCGCCCGTGTTGGGACCGATGCTGGAAAGCCGGCCGGTGGAAGACCTGTCGTTGTTGAAAGATGAAATGGCCAACGTGGCCTGGGCCGTCGAGCGAGTCGTCGAAAGCGCCGCCGGTCGCCCGTTAGAGCGTCATGAAGCCTATCAAGAAACGCTGGCGGAACAGCCGCCTGCCCCTGCCGCTGACGGCGCACCGCTGACGTACCGGCTCGGCACCACGGTGCCGGACTATTGGATTCCGTTGCTCCCGGTAAAAGACGGCACCACCTTGCGGCTCAAACGCGGCGTCCTTCCGGCATTCGGCGAGGGCGGCATTCAGGGTCTGCAACTTCCGAAGGGGCGTCTACTTGAACCGAACCGCGAGTTGCTGCTGTATGAGGAAGAGGTGCCTCGCGAAGGAGCTCGCGTCACCAGAAGCTATCAATACGCGCGCTGGATCGACGGGACCACGCATCTCTGGATCGGCCGGCGCAAGAGCCCGGGCCGCGGCGAAGGGTCGAGTGGGCTCCAGTTCGATGTGGCGGAGAAAAGGGAGGAAGGGAATTCGTAGTCGCCATTGACTCAAAATCAGTTGGCGGTTTAGACCGAGAGGGATGAGTTTAGAGTGATGCCACCCCGCCACCGGTGCGGATTGATCAAATCTCCTCCGTGCCTTCACCTGCCTCCAAAGCCACCGCGTAGGAAGAACGCCGACAGCTGAAACCCTACACTCCTATGGATTTCCCCAGACTCCTACCCGAGTCCAACCTACAGACATTTCAAAAATCACTGCTACTTTTACAAGATGATGACGTTCGACCGCAGGCTCGTCGCGCCGGTATCCTCCGGCATCATCGTGAACCTGCGGGCGAGCCATGACGCCTGTGGATGATGGTCAGGACTGCGACGTCTGCAGCACTGATTGGTTACGACTTCCGACTGGGTCCTGTGTCAGCTGAGCCGTAGACCGAATGAAGGAGTAAGAAGTCTCATGACAAATTTAACCTCGACGCTGAGATTACAACATTTGTTCATCTCGAACTTGTTGGAAGCGGCGCAGTGGATTGGCGTTGAAAAACTGGACGCGCAGAGGAAATTGAAAGCGGCGAAGATCCACCTCTTGGCGCACTTTAAATTAGAAGACACGCTCTTGTATCCCGTCTTATTCGAAGCCGCCGAAAAGAATACGGAGTTGAAGTACACGCTGCAATTCCTTGAGAAAGACATGGCAGGCGTCTCGAAAGTGATGATGAGCTTTTTTGAACAGTGCCACATCGGGAGTACGCACCATCACACGACAGTGGACGTTGGGAACATTCTCTTTCTCTTACAAACACGGATACGTCGAGAGGAAGACACGCTGTTCGCGGAATTCGATAAGCTTCGGACGGCGGCTCGGATCGTGGTCGCTCGACAGATCACTGATTCCGGGCTTCCCATGGGGGCTTCCTGTCCTCCAATCCACCACCTGTGAGCGACGTGGTCCCAGAACTCTTTTTGTTGAGCGATGGCGGTGAAAACAGAACCAGAAGGTCGTGTGGTGCTGGACCAATCGCGGGTTTGACACGTTCGTCCCAGGGCGATATCGTGATCGTATGTTCGCTCGTCTCTTCTCAATACTGTCGCTCGCGACCCTGGCGGTCCTGTTCAAGCGACTGGTGACACGCAAACCTCCATCACGCCCCTACCGCAAGGCAGAATCCAAGTGGCCTAGCCGAAGCTACCGCGAACCTTCCTGAATTCTGCTGCGGCACCAGAGTGAGTCATCACCCACAACGGACTCAGACCGATATCCGTTGCGGCATCCTTTACCCCTGCAATCGACTCCAGAGTTTCTCGAGCGTGTTGACGAACGTTTTACATTCCTGGTCGGTCAGGTCGGAAAACAGTTCCGCCACCTGTTCCTTATATTCCGTGCAGCGCGGTGAGAGCTCGGTCATGACTTTGTCGGAGAGTTCAATGACGGTAGCGCGGCGATCGGTGGGATGTCGTCTCCGCACGACCAATCCGTCATTTTCCAGCGAATCGACCAGCGCCGTGACGTTGGTGGCCGTGACGCCGAGTTCCTTCTTGAGCTCGCTCATGATCCGGGGGCCGCGCTCGTGAATCGAGCCGAGGATGCGCAACCGTTGCGGCGACAACCCTTTTTCCACCAACAGCGATTCCGACCACCGTTGATAGGCCGGAGCGAAGCTCCACAACAGCTCAACCATCCGATGCCGGGGCAACGTCGAGATGCAGGGCGAGACGGAGAGTGCCTTCACGGATTTCGATCGCGGGGAAACTTTAAGAGGTTTCATCGTGAGCACCACGGTACTGCAACAACGCGACACCTTTCAATCATAAATTATTCATAGCTGTATCATTCATATATTGACTATGTTTTGCAGCGTGCCGGATACTGCACGACACAACATGTCATAACACGTCGAGTCAGGCCTGACTGACTTTAGGATTCTCGACCACTCTTCCAACGGGTACACCATGCGCACGATCCGATCTACATCCTGGTTTTTCGCAGTGCTGCTGACGGCGGCCGGCTGTAATAACGAACAGGCCAGCAGCGGCGGCCAAGCGCCTCCTCCCCCTGAAGTCGGGGTCGCGCAGGTGATCTCGAAATCGGTCCAACAATGGGACGAATACACCGGCCGCATCAGCGCCATCGACACAGTCGAGTTACGCCCACGGGCCAGCGGCTACGTGCAGAAAGTCGCCTATAAGGAAGGCCAGGATGTGAAACAGGGCGAGTTAATGTTCCTGATCGACCCCCGTCCCTACCGCGCCGCATTGGACAATGCCCAGGCGCAACTGGCGCGCGCGCGCGTCGCGCAGCAGCTGGAGACCATCCGCAACACACGCGCACAGGCCCTGATCACCGACAACGCGATCTCGCACGAGGAACTCGACTTGCGGCGTGCCGCCCAGGCGCAAAGCGCGGCGGATGTCCATGCCGCCGAAGCCGCAGTGGCTACAGCGAAACTCAACCTGTCTTTCACCGAGGTACGGGCCCCGGTCTCGGGACGGGCGAGCCGAGCGTTGGTGACGGTCGGCAATCTCGCAACTGCCGACGACACCCTGCTCACGACGGTGGTCTCGCAGGACCCGATGTACGTGTATTTCGACGCCGACGAAAACAGTTACCTGCGCTACAGGGAGCAGGAACGCAAGAATGAGCGCAGCGCGCAGGACAATGCCGTCCACGTCGGCCTCGCCAACGAAACCGGTTATCCACATACCGGCCGGGTCGATTTTCTCGACACGCAGGTAAACCCCACCCTCGGCACCGTCCGCGCTCGCGCCCTGTTGCCCAATCCCGACCGCATCTTGACTCCCGGACTTTTTGCGCGCGTGCGGTTCGTCAGCGGCCAAAAGGCACAGGCGCTCTTGATCGACGACAAGGCCATTCTGACTGATCAGGATCGCAAATACGTGTATGCGGTCGACAAGGAAGGCAACGCGCAGCGGAAAGACGTCGTGCTGGGCGGCATGGTCGATGGATTGCGCGTGGTGCAGTCAGGCCTCACACGGGATGACAGAATTGTCGTAGTCGGCCTGCAGAAAGTCTTTTATCCGGGCATGCCGGTTACACCGGCGGAGGTCCCGATGGACAAACCGTCGGCGCCGTCCATTCCCCCAGCCATGATCGGGAAGTAGGGAGCGCCGGCTATGGACTTTTCTAAGTTCTTCATCGATCGGCCGATCTTCGCTGCGGTGCTCTCGATCGTGATTTTCGCCGCCGGCTTGATCGCCATTCCCATCCTTCCGATCAGCGAGTACCCCGAAGTCGTCCCACCCGCCGTGATTGTGCGCGCCATTTACCCGGGCGCCAATCCCAAGGTCATCGCCGAAACCGTGTCCACGCCGCTCGAAGAACAGATCAACGGCGTCGAGAACATGATGTACATGAAGTCGGTGGCCGGCTCCGATGGCGTGTTGCAGATGACGATCACCTTCCGTCCCGGTACCGATCCGGATGCTGCCCAGGTACAGGTGCAAAACCGCGTCAGCCAGGCCTTGTCGCGCCTGCCGTCGGAAGTGGTCAGCCTTGGTGTGACAACGCAGAAACAGTCGCCGACCTTCTTGGTGATGGTCCAACTTCTCTCCCCGGAGGGGAAATACGACGCCCTCTACCTGCGCAATTACGCCAACATCAAAATCAAGGATGAACTGGCGCGCTTGCCCGGCGTCGGCCAGGTGCAGATTTTCGGCAGCGGCGACTATGCGATGCGTATCTGGCTCAACCCCGACAAGATCGCGTCGCGCGGGATGACCGCGAGTGACGTCGTCGCCGCCGTGCGGGAACAAAACCTCCAGGTCTCGGCCGGGCAGCTTGGCGCGGAACCGATTGCGAAAGACACCGACTTCCTCATTTCCATCAATGCCCAAGGTCGCCTTCGGACGGCCCAGGAGTTCGGTAATGTCGTGTTGAAAATCGGTGCGGGTGGTGAGGTCGTCCGCCTCTCCGACGTGGCGCGCCTCGAACTCGGCGCCAACGACTATACGTTGCGCGGGCAGCTCGACAATCAAGACGCCCCGCCCATCGGTATCTTCCAGGCCCCAGGGGCGAACGCGCTGACCGTCCGCGATGCCGTGATCGCCAAAATGGAAGAACTGAAAACACGCTTTCCTCCCGGCCTCACCTACCGATCGGACTACGACACCACGGTGTTCGTGCGTGATTCCATTCAGGCCGTCGTCCAGACGCTGATGGAAGCGATCCTGCTCGTCGTACTCGTCGTCATCCTGTTTCTACAAACCTGGCGCGCCTCGATCATTCCGCTGATCGCCGTGCCGGTGTCCGTGGTCGGCACGTTTGCCGCGCTGTACCTGTTTGGTTTTTCGATCAATACACTCACCCTCTTCGGCCTCGTCCTCGCGATCGGGATCGTCGTGGATGACGCGATCGTCGTGGTGGAAAACGTCGAACGCAATATCGAAGAAGGACGCACACCGCTTCAAGCGGCACACCAGGCGATGCAGGAAGTGTCGGGCCCGATCGTCGCCATCGCGCTCGTGTTGTGCGCCGTGTTCGTGCCGATGGCCTTTCTCAGCGGCGTCACCGGTCAGTTCTACAAACAGTTCGCCGTGACGATTGCCATCTCGACGGTGATCTCGGCCGTCAATTCACTGACCCTCTCGCCGGCCCTGGCGGCTAAACTGCTCAAAGGCCACGGGGCACCGAAAGATGTCCTTTCACGGTCGATCGAACGTCTATTCGGCTGGGTCTTCCGGCCGTTCAACCTATTCTTCAAGGCCAGTTCCAGTGGGTATCAAGGCACGGTCTCACGCACATTGACCCATCGCGGTTCTGTGTTTGCCGTGTACGCCCTACTGTTGGTCGTCACAGGCATGCTCTTCCAAGCAGTCCCCCGGGGCTTCATTCCCACCCAGGACAAGTTGTATCTGATGGCCGGGGTGAAACTGCCGGAAGGCGCCTCGCTCGACCGCACTGATGCGGTGTTGCGGCAGGTCGTCGCGATCAGCAAAACCGTGGACGGTGTCGCGCACGTGGTGGCCATGACCGGCCTGAATCCGTTGCAGTTTACGAACACACCGAACTACGGCATCGCCTTCCTCATCTTGAAGCCGTTCGACGAGCGCCACCGCAGCGCCAAGGACATCAGCGAGGAAATGAATCAGAAGATCTCCGCCATCAAGGAAGGCATCACCTTTGTGTTGATGCCGCCGCCGATTCTCGGACTCGGCAACGGCGCGGGATATGGACTCTTCGTAGAAGACCGGGCGGGACTCGGCTTCGGGGCACTGCAGAATGCCGTCGGCGCCCTGCAAGGGGCGGTCATGCAGACTCCCGGGATGGGGTACCCGATTTCCGGCTATCAGGCCAACGTGCCGCAGCTTGATGCCGAGGTGGACCGCGTCAAAACCAAGACCCAGGGCATTGCGTTGACGGACCTGTTTGCCACGATGCAGATCTACCTCGGCTCCGCCTACGTGAACGACTTCAACCTGTTCGGCCGCACCTGGCGCGTGTATGCACAAGCCGACGGCGATTTTCGAGGCAAGGTCGAGGACATCGCCAATCTCAAAACACGCAACGACCGCGGCGACATGGTCCCCATCGGCTCGATGGTGAAATTCAGCCAAACCTATGGGCCCGATCCTGTCCTGCGCTACAACGGCTATCCCGCAGCGGATTTTATGGGAGAGGCCGATCCCACCACGTTCTCATCGGCACAGGCGATGGATACCATTCGCGACATCGCCGGAAGAGTGCTGCCGAACGGGATGACCATTGAATGGACCGATTTGAGCTTTCAGGAAGCATCGCAAGGAAAGGCAGCCCTGCTGGTGTTCCCCGTCGCCATCCTGTTGGCCTTCCTCGTCCTCGCCGCACTGTACGAGTCCTGGACCTTGCCGCTGGCGGTGATCCTGATCGTGCCCATGTGCATGCTGTGCGCACTCGCCGGCGTCAAACTCACCGGCGGCGACAACAATACCTTCGTGCAGGTCGGCCTGGTCGTGCTGATGGGTTTGGCGTGCAAAAACGCGATTCTGATCGTCGAGTTTGCACGTGAGTTGGAACTGCAGGGGATGGGCATCGTCGAGGCGGCCCTTGAATCCTGCCGGCTGCGTTTGCGGCCGATCGTGATGACCTCGGTCGCCTTTATCGCCGGCACGATTCCACTCGTGCTCTCACATGGCGCCGGTGCGGAAGTGCGTTCCGCCACAGGCATCACCGTGTTCGCCGGGATGATCGGCGTCACCCTGTTCGGCTTATTTCTCACCCCGGTGTTTTATGTCGGCCTCCGCACGCTGTCAGGGCGCGCGCTGATCAGGCACGATGCTGGACTGGAATCAGCACCCATGGAAGGGCAGTTGAGCGGGGGCGCATACGAACGGCATGAACCGTAAGACGCTGAGCCTAATCGCCACATGATCCTCCTGAAATCCATACCCTTCTCACCCACATTGTCTCCATTGGCGGACATCGTGATCGTGCAGCCCTACGCGCTGCAGTGCAATGTCAGGCACTTCGCCGTCGTACTGCCATCCGATGCTCCAACAGTTCGTCGAGCTCTACCGCAGCTCAGACTGTGAAAGAGGACATGGTGCAATGATGAACGTGGGCCCCTGCTTCGCAGGCTCCTTCCTCGCAACGCTCCACGGTCAGGTTCGTTGAGGTCCAGCGCTTTCTGTTTCAACCTGCAACACTGCATCCGCCTGTATCGCTTTTTTTCCTACGCCGTATCTGAAGCGATACGTCATCAGGCAGAGGCACTTGTGACAGCAGCATCGACGAGCCTCGACAGGCCTCTCAGGTGAGCTCTTTCTGCTCCCAGGATGACGTGGCATCGATCCTGCTCTGAACACACTACGTACTCACTGTCTCACTCGGTTCGTCACCCGGCGTCGTGTTTCGCACACACATCGCGCCATGAAAGGAGTTCCCATGAACAGACCTATTCCTGTCAGCACACAATCAGCTCGCCGTTTCGCACAGCGGGTCACCATCCTTGGAGCCCTCGTCGCAGCAGTACTCTGTGGGGGCGCGTTGTGGTCCGTGCCTGCTGTTCACGCCGATCACGAACCCGATGCCCACTGGCTCGGCTGGTCGCCGATCAAGATTACCGAGTCGGGATTCGACTTCGGGGGAGAGACCTTTGTCGCCGGAGCCCCAACGAGCTACGGCTGGCTCGGCTGGTATCTGGAAGACGGTCAGGTGCGCGCGGCCCTGTACGGGCACTTGCACCTCGACGACGTCCGGGATCTCTGTGCCCGCATGCGCATCGACTACTACGTCGGTGAGCGGTTGTGGCACACCGAGTACGGAGGACAGGTCTGTGCGCCGGACGACAAACATCATCGATGGGAGGTGTCGCTGAACGAGTACCGGAGCAGCAAGACGGACAAGGTCCGCGTCGCGATCGAGAAACTCACGGCGACCAAGGACTGGACCATCGTCGGCTCGCAGAGTCAGCCCCTCAGTCCGATACACCACAAGGTCAAAATCACGGAAGATGGATTTGATTTCGGAAGCGAAGCCTTCGCGCTGGGCGCGCCGACCGGGTCCGGTGAGGTGACGTGGACCAGAAGCGGTGCTCAAGTCAATCCTCGCTTGAACGGCACCCTTCATATCAACAATGCCGCGTCGGCCTGCGCCCGCATGCGCATTCAATATTTCAGGGTGGACGATACTCAACTTGCGGAAAAATTCGGGGGGACGGTCTGCGCTCCGGACAATCGCCACCATAGTTGGTCGGTGGATCTTGAACCGTTCAGTGACAACCTCCTGGCGTATGTCAAGATCGGCCTCCAGACCCTAGGGACGGACGATGCCTGGCGTACCATCGGCACGGTGAAGTCGGAGTACGTGAAGGTGTACCCTCGCCTCTGCGAGTCCAAGCCCGGGTGCTTGAAATCGAACGACACCAAGATCGATTAATTGATTACGTGGTTCTTCCATCGTCGAATGGTGTGAACATGCGTTGCGCCCGGGGGAGAAGCACGGCGGTGTGTGGCGATGACACGACCGGTTCTCGATGAGTTCAATCGAGGCACGCTGGACGTGACACAGGCATCGTACCCCGGGCGGGAAAGGGATGGGGCCATGAGACGACACCTGACGACTCTCGTACCGAACGGCACGCGTTATTGCGGGCTGGTGGTCGTGGCGCTGATTCTGACTACGACCCTCGCATTTGGGGAGCGGTTTACCAAAGATGTGCGGTTCACCGGCACGGCTCTTTCTTCCGAGCATGTATCCGGCTTCCAAGGAACGGCTTTTGTGGTTGGAGTACCGGACGCGAACGGGAATGACGACTATGCCGTGTTTGGAATCACATCGGAGGAGCAACGAGATCATCCCTGCTTTGTGAAGGTGATGAGCGAAAACATCAACGACTGGAGTGCGCAACAGGAGCTCGCCAAAGAGCTCTGTGACGGGAGCCCCAGCAGCGCAGAACTGACGGCGGCGTATGGCAATCCCCATTATGGCAAGCGGTCGTTTGTGACCGGGATTCGTGTCTGCATGAACGATCAGGATGATCGGGTGAAGGGATTCCAGATCCGAGGACGTACCCTGTCCGACTTTGGAACGCTGCAGACGCTCGAACGCGATGCGCCGGGTAAGAAGGGTGAACGCCATCCGCCGGAACCGAAAGATGAGCGGCCCAACTGCCATGACAATTGGAAACGCTGGGCCCTCTGCCCGAAGGACGACCAGATCGCGACCGCCGTCGTCCTGCATTTCGGGGCCGGGACGCAACCTCGATCGTTGATTGGGATAGGCCTGCAATGCCGGACGATACAGGAACCCGCACCAGTCACCGGAACTCCATTCTAGCCCGCATTATTCATGACGGTTCGTCGCGAAATCGCCGAATCACGTGGCGAGACCGGCGCGCAGAGTCCGGAGGACCTGAGGCGTACTCGTGCAGTACGTCGAAGGTCCGAGGGCCGAGCCCGCCGGCCATAGGCTCGTCGCAGCAGTCATGCAGCAGAAGTGCTCATGAATAATGCGGGCTAGGGCACCCTGGTGAGGCCGGACGTGCCGCCAGGCCTCTTCTCGACAAACCCAAAGCCGCCGTCCGGTGATCCCTCGTTCCCAGACAAAAAGCCGGTTCCTCATTGGTGGAGGCTACGTTTCGTGCTATCTCATTCAGAATGAGTACAAACCTTCCTGCACTCTTGAGGCAAAATTCATGATGATGCGGAACGCCTTCGCATTGGCCGTTACACTGGTATTGCCGACAGAGCTCGCCGGCTACGCTCTGCACCATGCTCATGCTGCGGGCCAGACACAAGCCGCTCAGCAGTATGAGTTAGCCAGAGGGGCTGGCGAGACACGAGCTGAGTGCGTCGGACAGATCCGAATCGGCCCCGGTATCACCGTCATGGACCTGGAGACAACCCGGACGGATTCGGATGATGCGCGGATTTCTTTACGGGGGACCAGAGACTCCGTCGTGTGCGAAGCCATTCTTCACCCTGCTATGCAGCCCGTTCTCGGACGCAGTGTTGTTCAGTTCCACAATGGCACCACCGTGCCGCTCGCGCAGGTATTGCGGCAGATCCTTGAAGCGGGCAAGCAGCCCCGCATGCCGCAAACCATGCGCTCCACAGCGCTCGACAAGATACATGTCCACACGCTTCATGCTGTGGCGGTTTACGAAGGGACGGCGGTTCATCCTACCTCCCATCCTATCGAGACGCCTCAGGGAATCATTCACCTCACGGTAGAGAGCACCCGCAAACCGGTCACGCTCTTTCTGATGTCGTATTATCCGGTCGACTGGAGAGTCTCCGCCGCACCTGGTGCACGGATTGGGTCAGTCATTCTCCGCGGCTACTACCGCCAAACCATTCGAGGGCTGGATAACACCGTTCCGATCAATCTCGCATCTGCTGAGGATGATCGATGGGAAGAGATGTTTCCTCGAACTCTGGTGACATCACGAGACGGACTACTCGACTTTAAGGCCTATGTGCGCTCGATGGTCGGAGTCGAGCCTGCGACCGTCCAAAGCATCTACACGGGCAATTCGATGGTGATCGACGGAAAGACCACACTGGAGTTTCCGGCTCCAATTGAGGCGCCTATCACGCAACCGGTCGTATTCAAGTCGGACCACGAATCGTCGGCACGATTCCGCGGACGGAAGATGATGTCCCCGGATCGCCTGACGGTTGGATATGGCATGAGCGGCGCTTCGACGGAGAGCATCGCCACGGTGCCGCATAGCAAAGGAAGATGGTACGCCGAATTCATCATCCATGCCGGGGCCGCCAACGCGGTCCCCGACTCGTGGACCAACGTCGGTATCCGGTCGACGGCCAATGAGTCGGGCGGACTGACTTCACATGACGGGCAATTGGCATACGGAGTGAAGCGGTATCTTCGGAATGTGGGCGGGCTACGCGACAACGATGTCATAGGACTCGCCATGGACCTGACGCGAGGCCATCTTTATGTTCGACACAATGGCGTATGGGTTGGAGGCTCGCCCGACAGTGGCCATGCAATCCTTCAGATTGTCACGGATCGCCAGTATGTCGTCGCAGTCGAGGTCGGCTCACCCGGTGGGGATTATACGAAGACGGACACGTGGACCGGCAACTTTGGTTCGACACCGTTCCGCCATCTCATACCACAAGGGTTCGAACCCTACGGAGGCGTCCGACCGAAGTAACGGATGCTCGTCCCGCAAGGAATCTTTCCGGCTCGCTTGTCGATACGTATCTACTGCGATCGAAAGTGAATCCGTACGGTCAGTTCTCCGTCGACGGGATCGTCGCCTTTGAGTTGAGGCAGAAACGTCCATTTGTTCAAGGCAATGATGCCGGCGACCGTGAGCTCGCGATGTTTCGCCGGCTCCAATACCACCACCGTGACCTGGCCATCCTTGGAGACGAGCAGGCGGGCCTTCATCCAATCATCGAGCGGCTTGCCGTCCAGTGAGGATGGAATGGCAGGCCATGGCGTCGCTTTCGGTACCGGCCCCGCCTGCTGATCCTTGTTCAAGGGCAGGCCGTGCACATGCACTTCCGGCAACTCGATGATGTCCGCATCCAACGCATGATCCGCCTCATGCGTCGCCTCATCACCGGTCACGGCGAGGGCGTATGCAGGCAGCAAGCACCACATGCTGAGCACTACCATGGGTACTGTCACTGGTCGAATTCCATCGATGACGTTCGTCATACGCTCTTCCAATCAATCGCAGAATGATGCTGATCACACGAGCCATTCGGCAAGGCCGCAGTGTAGCAGCTTCTGACTCCCTCTTATACCATCCGTCCAGCCCGGCGACATTCCCCCCACTCCGAAACAGATGCCCAACAAGGTTGTCCAGCTAAGGCCGCAAGCCCTCAACCTTCCTGCCGGAAAGGGATGCTCAAACGGGCCATCCAGCAAGGCCGCAGGCGACGCATGAACCGGAGGCGTACCCTTGGGGGTACGTTGAGGATTCATGCGAGCCGAGAACGATGCTGGTGGCCCGTTTCAGCATCCGATTAAAAGAACCATTGGCCACGGAAGAAAAACGACCGTGGCATCCCCGCATGCGACACCCCCAACCCGATACTCCCCTCTCCCTGATTGATGAAATACCGCTGATCCAACAGATTGACGATATCGAAGCCGAGCAGGAATTTCTGCCCTTCCCACGGCAACGGGAACACATGCGCAATCGAGAGATTGTAGATCGTGTAGGACGGACTGTGGCTGGAATTCGTCTTGGCGTCTTCATTCTCCGACGTGCGCAGTCCCGAAGCAAACAACATCTGCCCCGTGAACGTCGTCCGGTCCAACAGTCGGTAACTCACAATGGCCGAACTCGTGAGCGTTTGCATGTGATCGCAAAACACTCCACCCTGTGAATTGATGTCGGCTATTTCTTTCGCTTCCAACAGGAAATGCCCGGACTGCAATCCGTAGCCCTTACACTGACCCCAGGCCACGTTGCCCCGTGCCGTCAGGTTCTCGGTGAGTTGCAGTTTCAGCGCCCCATCGATGCCGCGCTGCCAGCCGCGTTCGAAGGCAAAATAGTTCAGTAATGGTGTGGTGCCGAACTGTCCCGCATCGGACAGGAAGTTGCTGAGTTTATACCACCCGGTGAATTGCAGCGTGGCGTAACGGTTCAACGCATGGTAACTGCCAACCTCGAAGTAATGCGCGCGTTCAGCCCGTACCGTGTTGTTGGTCAGGTCTTCCGGCTGCGCCCTGGTTCCAAGCGTGTTGAGCTTGGCGAATGAAATCGCTTCCAGATTCGGCGGCGTGAACATGCGGCCATAAAACACGTGGAACACGTTCGACGGATTGTACTTATAGCTCACCCCGATGCGCGGGCTGACCTGGCCTTCGTTGCGTTGATACTGCACGATGTCGCCGCGCAGACCAAGATTGAAGGTCCACTGGTCGTTGGGACTCCACTGATCTTGAATCCAGAACTCCTGCCGGTACCCGATCTGCCGGTTGTCGGCATTGAGACTGAGCAGGTCGCCGGTCGGATTGCCCGCTCCGTCGTCCAGGAACGTGAACAGCCTGGTCTTATTCACCGACTGCGTCCGGTCGAGCTGAAACCCGGCCTTGATGAGGTGTTGCTTGCTGTGCACGTAGGTATAGTCGAACCGGATTCCGGTGGAATAGGCGTTCCGATCCTGGTCGGACGCTGAAAACGGCTCGGCCGGATCGGCCGTATAGGCCAGCAGATTCAGCGGGTCGGTTTTAAATGTGGCGCGCGTATGCCGCATGTAGCCGGACAAGCTGAAGAAGTTGTTGGCATTCACGTCGTGCCGCCACACCATATGGCCGTACTGGTTGTTCTCTTTTTGAAACTCGTCGATCGCCTGCGAGGCCACCGGCGAAAACCCGGGCCGCCCCGCTTGCAGGAGCGGCAACATCTGTCCGCTCGGATCCAGTTCGCCGCCCGGCGCCGTAGGGATCTGATACTTGGCGACGGAGTTGAGGAACAACCAGGTGAAGTTGTTTTTATTGTCGTGTTGATAGTCGCCCCGGATGAACGTTTGATTGCGTTCACTCTGCCCATGATAGACGGTTCGGCCCAACGTCGGCGGCTCGATACCTCTGTTGGTGGCGGTGTGGCTGTTCAGGATATAGAACCGGAATTTTTCGCCGATTGTGCCGCCATACTCAAATGACGGGTTAATGGTCTTGTTCGAGCCGCCCATCATCTGCACAGACCCGAAAGACGGCTTCGTGCCGCTCTTCGTCGTGATATCCAACACCGCCGCCGCTTTGTTCCCGTATTGCGCCTCCATGCCGCCCAGGATGATGTCCGCCCGCTCCCAGGCCCTGGGACTGATCACATCTGAAAAGGTGGACGACACCGTGTCGGGGATCGGCACGCCATCGATCCGCAATTGCAGATTCGCGTGGTCCTGGCGAATATGCACCTGCTTGAGCGACCCATAGACCGCGCTCGGAATCGTGAGCAGCACATCGTGGAGCTCATTGTTGTTCCCGCGCGGGAGCTCTTCGATGTCCTTTCGACTGAGAGCATAGGTCTCGCTGGAGGCTTTGTATTGGATGGGCGCCAACGGAGACACGACTTCGAGCGCAATCTCCTTGGTCTTCGATAGGGTCAGGGTCACCGGAACATTCGCCTCAGCCCCGACCTTAATGATGGCATATTCACTGCGATAGGTATCCTGGACCGCACTCACCGAATAGGTTCCCTCGGACGGCAGATCGACGACAAATTCTCCGGCGTCGTTTGCAACCGCCGTCCCGGCAACCGTCCCCTCCTGGTCTTTCACTTCCACCGTGGCCTGAGGCACCCGGCGGAGATCCTGATTCTGCACCGTTCCGGTTATGGTTCGCACGTTGGGAAGCGCCGGCTTCTGCGCGAAGGCCGGCGAAAGACCGGGCACAAGAGCAATCAACAACACCCCAAGACACAGTTGAGACACACCTCGAACCGACGACAACATGCGCACCTCCCCAACATAATTCCGCGCAAGTCACAGCCAGACACACAGCCGTAGCCGAGACGAAGCGGTACAAGCCAAAATAGAATGAACGATGGCGATGAGGTTAGGTCAGAGGCGGCGCTCGGGAGGCACGGGATGCAGGGAGCGATTGAGAGACGAGAATCGGTGCGCGCACCACTTGCGGCGGCGCATGGGCCAGGAACGCACAGGGAACGGGCACATCACCGATCAGCGAATGACCGGTGTGATACTGCACCCACTGGCAGAGGTCGGTGTCGGAATGTTCATGTCCGTCATGATCGGCCGCCGCCAACTCGTGGTGAATCTCCAGTGCGGCAGCGAAGGGCGCCATGGCGAGCAAGAGGCACGCGACGAACAGCGCGACCACCGAGCAGGATTTGTTGCGGGCACAATGACGAAACATGATCATCCAAGCCGACAGATTTCTAAGGCGTGAGTTGTAACAAAGGGGCCGCTGCGAATGCAAGCCGGTCCTCCCACGCCTCCACACTGGACTTTATCCTACAGAATTCGATATCTTATCCCGCAATCTTGAATTGTCACGCGAACTCGCCGGACTTTTCGATAAGGACCACCATGACCAGGCCGATAGACAACCAGCACGTCATTGAAATCAAGCCGCTGCCCTCACCTCGCGAGGTCAAGACGCAACTGCCGATCACGGACCCCGTATCCGAACTAGTCTTTCTGACCAGGCAGGCGATCAGAGATATCCTGCACGGCCGTGACAACGACCGGCTGATCGTCATCGTGGGTCCCTGCTCGATTCATGACCCTGCCGCCGCGTACGAATATGCCGACCGGCTCAAACCGGTCGCCGATGCCGTGCGCGACAAACTGCTCGTCGTCATGCGCACCTACTTCGAAAAGCCACGAACGACGGTCGGTTGGAAGGGCCTGATCAACGATCCCCATCTCGACGGCACGTGCGAGATTGCCCAAGGCATCCAATTGGCCCGGACAATCCTCCTGAACATCAATGGAAAGGGTCTGCCCTGCGCCACGGAACTGCTCGACCCCGTCACCCCGCAGTACATTGCCGACCTGTTGAGCTGGACCGCAATCGGCGCGCGGACGACTGAGAGCCAAATCCATCGCGAAATGGCGAGCGGCCTCTCCATGCCGGTCGGATTCAAGAACGGCACGGAAGGCAGTCTACAGGTGGCCATCAATGCGATGATTACCAGCCGCAGCCCGCACCATTTCGTCGGCGTCAACGCCGACGGGATCACCTCGATCATCAAGACCACCGGCAACCCCGACCACCATATCGTCCTGCGCGGGGGCGGCGGACGCACCAACTACGGCGTCGAGGATATCGCCAGAGCCGAAGCGGCGGTCGCCGGCGAAGGTCTTGCCCGTGCGGTGATGGTGGACTGCTCCCACGATAATTCCGGGAAGAATCATCAGCGACAAGTGGAAGTCGCCGGCGAGGTGCTCAAGCAATTCCAGCAAGGCCGCCGGTCGATCATGGGCCTCATGCTGGAGAGCCACCTGCAAGGCGGACGGCAAAGCTGGGACCCGAACAAGGCCTTGACCTACGGCATGTCGATCACCGATTCCTGCCTGGGTTGGAGCGACACCGAAGCGTTGCTCTACGGCATGGCGGAATCGCTCGCCGCGAAGACGGTGTAAGACCTTGCGATCCTGACAAGAGCCTCCTCCCAGAGTTTCGCCACCCGCCTCGCGCACATCGTCTCTCCTGTGCCGTGGATTCGGATACCCGCCACCCCGCTTCAGGTCCCGCTCCATACCGCAGTCCGCGACACCCGTCAGCGGCGCCTCACCCAGGACCATACTCCCGATACAGTCAGCCCCGCCCCGAACAGGCACCACAGCCCCATCAAGAACCGTCGAAGCCCGTCATGTCCCACAAACCAGGGCACATCCCACCGATGTAGGCCGCCAAACAGGCGATGGTACCACCGACGAGACGCATCCTGTTGTTCAAGCACCTCCCCGGTCCTCGCATCGACATCGACCCAGCGCGCATCAGTTCCCTCACGCTGCACTCGCACGACAGGTACCCCGGCGGCAACAGTAAGAACCGACCCGGCCCGACGCAACTCGGACATGATGGTCCGGACCGTCAAACCATCCGTTAATCCGAACATGGCGCCCGCAGCCGAACGCACAAGCGACTCGGAAAACAGCTGCTGCCCGGATCCACCTGCCTCAAACAGAGGAATCACGAACTGACGGTCGGAGGATTCCCGGACAATCGCATGTACCGCTCCTGCCAACTTGCTCACTCGTATTTCCTTTGCGGCCCCTACCACGACTGCCTTCCCCCACTCTGCGCTGTATGACTCGATGTCGCGAGCCGTCAATCGTCCACCCATCGCCCGTTCACGCTCCGACGCAGCGATCGTTCCATCAGAAAATACCCGCCCATGATCCATCGAGAGCCACCCGCTGAGCACCCAGGCAAGCGCCGTCACTCCCCCGGTCAGACCAAGCATTCGGTGGAGAGCAGGCCCTCCGGTGACGAACCGCCACCTTCCTTCTCGCATCAGCGCGCGCGCAAGTAGCATGCAACCGGTGACCATCATCAGCGTCGCCCCACCCCCGAGCCACCAGAGCGTCCGATCCCATAACCCCCACTGCCGCCGCAGCCAGGGCAAATACGCCCAATGAAGGACGGCCCCCACCAGGTTCCACCGCCGTTCATGAGCGGTGGTCTGTTGTACCAGTTCGCCGGTCGCGCCGGAAAAGTACCAGACCGGCTCCTCTTCGCCGGAGAACGACACTTTCCACAACGGGCGATGCGCATTGAACCGCTGATGGACCGTCCACACATCGTCCGCGATCGCTTCGAGCGAGAGGATTGCGCGGGCCGGCACGATGCCTGCGGCGGCGCGTTGCGCGCCTGGAGCCGACAGCGGCGCAACCGGCTCCAGGGTATCGCCCCAGGCGGCCCCGAGCGATCCATCCAGGTACTGAGCCACCGCAACGGGGCGCTCGCCGACCTGGATGATGCGGAGGTACTCGATACCCTGCGGGCGATCCATCGCGCCGATGATCCCCTCCAACGACGCACAACAGGACTCCGAATCGATCTTGGCGGCTGATTCGAACCACTCGGGTTCCGTCAGGCTCGGATAGGAAACCCGTAGCATCACCACCCCGGAGAGGAACCAAACCAGCACCACCGGCCCCAATGCGAACGCAAGCCGGCGATGCATCCTTGTCAGACCCCGTGCCGTCTCCATCCGCCTAGAACCGGGCCAACAGCATCAGCTCGACGGTCCGCGGCGCGCCAATCAACACCTGGCTCGGATAGGCCGGGTCCGCCCACACGGCATACGTCTTGTCGAGCAGATTGCGTCCGCGCAGCATCACCGCCCAATTCCGATACGGCACGGAGATCCAGGCATCGGCGGTCATATAGGCCTGTAGCCGCACGGCATTGGCATTGTCGGCATACCGGTGGCCGACATAGCGGAACGCGGCCCCCAGATCGAACGGCACGACACACGGCACCCGGTATACACTCCAGAGATTAGCCATGGTTTCCGGCACGTTCGGCGGCCGATTGCCGGTATACGAGAGCAGGGTCGTTCCCGTACTTTCCGAGAAGTCTGCGAAACGCGCCGAGAGGAACGTCAGGTTCCCTTGCAGCCGCCACGCAGCTGTGGGACGCAGGGCCGCACTCAACTCCACCCCCTTGGAAGTTTGGCGGCCGATATTCAGCGTGGACGTTAGACTGTCTGCAGTAAGGATATTTTTGCGGAAGATATCGTAGTAGGCCAGGGTCCACTCGCCGCGGTTGTCCCAAAACTTCTGCTTCAGACCGACCTCCCACTGCGCGCCCGTCGCCATGTCGAAGTTCTGATTGGCGCGCACGAGAAACAGATTCGCGCCGACGGGGTCGGCGGCGGTAGCATACTGCCCGTACAAGGTCAGGCCGGGCAGCAGGTCGTACACGACACCCGCCCGCCATGTCGAAGGATTGAAACTCCGAGACAAACTCGTACCGGTATTCAGCACGCCAGCCGTGTTGAACAATTCTCGCTCGAGATCCACATGGTCGTACCGGAATCCGGCCACGAGTTTCAATTGCTCGGTCAGACTGAATTGTTCTTCACCGAATACCGCTGTCGTCACGATCAGCGCCGTCTGCCGGGCCGTCGGCCCGCCGCCGAATGCCCCGCCCGGCAGACCGAACGGGCTCACGCTGTCCGCCGCGCCGTTAAAAAAGCTCGGTCGCGTGAAGTCCAAGTGCGTGAAGTCCAAACCGACCAAGAATCGATTCGCATGGCCGACGATGGGCTCGTTGACCTGCAGCTCCAATCGATCGCCGATGATCCGTTGATCGTGCTGCACGAGAAACCGATCGCGGTCGATCAGCTGGGTGCCTGCGTTGAACCGATAGTTTTCCGCGTTTTGCCAATTCCGATCCGCCGAGTAGTGGTACGCCTGATTGCGGACTTCGATGCGGTCCGTCGGACGCCAGGCGGCTTTGAGCTTCGTCCAATGCGTCAACGAACTCATGTCGCCGTCAATCACGCCGAAATTCTGGCGCAAGAATCGTCCGTCCACGGTGCGCCCGTCCCCTACCGCCACCACGCCATGCACGGCCGCCCCGGACGCGAACGCGCCCGACACCAGCGGCGTCCCCCAGTAGGGCACCGCTTGATCGTGGGCGATGTCGAAGGACAGTTCGAGATCGAGATCGCGCGTCACGTCGTATCGGACTCCGCTGGTCCAATTCCAATACGTGAACGGCGAGCGCTGCACGCCCGTGAACTGGTCGCCGCTTTGATAGCTCAGATCGGCTCGATAGTGCAGTTTCCCCGAGCCGCCGATCGCCCCGCCGCTCCCTGCCGCCGCGCGCAGCGTGTTGAACGTGCCGTACGACAACAGCGCGTCGGTCGTGACGCGATCCTCCAGCGTCGGACGTTTCGTCACGAAATTGATGCCTCCGCCCATAGCCCCCTCGCCGTACAGGACCGACGCCGGTCCCTTCAGGATTTCGATGCGGTCCAGATTCCAGGTATCGCGCGGCCGCGAGGTCATGCTGGCCGGGCCGATCGTGAGTCCGTCATACAACAGTCGCAGCTGTTGCCCCGTAAACCCACGCATCGAAAAATTCGCCGGACTGCCGGGAGAATCGCCGAACGACACCCCCGTCCCACCCTGCGCGGCCTCCGAGATCGTTCGAAATCCCCGTTCCTGCATCATCGTGTGATCGACCACCTCGACGCTGGCAGGAATCGCGCGAATTGAGAGCCCCAGACGGCTCGCCGACGGACTCGCCTCCTCCAGATGCAACGATCCCGTCCCGGTGGTCTGAATCGATTGGTCTCGCACCTCCACTTCCGGTAATTCCAGTTCCCCTGCGTCCTCCATGTCCCCGGCGTTCGCCCAGATCGCATCCGGCCCAATAATCTGACTCCACGCCAAACACCCTGCGATGACTATGCCCGTCAGAATGTTACGATGCTGAATCACGATACTCCTTCCCCGTGAGGCGGTTCGCCCCCACTGCTTGCGAAGATGATGAAGATTGTTTCCGGACCGTCACACACCGGGCGGGTCGGGCTCGACACCGGTACCCAGTGAGTTACCAACAGGGGGGCGGACCACGAACAGAAGGAAGAGACACGTCGAAGGATGCGCTGGGGACTTGAATCGGACCGGTCGTGGACGCATACCCCTCTAGTGCGCGGGCGACGCACGCTTCCGGCACCTCGCCCACGCCGGCGGCATGATCGAGGCAGGCATGTTCATCCTGGCTCGTATGTGCCGGATTGCCCGTCAACAGTCCCAGTTGATGATCGAGCAGGACAAGGGGCAACGGTAGCGTCAGCACCAGATAGGCACACAGGAAGCACAAACGGAGCATGAGCGTGGCGTTGGACATCAGAAGGCCATCCCCACAATCAGGCCGAGCGGCAACCCCAGACGTCGCAACAATCGTTTCACCAACCGCGTCCGCATGGCTTGACGAACGGCTCAGTGGCGATGACGGAGACTGATCTGAAGCGCCGAGCCCGTATCCACACGCTCCACATCAGGCCGCACGACGTATCGTTCTCGCACCCGCCGCCGTTCCTGCATGAACAACCGTTTCACCAACTTCCGTTCACTCTTTCCGCACCACCGAAACTCGCGCTCAGACATTGTGCTCTCCTTGCGATAGTCATACCGAGAGGGCTACGCCGCCGTCGCGCCACAGGTGCCACACCGATCTGTGGCTCGTCGAAGCTCCCAATGATCCGCGGGGCTTCGGCCAGAAACATGAACCCTTCCGGCATGTCACGGCGGGTATAGCGGACAGTCTCCTCACGCGGCGTGGGTGAAGCCCGACCACCTGATGAATTGGAGAACTGTCAGACGAGGGGTGGACCGCGAGTCAGCTCGAACGTGCGATAGACGCCGAGCGAAGGATTCGGATGAGTCTGGCAGGTCAGGGAGACCGGAAGAGGCCCGGCGTCGAGAGTGTGTCCGGTTTCAGACAGGCCGAAGCCGGCGGCATGATCCAGCCAGGCATGGCCATCGAGGGTCGTGTGGGATGGGTCCCCCGTAAACAGACCCAGCTCATGGTCGAGCAAGACCATCGGCAAGGGTAAGGCCAACGCCAGATAGAGACTGAGGATAAGGATGCGGGCGCAAGAGGCGCGGCCTCGAATCATCACGATTCCTCGCTCGACGAAGTATTGTGGCCGGGGAGCGTGCCATGACCGCATCCCTGGATATTGAGCCCGCCCCCAAAGATGTTCTTCACGGTCGCCGGAGGCCCTTGCGATCCGGCCTGGGCATCGGCCATCCCGGCGCTGCGCGCGACAAGACCAACCCCGGCCGAAAACAGCGAGGGAATACGTTCCAAGGGCGCCCGGCATATCACGCAATTCGTGACAGGACCGTCGCTCATCGATTGCCAAAACGCGAATCGCTTCGGGCAGTCAGCCGGCCCCCGGCAATCACGCGCTTGGTATTCATACACAGGCATTTGAGTTATCGCTTTTCCTTGTGCGTCGCATGCTGGCGGCAGCGCGGGCAGTACTTCTTCAGCTCGATGCGATCCGGATCATTCTTCTTATTCTTCATCGTCCAATAGACCGACATGCCCGGCGTCTCACAGCCGGTACAAGCCAGCGCCGCGATTTCGCGCATGATGAAACTCCTTTGCCCCGGTTAGACCTTCTGGCCGTCTGCCCGCATGTCCGCGACGACTCGCGCAAGCCCCTTCTTGTCGATGATTCTCATGCCACGGGTCGACTCCGACAGCGTGATCCAGCGATTCTCATCCGGCAGAAAATACCGCTTCCGCTGAATGTTCGGCAGAAACCGCCGCTTGGTCCGGTTATCGGCATGACTGACATGGTTCCCGGCCATCGGCTTTTTTCCCGTCACCTGACAATAGCGTGCCATCACACACTCCTGCTCTTCCTGTCACATGCAGCCGGCTGATGCGGCGGCCGACTCCGATTCTTGGCGGTCGTCACCCCTTGACTCCTGTCATTCGGACTCCCTCCCATCCTCTCGCGACCCCGCCTCTTCCGTCGCCCGCTCGAACGGGTCGTCGAATCGGCGCCAGGACTCTTCGCCTAGTAAGAGTTCGTCTCTGGTCAACAGACAATCCCTTAGCCGGGCGAACAGCGCTTCTTGATCCGCCTCATACCCGATACATGCCAGTTCCTGACGTCGATCTCCGAACTCGATCGTCCACTGCGACTCCAGGCGGCGCAGAAACGCCTCGTTGGTCGGCCACTCAGACTGCAGCGTCGCCACCCACCACTGGCCCACCCATTCGAAGTGCCGGCTGCCGACCGGCTGCTCCCAGGAGAAACAGCGCTCCGGCTTCGATGCCAACCAGAAATACCCCTTGCAACGCAGGACGCCGGGCCAGTCTTCTTCAATACAGCGCCACAAGCGTTCCGGGTGAAACGGACGGCTCGCGCGGAACACCCCCGTGCTCCATTCTTGTGATGGTCCGCATGGCACGCCGGCCTGGTCGATCAACTTGGCCCAGCCCGGCTGGAAGCTGATGCCGTACTCTGCCCCGTCCCTGCGAGCCAGTATGCGCACCGCCCGCCTCACCCTGTCTTCAGCCAACAGGACCTCCGCCTCCGGATTCAGATAGCGGAGGAGCGTGGTGACCCGTTCACGGCAGTCCGCGTCGATCGCTGCACTCCGAGTGAGAGCGATCAATGAGCAGTACTCGATCTGCTCCACCAACAACTCCGAGAGCACCCTGGTATCGTCTGCGCCGCCGCTCATTCCCCGGTCCCCCAAGGCATCGGCACTGCGAATGCCTTGCCAGACGGTCGCGGCATCCACCACCGTCACCAACTGCTCCAGCCTGGCCAGTCCGGCGAGCGGCCCCTCGTCCGCTATGGCGTCGTTGAAGATCGACGCGACCATGGTGGGTTCGACCAACCCGGAACATTCGACGATCAATCGATCGAATCGACGCATTCCGGCGATGGACAGGATCGCGTCCGTCACGGCCTGACAAAACGAACACCCGACGCAGGACCGCATCAACTCGGCTAACGACTCCCCAAACTTAAACAGCTCCACCGCTGAACCAGTCTCCTCCGAGGCTTCCCACTCACGCTCGCTGCGGTCATGCACCAGCAACGCCCATCGCTCGGTGCCACGTTCGGCAAGCAACTCCCGAATCACTGTGCTCTTTCCCGCCCCCACGAATCCGCACACCATCGTGACCGGCAAGGGACACGATGAGATCTGATCAGCCGACATGGGTCACCTCCGGCGCCTTCCGACTCTGTCTCACCAACTCGACTTACGCACGCCGGGGATCTCCCCCTTCAGAGCCAGCAGTCGGAAATCGATACGCGACATACCAAACCGTCTCAGATATCCACGCACTCGACCGGAAACCCCACAACGGTTACGGACACGCACCGGAGACGCATTGCGCGGCAACGAATTCAGCCTGCTCTGGGCCTCCTGCCTCTCTTCCTGACTACTGACCTGATTCTTGACGACTGCTTTCAAAGTTCGGCGTTGTTCGGCATACTGTGCCACCAACTGCTTGCGTTTCTCGTTCCTCAACTGACTGCTCAATTTGGCCATGGCTCTGTCCTCATTCGTTCATCAACCGGGTATTCTTCAGACTACGATCCTTCCGGCCCGGCAAACGGTAGCAGCGCCATATGGCGGGCCCGCTTGATGGCCTGGGCGATCACCCGTTGCCGCTGCAGACTGTTGCCCGTCATTCGCCTCGGCAACACCCTGCCCCGCTCGCTGAGAAATCTCCGCAACCACTCGACATTCTTCCAGTCCACCGGCGTGGTATCATCGATGACGCGACGCCGTCGTTCAGGTAACATTCCTCCTCCTTTCAGCTAGAAACGCAGCTCCGCTAATCACCCCCGCTTCTCGCATGTGAAGTCGCGCCCATCGAATTCCACCGCGCCCACTCCGATCCATTGATTCTTTCGCACGGTAAAACACTGCCGACAGGTCTGGTCGGAAAACGGCGAGAGTCCCAGGATCCAGTCGCGCGAGAATTCCCCTTGATATTCTTTGGGGAGAAACGCAAGAAATCCGGACGGCGGCGTTGCACGCGGTTGAGTCATGATGTTCCTCACAGACCATGGTTCATCATTTTGCTTGATGACCCTGATAGACTGTCTTCCCCCCCACCAGGGTGCGTATGACCTGTCCCCTCAGTGTCCAGCCGGAGAACGGCGTATTGCGGCCTTTGGATCGAAATCGTCCAGGATCCACCGTCCAGGACACGTCAGGATTGATCAGTGTGATGTCGGCGGCAGCCCCTGGCTTGAGGATCCCCTTCGGCAGGCCGAGAACTGTAGCGGGGGCACTTGTCAAACAGGTGATCGCCCGCTCTAACGTCAATCGTCCTTGCTGGACGAGGCGCAGGGTCAATCCAAGGGCGGTTTCCAGCCCGACGATACCGAAAGGCGCCCGATTCATTCCCCACGCTTTCTCGTATTCGGCATGCGGAGCATGGTCCGTCGCGATCGCGTCGATGGTTCCATCCACCAATCCCTCAATCAGCGCGGTACGATCCTGGTCACTCCGCAAGGGGGGATTGATCTTGGCGTTGGCTCCATACGTAGACACCGCATCGTCCGTAAGCGTAAAGTGATGCGGGCTTACTTCCGTCGTGATCCGCACTCCATCCGACTTGGCCTTTCGCACCATCGCGACTCCGCCTGCCGTACTCAGATGTGCGACGTGCAATCGGGCTCCGGTCTCCTTGGCCAACCGGATGTCACGGGCGATCATTCGGTTCTCCGCATCAGCGGGCATCCCCCTCCACCCCATGGCCCGCGACACCGGCCCGTCATTCATGCACCCGCACCCGGAAGCCATGGTATCTTCGCAATGGTCGATGACCGGCAGATCCAATTCAGCGGCAGACTGCATCACCCGTCGCATGACCTCATCGCGCATGACCGGCCGGCCGTCATCGGAGACTGCCACGCAACCGGCTTGTTTCAGTGCGCGCAAATCAGCGAGTTCTCGACCCGCAGACCCCATGGTCATCGCGCCGATCGGATGAACATGGGCCGACGCCGTCGCTCTCGCCCGTTCGATGATCCAACCTGTCACCGCGATGTCGTCGTTGACCGGCTTCGTATTCGGCATGCAACAGACCGTCGTAAACCCGCCCGCCACCGCGGCGGCGGTTCCAGTCGCAATCGTTTCCTTATGTTCATATCCCGGCTCGCGGAGATGGACATGGAGATCGACAAAGCCGGGCATGATAAGTACCCCCCGGGCATCGATGCACTCCGCATGACGAACATCTATCCGTGCTCCGAGATGCGGTTCCACGCCCACAACAACTCCCTCCGCGATCAAGAGATCGGCCTCGGTCGCACGGGAGCATGGAGCTACAATCCATCCGCCGTGTATCAAGATCACTGCTCCTGTACGGTCGATGACCGCTCCTTCTGACCCGCCAGCGCCGCCACCCGCGTGAGGAAGCCTCGAACATCCGCAGGCTTCATCTGGTCGTCAGGAATGTCCGCCGCGAGAAACACTCCGTCTCGCAGTCCAAACAATCCATGGGCGATCCTCTGGTGCCCCTCTACACCGATCCCAAAGGCCTCCACGAACGCGTTTCGGCTCACAGGGTCTGCACAACAGAGCGAGTAGCCTGCCGCCCGGATGTTCGGATGAAACCGGTCGACCTCACGCCAGTGCGATTCCTGATCAGCCGACACATGGACGATCCGGAGCTCGGGCACCCACTGGTAAGTTCGCTCCTCCAGTTCAACGATCTGTGCCAGGCAGGCGTGTTTTTCGATGTTCGGGAGCGTGGACACCACCACGAACCCCATTCGTAAATCGGATGCCAGCAGCGGGCCTGCGGCCAACCGCGCCGGAGGAATCGCAAAGTCCGCCACCAACCGGTCGCCTGTGAGCGGCAACTTCCCCTGCAAGTGAATCTGAGTCGTACCGAGTTGTGCAGTTCTCATGGTCTCACTCACCTCCCGCCATCAATGCGGTAACATCGTGAGCGCCCCGATTGTGACCATTCCCGCAATCATCATGGCGAATTGCCACAGGCCCTTGGCGGCGCCGACACGCCCGTGCAACCCCGGCACCAGGTCCGCGAGCCCGATGTAGAGGAAGCTGGCAGCCGCCACGCTGAGCGCGTAGGGCACAATCGCTTCTGCATACCCGAGCCCCCCATAGGCGACCACCACCCCGACGAGGGTGCCCAACCCCGAGACCGTGTTCCAGAAGAACGCCCGCCAACGTGAAAAGCCGCTCGAGAGGAGAATCGTGAAATCACTCAACTCTTGAGGCACTTCATGCCCCAACACCGCCAACGTCGTCACCAGCCCCAGGCCCGGCGAGGCCACGCAGGCGGCACCGATGGCGATACCGTCCGCCATGTTGTGAACCCCGTCACCGATCAGCACCAGCATTCCGGTTTTCTTCGCCAACCCCTCAGGATGATCGTGGTGATGCGAGTGGCCAGGCGGGTCTGCTTCCGATCCATCACCGTGCGCATGCCGCCAGATCACTGCCCATTCCAGCACGAAAAACAACACCAATCCGGCCAGCAAGGAGAGGCCCACCTCGAGAATGGGAATATATTCCAGCGCTTCGGGAATGAGGCCGATGATCGCGGTGGCCAGCATCGTTCCCGTCGCGTAACTCAGCAGATACGGCATTGCGCGGTGTCGCCATCCGTCGGGAATGAACAACACGAGACAGGCCGGGATCAAGGCACCCAGACTTCCGAGTAGCCCCATCAGAACGGCAAATCCCCAGGTCGGCTCGGCAGGGACCATCATGCGAATGCCCTCCGATACCCCACGCCCTGCAGCGAAAAAACGTTATGCGTCGACATGCGGCTCCGGTTCATGCCGTACCCTCGGCAGCAGCTCCACCAGATTGCAGGGCTTATGATTGAGGTTGAGCTGAGGCAGGATGATCTGCTCCATGCCGAGCCGACAGGCTCCGGGACTCCCGGGGAGCAGAAACACAATCGTGTCCCCACACACCCCGGCATCGGCGCGGGACTGAATCGTGGAAGTGCCGATTTCCGCATAACTCAACCAGCGAAACAGTTCACCGAACCCGGGAATCGATTTGGTGAATAGAGAACGGACGGCATCCGGCGTGACATCGCGTTGCGTGACACCGGTCCCCCCGGTCACGATCACGAAGTCGACCTTGGGATCGGCGACCCAGGCGGCAATCGTCTCGCGGATCCTGTGGAAATCATCTTTGCACAATTGTCGGTCGGCGACCCGGTGCCCCGCTTGGGTCAGTCGATCGACGATCATATCGCCGCTCCGATCCGTCTCCGACGTTCGAGTGTCCGACACCGTCAAGACCGCCACCTCCACCGGAGCCCCCGCCTTTGTACTCGTCGTCGTCATGATTTGGTGTCCTTTCCCTCCGCGAGCGCATCTTGCAGCACCGCGCTTAAATGCCTGGCTTCCGAGAACCGCACCGACCACCTGATGCTGCCTTCTCGATCCCCGACGTCGTCCAACAGATGCCGGACCGCATCGGCCAGGGCCGCCGCTTCCGCCGAATGCATCAGGCCGACAAAAGACACTTCTGCCGCCTGCGCCAGGTCCCAGGCCCGTTGATACAACACGACCAGCGGTAACATGGAGGCCGTTCGGCCGTCTCGGACCTGAGCTGTGTCCAGCGCCAGTTCCCCTGCCCGCAACTCCGGCCGCTCCGGTATCAGGCGAGCTCCGTCCATCTGGTTGTCATCCATCACCACACCTCATGCTGTGAGAGTTCGATCACCCGCGTCTTGACCGCCCCGTTTTCTCCGAACGACACGCACCGGCGACGCGGTAACCAGATGCCGCCTACGTCCAGATAGTCGTTCACATAACTTTCCATTCCCACGACCGATTGGCCATCCAGCGTGAAATAGGTCATGACGTAGTGCGAGGAATACTGCCGACCATCCGGCGCCTGATCGTAGCGTTCGATCGTGTTCACGCGACGCTCGGTCATGGGGGTGAGACGACCGATCTGGGTATAACGATGATCCTTGATTCGATACCACGATTCGAGTCGCCCGCCGGTGAGCAAGACGCGCCGCCCGCGCGGATGCGGAACGGCGGGATCCTCGTCCGGGTCGAAAGACAGCACATATTTCCCATCGCCTTCCTCGAACGCCGAATGAGCGAGATGCATACCCTGCGTCCACAGTCGTTCGCGCACCCACTCCTGGAGTGCCGGGTCGGCGCCGTCCAACTCAACAGTGGTATCTTTCCTGGGCGCGAGCCGGACGCTTCCCGTCCAGATCCGCCCGTCCTCGTTCAGCGTCACGTTCGCCCGATAGCCGGCGAAGGAGGCCGGCCATTTGTACATGCGACTGTGTGCGTCCTTGACCAGGAGCCGCGCAACCGGATCATCCACGAAGGTGTGCCCTGTGCCTGCCGTTGTCCTCATGATCACTCCCCCCTCATCGCGACAGCTTCTTCCCAGCCCGACGCCGACCAGCGGTGACTCGCTCCGGCTGCACGAGACACTGTTCAAGCCCTTCCAGAAACCGTTGCCAGGCCACCCGCCGGCCGATCACCACAATCTTCGCTTGCGACTGCTTCGCACCCCGGTAGGGCGCAATGGACAACGCTCCCATTACCCACTGCACCTCTTGCATCCCTTGACGGCCCTGAACTCTGGCGTATCCCTTCAGCCGCACCACGGAGCGTTGATACCGCTTCAACCAGCGCTCCAGCCGTTCCGGCTCGAACGGCCGCAGGATTTTGAAGCTACCGCTCCGGTACCCCGCCGCAGAATCCTTCAACGGACCCGTGACCATCTTCGCCCTGCGCCTCTCTGCCGGCACCTCTAACAGTCGATTGATCGGGACATCCGCATGGATCGCCCTAACAATGCGCGCTGCGGGATTAGCCGCTCTGATCCGTCTCTCCACGAGTGCGGCCTGCCGGTCGTCGACCTGATCGAGCTTATTCAGGACCACCGTATCGGCTCGTTTGAGATGATCGTGCGCTGCGGGCCAATACGCGCCGAGCTTCAGGAATCGCGGCGCATCGACCATCACGATCACCGAGGCCAGCCTGGCCGTATCCGAATGCCCAGCCAAGGCCTGCTCGATGCCGGCCACCACCTGGCCGGTGTCCGCCAAGCCGGTGGTCTCGACGAACAGCGGAGCGCCCTGCGTTTTTTTCAAGAGATGACCGACCTTCTCGGTAAATTCCCCCGACAGGTCGCAGCAGAGACAGCCGCTCAGCAGCGACTCCAGCTCGATCTCGTTGGATCGGGGATGTTCATGCAGGACGGCGCCGTCCACATCGACTTCACCGAACTCGTTCATCAGCACGGCCGGTTTCACGCCACGCTCCAGCTCATGAGCCAGCGCCCGTTTGAGCAATGTGGTTTTCCCGCTACCGAGAAAACCGGCGATCACATAGACCGGAGAACCGGAGGCTCTGACTCGCGTGGCCTTAATGGGCATGAGGCGGCTCCTCTCCGGCCGCCAACGCCTCGACATCCGCTTGAGACACCTCGTCGGCCGCTTTGTGGATTTTGTATTGTGTCGTCCGTCCCGGCCCTTCAAGCACCGCGATGACGGTTTCGATCGGCGGGCATCCCGGCTCACGGCACTCTAATTCCGTCACCATCACGGTGGTCTCGTCGGACAGTGCCCACAACCTGCGAGCCCAGGCCTTGATGCGCTCCGCCTGATCCGGAACGATGGTACGACGCCCTCCGAACAGGTTCATGACCGCCCTCCGATCCCTTCCACGGCAAACAGCGACACCACGCCGTCATTCGTGCCGGTCGCCAGCCATGCGCCGTGAGGACTCCAGGCGACCGAGGACAGACCGCCCGACTTGTTCATTTCCTGGCTGAGAAGCGGCTTCGTGGTCTGCGGTTCCCAGATACAGAGGAGGCCGTCTTCACCAACCGTCGCGACGAGCGACAGGTTGGGATGACAGGCGATCTCCTGAATCCATCCCAGGTGTCCCTTAAACAGGCGGCCGCCGGTGCCTTCGAATTTTTTCATGCTCCAGGAGACGAGCGCAGGACCGGAGGCCGTGAAGAGATTCATCCCGCTATGGTCGAACCTGACCGAGGTGACCTTCATCGGATAGCCGGACATGTGCCAATTCTGCTCGTTGTCCGTGCGAAACAAGTGCACTGAGCCGTCGAGATTTCCCGAGGCCAGATATTCTCCGCTCGGACTCACCGAGAGGGACAGTAACGCGCCGTCGTACGGGAACGGCCGCACGGGCTCTTGCATTCCAACCTTCCAGAGCCACGCACCGCCATAACAGGAGGAAATGACACCGCCCCCATTGGGCATCCAGGACAGCGCCGACACTGTCGTTTTGTGCGCCGGCACTTCCGCAACCAGCTGCGGGCTGCTCGCCGCATCCACACCCCAAATCCGGAGGCTCTTCCCTGCCGATGCCGCCAGAAAACGCCCGTCCGGAGACCAGGCCAGATGTTCGACCCACGAACCGGGCTCTCCCACGGGAAACACGGCTCTCTCCGCGCTTGCATCGAGGCCCCAGAGCCGGACGACGCCATCCTGCCCGCCCGTCGCCAACTCGCTCCGGCTCGGATGCCAGGCAAGTGTGAGAGCCGACCGGTCATGTCCCCTGAGATCGCCGATCGGTTGCAACGTCGACACGTCCCATACCGAAACCTGTCCCGATGCGGAGCAGGCCGCCAGCCCGGCGCCATCGGCAGAGAAGGCCACGCGATTGATGTAATCGCCGAGCGTGACATGCCCCACCGAGCCCAACGTGATGATCGCCTTCGACCTGGCTAGACGAGGCATGATCGAAATCCTTTCGTCAACGCCGCGCGGTCGAGGTCTTTCCCGATAAACACCAGTTGGTTGTTGCGTATTTCCCCCTTCTTCCAGGCGCGATCCGCCTTGCCGTCGAACAGCATGTGGACCCCCTGAAACACGAACCGCTGGTCGCGCCCTTCGACGTTCAGAATGCCCTTCATCCGGTAGATCTTCGTTCCCATCGTGGAGAGCACCTCGCGGAACCAATCGTTGACCTTCCCCTCATCGATCATTCCCTCTTCGACCAACGCCACAGAGAAGACGCTCGGATCATGTTCATGGGCTTCTTCGCCCAGGAAATTCGGATCGATTTCCAGTTTCCGACTCAGATCGAACGCGCCGATGTTCAACAACCGGCTGATCTCCACCTGCGCATCTCTCGTCCGATGAATCTTTGCCATGACATTGATCGCCCTGATCCGGGCCTCGAGCCGGTCCACCTCGGCCGGCGGCACCAGATCGATCTTGTTCAGCAGGATCACATCGGCGAAGGCAATCTGTTCTTTCGCTTCCGGACTCTTGTCGAGGTGTTCCCAGATGTGTTTCGAGTCGACGACGGTGACGATCCCGTCGAGCGACAACCGCCGTTTCATCTCATCGTCCACGAAGAAGGTCTGGGCCACCGGCGCGGGATCGGCCAGCCCCGTCGTCTCGATGACCATGTAGTCGAACCGGTCTTTTCGCTTGAGGAGATTGCCGATGATGCGGATCAAATCGCCCCGTACCGTGCAGCAGATGCAGCCGTTGTTCATCTCAAAGATTTCTTCGTCGGCGCCGATGACAAGTTGATTGTCGATCCCCACTTCGCCGAACTCATTCACGATGACCGCCACACGCTTGCCGTGCTCGGTCGTCAAGATTCGATTCAGCAAGGTCGTCTTTCCTGCCCCAAGAAATCCCGTCAGAACCGTCACAGGAACGGGCGCCATCACCTCGTTAGCCATACTCACCTCCCATGAATGAACATCCTCAACCGCGCGCACACCATGCACGCCTTCTGCAGGAGAAGACCGAGCGCTGTTCTTCCGGGCGAAGAACAACCCAACCCCGTGAGCTCCTGCCCCACAGGAGGCGCGAGCAGGCAGCTGCCCGGTCTTCCCCTGCACAAGACGCGTGAGGGGGACCATCAGCACAACGAGACAAGTGTTAGAGAAGGATGGGAGGACCGCGGACGGAGACGTGAGAGAGCACAGTGGAACGGTGCGGAGCCGTCAAGACGGAAGAGACGGACGTGATGATCTGCACCAGCAACAGAGGAGGAGCGCTGGAGTGCAGGCCGGCGCTCGCCGCATGGTCCAGCCAGGCACAGGCATCCTGGTCTGAATGTTCATGCGAGGTGCCTGCTGCAAACGTATGGTCGAGTAGGAGCGGCTGGAGAGAGAACAGCAGCAGGGCATACAGAGCGACAAGCGCCCACCGTTTCCCGGCCGTCACAAATGCGTTCATCGACATTGCGGACACCAACCGAAAAATTCCAGGGAATGGCCTTCTACCGCGAACTTGGTTTGGGTCTCGACAAGTTGCGTGAGTTTCTTGAGCGGGCACAGCATGAGATCGACGATCCGACCACACCCGCGACACTGAATATGATGATGGTGCTCCCGCCCATGCCGTACCTCATATCGCATCTGCCCCTCTCGCAACCCCACCGGATCGACAAGGCCCAGTTCTTGGAGCATGGTCAGGTTCCGGTAGACGGTGGCAAGATCCATGTGCACATGGGCCTTCTTCAGTCGGGCATGCACCTCTGCCGCAGTGACTGGCAATGCATTTGATTCCAGGATGGCCAAGATTGCCTGCCTGGGCTTCGTGAGCTTCTTCCCGCCGGCCTTCAGACTGTCGATGATTGAATCTGCCATTGGCCCCACATCGTGTTGCAAGTGATTTGCATTTAACACTCATCATTAAATCTTGTCAAGCGGGCGAGGGTCGGGAGGTCGTCACGACGTTAACAACCATGGTAGGATGCGCCCCATGCTGATCGATACGCATACCCATCTCGACGATGCGCGCTACGAATCGGACCGCGACGCGATGATCGCCAGGGCGCGGGAATCCGGCGTCGATACGATGATTACGATCGGCTGTGATCTTGCGACCAGCCGATCGGCAGTCGCGCTCGCCAACCAATACCCCTTCGTCTACGCGTCGATCGGTGTGCATCCCCACGAAGTCAAACACATCACCGACGGCTGGTACGATGAGTTCCGGACACTGGCGCACGACCGCAAGGTGGTGGCGTACGGCGAGATCGGCCTCGATTACCATTACAACCACTCGGATCCGGAGCTACAGCGCCTGCGCTTCCGCGAACAGATCCAGCTGGCGCGTGAGTTGAAACTCCCGGTCATCATCCACACCAGGGAAGCGCAAGACGATACGATTCGTATCCTGAAGGAAGAACGGGCATCAGAGATCGGCGGAGTCTTTCACTGTTTTTCCGGGGATGCCTGGTTGGCGAAGGATGCGATCGAGTTGGGGTTTTACCTGTCGTTCTCCGGCATTCTGACGTTCCAGAATGCCACGATGTTGCGGGACATTGCGAGGACGGTTCCAGCGGATCGGGTGCTCATCGAAACGGACTGCCCCTACCTCACACCGGTGCCGCACCGCGGCAAACGCAACGAGCCCGCTTTTGTGAAACAGGTCGCAGACGTGCTGGCGACCATCGCCTCGGACGGGACCACCGTGACGTCGGAGGAGATCGGCCGACGCACCAGCGACAATGCCCGCCGACTCTTCAAAATTCCTTGAGCTGATGGTTGCGTTTGCGTTGAGATTTGGGAAGCTTCCGAGGGTTCCCCCCCTTGTCCTTCGACCGTTTCACCACCTCGGCGTCGCCCCGATCCAATTCTTTGAAGGCCAGCGTCGGCCCCGGTGAAGACCGTTCGTACAGCTTGGTTCGAAACTCCGCCGCCCCGATCACAAACGCGCCGGCGCCCCTCGCCGCGTTGACGACCTCATGATCGGAGGAGACCACCGCGCAATCCTTGCCAAACACCCGCGCGAGTCGCTGAATCACTTGATCGGCCCGTTCACCGCGTTTCGAGTAGACAACTTCGACCCCCGACTGAAACTCCCGATGCTCCGCCCCCAGGCCCCCCTGCCAGCCATCGAACACGACGGTAATGGCGTGGCCCTTTCGGCGGCGATACCCGGCCAAGTCCCGGACCAGCGCCTCACGCGCCATCTCGAGACGGCCTGACCCGCTGGGCCCCGCCATTCCGGCGCCCCCGACGAGGTTATATCCATCGACAAGCAGATGTGTGGCCATCTAAAATTACGACGTTTCAGAGGTTTTGTTGACAATAGCACAAACATCTGAGAAAAGGCCTAGATGGTACCTCGTCGCTGGGAGTCTCCGTTCCTGCCCTCCATTGCCGGGCTGCTCCGCACCTGTCTCCTGCTGACGGTTGGCTGGTGGCTGGCAGCGACGATGTCTGTGGCGAACGCCGACGTCCCGTCGGAACCGACCTGGCCGGACGCGCCGCACTTTTCTGCCGAACCTGCGTCTCCGCACTTCCTCCTCATCAAACAGGAGAAGGCCGGCAACACACGCTACCCGCTCGTCGTCCGTGACCTTCGTACCTGGTCCACTCCCGACGGGACACGTCTGGTCCTGGATCTGAATCACAAGGCCTCCTTCACCGAAAGCCACTTGCGCAACCCGGACCGCGTCGTGATTGAGGTCAGCAATGCGATCCTCGGAAAATCCTCCCGGCAGCGCGTCTCAGGCGGCACTATTCCACAGTCGTTTCACATCGCCCAAAGTCGGCCCCGCGTCGTCACCATTACCCTGCCGCGGACCCAGGGATTGAAGTACAAGGCTTTTGCACTGACGAACCCGGATCGCCTCGTGATCGACCTGTACCACAAAGCGAAGGATCAGATGCGGCAGATCGGCGAGACGTCGTCGACCTCCCCTTCGGCCCCTGCCGTGGCGCTGCCGACACCCCCGACCATCCCGAGTCCCACGGTCACAGAGCCGGTCCGGCCGACCGCTCCCAAACCGGCGAGCCAGACACAGACGATCGTCATCGATCCGGGGCACGGCGGAAAGGATCCCGGCACCATCGGACAGCATGGCACGACTGAAAAGGACGTCACGCTGAAAGTCGGTCTCCTGCTGAAGGATCTCCTCGCCACGTTGCCCAACACGCGCGTGCTCATGACCCGCGATCGGGATGCCTTCATCGAGTTGGAAGACCGGGCTAAGTTTGCGAACGGGAAAGACGCCGACCTGTTCATCTCGATCCATGTAAACTCACACCCACACAAGGGTGTACGCGGGTTGGAAATCTATCACTTCGGCGAAGCGAAGGATCAACGAGCCCTGGAAGTCGCTGCGCGGGAAAACGGCACGCCGCTGAACAGCACCGGCGTGGGATGGGAATACATTGTCGCCGATCTCCTGACCTCGAAAAAAATCGAACACTCCCAGGAGCTTGCCTGGACTGCCAAACAGGCCATGGTGACGAACCTCAACGGGCGCTATAGCACGATCGACCATGGCGTCAAAACGGCGCCCTTCTATGTCCTTCGCTTCACCACCATGCCCAGCATCCTCGCGGAAATTGCCTTCATGTCGAATCCCGCCGAAGAAGAACAGATGCGCTCCCAACCCTTCCTGGCCCATATCGCCGAATCGATTTTCGAAGGAGTGAAGACCTACCTTCGCACGAACCCGTCCAGGTGACAGCCATCGCTCCGTTGGGCTAGAGTTCTCCCGTTCCCACGCGCACTATGACCACATTCAAACTTGTCCTCGAGTACGACGGGACGCACTACGCCGGCTGGCAACGCCAGCTGAATGTGCCGACCATCCAGGAAACGGTGGAAACGGCACTCGCGGCGATCGCGCAGGCGCGCATCACCGTCGTCGGGGCCGGACGCACTGATGCCGGGGTGCACGCGTTGGGGCAGGTCGCCAGCTTTCGCACCGACCGCGGCCTCTCCGAACGGGAGTGGCTGCGCGCATTGAACGCCCACCTCCCGGCCGACATCAGCGCCCTGTCGGTCGTCGCGGTCACCGATGAGTTTCATGCGCGTTATTCCGCCCAGGGTAAGCTGTACGAGTACCACGTGCTGAATCGCCCGGAACGCGCGCCGCTGCTCCGTGAACGTGCCTGGATGCTCTACAAACCGCTCGACCTGTCCGCGATGATGGAAGCCGCCGCGTACCTGACCGGGAAACAGGATTTTTCGTCCTTCGAAACCGCCCCGACCGACAACGAGAACCCGCAGTGCCACATGCAGCATGCCGACCTCCGCAGGCAGGGCGATCTCATCGTCTGCGCGTTTTATGCCGACCGGTTTCTCAAGCAAATGGTTCGCTCGATCGTGGGGACGCTGGTCGAGGTGGGCCAGGGAAAACGGTCGGCCGCCGATATGCCGCGCCTGCTGGCAACCCGCACCCGTGCCGCAGCGGGAAAAACCGCCCCCGCTCATGGCCTCTACCTGGTACGGGTCGACTACCCGGACATGCTTATCCAAAATCCCACGTAAGGGTCTTCCCCCCTGAGACAGACACATCGACATTTGCTATAGTTTCGCCGACCATCTCCCTCCACCTTCACAAGGAGCCGTCGATGAAACATTTGGCCACTACCCTTTTCTCGCTCATGTTGGCAGCCGTGTTGGTTACCCCGTCGCTGAGTGACGCCGGTGCGCAGCAGAACAAAATGAAGACCTGCAATGCCAATGCGGACGCCAAGGGGCTCAGCGGCGAGGGCAAGGGCGATGAGCGCAAAGCGTTCATGAAAGAATGTCTGTCCGCCAAACCTGCCAAAGCGGCGGCAGGCCCCTCGCAGCAGAACAAGATGGCAACATGCAACAAAGAAGCAAAGACCAAGAATCTGGCCGGTGACGAGCGGAAGAAGTTTATGAAGAGCTGCCTGTCGAACTAACGGAGCGATGGACTCGGGTGACGTCCGCGCGGCGGAGTCGGAGGATGCCGACACCGATGTGGCTGGCTGAACTGCGGCGCTCTACGCCCTGACCGATTCGGAAGCAGTTGCGGGGATAGCCTTCGAGGAATGGGCTTCTGCGTTAACGAGTCCCGTTGGAATCCTGGTTTTCGAGTTTCTTGCGCAACTCGATGAGCTCCATCTCCAGCGCGGCGAATCGGTCGGCCGTGGGGTCCGGCATATTGGTGTGATCCATCGTGGCATCCGGAAGTCGCTCGCCCTGCGACTTAATGATCCGGCCAGGCACGCCGATGACCGTGGAATTCGGCGGGACTGATTTCAGCACCACGGAGTTGGCCCCGATTTTCACGTTGTCGCCGATCGTGATGCCGCCCAAGATCTTGGCACCGGCCCCGACCACCACATGATTGCCGAGCGTCGGGTGTCGTTTCCCGCGTTCCTTCCCTGTTCCACCCAGCGTCACGCCTTGGAACAGGGTGACATGGTCCCCGACTTCCGCCGTCTCGCCGATCACCACTCCCATGCCGTGGTCGATAAAAAACCCGCAGCCGATCTTGGCGGAGGGATGAATTTCGATCCCGGTCAACCAGCGGGCCAGTTGGGAGATCGCCCGCGGTAGAAGCGGCACCTGATGCTGCTTCAGCCAATGCGCCAGCCGATAGGCCAGCAGCGCGTGAAACCCCGCATAGGTCAGCACGACTTCCAGCCTGCTGGTCGCGGCAGGGTCGCGTTCGAACACCGCGTGGAGGTCTTGAGCAATCGTTCTCAGCATAATCGCGACGGATGCACCATCGAGTGCCGGCCGGCGCCTATCCCCGCTCGATCAGGCAGACGGCCTGAGCGGCGATCGCCTCTTCACGCCCCACCGCATCCAACCCTTCACCGCTCTTGACCTTCACGTTCACAAGCTCCGGTTCAACCTGCAACACGCCGGCGATGACGGTTTGCATCGATGCCAGATGCGCACTCAGCCTGGGCGCCTGGGCGATGATGGTACTGTCCACATTGGCCAATCGATAGCCTTTGGCCCGCAACTTCCCGACGACGTCTTCCAGCAACTTGAGGCTGGAAATATTCTTGAATCGCTGGTCCGAGCTGGGATAGTGGCGACCGAGATCACCTTCTCCCATGGCGCCCAGGAGCGCATCGCAAATGGCGTGCACTAGGGCGTCGGAATCGGAATGGCCTTGCAGGCCTTTATGATGCGGAATGTCGAGCCCGCCGAGAATCAACTTCCGCCCTGCCACCAAGGGATGAATATCCCATCCGCACCCCACGCGTACCGCCGTCATTCTGCACTCCTCGCCGCCGTCCGTGAGCGGAGAATGGCTTCTCCGATCACGAGATCCTCCGGCCTTGTGACCTTGATGTTTTCCCCGCTGCCCTCGACCACGACGACCGGTTTCCCAAGCAGTTCTACGAGATGCGCGTCGTCCGTCGCCTGTATGCCGCCCAGCAAGGCCTTCCGATGGCCTTCCTCCAACCACTCACGGCGGAACGCCTGCGGGGTTTGCGCCAGCCAGAGGGGCCGGCGATCCACCGTCCGTTCGATCACCTTTCCATCTCCGACGTATTTGACCGTGTCGCGCATCGGCAGCGCGATGATCGCAGCCCCATGCTCGACGGCGGCCTCCACTACCTCACGAATCATGGTGCCTGTGAGAAACGGCCGTACCGCATCGTGCACGAGGACGATTTCCGTCTCAGGGTCCACTTCCGCCAGGGCATGGCGCACGGAATCCTGCCGCTGCTCCCCGCCCGGCACCACCTTGGTGATCTTGGAAAACTCTCCCGTCGCCACGATGTGATCGAGACAGTATTGACGTTCGGACTGCGGAACGGCCAGGATGATCTCGTGGATCACGGGCGAGGCCTGCAGCACCATGAGCGACTGCGCCAGGATGGGGCGGCCACCCAGGGTGAGAAACTGCTTGGGGATGTGGCCCCCCATCCGAAGGCCACGACCGGCTGCGGGAACCAGCGCCACTGTTCGCGGCCCTGTGTGTGCAGGCCCCGCCTTATGAACAGACACAGATCGACTCTCGGACGGACAAACGGGCACAGACGCGGCGATGTCTCCACCAATCAGCCGATCGATGCGAACGACCGGGCCCAGCCGATCCGTCGCCCCTCTTCGTTACCCTGCTACCCACGCGCAACCTGGTACTCTTCCCGCTCCGACTCTTCCTTCAATCTGGTGAAAATCATGCGCCCCGCCGTCGTTTGGAGCACGCTGGTGACCGTCACATCCACATTGCGTCCGATGCAACGGCGGGCGTTGTCCACGACGATCATCGTGCCGTCATCCAAGTAGGCCACGCCCTGCCCGGCTTCCTTGCCTTCCTTCAATACGAAGACGCGAATCGTTTCCCCGGGAAGTACCACCGGCCTCAGCGCGTTACAGAGTTCATTGATGTTCAACACGCGAACACCCTGCAATTCCGCGACCTTATTCAGATTCAAATCATTGGTGACGATCCGTCCACCCACCTTCTTGGCCAACACCACAAGCTTGGCGTCGACTTCCTTCACATGCGGGAAATCTTCCTCGACGATGCGCACATCGACATCGGGCATTTTCTGAATCTTGTTGAGAATATCCAGTCCTCGCCGGCCCCGTGCCCGCTTGAGTGAATCGGACGAGTCTGCAATGTGCTGTAACTCATGCAAGATGAAATGCGGAACCAGAAACGGACCTTCGAGAAAGCCCGTCTCGCACAAGTCCGCAACCCGGCCGTCGATGATGACGCTCGTGTCCAACACCTTGAGGCAGGCCGTTGAGGCGCTCGACGAAGCCCCCCCTGTGGGCGCCGAAGGAAATTGCTCGTTCCCGAACCGCGCCCCCATGGCAAGCCCGAGATAGGGAAACCCCAACAGGAACACCAAGCCCCCGATATGGAACAGAAAGGTTTCGACGTCGAAGACCGCACTCCCGACCCATTCCACCAATCCCGTGAGGACTAACCCGCCGGCCAAACCGACCGCACCACCGACAATAATACCGAATGAAAGTCTGCGAAGCGCATGTTCGCCGGCCAAAATGAGACCACCGGCCACCGCTCCCATAGCCAACCCGATGAGCAGAAACTCCCGACTAGGATCCTGGGCCCGCAAAAACAGGGCCATTCCTGCAAGAGCGCTGAGAAGAACAAATATGGCCCGCGCTACCATATTGTTTTCCTCCTCTCTGTGATTGGCCTCAAACGGACGATTCGAAGCAATCACGGCCTCAGCGTCAGATAAATGGCTCGCCCTTGCCGTTTCAGCAAGAGCAACACCGCCTGGTCCTTCGGCAGATTTGCAGCCACCTGTTCGTACGACTTCACCGTCCCGATCGACTTGCGATTCACTTCCAGCACGAGATCCCCTTCGCGTACACCGGCTTCCTCCGCTGGGCTGCCGGGTTTAACCCGGACCACCACCACCCCACGGTCGCTCCCCTTTAATCCGTACCGGCCGGCAAGTTCTGTGTTCAGCTCCCTCACCTCAATGTCGGAGAGCAATCCCGCAGGTGCAACCGATTCTCCGCCCTCTTCGACACCGGCCTGCGCCAGATTCTTGGGTTGCTCGGCGATCGTCAGCTCGATGGACTTCGCTTTTTTCTCACGGATGATTTTGACGGAGACCTTTTTCCCGACATGCGTCTGGGCAACGGCATTGCGGAGGTGCGCCGGCGAATCCATCGGTTTACCGTCATACTCCACGATGACATCGCCACGCTCGAACCCTGCTTTCTTAGCCGGGCTGTCGTCCATGACGTCACTGACCAGCACACCCTTCACATCTTTGGGCACACCGAATTGAGAAGACAATTCAGGCGTCAGTTCCTGGATGGAGACACCCAACCAGCCTCGTACGACTTTGCCATGTTGCACCAACTGGTCCATGATGGAATGCGCCATGTTGCTCGGCACCGCGAAGCCGATACCCATGTTTCCACCGCTCTGGCTATAGATGGCCGTATTGATACCGACCAGTTCGCCGCGCACGTTCACCAACGCGCCGCCGGAATTGCCGGGGTTGATGGCCGCATCGGTCTGGATGAAGTCTTCGTATTCGGCGATACCCGCCGCACGCCCGAGGGCGCTGACAATGCCCAATGTCACGGTCTGCGTGAGGCCGAACGGATTCCCGACCGCGAGTACGAACTCTCCGACTTCCAGTTTGTCGGAATCGGCCCAGGCGACGGTCGGCAATCCAGTCGCTTCGATTTTCAGCACCGCCACATCGGTCTTGGCATCGGTTCCGACCAACTTCGCTTTGAACTCGCGTTTATCGGACAAGAACACCTTGATGTCGTCCGCCTTGTTCACCACGTGATTGTTGGTGATGATCAGCCCGTTGGCATCGACGATGACACCCGAACCCAGTCCCCGCTCCTTGCGTTCCTTGGGTGCCTCAAAGCGCTTCATCCATTCTTCGCCGAAAAATCGCCGGAAGAACGGATCTTCGAACGGCGTGCCCTTCCCCTCTTCGCTTGATCCGTTACGCGTCGCGAAAATATTCACCACGGCCGGCTTCACGGCCTTGGCGACATCGACAAAACTTTGTCCGCCGGCACCGGGCAAGCTAGGCTGCACCGCCGTCGAGACCGGCCGGGGAACAGGAACGGAAGCCGGCGGAGGCACGGAGTCCGGTACAGCATGCCCGGTCGGCAACCATCCCAGATCGGAGGTCAGAATCACGCCGATCAGCACCCCCGCCGCCAGCAGCATCACGGGAAAGATCCAGGACCGCGTCGAAGGGCGGGGTTCGGTTGGTAGACGAAAGTCATCCATGGTCAATACGGTCGGACAGGTTTCCGCTTAGGGTTTCTCGCCTGCGTACAACGCCATAATTGTGTTCAGAAACTTCACGGCTTCCGCTTTCGGCCGCTGGAACGAATTGCGTCCGATGATCGAACCGAATCCCCCGCCGTCGCGAATCGCGCGCACTTCGTCGAAGACGGTCTTTTCATCGCTCTTGGCCCCGCCGGAGAAAATGACGATCCGTCGTCCATCGAATGAACTCTGCACGATGTGCTTCACACGTTCGGCCAAGGTTGCGGCAGGAATCTTTTCCGCCTCATAGACCTTCTTCGCCGCAGCCTGCTCCAGATGGGCCGTGGGTAATTTGACCTTGATGATATGCGCACCCAACTGCGCGGCGATCTGGGCGGCATAGGCCACCACATCCAACGCGGTCTCGCCCTCTTTGCTCAACGCCGATCCTCGCGGATAGGACCAGACCACGACGGCCAAGCCGCAACTCTTGGCTTCCGCCGCGATCGCGCGTAACTGTTCATACATCGGATTGCAGTGAGACGAGCCGGGATAAATCGTGAACCCCACCGCTGAACAGCCCAGCCGCAAGGCGTCCTGCACGCTGCCGGTGACCGACGGAAGCGGATCCTTCTCATCGTGCAACACATCGTGGTTGTTCAATTTGAGAATGAGCGGAATTCGGCCGGCAAAGTGGCTGGCACCGGCTTCAATGAAGCCGAGCGGCGCCGCATAGGCGTTGCAGCCGGCATCGATCGCCAGTTGAAAATGGTAATGCGGATGATAACCCCCGGGGTTCGGCGCAAAGCTTCTGGCCGGGCCATGCTCGAATCCCTGATCGACCGGCAGAATGACCAACTTGCCCGTCCCCGCCAGTCTCCCTGCGTTCAGCAGCCGGGCAATATTCGTCTTCGTGCCCGCATTGTCACTCTCGTACCAGCTCACAATTTCCTGGACCCGATTGCTCATAATCAACCTCCCAACAAACCTCGGTCACATTAGTCGTTACGCACGTCCCTGAATATAGGCCTCCGCCTGTTCGACGTCCTCGGCACTGCCGATGATGAGCGGCACCCGCTGATGAAGCGCCTTGGGCTCCAGGTCCAGGATACGCTCGGTCCCGGTGGTCGCTTTCCCGCCGGCATGCTCCACCACCATGGCCATCGGATTGGCCTCATAGAGCAATCGCAGCTTCCCGTCCGGCTTGTCGACCTCCCCTGGATAGAGATAGATCCCGCCGCCCAACAGAATCCGATGCACATCCGCGACCAGACAGCCCGAATACCTGGCGCTGTACGGACGCCCCGCCGCCTTGTCTTTCACTTTCAACGCATCGACATATTTCCGGGTCCCCGACAACCAGCGATGGTAATTGCCCTCGTTCGCCGCATAGACCCTACCCCTCTTCGGGATCCGGATATCTTCGTGCGACAGCAGGTACTCACCGATGGACGGGTCCAGCGTGAACCCATGCACGCGCTGACCGACACTGAACACCAGCATCGTGCTGGACCCGAACAGCAGATATCCGGCCGCCACCTGTTCGGTCCCCTTCCGGAACAACTCCGCTTCCGCCGGGAGCCGCTCGCGACCGTCGTGTTTCAAAATCGAAAAAATCGCTCCGAGTGGCATGTTGACGTCGGTGTTCGAAGAGCCGTCCAAGGGATCGAACAGCAACATATACTTGCCCTTCGGCCAATGCTGCGGCAACTGAATGGGCTTTTCCATCTCTTCCGACGCCAGCACACACACCAGGCCGCTGTGCTCGAACACCCGGAGAAACGTGTCGTTCGCAATCATATCCAGACGCTTGACGACCTCGCCCTGCACGTTGGTGTCCCCGGTGGTCCCGAGGACGTCGATCAGTCCCGCCCGACGAAGGTCATGGGCGATCAATTTCCCGACCAGCCCGATTTGGGTCAAGAGGACGGAGAACTCTCCGGTGGCTTCCGGATAGGCAGTCTGCTGTTCGATGATAAATCGGCTTAAGGTCACGGGAAATTTCGCCATACTTCGGATTCCTCTCGGGACTGGGGACGACGGATCGAAACAACAAGGGCTTCGAACAGAGCCGAAGCCCTCCCCACGAACGTGGCGTGATTATAGCGGTTTCGGGCCAAGCGAGCAAACCACGGCAGAGCGATCAGGGCCGGGAGACGGTTCCATAGCCCTCGGTAAGTTCGGCCACAATGGACCCGATGACGACTTTGGCCTTCATACGGACCGGCACCCGATGCTCATCGGTGGTGAACCAGACGCGAATATTGCCTTCGTTCAGAAAAATGCCCTGGAACGGCATGATCACGACCACTCGGGCCGTTTCACGTTTCCCCCAGAGCCCTTCCACCGTTTCAAGGCCTTCGACGCGCACGTCCATCTTGTAGTTTTTCTTATCGTGATGAACCGTCAGGGACAGAGCCGCTCCCGGCACGAAGGGCAGCACCTTCCGGACATAATACAAACAGGACATGGCATCCTGCACATCGGGCGGGATGGCCAGTTCGTCGGTTTTGCCGTCCTTCACCGCAGTCACCAGGCCTTCGCTGTGCCGAAAGGTATAGTCGAAGTCGTTGAAACGTTTCCCCTCTCGTCGCGCAAACGTCATGTGCCTGGGAAGAAACGACTCCAGATCGACCTGGGACACGCCGCGATTGTCGACGGGATAAAACTTCGTCACCGTGGGGCTCGACCGGGCCGTCATGTTCAGCGTGAGCTGCGGTTTTCCCCGGTCGTCGGCACCTTCTTGCACGACCATGGTGGCAATTCCCGCGCGCAGGCCCAACCACGTCACGTCGTAGGCCAGACGTTCACCGTTGGCGAAGGGAAGGAACGCGGAGGGAGAAGCGGTGGAGACGGGGCCGGTCTCGGCCGATCCCCCCGGCGGCGATATGAAACCGGCGAGCGTTGCCGCCAGCAGACACAAAATTGGACTGATTCGAACAGGAAGGGAACTCAGCCTATACCGCGAGGACACGCCGTGCCTGCGCCAGTTCAGTTTCAATGGTCGCGCGAATCACATCCAGCCGGGCTTGCGAAGGAGCTTCAAACCGAAGCACCAATGCCGGTTGGGTGTTCGATGCCCGGATCAATCCCCACCCGTCGTCGAAAATCGCACGCACCCCGTCGATCGTCACCAATTCGCGCATCTTGAGATTCGAGGCCCCCACAGACTTACCCCCCTCAAGATAGGAGGTCAGCTGGGCACGCACCTGATCGACCAGTTGAAATTTGACGCTGTCGGGACAATCCACGCGAATTTCCGGCGTCACGGTGGTCTGCGGCAGATCGGCGACCAAACTCGACAACGATTGTTTGGTCTTGGCCAAAATTTCCACCAAGCGGCAGGACGCATAGATCGCGTCGTCGAACCCGAAGTACCGGTCGGCAAAAAACATGTGGCCGGACATTTCGCCGGCCAGCACGGCCGATTCGGCCTTGAGTTTCGCCTTCATCAACGAGTGGCCGGTCTTCCACATGATCGGCCGTCCGCCTTTGGCGGCGATGTCGTCGTACAAACATTGCGATGCCTTGACCTCGGAAATGAACGTCGTGCCGGGTCTGCGGCTCAAGATCTCGCGAGCATACACCACCATCAAGCGATCGCCCCACAGAATGTGGCCCCGCTCGTCGATCGCGCCGATCCGGTCTGCATCACCGTCGTAGCCGATGCCGACATCCGCTTTGTGCTGCTGCACAGTCGCAATCAGGTCTTGCAAATTGTCCACCACGGTCGGGTCGGGATGATGATTCGGGAAACGCCCGTCTAATTCATCGTAGAGGCCGGTCACACGACAGCCCATTTGCTCCAGCGCCTGCTTGGCAACCAACGACGCGGCGCCGTTCCCGCAATCGATCACGACATGAAGATGATCCGCTCGTACGTCGGCAAAGCTGCGCTTCAGATGCTCGAGATAGTCCGGAATAATGGGGTGAGAGGACAGGCGACCCGCGCCGGTCGCAAATCGCCCAGCCTCCATGACCCGGCGTAAGTGCTGAATCTCTTCGCCGTGAATGGCTTCTTTACCGATGCAGATCTTGAACCCGTTGTACTCGGCGGCGTTATGGCTCCCCGTGATCATGATTCCGCCCTGTACCGGCAAGGTGAACAGAGAAAAATACAACAGCGGCGAGGCGCAGAGCCCCAGATCCACGACATCCAGTCCGCCGGCCAGCAGGCCCTTGATCAACGCCTGCTGCAACGCGGGCGAACTCAACCGGCCGTCTCTTCCAAGGCTGATCCGTGACG
>WIAG01000097.1 GCA_014055495.1 Nitrospira sp. CR1.2
TCGGTTTCCGAATGCCGGGCCACACCGAGGACTTCGTAGTCCTTCCCTTTGTAGTGACGATAGCGACCGGGTTTGATCATGGTGTATCCTTGCGAATTCGAACCTGCGAGCTAGTCTATCGAACCGGGCATGGCATCACAACTCTCTCAGAAGACCGGCCGTCGGCATGATGTCGTGGTGATCGGCGGCGGATCGGCCGGGTACGCTGCCGCGCGGACGGCGCGTGACGCCGGCGCGGATGTCGCGATCGTCGATCAAGGGCCGCTGGGCGGACTCTGTATCTTGCGCGGTTGCATGCCGACCAAGACGATCCTGCGCTCCGCGGAAATCATGGCGCTGATGAAACACGCGCAGGAGTTCGGGCTGGCTCCAGTGAATGCGCAGGCCGACCTTTCGGCCATCGTGGATCGCAAGAACCGGTTGGTGCAGGAGTTCGCAGACTATCGCATCGCCGCATTGCGCGATCCGGGGTTCACCCTGTATGAGTCGCGCGCCGAGTTTATCTCGCCCCACGAGCTTCGCGTAGGCACGCAGCATATTCGCGGCAACGCCTTTGTGATCGCCACCGGCTCGCGTCCGGCCGACATCGCGATTCCTGGGCTGGACCAGGCCGGGTATCTGACCAGCGATGAGATGCTCGATGTGCGTCGCGCGCCGTCGTCGTTGTTAGTCTTGGGAGGCGGGCTCGTTGCGGTGGAGTTTGCGCAGTTTTTCGCCCGCATCGGCACCAAGGTGACCATGTTGCAACGCGGTACGACGCTCTTGTCCGATATGGATCAGGATGTCGGACGGGCGCTGGAAGCCGCGTTCCAAGCCGAAGGCATTGAGGTGGTGACCGGAGTCTCGTTCCAGCAGGTGACGTCGACGCCGACCGAAAAAACCGTGCAGTTCCGTCGGGGAGGTGCCGTGCAGGCGCGATCAGCCGAGCTCATTTTTCAGGCGCTGGGCCGCCGTCCGAACCTGAACGGGCTCAATGTGGAGGCGGCCGGGGTGGCTGTCATCGATGGCCGTCTCGTGGTCGGCCCGGATATGCGGACTTCGCAGCCGCACATTTTTGCCGTAGGCGACGTCAACGATCTCACGCCCATCGTGCATTTGGCGATTCAGCAAGGTGAAACGGCCGCGTTCAATGCGACCCATGCGGACGAACCCGCGCGGGTCATCGATCACCGGCTCGATAGTGAAATGGTCTTCACCGATCCGCAGGTGGCGGTTGCAGGGCTGAGCGAGCGTCACTGTCGCGAGCAGTCGATCCCGTATCTGACGGCGTCCTACCCGTTTGCCGATCATGGGAAGGCCATGTGCCTGGGAGCGTCTCATGGTTTCGTCAAGCTGCTGTGCCGTCCGGACACCGGTGAGCTGATTGGCGCGCAGATTGTGGGTCCAGAAGCCGCAGAGTTGATCCACGAGCTGATTGCCGTGATGTATTTTCATGGGACCGCGCAGGATCTGCTCCGTATCCCGCACTATCATCCTACTCTCGCGGAGATTGTGACCTATCCAGCCGAATCCATCGTCGAACAAATGGGGCGCGCATGAGGCGACATGGCGTGACCGGTTTCTCCGTCGTGCTGGCCCTCGCAGTCCTGTCCTGCGGGCAGCAGACCTGGGATGCCGCGATGCAGACCGGCGAGGCCGCGGTGCAGCGGGGACAGTATGAGGAAGCCGAACGGATTTATGCTGTCGCGGTGAAGAAGGCCGAAGAATTCGGTTTGCATGATCGGCGTGTCGCGGTCACGCTGGCCCGGCTTGCACAAGCCTACAGCGCGCAGGGGAAATACGTCGAGGCTGAGCCATTGTATCTGGAGGCGCTCAAAATCTACCAGGACGTGCACGGGGAGAATCACCTTGATGTGGCGGCGATGCTGAACAACCTTGGCGTCTTGCATCGCAAGCACGGGCAATTCGCCGACGCCCAGCGACTGTTGACCAGGGCGCTGGCCATCAAAGAGAACCTGCTCGGGACGGACCACCTTGAAGTCGCGCTGGCGCTGAGCAACCTGGCCGCGCTGGCGATGGCGCAAGGCGAGGCCGTCCAGGCGTCGACGTTGCTTGCGCGGGCCTTGGCGGTGAGGGAGAAGCAGTTGGGGGCCGATCATCCCGATGTGGCCAAGACGCTCGTGGATTACGCCGCGGCGTTGCGAAAGATCGGGCGAAGCGTCGAGGCGGATGCGCTTGATGCACGAGCAGGCGAGATTCGAGCGAAAGCGAAGTCTTGACGCCGAACGGGGAAAAAGTTGAACCGGTTGGATGTGCCGGTGTAGCGTAGTGAATTGATGTAAGCAGGGGGCGGGGATGCCTGATTTGCGGACGAATGCATTGATTGCGCGCGGCGTGGGTGTGGTGTGCATCGCCGGCGGATTCATGCTCGGCGTCTACGGGTTGGAGTTTCCCAACACCATCTGGTTAAAAACTGCATTGGGGCTGCTGGTGACCGGTATGATGGCTCAAGGCTATGCGATGTATTGTTCCATTCGGTGGGTTCGGGACCAGCGTGATTCGGAACGGTAGGCAGGCGATGGATACCGCGCGTCGCGAGCGGACAGGCTTGGGTCGAATGACGGCGATCCTTCTGTGCATCACGACGTTGTCCGGCTGCGGAGGACCCTGGCGCGACACCTACCTGAATAGGGGGGTCCACAAGCTTACTCAGGCCGATGTCGAAGAGAAATTCGGTCCACCGAGCACGGCCAAGACGCCGGTACTGGGAGGTGATACGGTCTGGACCTACCGTGTGCCGATGGGGGACCGGGAAGTTCACCCGTGGGACCCCAGTAGTTTGGCCACTGGAAAGAAAACGAAGGCTCCGCCCTCGCCCTCGCCCTTCGGAAAGAGTTTGGCCGGAAGCGAAGAGCCCTATCGAGAGCCGCTGTATTGTTACCGGTATACCCTGTCCTTCGACGAGGACAAACGGTTGAAGGACTGGAAACGCGAAGAATGTGTTCCCCGCGCGAGTGAGGAAGAGACCGACTCACAGTGAGGCCTGTAGACGACTCTATGCACGACCTGTTGCCGGTGATCGGGTCCAGCGTATTCTTCGATCTCCTGAAATCCATTCTCCTGCTTCTCATCCTGTTGATCGCACGAACCATCCTGGTTCGTTGGATTAAGGGCAATTCCTCACTGACCATCGACGCCAAGCGCCGCTGGATTGTGACCACCCGCAACAGCATGGTGTTGGGCCTGTTCGTGGGACTGGTAGTGATTTGGGCCCACGAGTTGGAAGCCTTTGCCGTCTCCCTGGTTGCGCTGGCGGCCACCGTGGTACTGGCGACGAAAGAATTGATTCTCTGCTGGAGCGGCGCCGCCCTGCGCGTCGGGGGCGGGGTGTACGGTGTGGGAGATCGAATACAGCTGGGGACCTATCGCGGCGTCGTGCTGGAATATGACGTTTTCGCAACCAAGTTGCTGGAGATTGGCCCAGGGCAGACCTCGCATCTCTATACCGGTCGAACCGTGGTGTTTCCCAACAGCCTCCTCTTCGGGAATCCGTTGATCAAGGAGAGTCCGTCGCAGGAATACGGGCTCTATGTGCTCTCGGTTCCGCTGTTGAGCACCGACAATTGGCAGGCCGCCGAGCAAGCGCTTCTCGCCGCCGCCAAGGCGGAGTGTGCGCCCTTCATGGATCAGATGGGCCGACAGATGAAACTGTTGGAGCAGCGTAATCTCTTGGAGGCTCCATCGCCGGAGCCCCGTATCACCATTCAACTTCCCGAGGCCGGCCGTATTCACCTGGTCCTTCGCTTTCCGGCTCCGGACCGTGGCCGTTCGCGGGTCGAGCAGGCCATCCTGCGTCGCTATCTGACCTCTTTTCGCCCGTAACGCCTTTCGTGGTCTCCGCCAAAATCGGCAAAACAATTGGCAAAAGACACCCGTCGGGGTATTGATGGGTGCTACATGCCGGTCGGTGCGATGAGAAAACCGGACACCACAATTCAGTCAAGGAGGGGGTTGTCGATGAGAAGGTCAATCGCTGTGATGGTCGCTGCCGCGTTTGTGAGCATGAGTTCACCGGCCGTTGCCGACGATCTGGGTGTGGGCAACATGTCTGAGGGGATCAAGCAGGACATGAGCGCCGTGTCCGATGATCTGACTGCCCACAAAGAGGAGCTGAAGAGCGACCTGAAGGCGAAGAAAGAGTCGGCGAAGCGCGAATTGAAGGCGAAGCGGGATGAGGCGAAAGCGAAAAAGAAACAGGCGAAGGCCGAGGCCAAGGCGAAAAAGCAGCACGTCAAGGCCAAGGTGAAGGCGAAGAAAGAGGCGGCGCATGCCGCAATGAAAGAGGCGAAGGGGGCTGCCGATGATGCCGCCAGTGACGTTGGTGGGATGAAAAACGAATTGAAGGACGCCGCGCGGTACTAAATCAAACGGACGACACAGCCGGCGGGATCTTTCCCGCTGGAGTGTGTGTGAGCTACGGCCTGCGATCGGCTCCCTACCGGTTGCAGGCCGTGGTGTTTCAACAACGTGTCAGTTGTTGCGGCGGACGGGCTCTGTTAGAATCCGCCCGCTTATGAAAGTCGCGACCTTCAACGTGAATTCCCTGCGGAAGCGCCTTCCAATCGTGTTGCAGTGGCTGGAACGCCATCAGCCGGATGTCCTGTGTTTGCAGGAAACCAAGGTTCAGGACAGCGAATTTCCGCTGGCGGCCCTCGCGACATCCGGTTATGACATCACGTTCCGGGGGATGAAAGCGTACAATGGCGTGGCGGTGCTCAGCCGCACCAAGCCCGAAGCCGTGTCCTACGGCTTCGACGACGGGGGCGATGTTGAGGATGCTCGTCTGTTGGGGGTCGTGATCCAGGGGATTCCGATCATCAACACGTATGTGCCGCAAGGGTTTGAGATCGATTCCCCAAAATATCAGTACAAATTGAGATGGTATGAGCGTCTACGGAACCACTTTGACGCGCATCTTTCCCCGAAGGAGCCGGCGATCTGGTGTGGAGACATGAATGTGGCCCCAAGACCCATCGATGTCCACAGCCCGGAGAAACATCTGAAACATGTCTGCTATCACGAAGACGCGCGCAATGCCTATGGGAAGACGGTTGCGTGGGGCTTCGAAGATGTGTTCTGCAAACTGTATCCAGATCGCCAGCAATTCACGTTTTTCGACTACCGTGCCCCCAGTGCCCTTGCCTCCAACAAAGGGTGGCGGATCGATCATATTCTCGCGACTGCCCCTCTGGCCCAACGATGTCAGCGTGTCGATGTAGATCTGGAACCGCGCCGCGCGACAGACCCTTCAGATCACACCGTGCTCTGGGCCGACTTCTCCCTCTAGCCCCGTGCCTTGGCGGGACAGGGCATTGGGCAACTGCTGTCCCGCCGTTCTTGCGCTTACTGCAACGCCTCCACTGGTTCCAATAACAATTGTTCGGCCATTCGAGTGCGCCGGTTTTGTTCGATGAGGGGATCGACGATCGATCCGCAATTGATGCATCGCCACACAAACGTTTCCGGAGAAAAATCCGGCCGCCATTCGTCCACCATCAGTCCCTGGCATCGTCCGCATGTCATGGTGTCCACCTCCTTAGAATGTGCCTCCAATGCGTGAAGGCCATGCCCATGTGAGGTAGAGAGTAGCAACGCGAGATTAGAGAGGTGTTAGTGAGACGTTAGAACACATTAATCCTGATTTCTCTGAAATATCAGCATGTTCATGCGCTTGGCTTAGACAAATTCAGAGACGGTTGAGAGGGTTCTGTCTAAAATTCCCATGCGAGATGAGACTCATGAGCCGGAGACGGCGCGCATCAGGTCGACCGACGCAGCGGCAGCGCAACACACGTAGGTTTGGAACATTGTCCGTCGCGCATATGGTGGTGTGAAGAGGTCGAATAGTTGTGTGACGACGGCGACTGGTCATCTGAGTGGAAGAACCGTCGAGTTTCTTGACAGAATTTCCCTTATACTTTATCGATGAATTGGCGCCGCGCTCCTCCATGGGGCGCGAACGCGAATTCACGCCGCTGGAGTCTGATAGTCAACGCCCCAGGTCGCATCAAGCCGAGGAGGCGCTGCGCGCATTTGCGCAGATTGCTCATGATAGCTGCGCCATTGACGTGCCCACAATGCGGGCAACATCAGGTCTTTCGTTCCCGTTGTAGCACGCTGCTGGAGCGGCTCAAGTCGCTCGCGTACATCTCGCCGTTTCGCTGCCAGTCATGTAGCTACCGCTTCTCGGCTTCACGGTGGGGATACAGATATTCCCATCAGGGGTTCGATCGTCGCGAACATCTGCGTATCCCCGTTCGACTGTTTTTGTCGTTCTCGGGAGGCAAGATACGTGGAGAAGGGACGGTGCTGGATATCTCGATGGGAGGATGCGTCATCGAGAGTCAGGCGTCGGTCCACGTGGACGATATTTTCTATCTGCAAATCGTGCTGGAAAACGAGCAGGCTCCACTCGAAGTTGCGGCGATGGTCCGATCTGTCAGCTCCCGTGGCATTGCGTTCAAGTTTCTCCGCTCCGCACAGGAAAACAAACGGCTCTTAGCGTTCGTGCAATCCAAGACGGAACCCTCGGGGACACACCCGTCCTGCTGACCCTTCTCGCACCTGGCAGGCTGTTGGCCGCCACATCCAAGCCCCCGTCATGTCTACGAAGAACCTGCTTGCGGATATTTTGCTACAGTGGAGTTTCCCAGGCCGAGGCTTGCGGGTATTCCGTGGTCAACCGTTCGTGTTCGGCATGATCAAAACACTCCACAATCAGGTCGGTGGGATTCAACGGTTCCGGACAGGAGGGAGAGGAGAGGAAATCCACATAGGCCTGTGCCTTCGCTTCAGTGCTGAATCGGCAGAGTCCATATTCGGGCATGTGGGAAGAGGGATGCCAGAAGGCTAAGCCGATCGAACTCCCTTGAAATACGCCCAGGGTGCGATGTCGAACCTGAAATCCTCCCGGCGTGTCGGTTATGCGGTCAAGTGCCATCGTGCGTCCGAATAGGTGATCAACGAGCGGTGAGTGGTAGTATAACAAGCTCATAAGGGGAAGCGACATCTCGAAACGGCAGGTCTCCGGGTGATCATTGACTTCGTCGGCAACAGTCTTGGCAGGTTGCGGAAACACTCACTTGTTGCATGATCGCGCACGCTGGACTCCAGGTGCCGTCCCGTGTCATGACACGCTGCAGGATGCGCAAAAAGGCCGTCCAGCAAGGCCGCATCGAAGTCCGCGACGCGAAGAAGAATGAGCGTCACGTCTGCGGACGGGCGCGAGTCGGTGAGCGCCCCGTGTCCCAGGGGCGAATCGTACTCTTGCGGTACGGTGAGCCGCTGAGGTTCACGCCGCGCGGAATAACGCGCGGCACGCTTGTGAACGCCGCCGAGCCGGTGAGGCGGCCGTGTCTTGCGCGCACGCCGCTGGCGGACTTTTTCCGCATCCTGTTAGGTCTTGAAGGAGCGCTGGTATGACGCTGGCGCGGAGGAGGAGTGATGAGTATGTGTGTCGCGCGAATGGTGCTGGTATCGTTGCTGCTCACGGGCATAGTGACCTCATCGGGTTGCGGGTACAACGATCTGCAGGGTCTCGATGAAGACACGAAGGCCGCCTGGAGCGAGGTCATCAACCAATATCAACGCCGGGCCGATTTGATTCCCAATCTGGTGAATACGGTCAAAGGCTACGCCGCGCACGAGAAGGAGACCCTGGAGAGCGTGGTAGAGGCGCGCGCCAAGGCCACCAGCGTGCAGATCACGCCGGAGTTGCTGAAGGATGAGGCGGCCTTCAAGAAATTCCAGGAGGCGCAGCAGGGTCTGTCCGGTGCGCTCGGGCGCTTACTCGCGCTGGCGGAACAGTATCCAAACCTCAAAGCCGATCAAGGGTTCCGGGACCTTCAAAGCCAGCTGGAAGGAACCGAAAACCGCATTGCCGTGGCGCGCAAGCGCTATATTGAGAAGGTAGCGGAGTTCAACAAGATGGTCCGCTACTTTCCGACGAACCTGACGGCCAAATTCCTGCTCCATCTGGACGAGAAGGCCAACTTCACCGTGGCCGACGAAAAGGCCGTAGCGAAACCGCCGGAAGTAAAGTTCTAACCCCCCCCCCCGTCTCGTGCGGCAGGGAGCGAATGCGATGCGGCTGTGTGGCCGAGTATGGAGGGCTGTCGTCGCCGGATGGTTCTGGCTCGTGCTGGTGTCCGGCCTTCCGGCCTGGGCGCTGGATGTGCCCTCGCTCAGCGGCCCTGTGGTCGATGTGGCACATGTCTTGCCGCCTGACACGGTCGAGCAATTGAGCCAGGAAATCCGGGCTCATGAAGCGAAGACCTCCAACCAGGTGGTGGTGCTGATTCTGCCGTCGCTGGAAGGCGAGACGCTGTTCGATTTTTCTCATCGCGTGGCGACGACCTGGAAGCTGGGCCGGAAGGGCACGGATAACGGCGTCCTGCTCCTCGTCGCGCTCAAGGATCGAAAGGTTCGCTTGGAAGTCGGCTATGGGCTGGAAGGGGCCTTGACCGACGCACGGTCGGCTCAGATCATCAGAAACGAGATCGTCCCTCGGTTTCGGAGCGGCGAGTTTGCGGTGGGTGTCACCGCCGGAGTCCGGGCTGTCTTGAGCACCATCGAAGGCACATACCAGGCTTCTGAACGCCCGACGGCCACGTCTACGGACGGTGAGACCGTGGGCAACGTCTTGCTGGCAGTGATCGTTGGGGTGTTCATCGGTTTGTTGTTTTCCCGGGCGCACCGAGTGCTTGGACCTGCCGTGGGCGGCGGTGTGTCGTTCGTCGTCGCGCCGTGGCTGGTCCCTGCTCTCATCGCCGGAGGGACGAGCATCGTGCTGGTGAGTCTGTTGGGTGGACGGGGTCGATCGGCCGGGTCGAGGCAATGGCGTCGCACCAGCGGGTTCGAGGAGACCTGGTTCAGCACACAACATGGAGGGTGGGGAACGGGCGGCCTGGGGG
>WIAG01000098.1 GCA_014055495.1 Nitrospira sp. CR1.2
GCGTTTGAAGGGGCTGCAGGCTCCTATACGACCGGGCTCTTCCGACCGGTGCTGGAATGCCGGATGAACCAAAACAATCCGCCCTGGTGCCCGGTCTGCTGGCGAACAATTCTCTCCGAACTGGAGGTGTACGAATGAGCCCACACCCGCAGTGGCGCGGACAACGGCGCATCCGGGTCGCGCTCGAATTTACGGCGCAAGGAGTCCGCCTCGCCGGCATGAAGCCGCTGGAGGGGCCGGCCGTCCAACGGCCCGTGCTGGAGGGAAGTTATCTGGCTGAGGTCACGGTCGGCGGCACGACGGCCATCGTGCATTCGTTCAACGATCCGCGATCGGTGCGCGGGATCTCGCGGCCGCAGCAACCGGGGCACAGCTTTACTCGCCGGGGCACGGCCGTCGTCTATGTCGATGTGCCGATCACCCACGAAGGTCCGCTGGGAGAGATCTCGATCAATGTGACGGATCTCTCGAAGCTGCGCCAACGGCCGGTCGATCCGGCCGAGGTCCGAGCGCTGCTCCGCCGCGCGCCCAAAGGAATCCGCGAGGCAGGACGCATCACAGGTGAGCAACTGCGGGCGCATCCCGATTGGGGGGCGCTGGGACTTCCCGGTGTTCCGGCTGCGCCACGCCTTGGCTTCTATGAAATTTATCGGGAGCGAGGGAAACAGTTCCGGTGGCGCCTTCGTCACAGCGACGGGCGCATTGTGGCCGAGTGCGCCGAGCCGTACCCGAGCCGGGCGGAGTGTGAAGCAGACCTCCGTTGGATGAAAGACGCGGGCTCACGAGCGCCGGTCCGTTCCCTCGATATTCCTTCTCCTCCGGCGACCACGAACAAACGGAAGTAGCTGGCCGGTGAACGTCCGGTGTCCCCGACGCGCTCACACGTCCTCGCGGAACGACCGGCCCTAGCGGACGCTGATACAACGTCGCGACGCGCGATGCTGAATTTCATGTACCAGAATGATGACAATATCCTGTGACTCACGAAGGTGTTATGGTAATCTAGCTAGTGTCTAGCCAGATTGTATGGTGCCCGAGCATGGGAGGGTGGTGACAATGGCCATTACTACAGTGGGGCTTGCCGAGGCGAAGAACAAACTCTCTGAATTGATCGGCCGGGTCGCTCAGGGGGAGGAAATTACGATCACCCGTCATGATGAAGCTGTCGCCAAACTGGTGCCCGCGAAACGATCGAGTCGGGAGGAGGCCATACAAGCGATTGAAGGGATTCGGGCGCTGCGCGCCAAGCATCGTGTCAAATTGACCACTGCGGATATTCTCGCCTGGAAGAATGCTGGGCGACGATGAACTTCGTGCTTGATTGTTCTGTCACGATGACGTGGCTGTTTGAGCATGACGCCACCGACGAGACCGATGAATTACTCGGAAAGCTGGCTGGGCCTGAAAAAGCTCTTGTAGCCCAACATTGGGTTCTTGAAGTGGCCAACGTTCTGCTCAGCGTTGAACGTTTCAAGAAGAAGACGCCGGCGGAGACGGCGCTGTTCCTGAATTTACTGAGCAAGCTTGCCATCGAATCGGATGTGCAGACGGAACAGCATGCCACAACGACCACGCTTGCGTTAGGCCGAAAGCATCAACTGAGCAGTTACGATGCAGCGTACCTTGAGCTGGCCATGCGTCTCGGTTTACCGCTCGCTACACTTGATAAACAGCTGCGGAAGGCGGCGCAAGCTGAAGGGGTCGCCGTTCTTCCGACCAAGATTCCCCGATAGTCGAGAGGAATCGACGCCACATATATAGACACCGGTGGGTTCAACCGGTCACAGCAACACCATTTGGTCTACTATAGATGCGGAGGAGGATCTGTATGGGGCAAATGGGGCGTCCGGGTTTGTCTGCCGCCCAGAAAGCAGACCTGTGGCAGCGATGGAAGCAGGGACAGTCATTGAGCGAAATCGGCCGTGCGCTGGGCAAGCACGCAGGGTCAATTCACGGCGTCGTGTCGGCGAACGGGGGATTCATGCCTGCCGTCCGACGACGGTCGCGTTGGGCCCTGACGTTGGCGGAGCGAGAAGAGATTTCGCGGGGCATGGCGAGGAAGCTCTCAATCCGGCAGATCGCCGCCTCGCTCGGTCGTGCGCCCTCGACAGTCAGTCGGGAAATCAAACGCCATGGTGGATTCTGTGGGTATCGCGCCACCGCCGCCGATGCGCGGGCTTGGGCGCAGGCCCGGCGCCCTAAACTCTGTCGGCTTGCAACCCACCGCCCGCTCCAGCGAATCGTCGCAGGGAAATTGCGGTGCGAGTGGTCGCCTGAACAAATTGCGGGGTGGCTCAAACGGGCATTCCCCGATCAGGACACGATGTGGGTGTCTCACGAAACAATCTATCGCAGCTTGTTCATTCAAGCCCGCGGCGTGCTGAAGAAAGAATTGCTGGGGCATCTCCGATCCCGGCGCAGGATGCGGCGGGCACTCCACGCGAGCACGGAAGGCCAGCCGCGCGGACAGATCATTGATGGGGTCTCGATCCGTGACCGTCCCGCTGAAGTGGACGATCGGGCGATTCCCGGCCATTGGGAAGGGGATTTGCTGGCGGGCTCACAGAATTCCCACATTGCCACGTTAGTGGAACGGCAGTCACGATTCACGATGCTCGTGAAAGTACCAGGGAAAGACACGGCGAGTGTCGTGACGGCGCTAAGCCAGCACGTACGCACCCTACCTGCGGCCTTGCGTCGATCCTTGACCTGGGATCGCGGCACGGAATTGGCGCAGCATAAACAATTCACCCTCGCAACGAAGGTCCAGGTGTATTTTTGCGACCCACAAAGCCCCTGGCAGCGGGGCACCAATGAAAATACGAACCGCTTGCTGCGTCAGTACTTCCCGAAAGGCATGGACTTGTCGCCCTATTCGCAAACAGAATTAAATGCGATCGCGTTGCGACTGAATCAACGCCCACGGAAGACGTTGGGATTTCAGACGCCAGCGGCTATACTCGCGGCAGGTGTTGCCCTCACCGGTTGAACCCACCCCCACCGTCTTCAGATTGGGGTCTTGTTCTATGCACGTCCTTTGGTCGCAGCGCTCACGATACGACTGATGGTCGAATAGTGCAGACCCGCCGCGCGGCCGATTTCAGACAGGCTATACCCATGCTCAAGATAGGCCCGGCGAATGACCGCATCTCGCTGGGCACGGTTGGCGCAGAGCCGCATGGACAATAGCCGGCCGAATGCCGGACAGGCGGCACAGCGTTGCGCAGAAGATAGCTGTCCCGCTCGACGACGATCGCTTTGAAGCGGTCTAGCCCGGACTATTCATGACTGCCCGCTCCGTCGTCCGATCCTCTCGCCCGGCGGGGCTGTTCTCGCTCGGCGTCCTCGACGGACTGCCAGTACGCCTGCGTCGGCCTTACGTGCGAGAAGCCCCGGCGGGCTTCGATCTCACAGGCCTCGCCACGGCATTCATGAATATTCCGAGCTAGTGGGACATGGCCCACCTGGTTGTGACGGCGCTTACAGGATTGGGTAGAGACGCCATTGAGCTGGCGCATGGCGCTGGACAGATTGGCCTCGGGTGTTTCCACGAGCAAGTGGAAGTGGTTGTTCACCAGGCAGTAGGCATGCAGCACGAGATGGAAGCGAGCGACGACAGGCTCCTTGACGCCTAGGAACCGCCGCCGGCCCTCGTCGTCAAGGAAGATGTCCTTGCAGGCATTGCCTCGGGCCGTGACGTGCTAGAGCGCCCCGGCATATTCAAGGCGTAGCGGTCGGGCCATCGGGGGCTACCCTATCAACCTGCACGGTTCAAGATCTGACCCCGACGGCTGTTGCTGAACACCGAGCGCACCGCGCGTACGCTCTACCACACACGCAATCAGGCGAAAGCCGATGTGTTCGATTACATCGAGCGCTTTTACAATCCCCGCCGGCGGCACTCCACATTGAGGTATCTCAGCCCGATGGAGTTCGAACGACAGGCGGAATTAGCGTAGGATGGTGTCCACTAAACCGGAAGCAGGCCACTACCCACCTCGCCTCACGACCGCTCTCATAACTAGGGCTCCTCCTAGGGTCGGCCCTGGCGTTCGATGTGGTACTTCATTGCTGTACACATCGGCGAATCCAGGAGGCTTCATATGATCACCACACGTTTCGCACTGATTCCCGGATTGCTCCTCACCCTCGGCGGCTGCATGACGGACGTTACCGTTGAGTTGACGAAGGCGCCGTTCGACGCCACCACACAACTCACCGACGGCACGACCGGGGCCACCAAGGAGTTTCTCGATCCGACGACTGAATTCACCTCGAGCACCACGCCGGGCGCGCTCACAGACGGTCGTCTTCTCAGAGCCAAACGACGGGCCACCGTCTTCGCGATGCATACCCACGAAAACCTCCGCGCGGACATCGCCCGCGGCCAGGGAGAATATCTTGCGTCATTGGCGAGCCTGACCGGCGTCTCTGCGGAGCGGTGGCCCGAATTTCAGGCGACGATGATCGATTCATATCCCTCACTCTTCGATCAGCAACTCCCCAAGTCGCAGTCGACAGAACGCGTGATAGATCTGGCTTGGGCAAAGGGCTACGGCATGCCACAACCGGCGGTGAAGTGATTGCGTTGCCGAGGTTGCCGAGGTCGCCTGGGCTTCAGGTGAGCTCGAACATGCAGAGAGCTTCAGAGCATTGTCGCAACCTGATACGGCACGTCTCTTGACCCTCAAGAATACACGTATTCACACGTGTCTGAGCGGTTGACAGGCCGCGGCGAGCGGCGTAGGTTTCGTCCACCTGACGGAACCTATGGCCAACATCAGCATCCACGGGCGTGTGATCGATGAGCAAGGCGCCGGCATCGCTGGTCTGACCATCCGCGCGCTTGATTTCGATCCCTTCTTCAACGAAGATGACGTGCTGGGCGCCGTGAAGACCGAGGGCGACGGGACGTTTCTCATTTCCTACGCGCCGGATGCCTACCGGACGTGGAAGGCCGACCGAAACCCCGACCTAGTCGTGCAAGTGCTCGGGCCTTCCCACACAGACCCGAAACTGTTCGGCACGCGCCTTCTGCACGAAACCAAGGAAGCGAAAGATGTCACCGACTCGAACCACGAGGTCGGCACCATCACCATCCATCGCAAGAACATCGAGGGATGGCTCGTCACCCACACCACGTTGAACCCGGCGGTCGGCACGCCGGTCGCGCTCTTTCATCACAATCGCATCACCCACCTTATTGACGGCGCCAAGATGTTTCCCGAGGTGACCGATGCCGCAGCCGGCGCCACGGAATCCATCAACCTGATGACGCTCTTTTTCGACGTCAACAACGGCTTCCTCTCCAAATTCAAAAGCAGCTTCGATCCGCTCAATCCCCCCTCCACCGGCTGCAAACAGTCGGCGGAGACCTCGCTGGAAGAAGTACTCAAGAACAAGGGCGGCAAGCCGGTCAATGTGCTGGTCACCAACCTGCCGCTTTCTGCCGAAGATACCGTCACCGAAGTGGCGGAATTTTTCGCGCAGACGTCGGGGGTCAGTACCAATGCGTTCAACAAAGGGTTCGCCCTGCTGCATGCCAAGGCCCTCGTGGTAGACGGGCGCCGCGCCATTCTTATGGGATCGCCGCTGAAACAGTTTTACTTCAGCGATACCCGCCACGCGATCCGCGATGCACGCCACAAGGGCTCGCTCATGCACGACGTCAACACGGACCTCAGCGGCCCGGCGGTCGCCCATGTCGAGAAGACCTTTGCCAGCATCTGGAACGCCACCGGGAAACCGATGCTCATTCCTCCGCCGAAAACCTTTCCCGATCTACCCGTCACACCGGACGGCGACGTCGCTTCAGTGCAAGTCCTGCGCACCCTTCCGGGCGGGTCGATCAGACGCGTGAACCCCAGCGATGAAGACCTGCCCCATGGCGAAACCGGCATCCTCGAAGCCTATGAACGCGCCATCGCCAACGCCCGGCGCTACATCTACATCGAGAACCAGTACTTCACGTCTCCGGAAATCGTCGACGCGTTGATCGCGAGGATGAAAGACCAGGCCAAGCCCCGCTTGCAGATCATCCTGGTCTTGAATCTCCGCCCCGACTTGCCCGGCTATCCCGATCGACAGATCGACAACGTCAACCAGCTCCGTAGCGCCGCCACCGCAGGCGGGCATCACTTGGGCGTCTACACGCTCTGGAGTCGCTCGGAAAAGCCGGGCAGCGGCGGTGGCAATCCGCGGCGGTACGACGTGATGCCGGTCTACGTCCACAGCAAGGTGGCCGTCATCGACGACGTCTGGGCGACCGTCGGCAGCGCAAACCTCGACGGCACCTCGATGAACTACCACGAGATCGGCCTGATCATCACCGGTTCGATCCTCGACCGCGCGATTCAAAAAGCGAAGCTCACCAACGATCCCGGAAAATTTCTCTGGGAACTGTTCTGGTATCTGTTCTTCTTCGTATTCAAACAAATCCTCTTCGACTTGAAGACGCTCCTCATCTTGTTGTTCGTCGCCTACAAACTGATCTTCGATTTCAAGGAGACGCTGGAGACCATCCGGGAAACGCTCGGCGATGTGGCCGACATCCCTCAACTGGTACGAGACATCTATACGCGGACCGCCCGCCATGCCGTTCCAAACCGCTCGCGCCAGCCGTCGCGGAGCGTCGAACTCAACCTGGTGCTCTACAGCGGCATCGAGGGCCTGCCGGAAAACGGCACCGTCCGTGCGTTGCGCGACGCGCTCTGGCGCGAACATCTCGGGCTGGCCGCGCTCCCCGACAATCTCAAGACCATGCCGGCGGAGCCGGCCCCCCTGACCTGGGTGGCCGAGTGGGAGGCGGCCGCCACCCATCATCTGGATGCGATCAAAAACGACCTGGCTCCGCCGGCCGACCAGGCGCCGCATCTATTGCCCTGGAAACCGGAAACCGACCCGAAGGAATACTTAGCCGCACTCAAGATTCGCACCTCCACGTTGCGCAATAAGGCGCAGAAGTTCGATTTCAAAACCTGCAAGGTCGACGACAAGAAGGATCTGCTCCCGTGGCCGATCATCTAGTCCAGAGCGCCACCGCCGGGATCGGGCGGCTGCTGTCGCACCTCGACATCGTCCAGGGCGATGTCGAGGAGGCGCGCGCATTTCTGAAACTATTGGGCTGGGAACTGCCGCCCGGCCTCGACGACATCGGACTGTCGACGCTCGATCTCGGAGATTTCCTCGCGAAGCTCGATTCGGTGCTCAGCGCCTCCGACGCCGAATGGAACGATGACCTGACCATGGCGGGCCGCATCGCCGACCTCGCGCTGGCCAGCGAAGCGCTTGTCCGCCGCATCCATGACTTGGCCGGGACCCTGCCCGCGAAGCTGGCCTCGTTCGGCGACTACGTCGAGCGCACGCAGATCCACAAGGAACTCCCCAGACGGCTGTTCGATTTTCTTGCCGCGAATTTCCTGGCACAGGCCTCACCGCTGAGTTATGCCGTCCTCCATCTCCTGAACGTCATCGACTACCCCTACTACGCCGCAGATCCGGCGACGTTTCAGGTCGAGCATGTCCGCGCGACCGTGAACTATCACCTCTTCAAGGTGCTGGTCTCGGAGCCGAACCGGCTGTTCACCGAAGCCTATGGTTGGGATACGCCGAACTTTCAGTCCACCCTCTTCCTCAATCGAGTCAGCCAGCTGCTCCAAACGCTCGGCCTGCGGAGTCGCATCCAGCCGCTCAGTCCGCAGGCGGAGGAAGCCTGGCTGGGGCGAACCGAAGCGAGAGCCGATCCAGCGCCGCAACTCATCACCTTCCTGCACGAAGAACGTGGAACCTCGTTCGGCGCGCGCCTGGGTCTTTCGCTCTTCGGTGCCGCCCCCACGTCGGCGGGCGCGAGCGACGCCGGCCTTGGCGCCGCGCCCATCATTCAAGGCCGCGCGGAGGGCAGCGTGCCGTTTTCGCGGTTGGAGGATACGCGCATCGAATGGTCCGGCCATGTCGAGGTCCTCAAACGGCTGGCGCTGATCCTCCGGCCGGGCCAGGACTTGACCCTGCGCAAAGGAGCGGGGCTCAGCGACGCCCTCACCGGCCGCTTCACGTTGGGACTGCGGCACGGTCAGCCGACCGGAACGGCCAAACCGTTGGTGCGCTTGCCGGGCGGATCCGCCCTGCAGTACCAACAGTTCGCCGTCGCAGGCGGCCTCGAGCTGTCCTCCGCTGCCAACAGGGACGCATTCGTGGAACTCGCGCTTGCGGGGCTGCGGTTCGACCTCTCGCTCGCGGGAGCCGACGGCTTCATTCAGGGCACAATGGGACGCGAGTCCGTCCAGGCTCCGTTCGACCTCACCCTGCGCTGGAGCAGCAAGACCGGCCTCTCCTTCTCCGGCAGCGGCGGACTACACGTCACGCTCTCATTGCAGCGCGCCGTCGGTCCCTTGAAGCTGGATGCGGCCCATATCGGCATCGATGTCGGCGAAGAGGGCATCGACACAGAAGCCAGCCTGACCGGGCGTGTCGTACTCGGCCCCGTCACCGCAAGCATCGAACGGATCGGGGTCACGGTCGGCCTGTCGTTTCATGAAGGCAACCTTGGCCTCTTCGGCCTGTCGCCCAAGTTCAAACCACCCACCGGCCTGGGCCTCGCGATCAGCACGCCGGGCGTGACCGGCGGCGGGTTCCTGGGCTTCGATCCCCAACGGGCCGAATACAGCGGCCTGCTGCAGCTGGAGCTGGCCGACACCATCGCCATCAAGGCTCTGGGCCTGCTCACCACCAGGTTGCC
>WIAG01000099.1 GCA_014055495.1 Nitrospira sp. CR1.2
CCGAAGAACGGGGCGAAGACACTGCGCTTGGTGCCGGCATCGATGTCAGGGGCGTACCAGACCACCTGATTTCGTGCCAACGCGCGGAGGATGCCCCGCATATCACGATGTTGAATCAGGTCTGAATAGTACCGACTCCGGCAGCGATTGGCGATCATGTCCGCCACGATATCGTTCTGCGGCCGATAGACGATCGCCACCGGCTGCTCCAGGGCCATAAACCGTCCGGCCAGTTCGGCTGAATGCAAATGTGCCCCGCAGAGCAAGACCCCTCGCCCGGCCTGGAGCGCCTCCCGGAGATGGTCCAGCCCCTTAATGGTACATTCGCAATGCTCCCGGGGGTCCTTTGCCCACCAGGCCATCGCAATTTCCAACACCCCCATTCCCATGGACTCGAAACAGTGCAACGCCACCGCGTTCCGTTCGTCCGGCGTCTGTCGCGGGAAGCAGAGCCTCAGGTTCACCCGCACGATCTCCCGCCGCTTGGTCAGCAGGCCGTGCAGGAGCCGGCCGCACTGCCGTCCAAACGCCAGTTGTGACCGGTAAGGCAGCCAGGAAAGCAAACGAAACAGGGCAATGCCGACCCAGGTGGGCCAATACATAGGGTGGTAGGGACTCCGCGGCTGGCGCCGAGTATGTGGGGTCTGTGTCCTAGACATGGCCGAATGGGGAGGCCATTGTATGGAAACGGCGCGGCCAGCGCAATCTCGAAGGAGAACGGGGGCACGGTGAGCACGATTGAACGACGGAGCCGCTCGCGTCAGACCCGCCGCCACGTGCGGGACCAAGGACAGCAACCACGCACTGACGCTAGGAAGAGGGCTTCGTCGCGAGCGTGATGAACTTCCGCAACCGCATTTCGGCCACCGACGACAGGTTGACGAACTCCAAACCGTACACCTGCTCCCGCTCCCACCGCACCGTGGCTTCCTCAACCGTCATCGGCGACACCTGATTCGGCAAGGATAGACTGACCGAGAGCCTGTCGCCCCGCTGAATCCCCGCCTCGCTCATCACCTTGGCCCCCCTCATCGACACGTCAAACACGACACCGATTCCATCGCCTCCGCGCCCCAGCCATTTGGCCAGGCCTAAGCGTGACATCGAACAGACGAATGGTGCCGGCACCCGCAACCTGGGATGCTGACGCAAGTCGACGGAAAACTGTTCCTGCCCTGTAGTGCCACTCATACGTACCCTCCCGTATGTCTAGTGGTCACTCTATCGCACAGGCCGCAGTTCCGAAAATAAATTGACGAAATCGACCGACGGCCAGGGGACACACGAACACGCCCCAAAAACTAAGGCAGGCGCATACTCCGTTGTTGCACAGTCTCCGCACAGCTGGAGGACAGCACCTGCATCTGCGCCTTCAAGCACTGTGCTATTCGCCCCTCCCCTGGGTTGACGCTCACACGCAGTCGTGTGGCATCTTCGGCACAGGCTTTCCTCCCAGGCCGGCCGCGTCGCCCCTGGTCCTCAGCCGTTTGCCCTATCGGCGCCGGATGGTGCGGCGAAAAGGCCTGGGCACCACACAGCACCGCGACTCCTCACACCGATCCCGAATACCGGGTCGACCTCTTGCCAAATCCCGCCTGCTTATCTATTGTAGCGGGATGCAACAGGCGTCTCCGAATTCAGTTCCATCCCACATCGTCCACCGGGTCCATCATAAATTCTGGACCTACCTGCTCTTCTGGTCGGTCGTCGCCGGTTCCGTCATTGCCGTCCCAGGCTATGGACTGCTGTACGGTTATTCGTGGTTGGATTGGACCATGTTCGCCGTTCTCTATGTGGTGACCGGACTAGGGATCACGGTCGGGTACCACCGGCTGTTGACGCATCGGAGTTTCGAATGTCCCGACTGGGTCAAAGCCTGTCTCTTAATCGCCGGAGGGTGGGCACTGCAGAATTCCGGCGCGAAATGGACCGCCGACCACTTGCGCCATCACGCCCATTGCGACGACCCGGCCGATCCGTACAACGCCAAGCGTGGCTTCTGGTACAGCCATTGCGGGTGGCTGCTGGATCCAGTGCCCTGTCACGACGACCGATTCGGCTCACGCGTGATGCAAGACCCGGTCGCCATGTGGCAACACCGGAACTATGCGACCATCGTCCTGATCGGCCTGGCACTGCCCTTTGTCGTCGGTTTTCTTCATAACGGCTGGCAAGGAGGTATCGGCGGATTCATGCTGGCGGGGGTCGGGCGCACCTTTGCCGTGCTGAACTCCACGTTCTGCATCAATTCCGTCTGTCACATCTGGGGTGATCAGCCCTATGGGACCGCAGATTCAAGCCGCAATTCCTGGTTCGTCTCACTGCTCACGTTCGGCGAGGGCTATCACAACTACCACCACACGTACCCCAGCGACTATCGCAACGGACCGCTCTGGTACAACTTTGATCCGTCGAAGTGGCTCATCTACACGTTGTCAAAATTGGGACTGGCCTCGGCGCTCCGGACGGCCTCCTCGAGTCATTGATCCTCCCGCATCCGATGTTGCCTGTGCCACGGATGCGTCGCACGGCCGACCGTCAAAAGACGGACTCGCCAAATCACGTTTCGCCAGGGCTCTAGCAATCGCATAGAACATCTGCTAGGATACCGCGTGAGCTTATGACGGGCCACATAAGCTCACATCACAAAACGGCCCATCACCGATATTGTTTGTTAGCGAGCAGTTGATCGGAAGTCAGACCCAAGTCGCCTCGATTATCGCGCCTTCGGCCCGCTCATTCCCCTCATCCTTCTGTTCTCGTGTCGCCGACAATGTCATTATTCAAAAGGAGAGGCCCCAATGGGTACTAAATTGTATGTCGGTGGACTGCCGTATGCTGCCACTGAATCTCAACTGAGCGACTTGTTTTCGGCTCACGGCACCGTCGAATCGGCGCGCGTGATCACGGACAAGTTCACCGGACAATCACGCGGCTTCGGCTTCGTGGAAATGTCGACCGAAGACGAGGCGAAGGCAGCCATCACGGCCTTGAACGGTTCGGACATGGGCGGCCGCCAACTCACCGTCAACGAAGCAAAACCGCAGGAGTCTCGTTCCGGTGGCGGCGGTGGACGTTTCGGCGGTGGTGACCGAGGCGGACGAAACCGCTTCTAATCGACGACGACCATCGTCTGGGCTCTGAAGGGGCGCGTCATCCGACGCGCCCCTTCTATTTTCGGTCGCCGTCGCATCACTCCTTGTCGGGCCGTCCCCGCAATGCCTTCAGCCGCCCCCGCTTGGCCTTCTCCTCCAAACGTCGCGCCTTGGCCCCTTGTGTCGGTTTGGTCTGCCGCCGCGGCGGGCGAGAAATGGTACCTTGCCGGATCAGCTCCCGCAGGCGGTCCAACGCCAACTCACGATTGCGCTCTTGGCTCCGAGAGTCCTGGGCCTTGATGATAATCACGCCTTCGCGGGAAACGCGATGGTCGCGCAACGCCAACAGACGCTCCTTGTAGGCGGGCGGAAGCGAGGAAGCCCGTATATCGAAGCGAAGATGAATCGCCGACGAAACCTTATTGACATGCTGCCCGCCCGCGCCTTGGGCGCGCACGGCCGTCGACTCGATCTCGTCGTCCGGAATCGTCACGTGAGACGAAATGACCAACATCTCTATGGAAGTCCTCCCCGGAAGAAACGTACGCGGGCCAGACCGCATGAGTCAACTCTTGCGCCAAGAGAGATGTGGCCCAAAGCACCGCGATCCGTGAACGACCCGGATCAATCTCCGCAGAGGAAACGGCGACGAGATGACCGTTGCGGTGCAGGATCCTGGGACGGCATCGCACCTCGCTCCGAAGCAGTATCATGATAGCCGGATTGCCTTTAGTCATCCCCAACCCGATACAACCGACTAATATGCGGTTAGTGGTGGAGAACCCGAGGAGGGAACCATCCCGATGCGGACCGCTAGCATCGATGGTGACCGGCAGGTTTGGCCGGTACGAGGGAGAGACGCCGCACGGCCACCAACCAGACACCGGTGATCGACCGGATCGGAAAAGTTGCGATGGCCACAGTGAGAGGGATACACTACCGTCCCAAGCCCTACTGACAATCGCTCGCGCGATGGTTCCATCTTGCGGGGCGCAGCAGCAAAGGCTCCTGTAACTTCATGACAGTAGGCATGGGGCCTCGCGTGAGGAGAACAGAACAGGGCGCAGGCTGCGGGAACGTCCGCCCGCGGCGTTCTGGACATGCACGAAGCGTGTCGCCAGGATCCGCAACCAGGCTGTCACCAGCAACGAACGACGGACTCTGAAAACGGGGCTTTTAGCCCGTATCATTCATGACGGTTCGTCGCGAAATCACCAAGGCACGTGGCGAGGTCCGCAGCTCGACGACTCAGTTGAGCTACGCCTGCGGACGCCGGCGAGGCGGTGAGTCGGCTCGACCGAAGGGGAGAGCCCGCCGGCTGACGGCCCGGCGCAGCCTTGAATCGGCGATGCACGAAAAGGGCTCATGCTTCATGCCGACTAGGCGACTGGCGCCTTCAGCTTGAGGTACTCCATAAGATCCGAGAACGAACCTTCGCGGAGGATGCGGGTAAATTGTGTGTGATAACTCGCCACGATGCTCGCACCGTCGATGCTGACATCGTCGACCAGCCAGCCCCCATTTCGTACGACCATATGAAAGGCCATTCTGGTATCGATCCCCAGTCCTGCAGGAGCAACCAACACCTGTACTCCTTCGGCCTCTTCCCGCTCGGCTAGGTAGACGACCTGTGCGGCAGAATAGTCCCGCAACCGTTCCGTGAGATCATCGCGCAACACCTGCACAAAGAGGCGAGTGAACTGCCGACGGTCGGCGGCCGTCGCGTGCGCCCCCAACTCACCCAGCGCACGCTGGGCCATATCTTGATAATTGAACCCACGCCGGACGATCTGTTCGATTTCCCACTGACGTTGACCTACCCGGCTGCTCTCTTTCAACTCGGTCAGGAGATACAGGACATCATTGATGGTCTCCTGCACGGCATCGGTGGGCGTCTGCGCCGCCTGTCCCGATACCGGCACACCTAACAGGGTAGACAGGCACAGGAGCCCTCCGCACAGAAGCGTTGCGTCGAATCTCACCTTCCACCAGCCGTTCACCGCTCCGCCTCCCTGTGTCACCGCCTTTGTGTTCAGGCTTTCGTGCTCGGGTATCCTACCGACCGCAAAAATCCTTCGTCAAGCACGTAGACCTACCTGCCTTCGACACACAAGCCACCCCTCCGCTTGCTGCGCAGCCTCTCACGACATTGTCAAAATGTCTTTTCCTCCCCGACCAAGCTTCGGTATACTCCCGACATGCCTGCTCGACTATGGCCGTCACTCCTATTCAGTCTAATCGTCCCGATCCTCTGCGTAGGCTGCGAAACCACCGATAAGATGCTCGGAGCCGCGGAGCGGGCCGTCGGCAGCACGACCGGTAGGACCGTGCTGGGCATCGTCCACGGCAAAGATCCGGCCGACATCGCGCGGCAACGGGTCGAGCAATACGGCCGCGACCCTCAAGCATTGCTCAGAGACCTCCGGGCCGTTCAACGGGACTTCCAAGCCCTGATGGCGGCGCTGACCGGAGAGGTCGGTAAGAAGTGGGGCACCAAAGAGGTCAAACTGCCCGAGCAGAAAAAGTACGTGAAGTACACACAAAATTATCGAAGCCGGGCGATCGTGGATTTCGATGCCGGGAAGATTCTCATCGAAACCCTCGACGAGCGGGACCCGCGAGCCAGTCTAAAAAATGCCGTGGTCACCACCCTCCTGACCCCGAATGATCCACGGAGCGTCGACCTGTTCTCGGACAAGGAAGTCACGCTGACCGGCGACAAGGAACCCTACCTGCTGGGACTGGTGGTGGATCAAGCGGGGCAACCGATACGCACGCCGACCGAAGCCGACCAATTTGCGGCATCGCTTGTCGCCGAGAGCACGACGACGCGAAAAGTCGACCAGGACAACAGGGAGAAAACCGCGCACGTCGTAACAATTCCGATGGTCAGCAATTTCTCCCACAAGCAGGCGGAAAAATACCGTGCGGTGGTCGGTCAGTTTGCCGAGCGGTACCAGATCAGTCCCAGCCTCGTCTTTGCCATTATCCGGACGGAAAGCAACTTCAACCCTTTTGCCGTCAGTTCCGCGCCGGCCTATGGGTTGATGCAACTCGTCCCGACCAGCGGCGGACGGGATGCCTATCGCAAAGCGAAGGGGGAAGACAAGGCGCCCACACGCGACTATCTCTTCGACCCCGACAACAATATCGAGTTGGGGACCGCCTATCTCAACGTCCTGACGTACACGCATCTGGACGACGTCGCCGATCTTGTCTCACGGGAGTACTGCGTGATTTCCGCCTATAACACCGGCGCCGGCAATGTGTTCAAGACGTTCTCCAAAGATCAGCGTGCGGCAGTGGACCAGATCAACAAGCTGCAGCCGTCCGCACTTTACGATCGGCTCCGTTCATCGCTCCCCTATCAAGAAACCCGAGACTACCTCGCCAAAGTGGTAGGTTACCGCAAGCAATTCGTGAGTCTCGGTGAAAACGGGCCCCGCTAGACGCGCCTTGCCGCCGTCCATTTTGGTGGAACGCCGTTCGCCTCGACGACACATATACCACAGACCTGGAGAAGGAGAGTCACGATAGACCGTTCATCCGACACACACCTCCGCCGGAGCATCCTCGGAGCGGCCGGAGCCTTGCTGTTCATCGCGCTGATCCCTCTCCTGTTGGTGCAAATCCCGCCGCTGGTGGACTATCCCAACCACATGGCTCGTGTCTACATACTGGCCGACGGTGGACAGCACCCCTTCCTCAGACAGTATTACGACATCCACTGGGACCTCCTGCCTAATCTGGCGGTCGACCTCCTCCTGCCCTCCTTACTGACCGTCATGTCAGTCGAAACAGCCGGGAAGCTGTTCCTCGGTTTCACTCTGACCTTCCTGGCAGTCGGCACGATGGCCTTGCATAGGGCCCTTCATACACGGTGGTCACCCTGGCCGCTCCTAGCCTTCTTTTTTCTCTACAATAGTGTCTTCCTCTGGGGATTCCTCAACTACGTGTTCGGTCTCGGCTTGGCCCTGCTCAGCTGTGCCCTCTGGATCACCCTCCGCGACCGTTCTGCTCGCCTAGTGACTCCCCTCTTTTCCGTGATTGCGGTGGTGCTCTTCTTCATCCATCTGTTCGCCTTCGGCGTGTTCGCACTCGTGGTCCTGTCCTACGAAGGTGCGTCCTGGTGGAGCCACCGCAAGGCCGGCGGGCGATTCACGGAAACCTCGCTGGGGATGGCCCTGCCGACGATCGTCTTGCCGCTGATCTTGCTGAGCCTTTCACCGACATTCAGAATCACCCCGGCCGACTATCCGTTCTGGCTTCGCGGATTGCCGCCCCCGCCGGCAGTGACCTTCCTGCCCTTGAACGTCAAGCTGGAAGCCTTCAAGGGAACATTTCGGACGGAGCATCAGACATTGGATCGAGTGACAGCGGTACTCTTAGTATGCCTGGTTGGAGCCGGCCTCGTGCGGCGACGGTGCTCGATACGTCCGTCCATGTACGTACCACTGGCCGCGACCCTGGGAGCAGCACTGACGATGCCGGCGTCCATTGGAACGACGGCGGTCGTCGATGTCCGTATGCCCGTGGTCGTGGTGCTGCTCGCCATTGCGAGTTCGGATTGGCCGGATTGGCGTCGACGCTGGTTCGTTCCTGTGGTCTGCGTATTCAGCCTGCTCTTTGTCATGCGGATGGGAGTGATTACCGACGGCTGGCTGGAGTCGGATCGCCACTATCGCCAATTTACCGCGGCGCTCGATCAACTCCCGGAAGGAACGCGGTTGCTGTCGGCGATCAAACTGGCCTCTTATGACAGCAACTCGCCTCGAGATTCGAGGATTCCTGAGACCAGGCCGCTGGTCAACCTGTCCTGTTGGAGCATCATCCGTCGCTCGACGTTTGTGTCAAATTTGTTCACGACGCCCGGCCAACAGCCGGTGCAATTGACTCCGGCGATGCGCTCCATGCTCACGGTGGAGGAATTTCTCGCGCAAGGCGCCCCCATCCCTTGGGATCGGTTTCGCACGCAATACGACTATGTGATCGTCCGCCGCACGCAGACACTCCGTCCCCCGGTTCCCTCTGACTTTGTTCCGGTTACCCAAGGGGAGGAGTTCGCGCTGTACCGTCTTCCCGCACACCAGCCATGACCGACCTTGCTCGTTCCAACCTGCCCTATTCTGCGTTCAAACGGATGTCCCTCGAATTGCAGTGGTCCAGGCGGGGACGCAAACAAGTCACGTCATGGTTTGAATCGGATTTTCGGGGTTTGCCGGACGAGCAGCTCCGCGATTGATACCGGGCGCCGCCTCCACACAACCGATCGGGGCTAGAGGCCAATCATCAGCCTTGCGGGCGAGACTCGCTCCTTGAGCCCGAAGGAGAGCGTGCCCTGAATCTGGTCGGGGTTGTAGTAGGTGCCGAAGAGTCGATCCCAGATCGTCAGCAACGCGCCAAGATTTTTGACCTGATGAGATGCGTCGCTGCTGTGATGGATGTGGTGGTACCGCGGCGTCACGAAGACCCATTCCAACCATGCGGAATTCCACGTGACATTCAGATGCATCCAGTTGTTGCGCACGATGTGCTCAACCATGATGACCTGAAACACCCAACTGGAGGCCTCATGGAGCAAGGGCAAGGCGGCGACATACGTGAGATTGAACAACGCGATGTGGGGAATGGTCGCGCG
>WIAG01000100.1 GCA_014055495.1 Nitrospira sp. CR1.2
CGGGTCGACGTAGGGGGGATCGGGAAAGGGTATGCCGTCGACATGGCCGTAGGGGCGATGAAACAGGCAGGTGCCACTGCGGGAGTCGTTGCCTTATCCGGTGATATCAGGACCTTTGGGCTGCTTCCCGACGGACGAACGTTTCCATTCGGTATCCGGCACCCCCGGCTGGAAGGGACCGTGCTTGCGTTTATTGACCTCCAGAACGAGGCTATTTCAACTGCCGGGGACTACGAGCGATACTTTGAGCGAGACGGTGTGAGGTACCACCATATTCTGGACCCAGCGACCTTGCAGCCGGCGCGGGACTGCCAAAGCGTGACGGTTGTGGCTCCCGACGGCATGACGGCAGATGGATTGGATACGGGCATTTTCGTCATGGGGCGGGAGCGAGGAATGGCGCTGGTCGAACAGATGTCCGGCGTCGGAGCCGTCATCGTCGATCGCGACGGCAAAGTGTGGATCTCGTCCTCTCTTCGTGGGCGAGTGAGGATGAACGATGGGAGCGAATAATGTGAATCAGCGCGGGCAGTCCGGAGAGAGTGGGGGGCCTGGCCGGCGCCGGAATGGTACGCTCGTTGGGGTCGTGATCGCCCTCCTCGTGTTGGGTGCATGCGCGGGTAGTGCCCTGTATTTTCAGGATGCGGTCAACGAGGCGACTCAGGACATGGTGGGGAAACGATATGGATCGCCGCACCAAAGACAGTCAGCTTCGGACGGAGGAGAGATCTGGACATATTTTGAGCGAGGCAGCGGGACGGCAGGGTTCGGTGGCCAAGTTCGGGGAGGTAGCTGTCGGTCCTATGTCCTGACTTTCGACAAACAGGCGGTGTTGCGACACTGGGCGCAGCAACCCTGCCAGAGATGATTTCTCCGTCTTACCTGTCCAAGTAATACCCGAGGGGAATCTGAAGTGTCACCGACGGTTTCTCGAGCGGCTGGGTCAGCAGGATGGGTGACGATTGTTGCATCGTTTCGAGTGCCGCCTGGTCGAGAATGTCATGCCCGGAACTTTTCGCGATTGTGGCAGAGACGATCCGGCCGTCTTCCTGCACCACAATACGTACGAGGACCCGGCCTTCCAAACGTTTGACCCGCGCTTCCGCCGGATAATGTTTGAGCGACTCAATCCGAGGCAGAAGCGACGCGGCCAGCCATCCATAGTCAGGTTTTCTCGCGACAGTGGCATTGGGGGTCGAGGGCGCGAGTGCTGCTGTGTGCGTCGGAGGGGCCACGCTGTCAGGGGCTTGTTCTCTGCCGGCGGATGCGAAGGAAGGGGCCTGCGTGGGAAGGGTGTCCGGTAACGGCGGTGCGGCTACTACCCGTTCGGGAGCAGAGGCAGACTCAACAATGGCTTGGGGCGCTGGGGCAGGAGGCGGCAATTCCGTCGTCGCCGGTTCCGGCGGCGATGGAGGTGAAGGTATGACCGCTTCCGCTGTTGGCTGGACCTGCAGGAGTGTCGGCGGAGGGGGCAGCTCCGCACTCTGAGGTTCCATCGGACGTGGGATGGGCGTGGATGCCGCTGCGCGAGGACTCAAAGACTGAGTCGGAGCAGGGCGTGCCGGTGCCACAGGAACAGTCCGTTGAGGGGGGGTAGTGGTTGAGTGCGCCACGGCCGATTCGTGTGATAGGGAGGACGTGGCGCGTGTGGCGGTGGGTGAGGCCACAACGCTGACATCCCAATGAAACGAAGACGACGGAGGGGCAAGTCCCATCTTCGCGACCAGCAGGCCGGCCAGACCAAGAGCGGTACCATGCAGGCAGAGGGAGATGAGCCAGCCGCCCGCACGGTGACGAACAAACGGATCGTGAGTCATAGGGTGCCGGGCGGTCATAGGCGGACGACCTCCAGGCTTACGGACTGAAATCCGAGGCCGCGTATCTCGTCCACCACCGAGACAAAGCGCTCGAGCAACGTGACTTTGTCGGCTCGCACGACGACCAGTGACTCTCGAGGATGGGCTAACAGCATCGTTTTCAGGCCATCGGCTGGAACCGGGCGATCGTTCAGAAACAGTTCACCGGTTGCCGTCAGCGTGACGACGACAGGAACATCCTTGTGATCTCCGGCCTCCTTGGCCTTGGCGAGGTTGACCGGAATCTGGCCTGTGCTGATGAATGTCGCCGTGGTCAGGACGATGACGAGCAACACCAGCATTACGTCCACCAGCGGGATGACATTAATCTGATTAACCTCGCGTTCCATGCTCCACCTTATATGTTGTCAGGAGTTCAGCGACGCGCCGACGAAGGATATTGTTCATCACGACACAGGGAATGGCCACCAGCAACCCAACAGCCGTGGCCTTCAACGCGAGGCTCAAGCCGATCATGATGGTGTTGACGGCCATGGTCCCCGATGTTCCCATCGTGTGGAAGGTCATCATGATACCCAGCACCGTGCCCAACAGGCCGATATACGGAGCATTGGCCGCGACGGTACCGATGATCACCAACCGCTTGGTCAATGCGATCTCACATGTTTGCACGTCTGCAAACTGTGCCAAGTCCACGCGTCGATAGTAGAGCCAGCGTTCGACGGCGACGGCTACCGACCAGATACTCAGCGCAATCAACAGCCCGATAATGCCGTATTCTACCGCATTCTTCAGCACATCCATTCGTCAATCCTCCACCTATCGCTATTGATGCTTGGTGGCCCTGCCCGTCTTTGTCAGTGCCTCGTGTACTTCTGCCGCGCTCACCGAGTCGAAGCAGGCCCGTCGTGTGATACCGGCTCGGCCGCCGATTGAGGGGACTGGGGAAACAAGACGGTATGGGTGGCCAGCACGCGCAGGGCGATGGCCGTTCCGGCTTGATAAATACTCAGCGAGGATTCGCTACTGTGCACGATCTGTCCCGACGCGAGTCGGATGGTATAGAGGTTCTCGGACCCTTTGAATTGCCGTGCCACAATGCGCGCATTGGCACCCTTCGTCGGCACGATGTGGAGGTCGTCGGGGCGGATCATCACGACGACCTTGGCACCGGTGGCGAGCTTCTGGGCGTTGGGAAACTCTCCGAGTTCAGTCGTGACCACCTGGTTGTCCACAACCCCGGAGATGAAATCCGCCTGTCCGACGAAGTCGGCCACGAATGGCGTGGCCGGGAGATGGTAAATCGCCTCAGGGGTATCGAACTGTTCGAGACGCCCTCGGTTCAGGACGGCCACGTGGTCAGCCATGGAAAATGCTTCGTCGTGGTCGTGGGTGACCAGGATGGCGGTGGTTTTCGTTTGGCGCAACAGGACATGCAGATCTTGACGCATCCGACTGGCCATATCCGGATCGAGGTTGCTGAATGGCTCATCCAGCAGCAGGAGTACCGGACGCAGGGCGAGTGCACGGGCCAACGCCACCCGTTGTTGTTGCCCTCCGGAGAGCTCATGTGGGTAACGGTGTTCCAGGCCGCGCAACCCGGTCAAGGTCAGAAGATCATCGACGATTGCTCGTTGCTGAGCCCGTGGGAGATGGTTCAAGCCGAAGGCAATATTCTTCTCCACGCGTAAATGGGGGAAGAGCGCGTATTCCTGAAAGACCATGCCGATGTGTCGCTGCTCCGTCGGTACCAGCCGGTCCGGTGAAGAGACCAGGTGCCCTGATAGCGTGATGGTGCCGTTGGTGACCCGCTCAAAGCCCGCGATGGCGCGAAGAATCGTGGTCTTGCCGCATCCGGATGGACCGAGAAGACACAGAATTTCTCCCTGTCGAACGCTGAACGAGATGTCTTCGACGGCAGGCCGTCTTGGCTCATAGGCGCAGGAGACGTTGTGAAGGTCCAGCACGGCTGAGCCGTCCTGTATCGGCTCAGTCGCCGAGAAGGCTCCTTCCTCGTTCTTATCTTGCTGCTCGTCGGTGTCCGATCCGTTCACGGGTGTCACGTCCTGGTCTCCAGCTCATTCCCGCGCCAGTCTTTGGTAACCAGCAGCATCAGTGCCGGCAGGCTTAGGAAGACAATCAACAGAGCGGCAGGGGCTGCCAGTTGATAATACTCTTCGCTGGCATCCAACCATACCCGAATGGCGAGTGTATCAAATCCCACCGGCCTCAGCAGCAATGTGGCCGGAAGCTCCTTCATCGTTTGGAGAAACATCAAGACCCAGGCCGCAGTGAAGCCATTGCGGACGAGGGGAAGTGTGATGCGCCGAAGACTTTGTTGTACCGTGCACCCCAGGGTGCGAGCGACCTCTTCGACATTCGGGGTGATTTGCTGCAAGGCTGGCTCCATCGACTGCAGCCCGACCGGGAGGAAGTGCAAGATGTAGGCGGTCAGCAGGACGACGACTGTACCGTAGAGCGCGGGGACAAAGTGCGTAAAGAGCACGAGCACCGCGAGGGCCGCAACGGGACCAGGCAGCGCGTATCCGGCATAGGCTGCGTGGAGACAGGCGAGGTTCAGCCGGGAGGGGTGACGGCTTGCAAGATACGCCAACGGAATCCCGATCATCACCGCGCCGCTGGCGGCCAAGGCGGCAAGCACGGTGCTGTTCCAGACGAATCCAACAAAACGCGCATCCAGTGCGCCCTGCCCGATGGCTTCCATGCTCCACTGCACCAACATGGCGGCGGGAATGCCGAAGGAGACACCGAAGACCAGGGCTACGTAGCCGGTGATGGCTGCTGTGCCGACGGGCCCGGCCCGCCGGCGCGTCGCCTTCCGGTATCGACCCGTTGTTTGGTAAAAGCGGCTGCGTCGGCGAAACCATCGCTCGGTGACAAGAAAGATTCCTGCCATGAGGACGAGCAGCAGACTGAGGATACTCGCAGCCGTATGGTCGTAGCGGCTGGTCATTTGCTGGTAGACCGCATAGGTGAGGGTCTGGTAGCGAAGGAGTGAAACGGCCCCGAAGTCCGAAATCACGTAGAGGACGACCAGCGCGAGCCCCGCTGCGATCGCGGGTCGAATGAGCGGGAGCGTGACTCTCCAGAGCGTCGTCCAGGGAGAGACGCCGCAGACTCGCGCCACTTCTTCAAAGGACAGATTCAGATTCAGCAAGGCTCCACGAACCAAGAGATAGATGAAGGGAAACGTATCCAGCGCCATGATGAGCGTCACCCCGAGAAAGCTTTGAGGGGCGAGCAATCGGGCTTCCGGCCCCAGCATGGCCTGCCACCACTGTTCCGCCGGTCCTCCCATTCCCAGGAGATGTGCATAGACGTAGGCCAGCACGTAGGTCGGCATCGCCAGCGGTAAGGCGAGGGCCCATTCCCATATCCGACGGCCGGGGAAGTCGTAGCGAACGATGAACCAGGCAAGGGACAGCCCGAGCGCCAGAGTCGTCAGGGCCACACCGGCGGCGAGCGACAGGGTGTTTCCCAATAATTCCGGAATGCGGGTCGACCAGAGACGAGTCCACACGGTCGGTGCGGCCGTCAAGGCCACGTAGACGATGTAGCCGGTTGGCAGGACGAGCAATGCTGCGGTCAGGAGGCTGACCCATTGCAGCGACGATGGTGCGTGGGCTCGTGTGGCGGTAAACATGCGCGGCCGACAGTTCAGCGAAGGCCGACTTGTTCGATCAGTGTGAGTGTGCCCTCGCGCAGTTCGGCAAGTCGAGCCAGAGGAACGAGCGCCGCGCGGAAGCTGTGACGGTCGACGAGCGCCGGGTCGGCTTTGACATCGGGATGCAGCGGGTATTCTTTGTCGAGATCTGCAAACAGCTTTTGTCCGGCTTGGGCCACCAGGAACTCTACCAAGAGCTTGGCGCTGTCCACGTGCTTCGACGTTCGCGTGATCCCGATTCCGGTGACATTCATGATGGCACCCATGCCGCCCTCCTGTTGGTCGGTCATGATGGCGGCGATAGGGGCGGTCGGCTGGGCGGCCAGGTGTCGGTAGATGTAATAGTGGTTCACGATCCCGAGTGCGACCTGGCCCTTGGCGACGGCCTCCACAATTTGCGAACTTTTTTGATACACCTGTGTTCCGGCATTGGCCTTCAAGCCTAGGAGGAATTGCTTTGTGCGGTCTTCGCCGACTGTGGCCTTGATGACGGAGACGCCGGCTTGAAGGTACTCGCTGCCGGAGTTGGGAATGGCGATTTTGTCTTTCCATTGCGGTTGGGCCAGATCGAGGAGCGAGGCGACCTGCTCGGGCTTGACCAGGTTCTTATTGTAGACGACGACCCAGAATCGACCCGACAAGCCGATCCAGCTGTTGTCACTCGCACGGAACTGCGAGGGAATGGCCCGTTCGACTTCCCGCATATTCATGGGTCGGAGGAGCTTCAACTCCCGGGCATGTTCGAGACTGCCGGCATCGTTGGTCAGAAACACGTCGGCCGGGCTGCGGTCACCTTCAGCCTGCAGCCGGTTGACGAGTTCGGTCGTCCCGGACGAGAGGAGTTCAATCTGAATGCCGCTTTTCGATTGGAATTCATCCAGCACCGGCTTGATCAGACGTTCGGCCCGTCCTGAATAGACGACAAGTTTGTCCGCCGCGTCGGCGGGCGGTGTGGCGAATGGCGGGCCCACCAGGCTACCGAGGATCAGGGTGAGGGCGAAGATAGTGCGAGGGAATAAAGCCATGCGGCATGCCTCCACGTGTCAGGGCGGCCCGTGACGGGCGCTCTAGTTGAAATTGATAAGCCCTCTCAACATGATACCGGATGGGACGGCGGCCCGTCAATGGCGGCAACGCGGGCAGAGCCCGTAGAGCTCCAAGCGGTGGGTTTGGATCACGAAGCCGTTTTTTGTCGCGACCTCTTCTTGCAGCCGCTCGATTTCGCAGTTCTCGAATTCGACGATCGTGCCGCAGCCGGTGCAGATGAGATGGTCGTGATGGCCTTTATGGGAGATGTTGTCGTATTGCGTCTGGGTGCCGAAGTGGCGAGCCTGGGCGATTCCAGCTTCGCAAAAGAGGTTCAGCGTGCGATAGATCGTCGCGAGACCCAGATGGGGATCCTTCTTGGCGAGCTGATGATACATCGTCTCGGCCGTCACGTGCTCCTGCCGAAGGAACGCCGTGAGAATCAGCTCCCGCTGGCGGGTCAGTTTCAATTGATGCTTGGCCAGGTGCTGGCGAAGCACGTCCATTTCTTTGAGGTTTTTGCTCATCGTGTATGATCGGGCTTGAAAGAGGCCCATTAAAAACGAAAGTAGGTGAATGGGTCAAGAGGATTGCGCGAGTTCAGCATCACCGATTGACGAAGGCGGAGGGGCCTGTTTATAGTCCTTCCCGTTGTCGTTCATGCAGAGGAGATGCGATTCGTGCGAAAGCCTCACGAGATGACCGTTGACCGAGCCTTGTTGCTCTATGTGTTGTCGCTGGCGGAACCCTATGGCCTTCTGAGCGACGTCAAACTTCAACAACTCTGTTTTCTCAGCGAATTGCAGCTGTTTGGTAAAGGACTGAAGGGGTTTCATTTCGAATTCGTCCGGTTCGCGTACGGGGCGTTCAGTCGCGATCTCGATAACGATCTGACCTCACTGCGCCGAAAGGAACGGATCGAGAATTTCAGCCCCTCGGATCACGTGCGCGACGAGGTGCTCCCGCTGTTGATGAAGGGGATCGACGGCAATGAGATCAATGAAAAAGTTCGGGATCTTATTCAAGCCGTGCTCTCCACCTACGGGCCGCAGGATGTGACCGCCATTACGCAATCGGTCGAGTCGGTTGAGCTGAGCACCCCTCAACAGCCGGAGTTCAAAATTCCCATTCGCGATATTGTCTTTCATACTACCTTACTGGTCCCGTCTAGAATCGAAGTGGCGTCGGAGTTTCTCCTGCCCGCCAGTCAATTAGCCAAGCTGAATGCGGCGATGGGGTATTGACCCCCGGAGCTTGTGTGCGATGAAGGGGCCGAGCCGGACGCGCCGCAGTGCGCCGCCGCGACTGACCGTTCCCCTTTTCCGTCGAGACGAGTCCTATGCCCCGGTGGCTGCTCTGCCAGGAGGCGGGCCGGACTCCGGTCGTTTGGGAAGGGCGAGTGCTGCGTGAATGGTGTGCAGCATCGCACCGGTCTCGATGGGCTCCAGCATGCAATATTCGATATGGAGTTCGCGCACGACGCGCTGGAACTTCTCGCCCTCCAAGGCGGGGTCGTGAAGCGCTGCGGCGACGATCAGCCTGGCGGCGGGGAATGCGTTTCGGAGTTCGACGAGATCTTCCGGCCCCTGATCGTCATCCGCGACCAGACGCGCAACGACCAAGTCGAGTGTAGAGGAGGATGGTTGCGCTAAGGCGCTCTGACGGTTGGCGCTGTACTGAACGAAATGCTCCATCCCAGGCAGGGCCAGCTTAATCAGCCGTCTGAGATTTGAATCGGCGTTAATGATCAGGATATTGGCCATAGTCCCCCAACGCGAAGTAATGATGGAGAGAGCGGTGCCGGCTTCTCAGGGCCTGCGTCGGCATCGCAGCAGCCGTCCTCGGTGCGTGA
>WIAG01000024.1 GCA_014055495.1 Nitrospira sp. CR1.2
CCTCCAGTTCGGAGAGAATTGTTCGCCAGCAGACCGGGCACCAGGGCGGATTGTTTTGGTTCATCCGGCATTCCAGCACCGGTCGGAAGAGCCCGGTCGTATAGGAGCCTGCAGCCCCTTCAAACGCACCCACGCTGGTGCGTCGATTCCACCCGGCAGGTGGCCGGGCGGCATTTGTCGGTAACGGGGTAGTGGGAGCGACGAGGTCGAACCATTTCAACATGGTCCAATCCGACGGCGTCTCCGAGGTATTCGGGTACCTGCTCACGCCGGTGAACGTCTCCCCGGCGCTGTCGTTGACGTATTCATCGCCCAGAGCAAACAGGTTGTGCCCCATCTCATGGGCGACCGTCGCCATTCCACTGCCTTCCGTAAAATAGCCGGTGCCGGGGCCGACCGAGCTGCATCCTCCCCAGGTGTCCGACTTGACGAGCACAATGACATGCTCGGCATCGGGAGCGAACCGCTCACGCAGTTTTTCGATGCGCGTGTCCGTAAACGTCGACAGATCGAACCAACAACGGTCCCAGCTGTCGTTGGGGATGAGACCGAGCCGAGAGAATTTGAACACATCGGAGACGATGGTGCCTCTCGAGTTGTAGCGCCGCTCCCGAACGCCGGACTCCACGGATACCAAGTCGACCCGAACGACACGAAAGGCGTCTTGATGCAACAGCAGCTGGTCCAGGCGCAACGCGCCCAGAACTTGGCTGGTGACCTGTGACCGATAGGCATGCATGTCGGTCTCGGCATACCCGTCTCCCATGATCAGAATCGAGAGTTTCGGATCAGATCCTGGACGACCCACCACATGCTCGGCGCGATCGTGGAGGGCTGTGCCGTGGTTCACCCACGTCCAGCGGGTCCCATCCCACGTGCGTTCGTACAACCGTCCGCTGGCCGTGGATACAAAGAGCTTACTGTCCATCATGGCGGCACCGGGGGCGGCGTTGACGGTCGTGCCGGGCGGCGTGTCGTGGTCCACCCAGACCCACCGACTACCGTTCCATAGCCGTTCATACAGGTGCCCATTGCCGGTTCCGACGAACAGTTTGCTGTCCATCATGGCGGCGCCGGGAGCCGTGGCGACGGTCGTCCCGGGCGGCGCGCCGTGGTCCACCCAGACCCACTGACTCCCATTCCACACTCGTTCGAATAGTCGTCCGTCCGCGGCGCCGACGAACAGTTTGCTGTTCATCATCGCCGCCCCGGGCGCCGTGGCCACCGAGGTGCCGACCGGCAGGCCATGATCGACCCAGACCCATTGGGTCCCGTTCCAGACGCGTTCGTAGAGCCGCCCGTTCGCGGTCCCGACGAAGAGTTTGCTGTCCATCATGGCGGCACCGGGCGCCGTGGCGACAGTGGTGGCGGGCGGCGTGCCGTGGTCGTTCCACGCCCAACGTCCCAGGTCGTTCCGCCAATGCCGCTCCCACAGATGCCCGTCGTCCGTGACGACAAAGAACTTCTCGTTCGACATTTCCGCGCCGGGACCGTGCACGATGGGACGATTGCCCGGGCGGCCATGGCTGTTCCAGGCCCAGCGTCCGAGATCGCTCCGCCAATGCCGCTCCCACAGACTGCCGTCGGCCACGACGACAAACAGTTTTTCGTCCAGCATCGCCGCGCCGGGCGTGCCGGTGACGGCACTGCCGGAAGGTTTGCCATGGTTGATCCAGATCCACTCGTCTCCATCCCACCATCGCTCGTACAGGTCGGTGAAGTCGCCGTTCAGGCGTGAGACGAAGAGCTTGCTGTCTAACATGGCCGCGCCGGGTCCGCTAATCATGCGATCCTCGAATGAAGGCTCCGTCGAAAAACCGGAGACATGGAAAAATGAACGCCACAGAATATGATCGAATCATGTGGGTGCTGAGGCCACGCAGTGAGCTCTCTGTGAAATTCGTCACCGTCGGCAGGTGGTAGTTTGCGACTGGCGACTCTGCTCCGTTCCTGTCGGCCTCGATGCGGCGCATTATCTGCGCCTGTGTGGATTCAGTCAATGCAGGCACCATGACACGAGGGGCGTATGCCTCCAGGCAATAAGCGTGATCGATGCGAGACGCCGTTGCTATGCGAGAGGTGGTAGGGCGACGGGGCGCTCCCATGATGGCCGCACGCAGGCCCGGAGGAACAGTTCTCCTGTCGGTCCCGGCCGCCTAAACCGCTTGAGTGCTTCCTGATAGATCGCGAGATCTTCGCGCTTGCCAATAGCGACGACTTCAACCAGGATCTGCTGGTCCATAAATCGGTACACGATACGGATCGATTTGTTTTTGCTGCGTAGAGTTTGTCGTAGCCGGTGAGAGCTCTCGTTATTTGATTCGCGTTCATGACTATCTCTGCTACCCTCTGATTCCTCAGGCAAAAGTAATTGAGGTCTGCGTGTTCTCGCATTCCTGCCGCGGCTCCTCGCCGGATTTCTGACTCATGGAAGGACGGTGGACGTTATGAACCCTGCTCCTCAGGTGACATTCACGGCTGATTTCTTCAAGCCCCTCCCCGGCGAGGAGGAGCACACCAATCCCGGCTGTTATGGCCAAGCCTTGGCCAATTGGCTGGCCGATCGGTTTCGGGAGCGAGGGGTATCGGTAGAGGGAGTCATTCCGGAAGATTTCGGCTGGGTCGTGATGGTCTCGCGTACGCCGTTCATGCTGTGGCTGGCTTGCAGCAACACGGAAGACAGTACCACCGAATGGACAGTCTACCCGGTCGCGGAATTATCTGTCGTGCAGCGCCTGTTGAAGCGTGTTGATCCGGCGCCGGAGATCGAACGGTTGAGGGCCCATCTGGCTGAGTTGGTTCCTTCGATTCCAGGCGTCACGAATGTCGTCTGGGAGTGAACGCGCAGAACCCGCGCTGGTCAGGGTCGTCCCGGGTTGCTTCTCCCCGGCGAGCGAATGTTTGGTTCGCTAGACATTGGCTTCGGATATGATTAGCATGGCGCTAATGGAGCTAGACGGAGGGAAAGAATGACCGAGCTCATCTTCATGGTCGAGGAGGCGCCGGAGGGCGGTTTCGTGGCTCGATCCCTAGGCCCATCGATTTTCACGGAGGCTGACTCGCTCGCCGAACTTCCGGAAAAGGTGCGAGATGCCGTCCGTTGTCACTTTGAAGATGGAGAGGGCCCTAAGGTGATCCGACTCCATCATGTTCGCGAGCAAGTTATCACTGCATGAGGCTTCCTCGGGATGTATCGGGAAGCGATCTGGCCCATATTCTTCGGAAACTGGGCTATTCAATCACGAGACAAACCGGCAGCCACCTGAGGCTCACGACCACCGAGCACGGTGAGCACCATATTACGATTCCTCAGCATAGCCCTCTTCGCATTGGAACACTCTCCGCAATCCTCACCGACGTTGCCCTACACTTTGAGTTGACCCGCGAGCAACTCCATCAGCAACTCTTTGAGTGACCGCCATGGGCTTGGACGAGATTCTCTTTCGCGGCATCAACGGCGTGGCTGGGCAGTCGAGCCTGCTCGATTGGATCGGCGTGGAATTGGCCAAGCCGGGTAACCTGCTGGAGCAAAGAAAAGGGGTCGGGAGTCTTTTCTTCACAGCCTCACGCTGAACTCGCTACAAATTTCTCCATGCCACGCCGCCCACGTCTCGCTGCTGGAGATCTCTCCTACCACGTCCTGAACCGCCACGTCGGTCGACTCCCTTGTTTGAGAGACCCACTGACTACGCCGCCTTTGAAAAGATTCTGGCCGAAGCCCAGGCCGCCTCTCGCATCCGCATCGCCGCCTATTGCCTGATGCCCAATCACTGGCACCTGCTGCTGTGGCCCGGACATGACGGTGAGCTTTCGGAAATTCTCCGCTGGATCACGGTTACCCACACCCAACGATGGCATGCCACGCACCAGACCGCTGGGACCGGCCCGGTCTATCAAGGCCGCTTCAAGTCGTTTCCCGTCCAATCCGATGAGCATTTCCTCACCGTCGCCCGCTATGTGGAGCGCAATGCTCTCCAGGCTAACCTGGTAGACCGGGCTTAAGACTGGTAGTGGTCCAGCTTCTGGCGACGATCACAGGGAGAACCCAACCTAACAGCATGGCTCAGTGACTGGCCGGTAGAAAGGCCACGTGATTGGGTGACGCGGGTGAGTCGCCCCCAGAGCGCATCTGAATTGGAAGCGCTGCGGGTGAGCGTGTAACGTGGGCGGCCGTTCGGCGAAGAAGCTGGGTGCAGCGGATGACAAAACGATTTGGAATGGAATCGACCTTACGGCCACGGGGACGGCCAAAAGAGTCCTAAGAAAAGACTCCCGACCCCTTTGTTTCTTCCCAAGCAAAGGCCTCGGAGTTGTTAACGCCGGAAGTGCAGGCAGCACTTACTGCACTCGATGATTGGTTAAAGTCCAGTGATGAGCAGTACTGCAGAAATGTCGTCTAACTCCTCCATCGGGTGGAAGTCCGAACGGCTTTGCCTTTCTGCCGCCGCCCATGGCCACGATGATTCCTAGCACTGTTTCCTTGGACATAAGATGCCGTGGGACAGCAGGAGAACCATTGACAAGTTGTTGAGTGTGCGCAAGAATCCCGCACCATCTCGCGCCTTACGGATGGGTCTTGTGCTGGCTAGTATCCTCAATAGTTAGGCTGCAATCGCGAAATCTTAGTCCGCGGTGAGAGTGGATGCTTCTTGCTAGAATTCAACGCGACCTATTCGACTTTACCGATCGGGATCCGGAAGATTTCGGTGGTCTGGTTGAGTTCTGGTATCGGGCAAACAGTGAAGTTCTGTCTGCGGCTCTGTCGGGTCACACTGGGGTCAATCTCATCCTCAACGTAACGTCGTTCCGCAACTTCGAAGCACTTGCAAAGAAGATGTTCCTGATTGCTGACACCCTGATCCTTCGCGATACACGAGACTGGGCATCTGACAATGCTAGTTATCGATCTATTCCAATGCCCGTCGATGAATATCGACCGGGCTATATTCCAGAAGTACTTGACGAATTGCAGAATCTTCGGCCCTCTCCATTGACGCTCCTTTATCGCCCGGGGCTTGCTTGGACGAGCAAATCAAAGACACTGAACAACGGGCTGAAAGTTGCCTATGCTGGCTGGTCTTATCACAGCATACCGTCTGAGTTCTTGGAATGGATTGGAGGCCCCGGACGCGAGTACATGAAAACGGGCCAGATCATTTACGCCCCGTTCATCCCACCCCTGAATATGGAGCTCGAGTTTCTCAAGCATCAGGTCAACCTCCCAGAACAGTTCGGCGCTTATTCCCTGTTTCATGAACGGCACGAATGGCTTACGGACGATCGTCTTCAGGCGTTGCTGTCTCTGCAGGTCCCATTTTTAGATGGGATTGACATCACAACAATCTCAAAGGTCAAGGAGGACAACTATGACGCCTTTAGCGCGTTTAGCCGGACACTTCTTGATTCAGTGAACGGCATTAAGTCGTTGGTTGGTACTGAGGGGTTTGCTAGAGAGGTGCGAAGCATTCAACGAAACCAGATCGATGCTGCGCTGAATGATGTGAAAAAGACATTTGCGAGAATCGAGAAATCAAGTGTCCTTCGCAAGATGGGCATTCTCACAGGCTTAGTCGGACTGGACGCAGTTGCGTTCATGGGGGTGCCGGTTACAACAATTACTACTGGGGTGGTAGCGAGCGCAGTAGCCATGATTGCTGACCGCGTCGCACAGCTCAAAGACCAGGGCGAAATCAGTGACAAGAAGGGATACTTCCTTTGGAAATTGCAGGCTGCTCAAACCAAGGTTCACGCCTGACATTGCAGCCTAACAACGGCATGCATCCGACCTCAAGTTAGTTTGAACGTCATCGAGAACTTGTGCCGGTTTTGGCGTCGAGTGCGCGGCGGGTGATGCTGGCCGTTGGGTGTCGAAGGAGGCGCCTCTGCATTGCAAGCGAGGTGAAGCATCGTGAAAGATGAGCTGCTTGATAGGCTTCATCGCTGTTACGCGGCCATTGACGCCGCGGTGGAAGGCGACCTGAGCAAGTTCCCACCGAAGATCATTGCTGGCGAGAAGCAGTTCGGCCTCTACCAGGATTTTCTTGATGGCCTTACGGAGCCCCAGATCTCTAACTTGGCGCATACGCTGATCCACAACATCGCGAACCTCCGAGATCATCTTCGCCGATGGGCTGGGAAGAATGGCCTAGATCAAAAAGATATTGAAAGAACAATCGCCGGTTGCGCGGCGCTACAGATGATTATTGATCTCTCCAACAACGACAAGCATGGTTATCCGTCGCGGGATGGTGGTCACTCTAAAAGATCGCCCAAGCTGCTGGACGTGAAGCGTGTTCTAAGGATGTCAGCTGGTCCCGTCGCGGGATTGGGAATAGCAATCGTGTTTATGCCCACTGGGCCGAAGCAGATTGCTTCTGGAGGCGGATTCTCACAGGTTCTTGTTACCGGTTCAGTCGTTGACGGCAGCGGTGCGCCTCTCGGCGATCTGTACGAGCTTGGAATCGAAGCACTAAAGGCATGGGAGCGACAGTTTGCAGCGTTCGGCATCGGTTCTGGGCAGTATAACTCGCGGCTTAAGCGGAGCGCCAAACAGTTACGCTGTAGGGTTCCCGTCGCGCTGCGCGCGCCGGCGCTCGCTTAGTCGCAATGTTTGGGTGAGCAGCAAATATGCCATACCGATCATCTTCCGGTTTGATTGTGATTGTCAGCGCGTTTGCATTCGTTTTGGGTCTGTGGCGTCTTGCGACGTCGGGGCGCTGGCGCTTGTTTGCGGTGGTGATAGGGGCGTTTTTCGGGTACGCAGCTCTCCTTTGCGCCATTTTCCTAATCCACGATGCCCATCTCCGGATATGGACCGCAGTCGTAGTCGTAATTGGCTTTCCCGCGTGGATCATGGCCGGCCCGATTGTGTATGGTATGTCATCGCGCCCACCAGAACAATTGTTTGGCGAAACGTCAACCAATCCATCTGCTCGTAGCATTCGGTATCGAGGAGCAATCGCTCTTTTCCTCGGTGTAACTGCGTGGTGCTACGGCGTGTTCGGCTCAAATTTGTCGCGCAAGCTCGAACTGGTCGTTCTCGGGGTGGCGCTTTATGGATTTGTAATCGGTGGCTATTGGTTACTTAGTGGAAAGAAGTTGGTCTAACTACACCATTGAGGTGGACGCGCTCCTTCATTGTGAGCGTTCCGCGACATCCGATGCCGGTAACAAGTTAAAATTTTTGTGGTCAGTCCCATTTTCGAATGCCCGCCAGGTTCATAACACAAACGCATCCGGCCCGATTTGTCAGTACGCCGGAGACGATGCCTTTTATTCGTTCGGTGCGACTCACAGCGGCAGACTGCCACCGACACTGGCATCCAACCTCTCGATGACGCCAAGCACCAAGCAGAGTTCGAGTATGAGGGAGTTACTAAGGCATGGATTGACGCTGTCTAGATTGGGCGCTGCAGGGCACCGGTTCTGCGTCATGGCGCCCAACGCGAGGACGGACGACTGAGGGGCAATAGGTTTAGACTGAGTTATGCCCCCATTTTTCGAGTCATACCTTCGTCGATGCGAGAGTAGCCTTTCTTGCTAATGCACACCCTTCAGTTTGACTGCAATTCCCTGCCCGTTTTCCCACTCAACCTTGCATCGAATCATTTGACTGATCCCTCCCGACCCTTTATCGTCGCGGCATGGGTTTCGACGAAACGCTCTTTCGTGCGATCAACGGTCTGGCCTGGCGGTCGGCGTTCGTCGATTGGCTGATGGTCGAATTGGCCAAGCCGGGCAACCTGCTGTTTCCCGTGCTCCTGGCTGCAGGCTATTGGGCCTGGGTCAATTGGCGCGAATGTGTGATCGGCGGGGCGATGCTGGCGGGAGTGGTCGGCGCGACGGATGCGCTCGGCACCCAGCTCAAGGGCTTGGTGCAACGCCCGCGCCCCTGTGTCACGCTTGCGGATGTGCATCAATTGCTGGGTTGCGGCGGGGCCTTTTCCTTTCCCTCCAATCACGCAGCCAATACTGCGGCGGCGGCGGCGTTTTTCCAGGTGCTCTATCCGAAATCAGGCTGGATCAGCTGGCCCTTGGTGGCCGCAATCGGCATTTCACGCGTGTACATCGGGGCGCACTATCTCACGGACGTGGTCGGAGGCTGGCTCGTGGGTGGCTTGATTGGGGCGGGGGTGGCCTATTTCCTGAGCCGTTGGTCTCGCTTCCGGCCGGTTACCAAATCGGACTCTTGCTCGCAGGCTCAGGCCGGCTCGATTTCGTGACAGCTATCCAGCCAGGCAGGCGAGGAGGGACGTTCGATAGTGTTCCTGGTCGTAGTTGCGCCCGATCAAGACCAGGACATGCTCCGGTTCATCGAGCAGCATGACCGGCGCCACCGTGCTTGTTCGGGGCGGAAAAAACTGAAACTCCTGTAGCTCCGGCTCTCCTTCAAATCGAAAGAATCCCTTCGCGCGTTCCAATCCCTCCGGTAAGGACTTCATCCATTCCATGAACTGTGTGCGGTCGAGCGGTTTCGGCAAGCGCACGGTGGTGACCATTGGGTGATGCGATGCGCGGGCCTCGTGCCTGCTCTCTGCCGCGGACAATTTCCCAAAGGATACGTTCGTCGGAGTGGCACGGGTTTGGGGAGCGGCGAGGAGGGCAGCCACGTCGAGCCTGGCGTGATTGGTCTCCCAGAGCCGGCCGTGCGGATTGAGGTGAGTAATGGTCTCGCGGAACTGCTCCCAATGGCCGGGAATGTAGAGATCGCGTTTGTTGAGGATCAGGTCATCCGCATACCGGATGGCATTGCGCGTGACGAGTTCCGCCATGCCGGTTTCCGGCAGCGGGATGGGATGCAGCATGGCGAAGATCCGTTCGAGTTTCGCCATGCGTGACACATAGACGTCCGTCACCGCATCGACCACTTCCGCCGGGTCGGCCATGCCTGAGCATTCCAGCACGATCACGGTCGATTCGTAGTCCTGCACCAGCTGCGCAATGCTCCAGGCCAGGTCGTCCTTGGTGTCGCAACAGATGCAGCCGCCGGCCAGGTTGAGGACCTGCTCCGCGATCGTGCCCGCGCGTGGCCCGTCGATGCTGACTTCTCCCGCTTCGTTCATCAGCACGCCGACCTTGTGCCCCTGGCTGTTCCACTGTTCGAGGAGGCGCATGAGCAGGGTGGTCTTGCCGGCGCCGAGCGACCCGCAGAGCATGTAGAAGGGGATGGGAAGAGCCTGTGTCATGCGCCCCATTGTAGCCGGTGAAGTCCTGTGACGGCTAGGTGGCACTATCGCAAGCAGCCCGGGGACAAAGAGATCTTGTGATCACGGCCAGATGGTCGGGCAGGTTTCCCGGCGGATTGTTTCACCATCCGCCTAATGGTGGCTGTGCAGGAATTCCGGATGCGAATGTTGGTCGTGGAGTTTGGAAAGGTCGCAATGAACGGCGTCGGGGTGGCAGCATTCGGTTTCGAGTTGGATCGTGAGGTGCTTGATGCCGAACTCCGATGTCACCCGGTTGCGGATCGTTTGGAGGAGGTCGGTCGTTAAGGCCTGATCGTCGCCGTCGACTTGTACGTGGGTGGTCATCATGATGAGGCGTGGCTCAACCGCCCAGATGTGGAGGTCATGGACGTTCTTGACGCCGGGGATGGATTCGATGGTGGCTGCCACAAGCGCCGGGCTCACGCCGGGCGGGGTGGACTCCAGGAGAACCTCAAGCGATTCTTTAAAGAGTGGCCAGGCGCCACGGACAATCGCGATGACGACAAAGAGGCTCACGAGTGGGTCGAGTACGGACCAACCGGTCAACATGATGATGCCGCCGCTCACGACGACGCCGAGCGACACCCAGGCATCGCTCAACATGTGCCAAAAAGCACTGCGGATATTGAGGTCGTCTTTCGCGCCATGCTGGAGCAGCAGGGCGATGGAGAGATTGGCCACGAAGCTGACCAAGGCGATCAGCATGACCCATCCTCCGGGGACGGGGACGGGAGCCATCAAACGTTCGATGCTCACGAGCGTAATGCCGCCGGCGGTGAGGAGCAGAATGAAGGAATTGAGAAACGCGGCGACGATCCCGGCTCGATGATAGCCGAAGGTGCGGCTGTCGGTCGCGGGTCGGGCTGTCAGAACATGTGCATACAGCGCTAGGAACAGGGAGCCTTGATCGACAAGGTTGTGCCCCGCGTCTCCGATCAAGCCGATGCTGTTGGTGAGGAACCCGCCGGCAAATTCCGCGACGACGATGACGGCGTTGATCGCCAGCGCGATTCTGAGTTGGGAGCGGAGTTCATGGTAGGTGTGAGGAACCATCGGTTTCAGTGTCTCACGAGAGAGTGAAGAGGGCAAGCCGTGGTGACGTCTTCAAGTGCCTGCGGATGGGAGTTCGCGATCTTCCAGTTTCAAGTGGCCGTGGACGGACGTGCGAGGTGTGGAGTTATTGCTCGGCTGCCAGAGCCTTGAGTTCTTCGCCGGTGATCGTTTCTTTTTCCAGTAGCACCTCAGCGGCACGCCGCAGGATGGCTTCCTGGCTCTTGATGAGATCGCGCGCCCTTCCATACTGCTCGTCGATCAGGAGCCGGACTTCGCAGTCGATTTCGCGCGAGGTCTGTTCGCTATAGTCACCCGGCGTTTGCGAGGGGCCGGTTTGCAGGAAGAGCGACTGCCGGTCCCGCTCCAGGCTGACCTGCCCGAGTTTTTCGCTCATGCCGTAGGCCTTGACCATACTCTTGGCGATATCGGTGGCCTTGCGCAAATCGTCCTGCGCGCCGGTGGAGACCTCGCCGTAAATGACTTCCTCCGCCGCGCGGCCGCCCAGCAGGATGGCGATGCGATTTTTCAGCTCGGACACGGTCATGAGAAAGCGGTCTTCGGTCGGGAGTTGCATGGTGTAACCCAGCGCGGCAATACCTCGAGGAATAATTGAGATTTTGTGAACCGCATCGCCGCCTGGAATGGAAAGAGCCATCAGCGCATGACCGACCTCATGGTGGGCGACCCGGGCCCGTTCCATTTTATTCAGCACCCGATTTTTCTTTTCCAACCCACCGATGACCCGCTCGACCGCCTCCTGTAATTCAGACAGGCTCACGGTGTCCTTACCGCGCCGTACGGCCAGCAAGGCCGCTTCGTTGAGGAGATTCGCCAGATCGGCCCCGACGAAGCCTGGTGTCATGGCGGCAATGGTGTCGAGATCCGCCTGGTTGGCGAGGGTGATGCTGCGCGCGTGGACTTTCAAAATGGCGAGGCGCCCGATCTTGTCCGGCCGGTCCACGAGTACCTGACGGTCGAAGCGGCCGGCTCGCAGCAGTGCGGGGTCCAGAATCTCCGGGCGATTAGTGGCGGCCACGAGAATGACACCGACGCGGGAGTCGAAGCCGTCCATTTCGACCAGCAATTGATTCAGCGTCTGTTCCCGTTCTTCGTGCGCCATCGGACCGACCCCGCGGGCTTTGCCCAGCGCGTCGAGTTCGTCGAGGAAGATGATGCAGGGGGCCTTGCCCTTGGCCTGCTCGAAGAGGTCGCGGACTCGGGCCGCGCCGACGCCGACGAACATCTCCACGAACTCCGAGCCGCTGATCGAAAAAAACGGCACGCCGGCCTCACCAGCGACCGCCTTCGCGAGCAGCGTCTTGCCGGTGCCCGGAGGTCCGACGAGCAGAATGCCCTTCGGAATCTTGCCGCCGAGGCGCCTGAATTTCTCCGGCGTCTTGAGAAATTCGATGATCTCTTCCAGTTCCTGCTTCGCCTCGTCGACGCCCGCTACGTCGGCAAAGGTGACCTTGACCTCGTTCTCCACATAAATTTTGGCCTTGCTTTGGCCGACCGTCATAAAGCCCTGGCTCTGGCCCATGCGGCGCAGCAAAAACCACCAGACTCCGAAGAACAGGACGATCGGCAAAATCCAGGACAAGACATCCCGGAACAGGGTGCTTTCGATCATGCCCGTCACTTTGACCTGGTGTTGGGCGAGGCTGCGGAGCAGATCCGGGTCTTCAATGCGGATGGTATGGAAGACTTTATCTTCCTTCATCTTGCCGTGAATGATTTGAGGCGAGACCGTCACTTCAGTGACCTTGCCCGCTTCCACGGCGCCCTTGAAATCGCTGTAGGGAATTTCACTGGGATTAAAGAGCGTAGGCAGAAAGGTCTGGATCAGGATCAGGACCCAGAGGGCGATGAACATGTACCAGATGGAGAATTGTCGTTGTTTGGGATCCATAGCAGTGTCTCGCGATGTCGTGCGCCGTTGGGATGCGTGGAGCAACCGTTCGAATGTCGTCGTGGCTGTCTTACAGCATACAAGGTAGTACCGGGAGGAGTGAAGGTCAATGCCGGATGAACGGTCTCGCTCGCTTAACCGCCTGACGGCACCTGGAAGACGTACACATTGTGTTTGACGAACAGAAGGGTGAGGAGGCGGGGTAGGTCCTTCAGTCGGAGATCCAAGACCCGCTCTTCGGGGCCTGAGAAGTCCAACACCTTGTACAGATCGTGCATTCTCCGGAACTCTCCGGTATTCAGGACGACGTGTGTGATGCCTTCTGCTCGAATCCGATTCCGAAGCTGTTCGGGCGATGCCGCTTCCCGGACCCACTGAGCCAACGGATGTTCATGGATGGGGTAGGGTGCCAACGCAGGCCGATCGAAGTAGTATGGGCGCGTTTCGCCGATGAACAGAATTCGGGCATCGGGCGGGATCTTGTCACGGACATATCGCGCCGACTCGGCATGATCCACCATGCGGGCTAGATAGGCTTCCCGGGATTCCTGGCCCAATGCGACCTGCCGGGAGTGAAACACTTCGTCATGTTCTGTGGCGAATCGAGTGAGCCCCCAGATTCCCAGAAGGGTCAGCCCCACGAGGCCTGCGGCTTGGATGGGTCGCCGCACGCAGCTCAACAGCAGGGGGAGCAGCGCCAATCCGACCAGCAGTGCGGGCGCGAAAAACCGTGTGGTAGTCGAGGTCGCGATCCAGCCTGCGCCGGCGACGGTCACGAAGAGGCAAGCGGCCAGACTCCGTCGTCTGGCTGTGTGATCTTCTGTGCTCAAATAGACCAGGATCGGCAGGACGAGGGCCAGGCAAACTCCGGCGACCGCCGGTATGCCCGCATCCGATGCAGACCCGAAACGCTCCGGCGCAACGACCATGTCGTAGGGAAGGCGGAGCAGGTCCGTGAGGGTCGGGGAAGTGCCGATCGACGGGAGGTCGCCGCGCAGCTTGGCTTGGCTGGCCTCGTCCCAGAGGTGGCCGCCGAACAACCGATATCCCAGGGGATAGACCGGATCGCCCGTGAGCATCCAGGCGCGCGCCCACCAGGGACCGGCCGTTCCGATCATGACGAACCAGGCCAGCAGAAGATGCCGAGCGGACCATCCGACGGCGAGGGCTGCGGCGGTTTCAGCCACGATCCACAGCGGCCCCGAGAGTTTGACGCCGGCTGCGAGCCCCCACAGCAGTCCCACCGCCAGCCAGGGTGATGGCCCTGAGCCGGAACTTATCAGGAGTGCGCCGGCTCCGATGACCGCCAACGACAGGGCGCTTTCAGCGAAGGGCAAGGTGCCGAGAAACAGGAAGGTCGGCGACGATGCCAATGCGCAGGCGATGGCAAAGCCGAGCCATGGGAGTCGACGGGGGAAGAGCGCCGTTTCTGCAAACGCCCACAACGCGATCCACGCGGCAATCCACGAGGCCATATGGGCGGCGCGTGCGCCGAGGTCCCCTTGAAGGAAAATGCCCCATCCGAGCAGGAGGTCCGATACGTGGGGCATGAAGGTAAAGTAGGACCAGGAGAAGGCGGGCAACGATCCGGTCCGGAGGGCGTATTGCGGAATGGGCAAGTGATAGGCGAGTTCGTCGTAAAACACCGGCGGGATGGTCGCCCATAACCAGGCTGTCAGCCAGATCCCTCCCACGGCGATGCCTTGGCTGAAGGCGACGAGGGTGTCCGGGCAGAGCGTAACGGGACGAACGGTCCGAACGGTCTGGATGGCTGAATAGAGTCCGAATCCGATGACGGCGATTCCGGCCCATTGATAGTAGCCCGCCATTCCGGACAGCTCCACGATCAGGCCGAGCACGGCGGTTCCGGTCGCCAAATCTGTTGCAAGGACCAGCGTGGGACGGGTTCGAACATCGGGAGGAAGCAGCAGTCCGAACGCCCGATCGAGGCAGAGGCCCGCACCGTGTGCGGCCATGAGCAGCGACAGGGGCACCAGGAGCAGGACGAGTCGCGATGGGTCGAGGAGGCCCGTTCCCAGCGTGACGACCAGAATCGCGGACAGCAGGAGCGGTCGTGGGTCCGTTTGATGTTCGTCTGGGAGCATGTCGGCCCTGGATTCGATCCGCAGGTTATCCGGCTTGCACACGGGTGACAGCCGTGCCGGAAGACACTCGGAGAATCGAGGTGGGAATGTTGCCTTGTCCCATCGAGTGCTCGAAGCGAATCGAGGTTGTACCGGGATTAAAAGGGATGTTCAGGCGGCTCCGGACCTCGGTCTCGAGCCGATCTCGCAGGCGCACGAGCTCTTCGCCGGTCACGTGATCCGTGTAGACGTACGCGCGATAGTGTCCCGGGATGCCTTTGTAGTATTCGACGGTTTCCCGGTAATCGACCTCCAGGCTATGCAGACGATCTCCATTTTGGGGAGACGTATAGGTCCAGACTCCCGGACCGGTTTCCACGGCTTCGTCGAAATACGGAGTGCCCGGATAGGTCGTGATGACCGTTGCATCGAAGTCGTCGGGTTTGACGGCCAGGAGCCAGTCCTGGGTGGCTTGCACGGTGTCCGGCGACTCCCCGGGATGTCCGATCGACATCAACGCCTTCACCTTCAATCCGTGGCGTGTGGCGATCTCCATGCAGCGGGTGTTATCGGCTTGGGAGGCCTGTTTGTGGATTGTGGTGAGAATCCGCTCGTGCCCGGACTCGAAGCCGACGAGAATCCATCGGAAGCCGGCGTTGAACATGGCCTCCGCCTGTGCGTCGGTGAACAACTCGGCTTTCACGAAACCACGGAGACGGAATTCGACTCCCAGACGGCGTTGCGCGGCGGCGATCAGACGCATCAATTCAAGCATGTTCGGGTTGACGTTCAACTCGTCGTCATAAAGCATGAACCCGGTCACGCCGTAGGTCGTGTGGAGATGGAGCATTTCTTCAACGATATGACCGGCCTCGCGCATGCGGGTGCGCCGCAGCATGGGACTCTTTCGTCCCCCGCAGAATCCACAGCCGAAGGGGCAGCCGAGTTGCGCGATCATGGAGAGGGCTCGAACGCCGTCGATCGAATAGCGGTAGCTCGCGACATCCACCAAGTGACGGGCGGGAAAGGGAAGGTGCGCCAGCTGGTGGCTGGAGAGGAACAGCGGGGATGCAGGGTTGTCGCCGTCGACAATTTTAGGCGGCTGAGGGCCGAGGGCATGGAAGACCGCGAATTCGCCGTCGCCGATCACGAGCACATCGAACATGTCTTCCAATTGTCTCCAGGCACGATGGGCGCGGCCGCGGAGATGTCGGGTCGCTTCATGGCGGCGTGCCGCATGGATCAAGGTGGCATGCGGGCCGCCGAGGATGATCCGTGCTTCCGGCCGCAGCGTTCGAATCCGACGTTGAATGATACTGGCGGCAGGCATCTGCGGAGTGGTCGCCGTAAGACCGTAACAGGTCGTGCGGCTGCGAGACAGGTGCTGAGCCACCACCTCTTCGTAGTTGGCGACACCTGAGAGGTCCAGCACCTCGACCGCGAAGCCCGCCTGCTCCAGCATGGCCGCGACTTTCAGAATTCCCAGCGTCATGAACACGCGCTCGTCCAGTAAGAAGATCGACGGAGGGATGATGAGACAGATACGTTGTATCGAGGCAGCGATCTTCGGCGCCGGGGGCGGAACGATCTTCATGGTCATCCGATCGGGAGCCATCGCCACTTGAGGATGGTCCAGAGAATGACCATCCCGTGTCGCCAGGTGATTTTCTTGCCTTGTGAGTAGGTGCGGGGTACGTAGCGGATAGGGACTTCCTCGATCTGAGTGCCCTTGCGGATCAATTTGCACATCAATTCATTGTCGAACTCGAATCCTCTGGCCTGAACGGGGGTGTCCAGGAGCACTCGCCGTAAGAAGGCTTTGTAACAGCCTTCATAATCCGTGAAGTGTTTGTCGTACAGCCGATTGGTGACGGCCAGGATGACCAGGTTCCCCACATAGTGATTCCAGTAGGGCGAGCGACGTTTCCCCCAGAATCGAGGGCGTTCGTGCAGGAAGCGTGAACCCATGACGGCTTCGCACCGTCCCTGCAGGAGGGGGGCGATGACGGCGGCATAATCGTCGGGTGTGTACTCGAGATCCGCATCCTGGAACAGGACGATGTCTCCGGTCGCCGCTTTGATTCCGGTCGTCAGCGCCCCGCCCTTGCCGACGTTGACGGGATGGCTGATGGGGACGATCCCCGTGAGGTGTTTCATGATGTTCTGCGTGCGATCGGTCGAGGCGTCGTTGACGACGATGATTTCTTTCTGCACCTGCCCCAGATCGACGGCCTGGATTCGGCGCACGACTGCTTCGAGCGTCTCCTGCTCGTTGAATGCCGGAATGATGATCGAGAGTTTCATTGTGCGAGCGTCGGGCCGGTCACCGGTCGTCGGCGAGAAGCATGAGACGTTATGGTGGAGCATCACGTAGAAGGCCTGCACTGTCAACGAATTCCGCGATTGAGGCGGTGCGTCGGAACAGGGGCAGCGAACGGAACGCAAGGGTGGCTAGGGCGTGTGGCGCGGTCTCAGTCGTTCCGAGAGCACCGGGTATTGAGCGGTTCCCATGCCGAAGTTGCCGGTGGCGACGTCGGCTGCGATGACACGTAACGTGATGCCGTCGGGCGCGTCTTTGGAGAGCGGCACGAAGAACGGCGCCTCGAACCGACTCTTCTCTCCGGCGTAGAACATCTGCAACCGTTCCACGATGCGGTCCCCGATCAACAGTTCGGCGTAGATGTGAATTTTTCGCGAATCCCAGTCGCTGTGCGGCCGGACCAAGGCGCCGGAGAGGGTGCGGACCGAGGCCTTCAGCATGACATCTTCTTTCGCGATGAGCGGTTCCCCGGGTTTGGGCGATTCGAGTTGGACCAGGTACCCGTACAGATGGAGCACGATACCGTCGTTGGTCAGGTCGTGGCCGGGAATCAGCAGCACCGTTTTGCTCGCGCGCTGCAGGGCCTTGGGGTAGGCCATGGGGCCTTCAGCGGTGATTTCCACCAGGGTCGGGCGGGCCAGATCGAGTGTCGCACTGAACGCCGCGGCGGGGCGTCCGCTGTAGAGCGGTTCCTCCATGAGGTGCGGCGTACGCATGATTTGTGTCTGATCGCCGGGTTCTCCCTGCTGGAGTCCGGAGGCAAGCAATTGCCCGGTTGCCAGGTCGGTGATGGTGACGCGTGCGCCGCCGACGTCATGCCCCAGGACGAGGGACCGGTGCGCGACGACGCGGACGAGCACCGTCGTGGGCACAGGGTCGTTGTAGTGGGCTTTATTCTCGATCTCGGATTCGGACGGTTCCGGGGTGAACGCGGCGCTCACGCTGCTCAACAGCACGAGAACGCAGGTGCCGATCAGCCGGGTGAGAGAGGCGCGGTTCATTTCACTTTGGTACCGGGGTCCACGTCTTCGACGAACGTGGCGAGTCCCCGCACTTCGCTGTCGCCGGCCGCGAGGACCATGCCCTGCGATTCGATGCCCATGAGTTTGGCCGACTTCAGGTTCGCCACGATGACGATGGTTTTCCCGATCAGGGCATCCGGTTCGTATTTCTTGCCGATGCCGGCGACAATTTGCCGTTGCTCGGTGCCGAGGCTGACTTGGAGCTTGAGCAGCTTCTCGGATTTGGGTACCCGTTCCGCCGCCAGGACCTTGGCCGCTCTGAGCTGCACCTTCATGAACTCATCGATGGTGATCTGAGCCGGTTGCGCAGCGGCCGGGGCGGCAGCCGGTGTGGTGGCCGGAGCCGGCGATTGTGGTGCAGCGGGGCCGGCGGTCTGGGCGGCGGCAGTGGGTTGCGGGGATGCGGGTGTCTCGCTCACGGCTTTGGCTCCTTGTGGTTTGGATTCGATGCGGGGGAACAGGGAGGCACCTCTTTGGATGGTGCTGCCAGCCAGCGGCGCATCCCAATGGACGGCGTCTGCCGTCAGCGGTTTGGAAAAGTCCACCGACAATCCAAGTTGTCGGATCATCTGCGCGGCGGCATTCGGCATGAATGGATAGAGCAGCAACGCCAGCAGTCGTAGGGCGCGGGCTGAGGTGTTCAGCACGGTGTGCAACTGCGGTTGTGACTCCGGCTGCTTCGACAGTTTCCATGGCGCACTCTTGTCGATGTATTCATCGCAGATGCCGTTGATCTCCTCGATCGTCAGCAGCACGTCTCGAAACAGCAAGGCACTGAAACCCGTTTCGGTTTTGCCGGGGAGTTGCAGGGCCAACTCCTCGATGCGTTGTTCCAATTCCGGCAGCACAGCCGGGCCCCGTTCTGGGATGACGCCGGTACAGGACCGTTCGATCATGGTGAGCGTACGGCTCAAGAGGTTGCCGATTCCGTTCGCGAGTTTGGCGTTGACGGTCGTCACCAGCGCGCTGTGCGAGAAATCCCCGTCCTGCCCGAACGGCACTTCCCGCAGGAGGAAATAGCGGAATGCGTCTGCGCCGAACTGGTCGACCATCTTATTGGGATCGACGACGTTGCCGCGGCTCTTGGACATTTTCTCGCCGTCCACCGTCCACCAGCCGTGGGCGAAGATGGTCTTCGGCAAGGGCTGCCCCAGCGCCATTAACATGGTGGACCAATAGACGGCATGTGTGGTGAGGATGTCCTTTCCCACCAGGTGGACATCGGCGGGCCAGTAACGCAAGCCGGCCGGCTGTCCTTGAGGCAGGTATTCGAGTGCGGACATGTAATTGACCAGCGCGTCGAACCAGACGTAGGTCACGTAGTCCTTGTCGAAGGGGAGTTCAATGCCCCAGGACAGTCGAGATTTGGGTCGTGAGATCGAGAGGTCGCCCAGCTTTTGAGTCTGCAAAAATCCGAGGACCTCGTTGCGGCGCGAGGCGGGGCGAATGAAATCCTCGTGATGCCGGACGTGATCGATCAGCCGTTCCTGATACTGGCCCATCCTAAAAAAATAATTGTGTTCGCTCAGCTGTTCGATGGGCCGCTTACAGTCCGGGCAGAGGCCGCCGACGACATCTTTTTCCGTCCAGAACCGCTCATCATATGTGCAATACCATCCAGTGTAGTCTGCCTTGTAAATCAACTGCTTATCATGCAGCTGTTGAAGATATCGTTGAACCACGGATTGGTGTGGTTTGTCAGTGGTGCGGATAAAGGCATCGTGGGAAATGTTCAACCGATCCCAGAGGTGTGTGAACTGTGGCGCGAGGCGGTCGCAGTGGGTCTGCGGATCGACGCCGGCCTTGGCGGCGGCCTGCTGCACTTTCTGACCGTGCTCGTCGAGCCCGGTCAGAAAGAATACCTCACGTCCGCGCAACCGCCAGTATCGGGCGAGGACATCCGCGGCAACGGTGGTGTAGGCGTGGCCGATGTGGGGCACGTCATTGACGTAGTAAATCGGTGTCGTGATGTAGAAGGTGTTGGGTGTCGTCATGAGTTGTGAATCGAAGATAACAAGATGACGAGGGGTAAAGCTAGATTATCGTAAGCGGTCGGTGGTGCCGGGCGGGGTCAGGAGTTGCCGGACTCGCAGCAGGGTGGTTTCGAGGGCGATTTGAATGTTCAGATTCCGATGCGCCTGGCGCTCCAGCCTATCGAGGTCCCCGATGAGATTCAGCAGTTCGTCGATGTCGATCCGTTCGGCCAGCTGCTGCATGTCGGCCCGCTGGTCGAGGTTGAGAATATGGTCGGCGCCGGCACCGACCGCGATGAGGAGCATATCGCGCAGCCAGCGCTGCAACCAGTCGAAGGCTTCCGGGCCGCGGTCGCCTTTGGCCAGGGCTTCCGCCGCTGCGAGTACCGTGGAGAATGACTGCAGGCCTTTGGTCGAAAAGATGGCGGCGAACTCTTTCTGGTTGGTGCGGGCCTGTTCGAGATCGCACTCCAGCGCGCGTCCCAATTGCCCGTCGCTGAGCACGGCGAGAAAGCGCGCGTCGGCAGGTGGAAGTTCGCGCTTCAGGATAACGGCGGCTTCGACCTGCGTTTGCGCCGGGGGCGTGAGCCGCAGGGATTGGCAGCGGGAGCGAATTGTTGCCGGGAGCGCGTAGGGCCGGCTCGACACGAGCATGAAAAGGCTGTGATCGGGAGGCTCTTCCAATGTTTTCAGCAACGCGTTGGCGGCGCCGATGGTCATGCGATCCGCTTTGTCGATCAGGCAGATTTTGCGATTGCCGATCAGCGGGCGATAAATCATCTGATGCTCGATGTCGCGAATGGATTCAATCTTGATTTGGGGATTGGCCATCTCCTGATCCGGCTCGATGACCAGGAGGTCCGGATGGGTGCGTGCCTCCACCTGGCGACAGGCCCGGCAGGTGCCGCAGGCGTCCGGCTGCTGGGCGTCGGACAGGGTTTCGCAGAAGAGGGTTTGTGCGAGACGCAGGGCCAGTAGGCGTTTGCCGATACGGTCTTCGCCGTGGAGCAGATACGCATGGGCCAGACGGTTTTGCACGATCGCCGATCGCAGGAGGGCTTTGGCCTGTTCGTGTCCGATGATGTCAGCGAAGGGCATGCCGGACCTGTGCGGTTCGTGGTGGTTTCATGCGTGGCGCGGGCGAGTCGGCGTCTTGCCGTGCAAGCCGGTTCAGCATCGGTGACACGATACGGGCGACGGCGCGGGCGACCCTCTCCTGCGAGGGGCGCGCGGAGACGATCCTCACGCGTTGGGAGTGGTGCTTCGCCAGATCGAGAAAGCCCGCGCGGACTTTCCGGTGGAACCGGAGAGATTCGCGGTCGAGCCGATTCGTCTCGCTGGCGGATCGCCGCCGAGCCAGGCCGGTGGTCACAGGCAGATCGAACAACAGCGTGAGGTGAGGCGTCACGGCGTGGGTCGCCAGCCGGTTGAGTCGTTCGAGCATGGGCACATCCAGCCCACGGCCATATCCCTGGTAGGCGAGCGTCGAGTCGCTGAATCGGTCGCAGAGCACGATGGCCCCGCGCGCGAGCGCCGGTTCGATGACCTGGGCCACATGTTGACGTCGCGCAGCGAACACCAGAAAGGCTTCCGTCTCGGCCGCTACCGGTTCGTCGGTGCGATCGAGCAACGCGGCGCGGATTTTTTCCGCGAGCGGTGTGCCGCCCGGTTCCCGGGTTTCCACGGTGCTGTGCCCCTGCCGGCGAAGGTATTCTCCCAGGAGGCGGGCCTGGGTGGATTTTCCGCACCCCTCGATCCCCTCCAGGGTGATGAACAGACCTCGCGGCGACTGATGGTGTCGTGTCATGGTTTGGGCCTGAAAAGTTCGGGGAAAAAGAGGGTGGATCCTATTCCAAGTGATTGAAAATAGCAAGAAAAGGCTTGCGACGACCGGCAAAAGCCCAGTATCATGACGCTCTACCAGGGACCCCTCAGCCGCGCATGGTGAAAGCTTCATTAAAACGCTATTTTCTCACCGGTTTGCTGGTGATCATCCCTATCTGGGGCACCATCCTGATTCTGAAGACACTGTTCGTCAGTTTGGATGGGATTCTCGGCGACGCGGCTGCCCGGCTTGTGACTCCAGGGTACTACGTACCAGGTTTGGGAATCGCCGCGCTCATTCTGCTGATTTTCATGACCGGGTTGTTCGCCGCGAATTTCATCGGGCGCCATGTGGTGCGGCAATGGGAGAGTCTGCTCAATCGTGTGCCGGTGGTGCGCGGGATCTATTCCACGATCAAGTCGATGATGGACATTTTGTCCTTCGCGGAACGCGAGACCTACCGGCGGGTGGTGTTGATCCAGTTTCCTAAGAACGGTCACTACTGTTTTGCGTTCGTGACCGGCGTGACGAAGGGCGAAATGCAGCAGTTGTCCCCGGACCCCCTCGTGCACGTCTACGTGCCGACCTCTCCCAACCCCACGTCCGGGTATTTCCTGTTGGTGCCTGAGCGCGAAGTGATCGCGGTGGACATCACCGTCGAAGAGGCTATGAAGTTGATTGTGTCGGGTGGACTCTATACCCCGAACCCATCGTCTGGTGTCTCCTCCCCCGGCGGCGGCAAATCGTGGGCGCCGATCAAGCAGCCCGATGCACGCGTACAGGTCGGTTGATCGCGGCTTCACTCGACAACCCCCTGTCGATTACGTATGGTGAAAACGCTATGACTCATTCATTGCACGACAATGCCGTGTCTTCCTCCGTGCCTGGGCTCGGCGTCATCATCATGGCGGCGGGGCTCGGCAAGCGCATGAAGTCGTCGTTGGCCAAGGTGCTGCATCCGGTCGCCGGGCGGCCGATGGTGCTGTATGTGCTCGATATCGCCTGCGGCCTGGCGGAACAGGGCGTGGCGGTGGTGGTCGGACATCAGGGGGCCGAGGTGCGCAAGGTCGTCGACGCGGTCGGCGGGCAGGTGGCCGTTGCGGAGCAGACGAAGCAGTTGGGGACCGGCCATGCGGTCCTGCAAGCGCGACCGGTGTTTACCGGCGTCGCGCACCGCCGCCCCACCCGGTACCTGATTTTGAACGGCGATACGCCCTTGTTGACGGAATCGACCGTGCGACACTTGCTCGCGATGCACGATGCGCAGGGCGCGGCCGTGACGCTGCTGACCGCCGTGCTCGACGATGCCACCGGCTATGGGCGTGTGATCCGGCAGCGCCGCGAGGAATGGCTGCAGGGGGCCGCGGATAATCGGGTGCAGAGCATCGTGGAAGATAAGGATGCTTCCGAGGCCGAACGGCTCGTGCGCGAAATCAACGTCGGGACCTACGTCGTCGACGGCGAGTTCCTCTTTCCGGCGCTCGACACACTCGATCCCCGGAATGCGCAAGGCGAGTACTATCTGACCGACATCGTGCACATGGCCGTGCAGCAAGGGCGCACCGTCTCCGCGTTACGCTTGCGGGACATCGATGAAGGATTGGGCATCAACAGCCGCGTGCAATTGGCTGAAGCCGAGAATGTGATCAGGCAGCGCATCCGAGTGCGTTGGCTGGAAGCCGGCGTGACGATGCGGGATCCGGCGTCCACGTGGATCGATGCCGGGGTGACGATCGGGCGGGACACGCTGTTGTATCCGAACGTGACACTCGAAGGCCGGACGGTGATCGGCGACGAGACGATCGTGCATTCGGGCACGCGGATCACCGACTGCCGTATCGGCAACCGGGTGGAGATTCTCGATCATTGTGTGTTGCGTGACTCGCGGGTGGATGAAGACGCTCACCTCGGACCGTTTGCGCATCTGCGGCCCGGGGCGATCATGCGGCGCAAGGCCAAGGTCGGGAATTTCGTTGAGATGAAGAAGGCTGAACTCGGAGAAGGGTCCAAAGCCAATCACTTGAGCTATCTTGGCGACGCGCGCATCGGCACAGGCGTCAATATAGGGGCCGGGACCATTACGGTGAATTATGATGGCGTAAATAAGCATCAGACCGTGATTGAGGACCATGTCGCCGTCGGGAGCGACACACAGATCATCGCGCCTGTGACCATCGGGCGAGGTTCGGTGATCGCCGCCGGCACAACGATCACGCAGGATGTCCCGGCGGATGCGTTGGTGATTTCACGCGTGCCCCAGGTGACGCGTGAAGGATGGGCGGCGCGGCGGCGCGCGTTGCTGAGCGGACAGGTCCCGCCTCCGGCGCCGAAGTCGGTGTCTGCGGTGAAGACCCGCACGAGTGCGAAGCCCGCGAAGGCGGCATCGAAGCCAAAGGCGGCGGTCCGTTCGGCCAAGAATGCGGCTAAGAAGAAGCAACCGGCAGTTCAACGTTCGAAACGGAGGTAACGGCGACCTATGTGTGGCATCGTTGGCTACGTGGGAAATCAGGATGCGGTCCCGATTTTGTTGAACGGGTTGTCGAAGCTGGAGTATCGCGGGTACGACTCGGCCGGGGTGGCGATTCAGCGCGGGGAGAAGATCGAGATTCGCCGCAGCGTCGGCAAGTTGATCAATCTGCAAAAGTCACTGGAGCAGAAGGCCGTCGCCGGTATGTGCGGCATCGGCCATACGCGCTGGGCGACGCACGGCAAACCCTCCGAGCAGAACGCGCATCCACATCGCTCCGAGAGCTGCGTCCTCGTGCACAACGGCATCATCGAGAACTACGTCGAGCTCAAGCAGCGTCTTTTGAAGGACGGGTACAAGTTTCAGTCCGAGACGGATACGGAAGTCGTGGCGCATCTCATCGATACGCATATGACGAAGGGCAAGTTGCGTTTGGCGGATGCCGTTCGCGCGACGGCCAAGGAAATTCGAGGGAGTTATGCCATTGCGGTGATCTCGGAGCACGAGCCCGGTGTGTTGATTGCGGCGCGATCCGGTTGTCCGCTGGTTATCGGTCGCACCGCGGAGGCGTCATTCGTCGGCTCGGATGTGATGGCGATGTTGTCTCACACGAGGGATGTCACGTTTCTGGAAGAAGGCGATGTGGTTGAAGTCACGGCGGGAGGTGTCGCCATTACGGATCTCGACGGGCGGGCCGTGACGCGCAAGAAGACGAAAGTGACGTGGGATGCCTCCGCGGCTGAGAAGAGCGGATATCCCCATTTCATGTTGAAGGAGATTCACGAACAGCCTCAAACGATACTGGATACCATTCGAGGCCGGTATTCCTATGAGAGCGGCGAGGCGGACCTGCCGGATATCGGCCTGACGCCGAAACAGTTTGCCGACGTGGGGCGCATCTGGATCGTCGCGTGCGGCACGAGCTGGCATGCAGGCCTGGTGGGAAAATATTTGCTGGAGGAAATGGTCCGCACGCCGGTGCAGGTCGATATCGGCAGTGAATTCCGGTATCGCGATCCCTTGATTGAAAAGAACGATCTGTTCATCACGATTTCGCAATCGGGTGAAACGGCCGACACCCTGGCCGCCGCTCGGGAAGCCAAGCAAAAGGGCGCGCGTGTCGTGTCGATCGTCAATGTGGTGGGCAGTACGCTGGCGCGTGAGTCCGATGGTGTGCTCTACACGCACTGTGGTCCAGAGATCGGTGTGGCGTCCACCAAGGCGTTTACCAGCCAATTGGCGGCGTTGTATATGTTGGCCTTGCACCTCGGCCGGGTGCGCGGGGTACTGAGTGTGGCGGACGGCAAGTCCTGGCTTGATCGCCTGGTGACGCTCCCGGCGCTGGTCAAGCATGTGCTCGGCCGCGAGGCGGAGATTCTGGCGATTGCCAAGCGCTACTATAAGAAACCCGATTTTCTTTACCTGGCCCGGGGGATCAATTTCCCGATTGCGCTCGAGGGCGCGCTGAAGCTCAAGGAAATTTCCTACATCCATGCAGAGGGATATGCCGCGGGAGAAATGAAGCACGGACCCATTGCGCTGATCGATAAGGACATGCCCGTGGTGGTATTGGCGCCACGCGACCGGTTATATGAGAAGACGGTCAGTAACCTCATGGAGGTGAAGGCGCGCCGGGCGCCGGTGATTGCGTTTGTGGCGGAGGGCGAGCGCGAGTTGGGAAAAATCGCCGATGCGGTGTTCACGATTCCCGACGTGCATCCGCTGCTGTCGCCCATTCTGTTCACGATCCCGTTGCAGTTGCTGGCGTATCATATCGCCGTGTTGCGCGGGGAGGACGTGGATCAGCCTCGCAACCTGGCCAAGAGTGTGACGGTAGAATAGTCGGATGATGAACATGGCTTCCCACTGCGTTCTCGGTCGCTCGGCATCCTGCGACGTACCCCAAGGGTACGCCTCGTCGCCGGGCTTCCTGCGGCCTTGTCGGAAGACCATGTTGATCATCCTCTAAGAATCGAGAGGGAGTAATGGAGATCACGAAGCAGGAAGTCGAGAAGGTGGCCAAGTTGGCGCGGCTGGCGTTGAGTGAGGCGGAGACCACGGCCTTCTCGCAACAGTTGAATCAGATTGTGGCTTATGTCCAGAAGCTCAAGACGTTTTCCACGGAAGGTGTGGAGCCGACGTCGACGGTGCTGGGACAGACCAACGTGTTTCGTCCGGACGCCGTCGAGGCGTCGTTGTCGGCTGAGCAGGCGGTGGCCAACGCTCCTGATGCGGAGGCGAGCTGTTTCCGGGTGCCGAAAATCATTCAAGAATCCTAAGCGATCGAAGGAGTACGAGCCGACTATGTTTCGACAAATGTTGCGGGCGAAGATACATCGGGCGACGGTGACCGAGGCCTGTCTGGAATATGAGGGCAGCCTCACGGTGGATGAAGACCTGCTGGATGCGGCGGGGATTTTGCCGTACGAAGCGATCGTCTGCTCCAATCTCAACAACGGCGAGCGGTTCATGACCTACGCCATGAAGGGGAAGCGGGGGAAGGGCGAGATTGTGTTGAACGGACCGACTGCCCGCAAGGCGGCGGTGGGCGATCAGATCATTATCTTCTGCTATGAGTATTACAGCGACGAGGAAATCAAGCGGCATAAGCCGCGGATTATCCAGGTCGATGGCAAGAACCGGATTACTCGTAAGGTTGTGAAACGCTGATGTCATTGATGTCGATACATAAGTTGACGCTGGCGGAATTGCAGCGCCGGTTTACCGCCGGTGATGTGACGGCGACGGAGATCGTGCGGGCGTATTTTCTGCGAGTGACCAATGCCGAACCGAAGATCAAGGCCTACCTGACGCAGTGCAAGGAGGCGGCGTTCGCCCAGGCGGAGCGGCTCGATCAATCGTTGAAGGGGTGGCGCAAAACCACGCCGATGATGGCCATGCCGCTGGCGGTGAAGGACAACATCTGCACGGAAGGCGTGCGCACGACCTGCGCGTCACGGATGTTGGAGACGTTCGTGCCGCCCTACGACGCGACGGTGGTCGCCAAATTGCGCGCACAGAACTACCTGCTGCTCGGAAAGACCAACCTGGACGAATTCGCGATGGGCTCGTCGACCGAGAATTCGGCGTTCGGAGCCAGCCGGAATCCCTGGAATCTCCAAGCCGTTCCGGGTGGATCGAGCGGCGGTTCGGCGGCGGCGGTGGCGGCGGATGAATGCGTCGCGGCATTGGGGTCGGATACCGGAGGGTCTATTCGTCAACCGGCGGCGTTTTGCGGCGTCGTCGGCTTGAAGCCGACCTACGGCCGGGTTTCCCGCTACGGATTGGTGGCGTTCGCCTCGTCCTTGGATCAGATCGGTCCCATCACGAAGGATGTGACGGATGCCGCGATCCTGCTGGGTGCGATCGCCGGCCACGATCCCCGGGATTCGACGTCGGCCGATGTGCCCGTCCCGGATTATCTCAAGGCTCTGAAGCGAAAAGATTTGAAGCGTCTGAAGGTGGGCGTGCCCGCGGAATACTTCGCCGACGGCCTCGATCCTGAAGTGGAGCAGGCCGTTCGGACGGCCATAGAGGGGCTGCGGGAACTCGGCGCAGACCTCCGCGAGATCAAGCTACCGACGACGGATGCGGCTGTGGCGACCTACTATGTCATTGCAACCGCAGAAGCCAGCTCGAATCTGGCCCGTTACGACGGGGTGAGGTTCGGGCGGCGGGCCGAAGAGAGCAGAGATTTGTTGGATATGTATTTGCGAACCAGAGCGGAGGGATTCGGGGCGGAGGTGAAACGCCGGATCATGCTCGGGACCTATGTGCTGAGCGCCGGTTATTACGATGCCTATTATGGTAAGGCACAGGCGGTACGGACCCTGATTCGGCAGGAGTTCGAATCGGCCTTCGGGGGCGTCGACTTGATCGTGACGCCGGTGACTCCGACCACGGCCTTCAAGTTCGGTGAAAAGTCTCAAGATCCGTTGCAGATGTATCTGTCGGACATCTACACGATCTCGGCCAATCTGGCCGGCCTGCCCGCCATATCGTTGCCCTGCGGCTTCAGCAAGGCCGGGTTGCCGATCGGGCTGCAGCTCATCGGGCGGCCGTTCGAAGAGGAAACCCTGCTGCGCGGGGCCCATGCCTACGAGCAGGCCACCAACTGGCGGGCAAAAAAACCGGTGGTTCGGTCGGCCTGATAAGGGAGTCCGTATGATTGTCGAAGTCGCCGCTATTCTGGTTGCGATCGCATTCGCGGTGCTGGTCGGGTATTTGGTGCCGCTGTTGATTCAAGTGCGTAAGACGGTCGCGGAAGCTGAGACGCTGGTGACCAAGCTCAATGCCGACCTGCCGACGCTGGTGACGGAGCTTCGGGCCATGAGTCAGAACTTGAACGACCTGACGGAGCAGGCCCGCGGCGGGGTTGAACATGCGGCCGTGTTGCTGCACGCGGTGGGAGAAGTCGGCGAGTCGGTCAATCAGATGCATAGTTTGGTGCGAGGATCCGGCGGGACGTTACTGGCGAATGTGGCCAGCGTGGTGGCCGGGCTTCGTGCCGCGAAACACGTCGTGACGGAACGTTTCAAAGAGGGAGGGCATCACAATGGCGGATAATCATCATGGTCCATCGTCGGCGGCGGTCTTGTTGGGATTCTTGAGCGGAGCCGCGCTGGGTGCGGTGGCGGCCATTCTGTTGACGCCACGTACCGGCCAAGAGTCACGGGACCTGTTGCGCGGTTACGCGCGGCGGGCGGAGGACGGGCTTCGGGATCTGGTCGAGGATGCCGGCGAGCGGTTTGAAGGCGCGGTGGAAGAAGGCCGTGACTTTATCGAATCCAAGAAGTCCGTATTGCGCGAGGCCTTCGATGCGGGGCGTGACGCCATGCGGCGGGAGCGGGAGCAGTTCACCAAGGGAGAGCAGGGTTGAGCGTGGCCTACGAAGTCGTCATTGGGGTGGAGGTGCATGCGCAGTTGCGCACGCAGTCGAAATTGTTCTGTCCATGCGGGACCATGTTCGGCCGAACAGCCAATTCGCAGACCTGTCCTGTCTGTCTGGGGTTACCCGGCAGCCTGCCGGTGATTAATGAACAGGCTGTGGAGATGGCGGTGCGCGCCGGGTTGGCGATGAACGGGACGATCGGCGCACGCAATCGCTTCGCCCGTAAGAATTATTTTTATCCCGACTTGCCTAAGGGCTATCAGATTTCTCAATACGAGGCGCCGATCTGCGAGCACGGGTGGCTGGAGATTACTGCGGGCGGGGCTCGGAAGCGTGTGCGTATCCGGCGGGCCCATTTGGAAGAAGATGCCGGAAAAAATCTGCACGAAGCCGGCAGCGGCATGAGTCTCGTGGATCTGAACCGGGCCGGGACGCCGCTGCTGGAGATCGTCACCGAGCCGGATCTGAGTTCGTCGGAAGAGGTGGTGGCGTATCTGAAGGCCTTGCGCGAGCTCCTCATGTATCTCGATGTCTGCGACGGAAACATGGAGGAGGGGAGTTTCCGGTGCGAGCCGAATCTCTCGCTCCGTCCTGTGGGACAGGCGGCCTATGGAACGAAAGTGGAGTTGAAGAACATCAACTCGTTTAAGTTCGTCAAGGATGCGGTTGAGTATGAAATCAAGCGGCAAACCAAGGTGCTGAGTGAAGGTGGGAAGATCCATCAGGAAACCAGGCTCTGGAATCACGAACGTGGCGAAACGGCGGTGATGCGCAGCAAGGAGGAGGCGCATGACTACCGCTATTTCCCGGACCCTGATCTGGTACCGCTGGAGATCTTGCCTGAACGGATTGCGCAGTTGCGCCAGGGGTTGCCGGAACTGGCCTCGGCGAAGCAGGAGCGGTTTACTCGCGAGTACGGTATTCCGGAGTACGACGCCGGGATCCTGACCTCCAACAAAGCCTTGTCGGTGTACTTTGATGCCTGTGTCCACCTGTATCCCCATCCCAAGACGGTCAGCAATTGGGTGATGGGCGAGTTGTTGCGGGAGCTGAATCAGGCCGGCATTGAGGCGGACGCCTCTCCGGTCACACCAGAACGGCTGGTCGAGCTGCTGACGCTGGTCGACCAGGGAGTCGTGAGCCTGAAGGTGGCCAGGGACATTTTTCCGGAGATGTATGCCTCGAGCAAGACGCCGGCCCGGATTGTTCAGGACAAGGGGCTCACACAGGTCTCGGATGAAGGGGCGTTGGTGTCAATCATTGATGAAGTCTTGAGGAATAACCCTGCTCAGGTGGCGCAATTTAAGGAAGGCAAACGGCAGGTGCTGGGGTTTCTCGTCGGGCAGGTGATGAAGGCGTCCGGTGGGAAGGCGAATCCTGGTAAGGTCAATGAGTTGCTGAAAAAAACCTTAGTGTGAGCGTCGGCGTCACGTCGGGTCGCGGGACATGAGACGACAGCAGTAAGTGTTGAGTGTGAGTATCTGGAGGAGACCACGAGCATGAGCGGAATCAGAAACGTGAAGGCGCGGCAGATCATCGATTCACGAGGCAATCCCACGGTAGAGGTTGAAGTGCTCTTGGAGAGCGGTGCACATGGGCGGGCGGCGGTGCCTTCGGGAGCGTCGACCGGCGAAAAGGAAGCCATCGAGTTGCGCGACGGAGACAAGAAGCGCTGGATGGGGAAGGGGGTCTCCAAGGCGGTGGCGAATGTCAGCAAGACCATTGCGCCGCGCTTGTTGGGTATGGAGGCGCTGGATCAGGCTGCGGTCGATCACGAAATGATTGCGCTGGACGGCACGAAGACCAAAGGAAAGCTGGGCGCAAATGCGATTCTCGGGGTTTCGTTGGCGGTAGCCAAGGCGGCGGCGAATGAGACCGGCCAGCCCTTGTACCGGTATCTGGGCGGAACGAATGCGCGGGTGTTGCCGGTGCCGCTCATGAACATCATCAACGGCGGGGCGCATGCCGATAATCGGCTGGACTTGCAGGAATTCATGATCATGCCGGTGGGTGCTCCCCGCTTCAGTGACGCGTTGCGTATGGCGACCGAAGTGTTCCACACGCTGAAGTCGTTGCTGAAGAAAAAGGGCCTGAACACGGCAGTAGGCGATGAGGGAGGATTTGCGCCCGATTTGCAATCGAATGAAGAAGCGCTGGCCTTGATCATGGAGGCGATTGAAGCCGCCGGCTATCGCCCCGGTCAAGATATCGCATTGGCCTTGGATTGCGCCGCCAGCGAGCTCTATGAGAAGGGGCGGTATCGGCTGGAGGCCGAAAAGAATCCTGAACGCTCCTCGGAGGAGATGGTGTCGTACTACGGCAAACTCCTCGATCGGTACCCGATTCTGTCGATTGAGGATGGCTTGAGCGAGTTGGATTGGAAGGGTTGGAAGATTCTGACGGAGAAACTCGGCTCACGTGTGCAATTGGTCGGGGACGATATTTTTGTGACCAATGTGGACATTTTTGCCAAGGGAATTGCCGAGGGGATCGGGAATTCCATTTTGATTAAACTGAACCAGATCGGCACGTTGACGGAGACGCTGGACGCCATCGAACTGGCAAAGCGCTCAGGGTACACGGCGATCATTTCGCATCGCTCAGGCGAAACGGAAGATACAACGATCGCGGATGTGGCCGTGGCGACGAACAGCGGCCTGATTAAGACAGGATCGTTATCGAGGACGGACCGGGTGGCCAAATACAATCAGCTGCTTCGCATCGAGGATGAGTTGGGTGCGGCGGCCGTCTATCGGGGTCGTGCGGCTGTTCCATCGAAGGCATAACCGACGTGATCATTAAACCGAACCGTGGGCGTGACTGGCTGGATTGGCAGCGGAAGGTGTGCTCCGCCGGTAAATGGGTGGGGCTCGGCGCGCTGGTCTTCATGATGGGCGCGCTGCTGTTCGGGGACATGGGCATCGCGCGGTACATGCATTTACGCGAGCACGCAGAGCAACTGGATCAGGAATTGGCTGATTTGCAGCGATTGAACGGCGAACTGCGGGCCGACCTCGACCGTGTGCAGTACGATTCGACCAGGATCGAGGAGCTGGCTCGAGAACGGTTGGGCTATGTGCGGAAGGGAGAAACCGTGTATCAAATGTCACCGAACGGAGACAAGGAGCGGCCGTCCACCGTCAGAACACCATGAAATTCGGCAGTGTGGCGATCATCGGGCGGTCGAACGTGGGGAAATCTACGCTCTTGAATCGCCTCTTGAAGGAAAAGATCGCAATCGTATCCGATAAGCCGCAAACGACCAGGACGCGAATCCTGGGTGTGGCCCATGTGGACGGGGCGCAGATCGTCTTTTTGGACACACCCGGATTCCATGAGCCGCATCATTTGTTGAACCGCCGCATGGTGCGTACGACGCTGGATGCCTTCGATGATGCCGATGTGTTGTATGTCGTCGTCGAAGCCACGGCTCAGCCGGGACCCGGTGATTTAGGCGTGATCGAACACGTGAAACAGGCGGTCGCCAAACAGGCGCGTCCGGTGGTGTTGGTGATCAATAAGGTCGACCTGGTGAACAAGGCGCGATTGCTTCCCTTGATGGAGCAGTACCTGCGGATTTTCCCCTGGACTGAGATTGTACCGGTGTCGGCTCAGACCGCCGATAATACCGATCGGTTGTTGACGGTCACTGTGTCGCTGCTGGAGGAGGGGGAAGCGACCTACGGCGACGACGTCATTACGGATCAGTCGATGCGGACACTGGCGGCCGAGCTGGTGCGAGAGAAGATCCTGCAGCAGACATATGAGGAGATTCCCCATTCGGTGGCGGTTGAAATCGAAGAGTTTGTGGAAACGAAGAAGCTGATCAAGATCGGTGCCGTCGTGTTGGTCGAAAAAGAGTCTCAGAAGGGCATTCTCATCGGGAAGCACGGTGAACGGCTCAAGCAGGTGGGGACGGCGGCACGCGAAGAGATGGAACGATTGTTCGGGGTGAAAGTGTTTTTGAGGGTGTGGGTCAAGGTGCGCGAATCGTGGCGAGAGGACGAACAAACCCTCGCGGAGCTTGGTTATTAACGATCTTACCATTCAACCGTCGGAGCCGGCGCGACTCCCTGACAAGGAGCCGCTCGGGAAAGATGCGTCTCGGGAGGCCGTGGTCACCGGTCAATCGAAGTCCGATGCGCGTCTGGTATCCATTCAACGGCTCCTGCGCCGCGGCGCCATCACGAACCTGGCGAAGATGCTGGCGCGGATGCATCCGGCGGACATTGCGAATGTCATCGACCACCTCTCGTCGTTAAAAGAAAAACGCGAAATTTTCGAGCTGGTGCGCGGAGACGTCAAGCGCGGGCAGGTGCTGAGCGAGTTGGACGGCGAGAGCATCACGCTGGTGTTGTCCGACCTCTTGCCTTCCGATGCCGCCTGGCTGCTTAAGGATCTCGGCTCCGACGATATCGCCCACATCTTGAGTGTGATTCCCAACGAGCGCGCGAAGGACATTCTGGCGTTGATGCGCACGGAGGACTCCACCGAGATCGCCGACCTCTTGAAGTATCCGAAGGGGACGGCCGGCGGCATCATGACCACGGAGTTTTTCGCCCTCTCGGAGGATGCCACCGCGCAGGAAGCCATTCGCCGTCTGCAGCAGGCGACCGATGCGGAGATGGTGTTCTACATCTACGTGACGGACAAGGAGGACCGGCTGGTTGGAGTGTTGTCGCTCCGTCAGTTGTTGACCGTTCCGCCGGCGACCCCGCTTAAGAACATCATGACCCGTGACCTGATCAGTGTGGCCGTGGACATGGATCAGGAGGAAGTCTCGCGCCAGGTGGCGAGTTACAACCTGCTGGCCATTCCGGTCGTGGAGCGGGACGGAAAATTGGTCGGGATTATCACGGTGGACGACGTGGTCGACGTCATTCGGGAGGAAGCCACCGAGGACATGTTGAAGATGGCCGGGGCCATTGAGGAGGATTCGATGTTCAAGTCCTCCAGTATGGTCGCCGCCCGTGTTCGGCTTCCCTGGTTGTTTACCAATCTGGTAGGAAGTTTGTTGTCCGGCATGCTGCTCTGGTTGTTTCGCTACACGATTCAGGAAGTGGTGGCCATCGTCAGTTTCATCCCGGTCATCGCGGCCATGGGCGGCAACGTCGGTCTCCAGTCATCCACACTCATCATCCGCGGCCTGGCGACCGGCATGGTCGAACTGACCGATGTCTGGAAGATTTTCTATCGTGAAGCGAAGATCGCATTCCTGATGGGCATCGCCTGCAGCCTCATGCTGACGATTGTCGGGTGGTTATGGCACCAGGTGTTTCTCGGTATGGTGGTGGGCGTGTCGCTCATTACGGCCTTCCTTGTCTCGACCAGCATGGCCACCGTGATGCCGATTGTCTTGAAGCGCATGGGTGTCGATCCCGCCGTTGCGGCCGGACCATTTGTGACGACGGCCAACGATATCACCGGTATCGCCATTTATCTTACGCTGGCGACGATCTTTCTTGAGCAGATTCGATAACGATGCGATGGAGAGTTGCGCGGTGCCGGCTACTCCTCGCCCCTGGGTGGTGACATGCCGCTGGTGAAGACGGCCGCGATCGTGTTGCATAGCCGGAAGTGGGGGGATGCCGATCGGATCGTCACGTTTTACACCATGCGATTCGGCAAACTGCGCGGGGTTGCCCGGGGTGCGCGCCGGCTCAAGAGCCGGTTGGGCGGCATGATCGAACCGTTTACGCTCTGTCAGCTCGATTTGTTCGAAAAACCCGGCGACTCGCTCTACCGGATTTCGCAGGTGACCATTGATGAGCCGTTCTCAAAGTTTCGTGACGATCTCACGCTCATGACTGCGGCCGGCCGCATGGTCAACCTGGTCAACGCCGTCATGGCGGAAGGCGATGCGGAACCCCGTGTCTTCGACATGCTGGAGTCCGGGTTGCGCCTGTTGCTGGACAGCCGCGACGCGGCGTGGACGACGGTGTTGTTTCAGATTCGCTTGCTGGGCATGACCGGATTTCGACCGCAGACCGAGCAATGTGCGACCTGCGGGCAGGTCCGTCAGGGGCCGCTCCCGCAATTCTCCCCAGTGGCCGGAGGGATGGTATGTGATCGGTGTGCGAGTCGCCAGCCGTTTCGGTGTACGGTCCTGTCCCGCGGGAGTGTCGCGTTTCTTCATCAGGCGTTACAGATTCAACCTGCATTGTTGAGCCGGTTGCACGCGGCCGGTCAGGTGCGGGCCGAGGTAGAGTCGGTGATCGAGAGTTATGTCACCGTAGTGGCGGGGCGGCGATTGCCGCCGGTCGATTTCCTGACCGGCTAAGATGGGTGCAAGGGTGCGTCGGGTCTAGGTATGAGGGGGCATGGATGGGTATGAGTGAATTGGTTCTTGAACCCGCGGATATGGATTGGGTAGACAAGGGTGTCTTGAGCATTACGTGGAGTGACGGCCACAAGGCCCGTTATCCGGTCCGGTATCTGCGGCAGCACTGCCCCTGCGCCGGCTGTACCGATGAATGGACCGGCGAACTGCGACTGAAACCGGATGATGTGCCCATACTCATCATGCTGCAGGATATTCAGCCTGTCGGACGGTACGCGTTTCAGATTGCGTGGAGCGATGGGCATGACACGGGGATCTACTCCTATGCCTTCCTTCGCAAGTTATGCCAATGTGATCTCTGTCAGCCCGTGAAGCCGGTGGAGCCGCGTTCGAGGCGATTGCTGTAACCATCACGACCATGGTCGCCAGGAAGCGACAGGGGAGGCGCAGCAGATGAGCATTCGTCGACTGATCGGTGCGGGGTGGTGGATGTGGCTTGGCCTGCTCCCGGTGGCCTGTTCGAGCATGCCGCCGATCGATCACCAAAAGCAGCTCGTCCGATCGGGCGATTTTCGGATTCAGCAACTGACGCCCAGGGCCTTCGTGGATACCTGGGGTGAGCCCACATACACACACCAGCAGTTCACGCACTTTTTCGGGATGCAGGATGGGCGCTTGATTCCTCAGGCACGCCTCGCGCTCGGCGAATCCCCGCAAGGCTGGGAAACCGGGTTGGCTGCCGGTGACGCGTTGTTTCTCGCCTATGCCGATCACGGATACTATCTGGTGTTTCTCGATGGCCTGCTCGTCTACCATGAGGCCATGACAGCCGAGAAGGTGCATGCAGTCGGAAAGACCTGGAAGTATGAGTCTCAGTTCAAGACGCGGCTGGAATCGTCGCCCGGCCTGAAATAGGTACGCATCCGCTTATGGAATCCGCGTTCGCGCAACGTCCCCTCAACATTTGCATGGTGGCATCGGAGTTCGTCCCTTTGGCCAAGACCGGCGGCCTCGCGGATGTCGTCGGTGCCCTCGCCAGTGAATGCGCTTCGCTCGGGCATGATGTCGCTGTGGTCTTGCCCGCCTATCGCCAGGTGGATGCGCTCGGTTATGAGACGGCAGATCTCTGTACCCTGACGATCCCCATCGGGGACGGGATGCTTGATGCTCGCATTCAGGAGGTGTTCGTTCCCGCGCTACGGGTCTCTGGTTCGGGGCGCTTGCGTATTTTCCTTGTTCGGCATGATCCGTTTTTCTCACGGTCTGGCCTGTATCAGGAGGCCGGCCGTGACTTTCCGGACAACCTCGAGCGGTTTGTCCTGTTTTGTCGAAGTGTGATGGAACTGCTGCTGCATCTCCACGGCAAGGAACAATGGCGCACAGATCTGCTGCATCTCCACGATTGGCAGGCGGCGCTCTGTGCCGTCTATCTGCGGACCCTGTATCACGAGCAGCCCTCGCTTAGTCGGACACGAAGCGTGTTGACGATTCACAATTTAGGCTATCAAGGAGTATTTCCTGCAGATCAGTTTGCCGTGATGGGCTTGCCTGGCCGCCTGTTCACACCTGCCGCGCTTGAGTTTTATGGGCGTGTGAATGTGTTGAAGGGAGGACTCGTGTTTGCCGATCGTCTGACCACGGTGAGTCCGACGTACAGTCAGGAGATTCAGACCGCAGAATACGGGTGTGGTCTCGAAGGGGTGATCACCGAGCGAAAGTCCGTGTTATCGGGGATCGTCAATGGTATCGATGCGAAACTGTGGAACCCGATGACCGACCACTACCTGCCGGCGCCGTACACTCCTTCCGACCTTTCCGGAAAGCGTCGTTGCAAGCAGGCGCTGCAGCGGGAGCTCGGGCTTCGTGTGATCAAAGGCCCGCTCCTGGCCGTGATCGCCAGACTGACCAGCCAGAAAGGCATCGATTTAGTCATCGATATTGTGCCGGAACTGATGGCGCTCAACGTTCAGATCGTGATCCTCGGGACAGGGGACCCGCTCTATGAACGGCAGGTGCGGGAGCTGGGGGAGCGGTACCCCGGTCGAATGGCCGTCCGCAATGTGTTTGATGAGGGGCTCGCTCACCGCATTGAGGGCGGCGCCGATATGTTTCTCATGCCCTCCCGCTATGAGCCGTGCGGACTGAGTCAGCTCTACAGTCTGCGTTACGGGACCGTGCCCATTGTGAGAAAGACCGGTGGCTTGGCCGATACGGTTGTGGGCTACACACCGACCAGCGTGAAAGAGTCGCGAGCGACTGGTTTCACGTTTACAGACACCAACTCGACTTCACTGTTGACGGCTGTTCTGTTGGCGCTCTCTGTCTACCGGAAAAAAGCAGACTGGCACCGTCTCATCAAGGCGGGGATGGAGCAGGATCTGTCCTGGACTCGCTCGGCGTCGATCTACGTTCAGCTGTTTCAGGACCTGGTTTCGGGCGGGAGGACGGGTACGTAGAGGGAAATCGGCGATCAACGGACTAACGGAGAGCCGCCTGGAGGGTCAGCTGGAGGTGCGCGAGTCGTTCCCTCGCCTGAGCGGTGTAGTAGGAGTAGTCGGAATCCGCATGGCTGTGCAGCACGTCGCGAAATTGATCCATGGCCAATTCTGCGTCCCCGGCGGACATCGCGAGCTCGCCTGCGTGAATGCCGCATGATGCCGCCATGGCACGAACATCAACCGCTAGGCGTGATGCGGGTTGGCTGACCATGGACTTCAATCTCGTCGGCAGGAGGTTGTCGAGCGGTGACCGGGGAAGTTGAGCCAGGCTCACGTCGCGTAATTTGTTGGCGTCCAGAAGCGCGGCCTGGGTCTCCTCGGTGGAAAGGCAATGCGTATAGGTGCTCCAGACGTCCATGAACCGGACGTTGTCATAACGAACTGGGGTTGTCACCGGACTGGATTGGCACCCAACGGTCGCGAGCGCCAGGAGCAGGGTTCCGACTAGGCTGATAATCCCCTTCCGCATCTGATCCAATCCTTCCCGGAGAGTGGAGTCGAGAGTCTCTAACGTCTGTATCTGTTTGGCAAGCAACTGTCGGGCCAGAATGGTTTTTTGCAAATAATTGAAATATTGGGTTATATCTGACTGTTTCCTGCGGGCCCTGTCTCAATAAAATTTCACTGTGTGGAATAGAACACGAAAACCGACAGTCGGCTACGCATTGAAGGCATCGCAATGGGTGTGACTCGTGCAGCGTCCGTTGACCGGGTGGAGACCGGGGGGTGGTGTTGAAATCGGAGTTGATCGGCCATCTAGCATGGGGAGGCCGGCTTGGTGTAATACTCCCTAGCAAATCTTCGGCGGCGACCTTCCGGTGAGCATGCGTGGTTAATAAAAGCCCGCTGCCTTCTATGGGAGTGCTTTTGGAGTTGTCCCGCAGCCAAAAGGACCGGTGCGATCCCTCACCATTTCGACACAGGTCCCCGTTCAACTGGTTGAGAGGCCGGACATTCTTTGAGGAAAGGTTCCTCCGTACATGAATCCGAGACAACCGCTGACCAAACCTCGCCAATTTCGCACGCTGCTGCAGTCTGAGCAGTTGGAATTCATTTGTGAAGCGCACAATGGCCTGAGCGCAAAAATCGTGGAAGAAGCAGGTTTTGCCGGGATCTGGGCCAGCGGGCTCTCCATCTCGGCTCAGTTTGGCGTTCGCGACAACAATGAAGCCAGTTGGACACAGGTCCTCGAAGACTTGGAGTTCATGTCTGATGCGACGAAGGTGCCGATCCTGCTCGATGGGGATACGGGATACGGCAATTTCAACAACATGCAGCGCCTGATCCGAAAACTGGAGCAGCGCAATATCGCCGCAGTGTGTATTGAGGACAAACTCTTTCCCAAGACGAACAGCTTCCTGAAGGGTGACGCGCAGCCGATGGCGGACATGCAGGAATTTTGCGGCAAGATCAAAGCCGGGAAGGATGCGCAGACCGATCCGGACTTTTGCATCATTGCTCGAGTTGAGGCCTTCATTTGCGGGTGGGGGCTGACCGAGGCGTTACGCCGGGCGGAGGCCTATCACCAGGCCGGGGCAGACGGTATTCTCATTCATAGCGCACTTTCGGTCCCCGATGAGATCCTCGCGTTTAAGCGAGAGTGGGGTAGTCGTTGCCCCGTCGTCATCGTCCCCACGAAGTATTATGCGACGCCCACGGATGTCTTCCGCCAACATGGTTTTTCCATGGTGATTTGGGCCAATCACATGTTGCGGGCGGCGGTGGCGACAATGCAAAAGACCGCCCGAGCACTCAAACAGAGTGAGAATCTCTTGTCGATCGAAGATAGGGTGGCGCCGGTGTCAGAAATCTTTCGTCTGCAAAATGCCGCTGAACTGCTGGAGGCGGAGGAACGTTATCTTCCGCGCGGCGCTGAGGGCACATCGGCGGTGGTGCTGGCGGCGTCACGGGGAGAGGAACTGGGGGAATTGACAGCGGATCAGCCCAAAACGATGGTGAAGGTTCAGGGAGCACCGATTCTGTCCCACATCGTCGATGCCTACAATGCGGTCGGGATCAAAGACATCCTCGTGGTGCGCGGATACAAGAAGGAGGCGGTGCGTCTTCCGAATTTGACCTATGTGGATAATGCGCAGTTTGCTGACAACGGGGAGCTGGCTTCATTGTCACTGGCTTTGCAATCGAGGAAGGGGCATTTTCAGCCGACGATTATTTCGTATGGCGATGTGTTGTTCAATAAGTATATCCCGCAGGCCCTGTGCCAGGAGTCGGATGACTGCGTCATCTTTGTCGACAGCAACTGGCAGGACCAAACCAGTTATGCCCGTTTAGGTGGGTTTGCCGAGTGCACCGTCCCGAATTCGCGGAAAGCATTCAATGCGAAGGTCTATCTGAAACAACTGGGAGGGGCGATTTTGCAGGATTCGATCCACGGCGTGTGGATGGGATTTCTCAAACTGTCTCCCAAGGCGGCAGCTATGGTCGATCAGCTCCTTATGGAGATACTCGCCCGCCCGGGTAATCGGAAAGCCGGCATTCCGCAGTTGCTTCAGGAGTTGCTTAGCCGGGACTATCAGATACGGGTCTTGTACACGGTCGGACATTGGCTGGACATCAATAGTCTTGACGATGTGGTGCAGGCCGGCAACTTTTGATGGGTACCGATCATGATCAGGTGTGGTGGTATTCGAAAGGGGTGAGTGTGTGATTCTCAACGCCCATTGCTGCGTTCGTGGCGGGTGCACGTGTTGGAGATCTAGGGCATGATTGATCCTCAGAAATTTGTCGCGTGCCTGCAAGGTAACGATGTCGACTTCTTTGCAGGCGTACCGGATTCCCTGTTGAAAGAACTGTGTGCCTGCCTGGACTCCGTTCTTCCAGGAGACCGGCATGTCATCGCCGCCAATGAAGGAGGCGCGGTTGCGCTCGCACTCGGCTATCACTTTGCGACGCGGAAGATTCCTCTTGTGTATCTGCAGAACTCAGGCTTGGGGAATATCATCAATCCGTTGCTGTCATTGGCCGATGCCGAAGTCTATTCTGTTCCCATGTTGCTTGTCATCGGCTGGCGAGGAGAACCGGGGGTTCACGACGAACCTCAGCATAAGAAACAAGGGCGCGTGATGCTCCCGATGCTTGAGGTCATGGAAATTCCCTATTCCATCCTGGGGCCAGATCTGGAAGATGCTGGGGGTACACTTGAACGGGCCTTGGCCACCGTTCGGAAGGCCAGCGCGCCGTACGCGCTTGTCATTAAGAAGGGAACGTTCCAACCCTTTACGGGCCTAGGAGGTCCGAAGGCGGCGACATTTGAGCTTTCACGGGAGCAGGCCATACAGCACGTTCTTGAGGCACTGGATGATCGCGACATTGTCGTCGCCACGACCGGTATGGCCTCGCGAGAGGTGTATGAATACCGAGCGTGCAAAAAACAAGGACATCAACGGGACTTTTTGACTGTTGGAGGAATGGGGCATGCTTCTCACATTGCTCTTGGGTTGGCGCTCAAAAAGCCTGATCGATCCGTTTATTGCCTAGACGGGGACGGTGCGCTGCTGATGCACATGGGCGGGCTTGCCATTACCGGAGTTTTGAAGCCTCGGAATCTGAAGCACATTGTATTAAACAATGGCGCCCATGATTCGGTTGGTGCGCAGCCGACAGTGGGGCTCAGCGTCGACATTCCTGGAATTGCGCGTGCTGCCTTCTACGAGCAGGTGTCGCGGGCGGAAACGCGAGAGCAATTGCTGTCGCACCTAACCGGGTTGAAGCATTCGCCAGGGCCTAGCTTGTTGGAGATCCGAGTGTGTTGTGGCGCCAGGAAAGATCTGGGGCGGCCAGCGAGTACTCCGGTTCAGAACAAGAGTTCCTTCATGGATTTTTTGGAAGGCTAGGGGGAGTCATGTGGAGCCTCACGCACGAGTGCGTGAGGCTCCACATATATGCTAGACATTACAGGGTGGGGCCAGCAGGTTAATCAGGTAGTGCCTGTGCCGCCGTCGTGGGTGCGCGGCGTCTCTGAGGAATTGACGTCGGATGCGAGGATGAGTTGGGGATGATCTCCCATGCTCTCACCGTTTCCCTGGCAGAGGCACGTGTTTGCAGGTGAACGGTTTAGGGGTTGACTCGATGCAGTAGCGCTAGCGGGGGCGGCACACAACCTGTCTATTGGCTGGACTGTGGCTGTGGGCGTTGAGTGTTAGGAGCGAAAAATTTGGACTAGAACTCCTGTTCGGGTGGTGGAGTTTGTTTTTCGCATGATGTGCTTGATGTGTTCCTTGACGGTTTGTTCGGTAATCTTGAGCGCATTGGCAATCTCCTTGTTCGTCCAACCCTTTGCCAGGTTTTCGACCACCGACTGCTCTCTGTTAGTGAGCTGAAATCGTTCTTTGGCCTGGTCGGTGCTGAGTTGTTGTCGCCGCCCCAATTCTTCCAACGTCACGACAAGGCGCGCATATTGGACTCCGCCACGATCCGGCAGGCCGAAGCCTCGAAGGAGCACGGGTTGGTTAGGGTTCCCTGCGATCCGCTTCACCTCAAACTGTTCCCAATCTTTTGCTTCAGTACGGACTTGAAGAGCCTTGATGATTTCCGCACAGAGCTCGGTGAGCACGGATGGAAGCACTCCTTGCGCTGACTTGGCCGGTGCGCCACCATTCTCTGCCATATTAATAAGTTTTGACAATTCGGTGGCTTGTCGATTCATGTGCAACAATTGCATGGAAGTAGACAGCACGACAATTCCCGCACCCGCACGTTGGTCGGCCAGATTATCTGCTGGTTCCTGGGAGGAGATAGCATTGAGAGCCACGGCAATACTCCGTAAGGTTCGTAATCTCGCTAGACAATTGATCTGTTTCTGATAACCTAAAGCATGTAAGCGCTACTAGTAATGCTACATAATACTTTCGAGGTAGTCAAATTATACTTCTGAGGGAGTCATCTGTACATCATTGGTATTGTTCGTCACGGCTGGTGCCTCTATACTTCGAATATCAATAACCTCATTGATCAGCTTGATTAGCCATTCGGTCGTAATTCGTTGCGTTAATCATCGCGTGGTTATATTGGGGGGTGCCTACCTAGCCGTTTGCCGACAGCTGCCGTTGACGTCTTTCAAATTAATCAATGGTTTATGTTCTCTCTGTGAAAAACGAGTTTGACGGATCGAAGCGGTATTCTAGAGACGCACTAGTACTCGAATAGTTTAGGCTGGGTGGGCGCATGTGAGTGCGGTATCGAGTCAAGCTCCAAACAAATATCATGCCGATCTGATCACCTAGGGCGTCCCCTCGTTGGTTCGGATCCAAAAGAGCATATCTGGTTGGAAGAAATGGCTGCAGGCGGGCGCAGCAGGTCCGGTTGTTGTAAGTGGCGAGATGGAATTTCCTCAGGAGAATAAGTCATGAATGTTATGATTTTCCTTGGCGCAATTATCCTTTCGGGGAACTTTGTCGGTCTTGCACTCGCTGGTCAGGTCGATCCGGTGTCCAAACCGATTCTGATCGCGGCCGCCTCTTCCGCGACAGCCTCTCCTAGTGCACGTCATGGGGGAGAAGGAGCGGAGAAATCTTCTCTGACTGTGACTCCAGATTACATAATGGGCCCTGAAGATGTGCTCGAAATCACGGTGTGGAAGAATGCGGATCTGTCCAAGCAAGTACAGGTTCGGCCGGATGGAAGAATATCGCTTCCGCTCATCGGCGATGTCTCCGCTGTGGGAAGAACTGCGGCGCAATTGACGGAGGAAATCTCTGCGCGATTGAAATCCTATATGGAAAACCCCACTGTCTCTATTCTCGTCCGTGAGGTCAACAGCTACCAGATTTATGTGCTCGGTGAGGTGAATGCGCCTGGGAAGTATCCTCTGAAAAGTAAGACCACTCTGCTGCAGGCGATTACGATTGCTCATGGGTTTACTCAGGTGGCAGCGCGCAACAAGATTGTCGTGTTTCGATTTGGAAAAGACGGCGAAGGGTTGAACAAGATCAAAGCGAGTTACGACGATATTGTACTCAGGGATGGGTCGGATCAAAACATCGAGCTAAAGCCGGGTGACCAGATAGTGGTGCCTTCGGAAACGATGGTGGTCTTGCCCTCAAGATAATGCTCGGCCGCTCAGTACTGTCGGCGGAATCACGAGCTAAAGGAGTGAGGAAATTGAAAACTTTCGGTTGCAGATGGTTTCACGGGGGGGTATGTATTGCTGTCAGCTCTATTCTGGCTCTCTCGGGTTGCTGGATCGGCGGCGAGCAGATAGATTTCAACGTCACGTATATCCCACCAAATGAGTTCTTGTTGGGCCCTGAGGATGTCCTCGTTGTCAATGTGTGGAGAAATCAGGAGCTTTCAAGAGAAGTAATCATTCGCCCGGATGGGAAGATTTCGATGCCTTTGATCGGCGATGTTCAGGCTGCAGGCATGACATCAAATGTCCTCGCAAAGCGAATTGCTGATGGCTTGGCCGAATTCATGTCTAATCCCACCGTCTCGGTCCAAGTCAAAGAAGTAAATAGTTATTATGTCTACGTACTCGGGGAAGTATCAAAGCCTGGAAAGGTTCCTTTGAAATCGTATGCTACGGTGTTGCAAGGTATTTCGCTGGCCGGAGGGTTTACAACTTTTGCCTCAAGAAACAAAATCCATGTTCTCCGCGTTGTGCCCAATGGTCAGGGGCAACCAAAACAGGTTCAAATCCCCGTGCCTTATGAGGATATCATTCAAGGCAAGAATTCGGAGGGTAACTTCTTTCTCAAGGCTGGTGATGTCATTGTTGTGCCATAGCCAATTTTTGAGAGTGTGGAAATTCACTCTGTGGGCTGTGGTCTTGTTGTTCGCGAACTTGTCTGGCTTGTCGGATTCAGCTGCCCAGCAGATTCGGGTTGTGCCGTCAGTTTCGGTACTTGAGCGTTACGACAGTAACGTTTTCTTTACGCCCAAATCCCTGCTTGCACCTGGAACAACAGCCGATGACCTTATCACGACGGTCACGCCTCAGCTGAACTTCATGCAGAGTAATTCCCTCGTGAAGACGAACCTATCAGTTGGCGCAGTCGTGCAGAAGTTTGTCAATAACTCGGCTCTTGACAACGTAGGGTTCAACGGCAGTGCTGGGATTGATCTCGCCCAAGCGGTCAATAGGGTGTTGCCGAGGATGCGAGGGTTTCGGGTTTTTGGGACATATCAGTACACTCCATCGGCACCGGCATTTGGAGCGGGTGGATTGGGGGCGGGCGGAGGTGGATTCGGCGGAGGTGGATTCGGTACAGGTGGTTTTGGGGTTGCTGGGCCAGTTGATTCAGGTCTACTCACCCAACGAATCAGGACTACCATGTTTAACGTAGGCCTGTCTAATTCCTACTCTCTCTCTCCTACGACCGATTTTCAGACAAATTACACATATTCCCAACTCAGCTTTGGCGGGAATCTAACGCCGACTTCAACTACAGCGGGGCAGCCACAAACCACGGTATTCGATACGCAAACCCATTCCATTTCAGCTGGGCCAACGTCGAAAATTTCTGCGATTGACACCCTAACCGTGAAATACACATTCAATCAAATGTCCCAGGGGCAGTTTGGAGACTTTGCTACGCACAGCGGCACGGTAGGCTGGGGACGAAGCTGGACCAAGGAGTGGAGTTCCTCTATCAACGGAGGCTTGACCCTAGTTGAACCCATTCCGGATGTCTCAGCTAGCGGGAGCCAGAGAAGAGTCCCGGCGACAATGATGCCGACAGGTGGGTTTAGTGTGAGTTATGTGTCGGGCTCGTCTTTCCTTCGTAAACTGGGAAGTGAGATTCAGGAAGTCACGGGAAGTAGCGGAGGGGGGGTGGCAGGTGGTGGTGGGTTCCTCCCCCTTCTTGCTGGAATGAACATGCCCGGAGGGATCGCTTCCCCAGGATCGTATCGCGTTACTCTTATGTACAATTTGGGGGTATTTCCTAGCTTTGTTCAGACTGCCGGGCCTATCTATACACACACCATAATGCTGGGAAGCATGGCTGGGATTACAGACAGGTTGAGTGCCCAGGCTCTATTTAACTTTGCCAACAGTAGCTTTACGTCTGATTCCATCGGGACAAATTTCACGACGTACGGAACAACTGTAGGGCTTACGTACCTCATCACACCCATGTTTACCGCCCAGCTTAGTCACCAGTGGTTGATGTTTGATACTCAAACGAGTGGGGTGAGCGCTGGCGATCTTGGCTTTTCGAAACAGGTTATTTTGCTGGGCTTTACGTATGCGTATTCTCCTCGTGGCGACTTCTTTCGGGCCGGTGCCTTCTGGGAAGGTACGTCCGGTGCCTCTTCGTCTGCTGAGTCAGGAACGGGTAAGTCAGGATCAGGAGGGGTGGATATAAAGAAATGAACACGCGTACGCTAGCTCCAGAGGATTATTGGCGTGCAGTTGTTAGCCGCAAGTGGCTGGTGATTACTACGATACTTGTGTGTTTGGGTATTGCAGGGATAGTGTGCGCGTTGATACCGAAGGTGTATCTCTCCGCCACGAAAATGTGGTTCGAGGGGGCTAAAATCGAGGAGTCGATTGTAAGCGGTCCCAATCCTGCCGGGGGAGTATACTCTCCTACGCTGGACGACCGAGTGATGGAGGTACGACAGTTCGTCATGGGGCGGAAAACGCTAGGCCAGATCGCAGGCGAGTTCGGACTGTTTGGGTATCTCAAGGATCAGCCTGATGCGACAGAGTCTGAGAACGCCATCCGTGCCATGCGAGGCTCTATTAAGGTCGAGCCTACGAAGGACAAACTGTTCATTACCCTATCATTTTCGAACGAAGATCCAATCATCGCCAGAGATGTCACATCTCGACTCAGTGATCTCTTTATTGAAGAAACGTTGAAGGATCGTGAGCGAGGTGTTGAGGCGGCGGAAGATTTTCTTGGGCTTGAGTTAAAGCATGCGAAGGCAGAGTTAGAGGCCAAAGAGAAAATTATTTCAGAGTTTAAGCAGCAGCATTTGGGGGAATTGCCTCAACAAATTGATGCAAATTTGCGCAAACTGGATCGTCTCCAGGAGGACATGCGCACTCAAGGTGAGCAGTCCCAGAGTCTAGCCAATCGCCTCGTTCAACTTGATAAATCGATTAAGGATTATGAGGAGACAGGAGAAGTCAGTGGCGATTCTCCAATCGGGGCGTCCAGTAAAAGAAACAAAGATCCTCGCCTGGGGAGAATTAAGGAATTGGAGCGGCGATTGGTAGAGCTGTCCTCGATGTACAAGGATACGTACCCTGATCTTGTCCAAGTTAAGGAGGAGATCCGAAAGCTGAAGGAAATGACTTCGGCTCAGTATCGTGACCTTTTGCCGGATGGTGAGTCGGACGACGAACCGATAGCTGCGAAAAAATCCAAACGAAAAGCGATTGATCCCTACCACGCTGAGTTGTTAAAGCAACGGGACGAGATCGTACTCGAGTTGGATGCAGTGAAGCGTCGTCAAGCTCATATCGCCGTTGAGATGTCTCAATATGAAAGAAGAGTTGAGCATACACCCGAGCGGGAACAACGATTGAAGACGCTTGAAAGAGACTATGAAAACCTTCAGAAGAATTACCAGTCGCTCTTGGATAAGAAGTTGACCGCCGGCATGCAGAAAAGTTTGGCGCAGGGACGTAAGGGAGCGAAATTCAGTATCGTAGATCCAGCATACACACCCGTTGTACCTGTTATCCCTAACATTCCGCTGATCATGGCCGCAGGACTTGTGCTGGGTTGTGCGTTGGGATTTGGAGGCGCGGTCGGCTTAGAGCTCATGGGGCGAGGGTTCCGCTCCGCAGAGGAAGTTGAGATCACACTGGGTCTTCCCGTGATTGCCTCTATCCCACTGTACGAAAGCGCATTCGGTGGAGCCATGCAAACAGTCAGAGCGCTGTCCGGTAAGAACCGTGCATCCTCGCTGATGCTGCCGGGTGGCGGGAAGCAGGGCGGCGCTGACGTGCAGGGTGTTGGCGGCCTACCTGCTGCATCTGTTAGGCAGAGGGGGCAGAATGGTCAGTTGCACGCCCCGACCCCAGGGTTGGAGTTGGTATCCATGTGGCGACCGCTCTCGTTTGTTGCAGAGCAATATCGCGTTGCAGCTACCAGACTTGAATTGATGACTGGTGATCGAAAGAGCACGGCTATTGTCGTGACAAGCGCGGTGATGGGGGAGGGAAAATCCTCCACGGCGCTTAATTTGGGGTATGTCCTTGCTAAAGACCTCGATCGACGAACGATCGTAATTGATTGTGATCTCAAGCGACCAATGCAGCACATTTATGCGGGTGTCTGGCAGCACCCGGGGTTGGTGGAAGTGCTGCGAGGTACAAAGGCGATCGAGGACTGTGTGCAGCGTCTGGGAGAGTCGGGTCCGTGGATTCTTCCGGCAGGATCAGTTGGCGACAATCCGGTTGGGTTAGCCAAAATGCATCAATTGGCTGATTTAGTCGCGGAACTTAAAGAAAAGTATGACTATGTCATCATAGACGCTCCTCCGGTGCTACCACTTGCCGACATGCAAGTTCTTGCAAGTACGGGGGACCTTATCGCCTATGTGGTGAAGGCAAGCATGACGGGACGGGATGTTGTACAAAAGGCACTCAAGGCTCTCGGAGAGAATGCCAACCTTGGGATTATTTTGAATGGCCTCGATGCCCATACCACTCCGTATTACATGCAGCAGGAATATTACCGCGAAGCGCACCATGAACAGCTCAAGTAAATCGGATCAGGAGACGGGCCTAGAGTCTTTACCCGCTCGGCAGCCGCTCGTGTCAGTCTCGGTTAGTTTCCCAAAATTTACGAGGCGAGTCTTGATCCTCGGGGTTGGGCCGCTAGCGAGAGACTTGTGCCAAACGCTCCTTGCAAAACGGGTCGGTTTTACTGAAGTTGTTGGGTTTTTGGACAAAGATGCGAGTCGTGTCGGCGAGCGCTTGGTTAATCCAACCATCATAGGAACCTACGACCAACTGTTTGAGATTGCCGAGCGATATCAAGTGCACACCGTGGCGGTCTGCTTAGAGGACCGCCGTGCCGTGCTACCCGTTCAAACCTTGTTAGATATGAAGGCCATGGGCCGAGATGTGGTTGATGGTCACTACTTGTATGAGGAAGAGTCTGGGCGGCTTTCGATTGATCACCTCAAACCGAGTGCCTTGATCTTTTCAACGGGTTTCCGTCGGCGGCTTCTCACAATGCTATTAAAGCGGGCTTTGGACGTGATTGTAGCAGCGATTGGAATGGTCGCGTTGTTGCCACTCGTTCTGGTTTTGTCCGTGCTCATCAAATTAGACTCCTCTGGCCCAGTGTTTTACCGGCAGATGCGTGTGGGGTTGCGAGGGCGCCCGTACATGATCTGGAAGTTTAGATCCATGCGTCAGGATGCTGAGCAGAGCGGCGCACGATGGGCATCCAGCGAGGACCCACGTGTGTCTAGAGTTGGTCGTTGGATCAGGAAATGGAGATTGGACGAGCTTCCCCAACTGATCAATGTTTTAAAAGGGGAAATGAGTTTGGTCGGCCCAAGACCTGAGCGACCTGTATTTGTCCAAGAGTTGAGAAACACAATTCCTTATTACGATTTGAGGCATACGGTCCGTCCGGGAATTACTGGATGGGCGCAGACACGCTTTCGGTACGGCGCTTCGAAAGAAGATTCGCACGTAAAGCTGCAATATGATCTGTTCTATGTCAAGAATTTGTCCTTGGCCTTAGATTTGCGCATCGTGGTGCACACGGGGAAGGTTATGTTTATGGGGGAAGGAGCACGGTAGAGGGGGCAAATGCCAGATACAATTGCCAAACATTGCCTTTCATTTGATGTCGAAGAGCATTTTCAAGTCTCTGCTTTTGAATCTCCTATGAGACGGCGGCATTGGGATCAATACGAGAGTCGTGTAGAGGCTAATACCGAAAAATTGTTGGAGTTGCTGGGCAACAGACGGGTGCGGGCAACTTTTTTCGTGCTTGGGTGGGTGGCGGAGAGATATTCCTCCCTGGTTCGTCGGATTGCATCGGCGGGACACGAAATAGCGTCGCATGGATATGCCCACGAGCTCATAACAGCTCAAACGCCTGCTGCTTTTCGCGACGATATTCGCAAGGCTAAGGGGATTCTGGAAAATATTCTGTCGCAACAAGTATTGGGCTATCGCGCGCCGAGTTTCTCAATCACCAAAGACACAATGTGGGCAACTCAAATACTCGTCGAAGAAGGGTATGTCTACGATTCGAGTATATTCCCTGTGCTGCATGACCGCTACGGAGTTCCCTCCGCTAATCCAGATGTGCACCAATTGTTGACGAGCTCCGGTCTACTGTGGGAAGTCCCTCCCTCGACGGTTAAATGTTTGGGGGTACGCGTGCCTGTCGCTGGGGGAGGGTATTTTCGGCTTTACCCGTACCCGCTGCTCCGCACACTACTCCGTAAACTGGAAACTGAGGGCTCATCTTTGGTGATGTACATGCATCCTTGGGAATTTGATCCGAACCAGCCAAGAATGGAAGGTTCTATCATGTCACGACTTCGACACTATATGAACCTTGATAAGACAGAGCTTCGGCTGCGAGCACTCCTCCAAGATTTCTCATTTTCCTCCATACAGGAAGCGTTTCCTCAAATTGCGCACCACCACAGACTGCGGACAGAGGCGTCTGCTAATGTAGGAGGAAATTGTTCCCCCGCAAGTTCATCGGATGTTCTCCTGAATTAACGTGCGATGATCAGGGTTTGGGTTGAGATCGAAGAGTTTCAACCGGTTGGATTTAAGAGCTGGTGCTTCCTCGTATAACGTGTATCGGTTCTCCCATTGCTCGACTTTTGGGGAAGAGTGCTACGGTTCTCGGGCTAATCTACTTCTCTCCTATCTTGGCTGGCTATTCATCGATACAGCCTGCGGTGCTGTAGTGAATACTGGCATGCCATAGCTCACTGAGGGGTCTTGAACAGTACATTCCTGTCAACAGGGGGTTTTGCCTGGTCTGCTACTCTTGTAATGTGGTTAGCACACGGATTTATCGCGGCAGTCGGTGTCGACGATCTTTGCAACTTCTGCCAATTGCAGGCTGAGTGATTGCATCGAAGGGAAATTAGCCGTGCGCAGCGAGTCTTGGGGCCGATTATGATATCTCACGATTTGGAGTGATCATGGCGTCTGCGTTCGCGCACGAAGATTCCTGTACCGTGGTGATTGAGCCACGTGAAGGATATGTACAAGTGGGTTGGTGGGAGCTTTGGGGTGCCCGAGAGTTGTTTTACTTCCTGGCCTGGCGAGATCTCAAGACGCGTTATGCCCAGACGGCCATCGGAGCCAGTTGGGCTCTCATGCAACCACTCCTTAGTACGCTAATTTTTACGCTTGTGTTTAGCTATTTGGCAAAGGTTCCATCAGATGGATTGCCATATCCGCTTTTTGCTTTTGCGGCAATTTTACCCTGGTCTCTGTTTTCAAAGAGCCTTGAACGCAGCACCTTGAGTGTTGTTACCGAGGGAGGCCTCATAAAAAAGGTTTACTTTCCAAGGCTGATTATTCCAATTTCGTCCACCTTCATCAATCTAGTAGATTTTGCTGTCGGGCTTCTGATTCTTGTCGGGATGATGGCTTGGTATCAGCTGGTGCCGCAGTGGACGGTTATCTTTTTGCCCCTGTTTGTAGCGGTTGCTCTACTCGCCGCTCTGTCCGTAAGTCTGTGGCTTTCAGCGCTTAATGTTAAGTATCGGGATGTGGCTTCTGTGGTCCCTCTGATTACTCAGCTGTGGATGTTTGCATCCCCCGTCCTGTATCCCGCATCGTTGGTTCCAGAGTCGATTCGTTGGTACTACGGTCTGAATCCGATGGCGGGAGTCATTGAGGGGTTCCGGTGGGCCTTGTTTGGGAAAACCGCTCCTGACTGGAGCATGGTGAGCGTGAGTTTAGCTGTGGTGTTGGTCTTGTTGGTGGGAGGCGTCATGTTTTTCAGGAGGGTGGAGCGGACCTTCGCCGATGTAATTTAGATGAGTGAGACTGCGGTCAGCGTGAGTGGTTTGTCCAAGCGGTATCGGTTGGGCGCGACCCATGCGTCAGAGGGCTCCCTCGCCGGAGCGCTCTCCCAGGGACTCCGTCGCCTCGTGGGGCGGCGCCCCGGCGTGGCCGGACCGACCGGCAACACCCTCTGGGCGTTGC
>WIAG01000101.1 GCA_014055495.1 Nitrospira sp. CR1.2
GGTGCGCAGGGCATTCTGGTGATGACCGGACCGTCCGGGGCCGAGGCCTTGGCCGACCTGACGGCGCGAAACCTGGCCCCGGCTCACGTGGCCGAGAACCTCCCGCGGGCGGTGGACTGGATTGTCGCCCATGCAACGCGTGTTCCGGCTGCCGACGTGCCGCAGTAAGTCAGGCATCATTCCTGGTGGCCGAATGACCGAATCTGTTCGCCGTATTCTCCTCATTAAACCAAGTTCGCTGGGTGACATCGTGCATGCGATGCCGACCTTGGCGGCGTTGCGCGAACGATTTCCCCACGCCGAGGTCACGTGGCTGGTCAAACGGCAATGGGCGCCGCTGGTGCAGGTCATTGCCGGCGTCGATCGGGTCTGCGCGGTGGATCAAGGATTGGCGGGCTGGTTGGGACGGGTGCCGGAACTCCGCGCGGCAGGTTTCGATCTGATCGTCGATCTGCAAGGACTGTTCAGGAGCGGCGCCATGGCCCGATTGACCGGTTGCGCCACGCGCGTCGGCTTTGCCAATGCCCGTGAAGGCAGTCCGTTCTGTTACACCCAGCGGGTGGCGGTGCCGGCCGTGCCCATGCACGCCGTCGATCGGTATTTGCTCGTCGCTGAGGCAGTGGGAGCGGCGCGTCCGGCCACACCGAGATTCGCCTTTCTCGACCGGCCGGAGGACCGGCAGGCCGTGGAGACCCTGCTTCTGCGAGCCGGGCTCGACGGTGCTTCCCCCTGGGTGGCGATGAATGTGTCGGCGCGATGGGAGACAAAACGCTGGCCGCCGCAACACTTTGCCGAAGCGGCGGATCGGCTTGCGGTGCGCCACGGTGTGCGCGTGGTTTTGACGGGGGGGCCGGCGGAGCGACCGGAATCGCTGGCGGTCACGGGACGCATGCGTACGAAAGCGGTTGATCTGACAGGACAGACCCCTGTAGGCTTGTTGCCCGGTTTGTTGCGCCGGGCCGGCCTGTTGCTGACGAACGATTCCGGTCCGATGCATATCGCGGCAGCGGTGAATACTCCGGTGGTGGCGCTCTTCGGCCCGACCGATCCCGTCAGAACAGGACCCTATGGGCGGGGGCATGTCGTGTTGTCATACCCCGTGGAGTGCAGCCCCTGCTTGCGGCGGGAATGTACCCGTGCCGTGGCGCTCGAATGTTTGACGGCCGTGCCACCGGAACAGGTCGTGCACGCGGTGATGCAGCAACTCGGACGGGCCCCTCAGTCAGGAACCTTGTGAAGATCCTCATCGCGGAATCCAGCACGGCGGTCGGCGGACAGGAGCTGGCCGTGCTCCTGCATGTCGAGCGATTGGTGAAGCGCGGCCATCGGATCCTCCTGGTGGTGGAGCCGCGCAGCCCGATCATGGCCATGGCCAGAGAGCGCGGGTTACCGGTCGAGCCGTTCGTGATGCGGCAATGGCGCCTGCCGCTGTCGATTCTCGCATTCCGCCGGTTGCTCACGCGGGAACGCCCCGACATCGTGCACGTGAACAGCTCGCGCGACAGTTGGATTGCGACCCTCGCCGCCAGGCTGCTGCGTCCGCGCCCCAAGCTGATTCGTTCGCGGCATATTTCCGCGCCGCTCAACAAGAACGTCACCACGCATCTGCTCTACCGGCGTCTCCTCGACATGGTGATCGTGACCGGCGGAGAGCGAAACCGGCAGGATCTCATTCACCGGGACGGCCTGTCGCCGGAACGTGTCGCCGCCTTTCCCATCGGGCTCGATGTGGAAGAGTTTTCGCCGGCGCAGCCTCGGCACGATCTCCGGGCCGAACTCGGGATTCCATCCGGGCATCTGTTAGTCGGCATGATTTCCTACTTGCGCGACTATAAGGGGCATCGCTATCTCGTAGAAGCGGTGCCGCAGGTCTTGGCGCAGGAGCGGGCGGTGACCGTTCTGATCGTGGGGGAGGGGCCGGAAGAGCAGAATATCCGCGCACAAATCGAACGGCTGGGTCTGACGGCTTCTATCAGAATGTTGGGATTCCGGGACGATCTCCTCGATGTGTTTCGCTCGTTGAACCTGTTCGTCATTCCCACGGTGGAGGGCGATACCATTCCCCAGGTGTTGATGCAGGCATTGGCGCTCGGTCTGCCGGTCGTGTCCACCACCACCGGATCGATTGCCGACGTGATCAAGGACGGTGAATCGGGGTTTCTCGTTCCGCCGCGGGATGTTCCCGCCTTGGCTGAACGGATCGTGCGCCTGCTGCGAGACCCGTCGCTCCGCCAGGCGATGGGGAGTTGCGGGCGCCGGACGGTTGTGCAGACCTATTCCATCGACCGGATGGTGGATGAGTTGGAGCGTGTCTATCGACAGGTGATCGGGCGGGGGCCTGCGTCATGATGAGCCGATGGACCGGCGCCGGTGCGTCGATTCGAAAGACCGTGCTCTTCTGGTGGATTCTCTTCGTGGTCATTCAGACGGCGGAGCGGCTGTTTCTGCTGGGTGATGCGCTGGAGCGGGAAACACCGTCAGTGCCGCTGCTCCTCACCACGCTGATGGTCGGTGTCCGTGGAGACTTTATCACCGCGACTTTCGCCCTCGCGTTGGCATTGGCCTCGGCGGGGGGGTGGACCCTGCTGAGCCACAAGTGGGATGATCTGCGACATTCGTCGACGCTCCGCGCACGCGCCTTTCACCGCGCGTTTCCTGTGAGTGCAGCGCTGGTCGGGCTGCTGTTGTTTGTGCTCCTGTGTGTCGACATGGGCTACTACGGATTCAACCGGCAGCACATGGATTTCGTGTTTCTCGAATACCTCGGCGATCTGATCGCGCCGGCCACGACGACAGGCGGCACCAATGTGCAGGCCATGCAGCAGACCAGTGCGGAACTGGGAGCAGCCGGCAAGTGGGCCTGGCGCCTGACGTGTTTTCTGGCCCTGCAGGCAGCCGGCATCGGGTTCTGGTGGTGGAGCTTTTCCTCCGCGGTGGTGCCGGCGTTGGATCGCTGGCGGCCCGGCTCCGGATTTCAAGCTAATGCCTTTCTGGTTGTGGCGTTGATCGCCGGTGGCGCCGGGTTTCACCATTCAGGCCCCTATGGGATTCGCATCGCGCCGATCGGCAGCATGGTCTACTACACCCTGGCGCAGAATCCGGTGCTGTTTGCGAGTGAAGCCTTACGAATCGCGTTGGTTTCGCGAGGAGGAGTCGACCGGCCGGGGAGTGCCGAGGCCATGCCCTACGACCTGGCCGTGCGGACCACCCAGCATCTCTTGGGCCCGACTGAGGCGTTTGTCGATTCCAGGTACCCGCTCGTGCGGACCCTCACGCCGTCCGAGGACAGCCTCCGGCTTCCGACACCGCCCAATATCGTCCTGATATTTCTCGAGGGACTGGATCGCCGGTATCTGGGGCAGACGTACGGCGACCTCAAGGGCACGCCGTTTTTAGATCGGCTCAGGGACGACAGCGTCTATTTCGAACATTTCTTTTCGAACGGCGTGCAAACCTCCAGAGGCCTGTTCGCGACGCTCTGCAGTACCTTCCCGCGGCACGGGGCCGCCGCCATGAAGACCCGATACGCTCACGATTACCTCTGTCTTCCGTCGCTCTTGCAACGCCGGGGCTATCACACGGAGATGGTAATCGGGCAGCATCGTGATTTGAACCGGCTCCAATCGTTCGCCGCCCGCAACGGACTGCAGCAGTTGCTCCACGAGGGGGACTTCCCGCCCGGCACCGAGCGCGCGGGGGTAGGGATCGTCGATGGGGCGGTGTTCGATCTGTGCTACGAACGCATCAAACAACACCAGGCAGAGCGCCGCCCGTTTTTTCTGACCACCCTGACCCTCTCGACGCACCATCCGTTTGCCGCTCCGGACCGTCACCCGGACGTGGGGACACTCCGGCAACGGGTGCAAGATCAGTATGTGGCCGCCTTGCGATACACGGATCTCGAACTGGAGCGCCTGTTCACCCGGCTTGTCCGCGAAGGGCTGTTGCGCAATACGGTCGTGGTGATACTCGGAGATCACGGACGGCATGAACCGGTGGGGCGCACGGATATCGAACGGAAGGCCGGTCATTTCGCGTCGCCCTTGTTTGTCTGGATGGACGAGTCCATACGCTCGCCCGCTACCTACAAGCCGCGAACGGTAGCGGCGGTCGCCAGTCAGGTGGACGTGGCGCCGATGCTGTTGGCGTTGAGCGGCGGGCTCCCGTCGCTCGGGTCGTTTGCCGGACATGATGTCAGTTGCCTGCTGGTACGGGATTGTCTGCCGGATCAGGTGGCCTACCTCACGAGCGTCTACGACAACCTGGTCGGGCTCGCCAGCGCGGACGGTCTCCTGCTGTACTCGCTCTCGGCGGAAACGTTTCAGGAAGCCACCTTGGATTTCGAATCGATGCCGGAGGAGCGAGAGGGGCGGCGTCGGCTGTCGGCCGCCCGCGGGACGGAATTGCTTGCCATACATGAAGTGGCGAACATCGCGCTCGACTCCAACCGACTCTGGTCTTGGCGGGAGTTCGGCCGACGCCTGTAACCGTTGCACGACCGGAATTCGTCGCCGTCACCTCGTCAGAAGGATCTGTCACTGTGGATCGTCTCCCTGTTTCAGCTGTGGTCATCGCGTACAACGAAGAACCCAACATGCGGGCCTGTCTGGAATCTCTCGCCTGGGCCGATGAAATCATCGTGGTCGATTCGCACAGTACCGACGGCACCGAGCGGATCAGCCGGGAGTTCACCGACCGGGTCTACCAGCATGACTTTCACGGATTCGGTCGCCTGCGGAATGAGGCCTTGACGCACGCGACCCATGAATGGGTCTTCAGTCTGGATACCGATGAGCGGGCCACCCCGGAATTGCGCGATGAGATCCGGCGGGTGTTGGCGGCCGGGCCGGAGGCCGATGCATATTTCGTCCCAAGGAAAAATTATTTCCTCGGGCGCTGGATCAAACATTGCGGCTGGTTTCCCGATTATCGTCAACCGCAACTGTTCCGCACAAGCCGGTTTCGCTATCGAGAGGAGCTGGTCCACGAGAGTTTCGACGTGGATGGGCGGGTCGGGTATCTGACCGCCCCCGCGCTGCAGTACCCGTTTCGGAACATTGATCACTACCTGGCCAAGCAGGAGCGTTACTCAGATCTCATGGCGCGACGGATGGTCGAACAGGGGCGATCGTTCTCGAAACACCAATTGCTGTCGCACCCCGCATTCACCTTTCTGAAGATGTACATCGGGCGCAAAGGCTGTCTGGACGGTGTGCCGGGCCTCATTTTGTCAGGGCTCTATGCCTATTACACGTTCATCAAATATGCGCGGTTCTGGGAATTGGATAGCCAGAGCCGTACCTGATGGCGCTGCGGAGGAGAGGGGACGTGGCACGATGACGATTGCGGCGGTGATCATCACCAAGGATGAAGAACAGAACATTGCGGACTGTCTGGCGTCGGTCCGGTGGGCCGATGAACTCATCGTGGTGGATGCCGAAAGCCGGGATCGGACCGTCGAGTTGGCCAAGGGGTACACCGCGAAGGTGTTTGTGCGTGCCTGGCCAGGGTACGGTCCGCAAAAAAACTTCGGGATCGATCAAGCGGAGTCGGATTGGATTCTCGTGGTGGACGCCGACGAGCGGGTGACCGACGAGCTGCGGCAGGAGATCCACGCGTTGCTGGCCGCTGGGCCACCTGCCGACATCGGCGGGTACGAGATCCCCCGCCGGAATTATTTCTACGGGAAATGGATTCAAGGCGGCGGGCTCTACCCGGACCATCAACTCCGGTTGTTTCGCAGGACTTCCGGCCGGTACGACGATGCGCGGTTGCATGAAAACTTCGTGCTGCAGGGACGTCGGGAACGACTGCGAGCGCCCTTCATTCATCACAGCATGCCCACCGTGCACCATCACATCCGCAAGATGATGCGGTACACGACGTTGGGGGCGGATGAGAAACTGAAGCGAGTCACGCATATCAACGGATGGACCATCGCCACGCACCACATCGGGACGATTCTGAAAACCCTGTTCACGCGCGGCGGCTATCGTGATGGGGTGCACGGCCTGGTTGTGGCGATGTTCGCCGGCCTGCATACGTTTGTGAAGTATGCGAAGGCCTGGGAGCGGCTCAATGCGAATCGTGAGCGCTGAGGGGGGAGGCGAGAGGCGCGTGAGTTCGGCGGAGGCATCGTTCGGCTGATGCGCATCGGGATCGACGCGGCATCCATCGTAGGTGACAAGGGCGGGGTCGGCTGGCATACGTACCATCTGCTCAAGGCCTTGCTGGAGCTGGATGACGACCATGAGTACGTCGGTTATCTCAGGCCCGGATCGCTGCAGGACGGTACGATTTCCGGCTGGCCGCCGTATGCTCGCCTTCGTTGGGTCGAAACCCCGCGCTGGTCTATGGCCTGGCGGGGTCGGTGGGATCGGTTGGATCTGTACCACGGCCCGAACTTTAAAATGCACACGAGGGGACGGTTCGGGGGGATTGTGACGATTCACGATCTCTGGCTGGCCCGGCATCCGGAATATTCGCGCAAACTCCTGGGCCAGGCCGGCTCATCCCGGCGGGCCATCGCTACGGCGAATCGAGCCAGGAAAGTGGTGACGGTCTCGGAATTTTCGGCCAGGGAAATCGAATCCTTGTACGGCATTGCGCGGGATCACGTGGCGGTCGTGCATAACGGCGTTTCCGAGGAGTTTTCCCCCCTCTGTACGGAGCAGGTGAAAGCGGAGGTGCGCCATCGCTGGGACATTCCGGCGGCGGGGTTCATTCTCTTCGTCGGCGGGGCCGACCCGCGAAAAAACCACGCGCGGTTCTTACAGGCGGTCGCCAAGGTTCGTGCGCAGCTCGGCGGCCGGGTGGTGCTGTTGGTGGGTGATCCGGATCATCCGCAGGGGAGTTATCAGGCGACGGCGCAGGGGCTGGCGCTCGAGCAGGATGTGCGTTGTACCGGTCGTCTGGATCGTGAAGACTTGCGATGCTTGTACTCCTGCACCGATCTTTTCGTGTTCCCGTCGCGCTACGAAGGGTTCGGCATGCCGGTATTGGAGGCGATGGCCTGCGGGGCGCCCACCGTCACGTCGTCGACCTCGTCGTTGCCCGAAGTTGCCGGTGAGGCGGCCTTGCTCGTGGATCCGGACGATGTGGACGGGCTTGCTGCGACCATGGTGCGGGCGCTGGCGGATCAGGAGCTTCGAGATACGCTTCGGCGCCGTGGATTCGAACGCGTCCGGCAGTTTACGTGGCGGCAGGCCGCGGTGCGGACGAGCGCCCTGTATCGAGAGCTCTGCCGGTAGTCGTCATTAGGCATCTCCGTCGGCTTCAATCAAACGTTGCCGATTGTACCTCATGACTCCCGTTTCCCCGTTGCTCCGCCGGCCGACCATGAAGGTCTGCAGGGCAAGGAGCAGGCGGTCTTTTGGTTTCCGTGCATGGTATTCTGGGCCGAAGGGACGGTTCTTGGTGCAGAACGTGTGAAGAAGGTTCTACGCTGAGCGGTTCGAACACGACGACGCCATGATCTTCCGCAACATTCTGATCATCAAATTGCGACATATCGGCGATGTCCTGCTGGCGACGCCCGTGTTACGGGGATTGAGAGAGGCCTATCCCGATGCGCGGCTGACCATGTTGGTCAATCGCGGGACGGAAGGGGTGCTGGCACACAACCCCGATGTGGACGAGGTGCTGTGTCTTGAAAAGGGCTCATGGCAGGCCCAATTCACCTTTGTGCATCTACTGAAGGGACGAGGGTTCGATGCGGTCCTCGATCTGACCGACGGGGACCGTTCAGCGATCATCAGCCTGGCGACCCGATCGCCCGTTCGTATCGGATTCAATGCGGAGCACCGGTGGCGCGGGCTGCTGTACAGTCAGGTGGCCAAGCCGCGTCCGATGGATCAACATCGGGTGGAGTACGACCTTTGCTCCCTCAGGGCGTTGGGGCTCGATCCGAAGCCTGGCCTGCCGGCCGTCTTCGTGTCCCCGGCAGAGGAACAGGTTGCAGCAGACTGGTTGGCGCAGGCCGGCCTGCTCTCCGGGCCAGGGGCGGCTCCATTGGTCTGGCTGCAACCGGGGGCGCGATACTCGCTGAAAGTCTGGCCGCCTGATCGATTTGCGCAACTGGCGGACCGTCTTGCCGGCCGGTTTGGCTGCCGAATTCTCCTGGGGGGAGATCAACGGGAGCGTGAGGTCGCCGAACTCGTCGCCCGAAAAACGCAGTGTGCACCCATCGTCACGGCAGGGAAGTTTTCCCTCCTGCAGTACGCCGCGCTTGTGAAACGTTGTGCGCTGTTCGTCGGAAACGACGGCGGCGCCATGCACATCGCCGCGGCGGTGGGCACTCCGGTCGTCGCACTGTTCGGGCCAACCTATCCGCAACGATGGGGACCGCGGGGAGGGTCGGCGCAGGTGATCTACAAGGG
>WIAG01000025.1 GCA_014055495.1 Nitrospira sp. CR1.2
GATGAAGCCGCGCTGTTTGCGGGGGATCTCTTTCGTATGTATGTCAAATACGCTGAGCGGCATCGACTTCGTCTAGAGGTGGTCGATGCGTCCGAGACCGGTATCGGCGGCTACCGGGAAGTGATCGCGCTGCTGGAAGGGAAGGGTGCGTTTGGGCGTCTCAGATATGAAAGTGGCGTCCATCGTGTGCAGCGCGTCCCTACCACTGAGGCGAGCGGAAGAATTCATACGTCGACGGTCACGGTGGCGGTGATGCCTGAGGTGGACGAGGTCGACGTGCACATCGATCCGAAGGACTTGCGCATCGATACCTTCTGCTCGTCAGGAGCCGGCGGGCAAAGCGTGAACACGACGTATTCCGCCGTCCGCATCACGCACATCCCGACCGGAGTGGTTGTCAGTTGTCAGGATGAGCGGTCGCAGCTCAAGAACCGCACGAAAGCGATGCGGACATTGCGCGCTCGCATCGTGGAGGCCGAGCGGGAAAAGCAGGAAGCCGCGATTGCGCAAGACCGGAAGTCTCAGGTCGGAACCGGCGATCGGAGCGAAAAAATCCGTACGTACAACTTTCCGCAAAACCGCGTGACCGATCATCGGATCGGTCTGACGGTTCACAAGCTTGATCAGGTATTGGCAGGCGACCTGGAGGAGATCGTTCAGGCGTTGCGTGCGCACTATGAGCACTTGGCCAGCTTAGAGGTCAAATGAGCGAGGCACAGTTGGCCGCCCTCGCGGCTGCCGTCACAACAATACGCCTCGTAACGAAGGAGGCTCAACGCCGATTGGCTGCCGTCGGAATCGAGCAGCCTGCCTTGGAAGCAGCCTGGTTGGTGGAGCATGCGGTGGGGTTGTCGCCGCTGCTGCAGCGTGTAAAGGCGGACCGAACATTAACCGCTGCGGAATGCGAATGCGTGCGGACGCTGGTCGAGCGTCGTGCCCGTCGTGAGCCGTTGCAGTATGTCCTCGGTACGCAGGAGTTCTGCGGAAGAGCATTCCACGTGACCTCTGCGGTCCTGATTCCACGTCCGGAGAGCACATTGTTGGTTGCGGAAGTGGTTCGTCGTTGTGCGAATCATCCCGCTGCCGCCATTGTAGATGTCGGGACCGGTTCCGGCTGTCTAGCGGTGTCCGTGGCGCTGTCTTTGCCGAAGGCGCGGGTGCTCGCGATCGATATTTCGTCTGAAGCCTTGGTGATTGCGCGACGCAATATGGTTCAACACGGGTGCGATGCTCGCATTGACTGCTTTGAGGGGGATCTCCTGGCACCGCTTGGTGACGCGGAATGGCGGCAGAAGATCGATGTGATCGTGTCCAATCCTCCCTATATTGCGGATAACGAGATTTCGAAGCTGCAACCCGAGGTGGGGTGCTTTGAGCCGCGATTGGCATTGGCAGGCGGTCCGGATGGGATGGAGGTGCATCGACGCCTCCTCCAGCAGGCTCCGATTTATTTACGGTCCGGCGGCGCGCTTCTTATGGAAGTCGGATTCGGTCAGGCTGCGGCAGTCTGCCGTGCGGCGGAGGAGAGTGGATGGTTTGGCGCCGCCACTGTCCTGCAGGACGACGCCGGAATTGGGCGTGTCGTCTGTGTTGAAAAACGTGAACCGCAAAGAGAGCCCTGCATGGGTGACCGCCGACAGCGGCCTTGAGTCGATAGCCACTCCAGGCGCACACGGAAACGTATGGATCAGATTCTTATTCATGGCGGACGCCGACTGAGGGGGGAGGTTCGCATCAGCGGGGCGAAAAACGCCGCCTTGCCGATTCTTGCATCGACGATTCTCGGTGGGGGAGAGTGTGTGCTCTCGAACATGCCGAGCGTGGTGGATGTGCTCACCATGGGGAAATTGCTCCGCATGCTGGGCATTGCGGTGGCCCAAGAGGGGGAGCATACGGTCGTACGCGCGCAGACCATCGCGTCAACGGAGGCCCCCTACGATTTGGTTCGGACGATGCGGGCATCGGTGTTAGTGTTGGGCCCGCTTGTGGCTCGCATGGGTGAAGCGAAAGTGTCGCTTCCCGGAGGCTGCGCTATCGGATCTCGGCCGGTGAATTTTCACTTGGCCGGCCTGGAAAAGATGGGCGCCTCCGTTGAAATCGAGCACGGGTATATCAAAGCCACCGCCCGTCGCTTGCGTGGAAGCCGTATTTATTTCGACATACCAAGTGTTACCGGTACTGAAAATCTCATGATGGCAGCTGTGCTGGCCGAAGGAACCACGGTCTTGGAAAATGCCGCAAAGGAACCGGAAGTCACGGACCTGGCCGATTTCCTGGTGAAGCGGGGCGCGCGTATTGCCGGTGCGGGGACGGACATGATCACGATCGAGGGGGTGACGGAATTACATGGAGCCGATCACGACGTGATTCCCGATCGCATCGAGGCAGGGACCTATCTTGTGGCCGGCGCCATCACCGGAGGTGAGGTCTCGGTCGAGCGTTGCCGCCCTGAGCATCTGGAACCCTTGTTGGTGAAATTGCGGGAAAGCGGTGCAGAGTTGGCTGAAGAGGGGGGGAGGGTCCGCCTGAAGATGAACGGGCGCCTGAAAGGAACGAATGTTCGCACCAGCCCGCATCCAGGTTTTCCCACCGATATGCAGGCACAGTTTGTCGCCCTGATGGCCGTAGCTGAAGGTACCAGCGTGGTGACGGAGACCATTTTCGAAAGCCGGTTCATGCATGTGGAGGAACTGCGTCGCATGGGCGGGGATATTCGCGTGGAAGGCAACCGGGTGGTGATCACGGGCAGGGAGCGGTTGACGGGCGCGCCCGTTATGGCGTCGGATCTTCGGGCCAGTGCCGGTCTGATCGTGGCCGGTCTCGCGGCCGAAGGCACGACGGAGGTGTCCCGTGTCTATCATCTCGATCGAGGCTATGAACGGCTTGAGGACAAACTGAACGCGTTGGGCGCAAGTATCGAGCGGAAGAAGGGAAAGTAATCGTGAGGGCGAGGCGAGCCGTGGAGGAGAGACCGAAGGGTTTGACAATTGCGCTATCCAAAGGAAAACTGCTTGGCCCCGTGCTGGAGTTGATGAAGCAGGCCGGGTATGACAGCCCCGGTCTCTCCGCCGAGAGCCGAAAGCTGGTGTTCGACTGTTCGGCCAACGACGCCAGATTTCTCATCGTCAGACCGACCGATGTCCCGACGTACGTCGAACATGGGGCTGCCGACGTCGGGGTGGTGGGGAAGGACGTGTTGTTGGAACAGGGCAGCGACGTCTATGAACCGTTGGATTTGAAGGTCGGAGCGTGTAGAATCTCGGTCGCCGCGTTGCAGGGCCAACCGTCGCCGGACCGTTGGTCGTCCAAAATTCGCGTGGCGACAAAGTATCCCAACGTCACCGAGCATTATTTCAATCAGCGCGGCGTGCCGGTCGAGATCGTCAAGCTGTATGGGTCAATTGAACTGGCCCCACTGGTCGGTTTGGCCGATCGAATTGTCGATCTGGTTGAAACGGGGAGCACCTTGAGGGCCCATGACCTGGCAGAGGTAGAGGTGATCACCCACTCCACCGCTCGCTTGATCGTGAATCGGGCCAGCCTCAAGCTGAAACACGAACCCCTGAAGCTGTTGATCGAACGGTTGCGCGCAGCCGTGGTGCGCTGAGTAAGCGCGCCGACCTATCCCACGCGGGTCGCCGTGGAGGTTTGAGGGAGTGCCGCCGTGATATCACGCCTGCGGCGGCAAGACGGAAGTTATGACCATTTTTGCGAGTACCGATCGAGGATTTGCCAACGCGTTGCGGAAAATTGTGACCCGTTCGCGTTCGCAGGGGGCCAGTGTGGAAAAAAGTGTCCGGACGATACTCCAGGCTGTCGAGCGTGGTGGAGATCGGGCGGTGCTGCGGTATGCCAAGAAATTCGATCGGCTCGCCCTGAAAGCAGATCAGGTGCGTGTGCAGCCTGAGGAAGTGAAGGACGCGTACTATCACATTCGAAAGGATGAAGGGGACTCGCTCCGATATGCGGCGGAACGGGTTCGCCAGTTTCACGAACGCCAACGAACCAAGACCTGGATGTATCAAGAGCGGACGGCGACGCTCGGTCAGGCGGTGACGCCGCTTGATGCGGTCGGTATCTATGTGCCGGGTGGAAAGGCCGTCTATCCTTCGTCGGTGCTCATGTGCGCCATCCCTGCGAAGGTGGCCGGGGTTCGTCGAATCGTCATGTGCACGCCGACCCCGAAGGGGAGCATCAATCCCTATCTGTTGGTCGCGGCCGACATCGCCGGCGTCGACGAAATTTACCGGGTCGGCGGGGTGCACGCGATCGGGGCCATGGCCTACGGCACTGCGACGATTGCCAAGGTCGACAAGATTGTGGGGCCCGGCAATATGTATGTCGCGACCGCCAAGCGTCTGCTGTATGGCACGGTGGGCATTGATATGGTGGCCGGTCCCAGTGAGCTGCTGGTCGTGGCCGATGAGGACGCGAAGCCGGCGCATGTGGCGGCAGACTTACTCTGTGAGGCCGAGCACGACGAAGAGGCGCAGGTGTACCTCGTGACGACATCGCCAGCATTGGCGAAAGAAGTCGTGCGGTTGATGCAGGTACAGCTGAAGGGACTTCAACGAGAGAAGATCGCGGCCAAGTCGATCGCGCGGCATTTTGCCGCGTTTGTGGTTCCCACCATGGACGAAGCCATTGAGGTGGCGAATCAGATTGCTCCCGAACATCTGACGTTGTCGGTCGATCGTCCCTTCGATTATCTGGAGCAGGTCCGCCACGCCGGCGCGTTGTTCCTCGGACGATATACTCCGCCCGCGGTGGCGGATTACGTGGCCGGTCCCAACCATGTGTTGCCGACCGGCGCGACGGCGCGTTTCTTCTCTCCGCTCTCGGTCAACGACTATGTGAAGGTCAGCAATATCGTGCATTACACAAGGGAAGAATTGACGAAAGCCAAGGATCACATCGTCCGACTGGCGCACATCGAAGGCTTCGATGCGCATGCGAAATCAGCCCAAAGTAGGTTCTCATGAAAAAGACCGGCGCTCCGAGACAAGCCGCGCTTCATCGTGCCACGAAGGAAACCGACATCCGTGTGGAGTGGGTGTTGGATGGGGGCGGGCGCGGACAGATCGACACCTCCATCCGGTTTTTCGATCATATGCTGGAGCTGTTGGCCAAACATGGATTTTTCGATCTCACGGTTCAAGCCAAAGGTGATATCGACATCGACGAACACCACACGGTGGAAGACGTCGGCATCACGATGGGCAAGGCATTGCATCAGGCCTTGGGGGAAAAGGCCGGAATCAAACGATTCGGATGGGCCTCGGTGCCTCTGGATGAAACGCTCGCTCAGGTGACGGTGGATCTCAGTGGGCGGCCGTACTTGGTGTACAATGTAAATTTGCCGGATCGGAAGATCAAAACGTTCGACTTGGGCTTGTTCGAAGACTTTTTTCAGGCGTTCGTAACCCACGGTGGCTTGAATCTTCACGTTAATCTCCAGTATGGACGCAATCCCCATCACATCATGGAAGCCATCTTCAAAGCGCTGGCTCGGGCGCTGGATCAGGCCACTATGGTGGAGGAGCGGTTGTCGGGGACGGTCCTGTCGACGAAGGGACGCCTCTAGTTCCGGCAAGTGACGTCGGCGGGCGTCCTCCATCACGTGTTGGACGGCGCCTCACTGCGCATCTTCGAGCGTCATCATGATCGCCATCATTGATTACGGGATGGGTAATTTGCGGAGCGTCTCCAAGGCGTTTGAGGCCGTGGGGCATCAGGCCGTGGTGACACGCGATCCTCGCGCCATCGCGAATGCCGGCCACGTCGTGCTGCCAGGCGTGGGGGCTTTCGGCGATTGCATGGCGAATCTCGAACGGTATGGGCTCATCGCGCCCATTCTGGCCGCGATCCAATCCGGCAAACCTTTTTTGGGCATTTGCTTGGGGCTCCAGCTGCTGTTCACGGAGAGCGAGGAGTTCGGAACCCACAAGGGGCTTGGGCTCATCCCCGGACGCGTCAGGAAATTTTCGCTGGATCTCGCGCTGAAAGTCCCGCATATGGGGTGGAATGAAATTCAGGTCGTACGGTCGGCGCCTCCCTTGGCCGGCATTGTCCCGGGCAGCTACTGCTACTTCGTGCATTCCTACTACGTGGAACCTGCGGATCCGACGGTCATCGCGACCACGACAGACTATGGGAAACCGTTCGTGTCGGCGGTATGGAAAGACAATGTCGTCGCGTGCCAGTTCCATCCCGAAAAAAGCCAAGCGGTCGGTCTGCAGCTCATCAAGAACTTTGGTGCCTGGACGTGAGCGCGCCGGGGCTCCGCTGCCTTCCGGCTGTGCTGACCGCTCTGCTTATCGTCGGGTGCAGCGGGACGAAGGTGACGACCAGGGTTTCTGCACAAGCAGCGAAGTATCCAATCCGGACGATCGCACTGGTTCCGTTCGATACCATCGCGACACCTCAAATTGTTGATCCCAGCGGTCCGGCATTTTCGGTCCCCTCCGGAGCGCGACGGTCTGACATCGCGCCGACCGGCTCCCCGGCGACCGATCAATTTGTGCGTCAGACACAGGTCGTGCCACCGGCCGCCGGCGAAAAAATTACGGAGTTGTTGTGGGCGAAACTGAAGGCTAAGCCTGGCCTGCGCGTGCTCTCTCCCAACGACGCGAGATCCGCGGCGCGAGACCTCTCCGGCGGGGCTGCGCCTGAGGCATTGCCCGCTCACAAAATTGCTCAGCGTCTGGGAGCCGATGCGGCATTGAGCGGGAAGGTGCTGGTCTATCAAGAACGAGTGGGGAGCCGGTTGGGAGCGGATCCACCCGCCGCTGTTGGGTTCGAGGTGAAGCTGGTGGCACCGGACGGAATGGTCTTGTGGGAAGGCAATTACTACGAAAAACAGCGGCCCATGACAGAAGATTTCATCGGATTCATCCAACGATCTGGTGGATTTGTGACTGCTGATGAGTTGGCGGCGTATGGAGCTTCCGAATTGGCGGAGGTCTTTCCCTATGGTGGCGCGGCCGACGGCACTCCATAGTGGAGTTGTGACAGGTGAATGCATGCGTGTGATTCCGGCGATTGATCTGAAGGACGGGCGTTGCGTGCGGTTGCGGCAGGGGGATATGGCGGCTGAAACCGTGTATTCGGAGGACGTGCCTTCGGTCGCGCGACGGTGGCAGGAACAGGGGGCCGACCTCATCCACGTCGTCGATCTCAATGGTGCAGTGGATGGTGAACCGAAGAACCTGTCTCAGATCCAAGCGGTGATGAAGACCGTGAGTGTGAAGGTACAAGTCGGGGGGGGCATCAGAACCATCGAGACGGTCAGGGCATATCTTCGAGCGGGGGTGGCGCGAGTGGTGCTCGGGACGGCTGCCCTCACTGATCGAGCATTTCTCGCGCAGGCGTGTCGTGAATTTCCGCGTCGAATTCTTCTGGGACTGGATGCGCGAGACGGCAAAGTGGCGGTGAAGGGGTGGACGACGGTGTCGGAGACCAGGGCCATCGACCTGCTCAAGGAGCTTGCCGCGCATGAGCTGGGTGCGGTGATCTATACGGATATTGCACGCGACGGCATGTTGGGTGGGCCGAATCTGGCGGCACTGCGGGAGGTGGTGGAGAGTAGCGCATTGCCTGTCATTGCTTCGGGCGGCATCACGCGGGTCGAGGATTTACAGGCGGTGCAGGCGCTTGGCCCGCGCGTCGAGGGAGCCATTGTGGGGAAAGCGCTGTATGACGGCAAGTTGGACTATCGCGCCGCGCTGGCGGCTCTCAGTACAGCATAAGGAGTCCGGTGGGGATGGTTCTCAGGGTTGTCATCGAGTCACCGTTCGCGTCTCACAGGCCAGCATGTTGACCAAGCGCATCATCCCCTGTCTGGATGTGAAGGATGGTCGGGTCGTCAAGGGCGTCAGTTTTGTGAATTTGCGCGATGCCGGAGACCCTGTGGAAGTGGCCACGATGTATGACCGTGAAGGTGCGGACGAATTATGTTTCCTGGATATCACGGCCTCGCATGAAAACCGCAAAACCATTATCGATGTGGTGGAGCAGACGGCTGCCCGGGTTTTCATGCCGGTCACGGTGGGCGGCGGTGTGCGCACACTGGATGATATTCGCGCGTTGCTCAATGCCGGGGCCGACAAGGTGAGTATCAACACCACGGCCGTCCAGCAGCCGGAATTTGTTCGTGAAGCGGCGCAACGGTTCGGCACGCAGTGCATCGTGGTGGCTATCGACGCCAAACGGAATGAAACCGGCGGACAGTGGCAGGTGTATACGCATGGCGGGCGGAAGGCGACCGGGCTGGATGCGGTAGAATGGGCCCAGCGTATGGAAGCGTATGGCGCCGGAGAGATCCTCCTGACCAGCATGGATCAGGACGGTCGGCAGAATGGGTACGACTTGGCGCTGACGGCCGCGGTGTCGGAGGGCCTCTCAATTCCGGTGATCGCTTCGGGAGGGGTGGGCACCTTGGAGCATCTCTACGATGGGCTGGTTCAGGGAAAGGCCGATGCTGTGTTGGCCGCCTCGATTTTTCACTACCGGACGTATACGATTCAGCAGGCCAAGGCCTATTTGCGGGAGCGTGGCGTGCCGGTTCGGTTCGGGGTCGTACCGTAGGAGCAGGGGTGATGACGAAGGAGAGTCGGGATTTGACGTTTGACGGGCAGGGGCTGCTTCCTGCCGTGATTCAAGACTGGCTCGATGGGACGGTTTTGATGGTGGGCTTCATGAATCAGCAGGCCCTCGCCAAGACGCTGGAGACCAAGTTCGTTCACTTCTGGAGTCGCTCGCGCCGGAAATTGTGGCAGAAAGGGGAGTCGTCCGGCCATGTGCTTCGGGTGAAAGACCTCTTTGTCGATTGTGACCATGACACGATCCTTGTGAAGGCGGAACCGGTTGGGCCAACCTGTCATACCGGTGAACGTGCCTGCTTCTTTTCTCGAATGACGGCGCAGGGGCAGGCCGGCGAGGAGAAGACTCAGGATGCCGGTGGCGGGATCCTCGAGCGCATTTACCAGACCGTTCTGGAGCGGAAGGCCAATCCCCAACCTGATTCATACGTCTCGAAACTGTTGCAGGGTGGGGCCGACCGGATTTTGAAGAAGGTGGCTGAAGAGGCGGGTGAAGTGATCATTGCGGCCAAGAACGGGAAACGAGAGGAAATCGTCTACGAAACCGCCGATCTGCTCTTTCACACGCTTCTGGTGTTAGGCTATCACGACGTGACGCTTGGCGACGTGTATCGCGAGTTAGGCTCCCGGTTCGGCAAATCCGGGATCCGGCCGGAGCCGGGAGGGAACGCAGGTGAATAATTGCATCTTCTGTCGTATTGTGGCTGGTACTATTCCGGCAAAGATCGTGCACCAGGACGACCAGGTGCTGGCATTCGAGGACATCAATGCCCAGGCCCCCGTTCACATCCTGGTGATCCCCAAACGACATGTCGCGGCCGTCCAAGACTGTGCAGACGGCGATCAGGCGTTGCTGGGGAAACTCCTGTTGACCTGCGCGGAGGTCGCGCGGGCCAGGAAACTGAACGGGTCCGGTTATCGTATCGTCACCAACACGGGGGCGGACAGTGGCCAGACGGTGTTTCATCTCCACCTACATGTGCTCGGCGGCAGGTCGATGGGATGGCCTCCGGGATAAGCGGTTCGCCAACTCGATTGACACTTGTGCGGACCGTTTGTTAGTGTGAACGGTCAACTTTCAATCGCGTCAAAGGCATCCAGCCGGGTATCCGACCGGTGGGATCCCTGCGGGCACTAGCGAGGACCGCCGTGGGCCAAGGCCTGATTTCGGACGACGTCATCAACCAAATCAGAGACCGAGTGGACATCGCGGAAGTCGTGGGCCAACATGTGACGTTGACGCGGGCCGGGCAGAATCTCAAGGGCCTCTGTCCGTTCCATCAAGAGAAGTCTCCCTCCTTCACCGTCAGTGCTTCGCGACAAATCTTCCATTGTTTCGGCTGCGGGGCCGGGGGCAATGTCTACACATTTCTGATGAAATTGACCGGGGCGGCCTTCCCCGAGATTGTGCGAGATCTGGGTCGCAAGGTGGGGGTCGATGTTCCGGAATCGAGCGGTGGATATTCGAATGAGGCACGCGCACAGCTTGGCCGATTAGAGCGCCTGAACGCGGCCGCCGGAGCCTGGTATCGACGCATGCTGACAGAGGGGCCGACGGGGGCGCAGGCTCGCATCTACCTCGAAAGTCGCGGCATCCAGCTCAACACGTCTGAGCAATTCAAGATCGGGTTTGCCCCACCTGAATGGGATGGATTGACCAAGGCCATGCTCAAGGAGGGGTTTGCCGCAGCGGACCTTGTTGCCGCCGGGCTTTCAATTCCGCGGGATCAGGGCAGTGCGCCGAAGACCGGGGCGTCCGGGCATTACGATCGTTTCCGCTCTCGCGTCATGTTTCCCATTGTCGATTTGCGGAAGCACATTGTGGCATTCGGCGGACGTATTGTGGGGGATGGTACGCCCAAGTATCTGAATTCGCCTGAGACGCCCTTGTTTAAGAAGGGGCACACCCTGTTTGCCTTGGAGGCGGCTCGTGATGCGGCAGGGCAACAACAGACGTTGATCCTCGTTGAGGGCTACTTTGATGCGGTCGCCCTCCACCAGGCCGGGATCCGCCATGTCGCGGCGACGTTGGGTACAGCCTTGACCCCCGAACATATTGTCGTGATCAGGCGGTTTGCGTCGAATGTCGTGCTGCTGTTCGATCCGGATCAGGCGGGAATCAGAGCTGCCCTGCGGACGCTGGATTTATTCGTCAACAGCGGCATCAGCGTAAAAGTGGTGTCACTGCCGGAAGGTGAAGATCCGGATACCTATGTCAGGAAATACGGGGCTGAGGGGTTTACGACGCTGCACCAGGCGGCCCCCAGCCTATTGGATTTTGCGGTGGAGCACAGTCTGCGGACCGCAGAGGCCGGCACCGTTGAAGACCGGATTCGCGCCGTGGACGCGGTGTTACGTATCCTCCAGAAAAGCGCCCATCCCATCGAACGGGAAGAGCGGATTCGGCTGGTGGCGGAACGCTTGGGGCTGAGTCAGCAACGGTTGATCGATCGGTATCCCGCCCTGTCAGCTCAGGAGCCGCGTCGACCTGAACGAGAGGTGAAGCGTCCGTCCCCGGTTGGGCCCTCCAAACTGAAGGGAAATCCCGAGGAGCGCGATCTGGCACACTTGCTGGTGCAGGGTCATTTATCGGCGCAGGACTTGGGAAAGTTGTCCCCGGAGGCCTTTTCGGATCCGGCCTATCGCCGCTTGATTCACTGTGCGATGCAGCATCTGGGGCAGGATGGCCGCCTGTCGGTACGTGACCTCCTGGATGCGCTCATCCATGATGAGGCGTGCGGTACGTTGATTTCCGAGCTGTCGATGCTGGAACAACATTATGACGATGTCCCGGCACACATCGCCGGGTGTTTGGAAACGCTGGAACGACGAGGTCGAGAGCGGACCATGGGGGCCTTGATTCAGGAGTTGAAGGCTGCGGAGCGAGAGCGACGGGAAGATGACGTGCATCGCCTGAACAGATTGATTAACGATATGCGGATTCGGAAAGCCGGCGTGTCGCCGGTTGCGCTGACGTCTGCGGTGAAGGAGTAGGTATGCCGAAACAAGAATTGCTCGGCGAGGTGAAGAAGCTCATTAACCTGGGCAAGGAGAAAGGGTTCCTCACGTACGACGATCTCAACAGCACGTTGCCTGCGGATGTCGTGTCGTCGGATCAGTTCAGCACGATCATGACGATGTTCGGCGAGATGGACATCGAGATTGTGGAGTCCGCCGAAACCGAGCGTGCTCCGAAAGCTGCGGAGAGCGATGACACCATTGAGGAAAGCGAAGAGGCGGACTCGTCGGAGGAGAACGAAAAAGAAATCGATCTCACTCCGGGGGCACTCAGCCGCACCGATGACCCGGTCCGTCTGTATCTTAAAGAGATGGGTAGTGTGGCATTGCTGAGCCGCGAGGGTGAGATTGAGATCGCCAAGCGTATCGAGGAGGGGAAAAAAGACATTGCGACGGTCGTCTATGGCCTACCGATGACCCTGGAGTTCGTCCTTAATCTGCGTGATCAGCTGAAAAACGGCAAGATCGACGTGCGGGAAATCGTGCCGGTCGTCGAGACGGAAGAAGACTTTGAAGAAGAGGCCGTCGAAAAGGACTATGAGGAGCTGCGGGTCAAAACGCTGGATTCCTTGAACGCGGTGCGCAAGGTGTCGGCCTCGCTGAAAGACTTGTATGACAAGGCCCGCCATGTCGGCGCTGACCCCGAGAAGCAGAAGAAGCTTCGCAAGCAGATCGATACGGTACGCGGACAGGTCGTGGATAAGATGGAGTCGGTGAACCTGCATGGCGTCCTGAAGGATCGGATGACTCAACGGGTGCGTGACCTCAATCTGCTGTTCCGTCAGGCGGAGCGCGAAGTGACGAGCTGCCAGCGGCGGTTGGGTGTCGGCGGCGAAGCCGGCGCAGAGTTGTTGCGGAAGTTGTGTCGCACCCATAAGGATGTATTGGCCGTCAAGCGCAGAACCAGTCTGTCTGAGGAGGTCCTCCAAGACATCAAGAAGCATTACCAGGCTGCAAAGGGTCGTATCCGTCAGTTGGAGGAAGAAGAGGCACTGATTTCTGCCGAAGAGATCAAGGATGCGGTCAAGCATCTGGATGTGGCCGAGGAAAAGGTCAAGCGCGGGAAAGCGGAGTTGGTCGAGGCCAATTTGCGGTTGGTCGTCAGTATCGCCAAGAAATACACGAACCGCGGGTTGCAGTTCCTGGATTTGATTCAGGAAGGCAATATCGGCCTGATGAAGGCAGTCGACAAATTCGAATACAAGCGTGGATACAAGTTCAGCACCTATGCCACCTGGTGGATTCGTCAGGCGATTACCCGTGCGATTGCCGACCAGGCGCGAACCATCCGCATCCCGGTGCATATGATCGAGACGATCAATAAGTTGATCAGGACGTCCCGGCACCTGGTGCAGAAGCTCGGGCGCGAACCCACGCCGGAGGAGATCGCGGAGCGGATGGACTTGCCGCTCGACAAAGTGCGGAAGATTTTGAAAATCGCGCGCGAGCCGATTTCCCTCGAAACTCCGATCGGCGAAGAAGAGGACAGCCATCTGGGAGATTTTATCGAGGACAAGAAAGCCGTGTCCCCGTTGGAGGCCGCGATCCGGTATGACTTGCAGCGTCAGATCAACGGGGCGCTGGAGACCCTGACGCCGCGCGAAGAGAAGGTCCTCCGCAAGCGGTTCGGTATCGGTGAAGCCACCGATCATACCCTGGAGGAAGTGGGACAGGATTTCGAGGTGACCCGAGAGCGCATCCGGCAGATCGAGGCGAAAGCATTGCGCAAGCTCAGGCATCCCAGCCGGAGTAAGAAATTGCGCAGTTTTGTCGAGAGTCTCTAGGGCCTGGCGCCGAGTCTCGTTTGACTCTGGGGTATCGGCAGCCTAGAATCGGGCCGCTCGAACCAATGATGCCATGACGTGAGCTGAAGCTTGCGGCGTGGTCGGCAGGATTGGGCCCATAGCTCAGGTGGTTAGAGCGGCTGACTCATAATCAGCTGGTCCTAGGTTCAAGTCCTAGTGGGCCCACCAGTCTGAGCATCTCCCGGTCATTTCACCACGAGGAGGCGCCGGTGCGGCGCTACCCTCGGACAATCCACAAGGAACCTGTGAACCTACAGCTTGCCCCCCTCATTCAACTGCAGAAACTCGATCTCCGCATTGCCGACCTGAAAGAGCAGCGGCGAAGAATACCGGAGCGTCTGGAGGCGAGCGAGGCGCCGGTTCGCGATGTGAAGCAGGTGTTGCAGCAGGCGTCGACCTCGGTCGACACGTTGAACAAGGAGCGCCGCAGCCACGAGAAGGACCTTGAGGCGCACGAGGACCGGATCGGCAAAATGAAGGACCGTGCCGCTCAGTTGAAGACCAATCAGGAGTACCAGGCGCATCTCTTCGAGGTTGAGCTGGCGAATAAAAAGCGGGGTGAGTTCGAGGAGAAGATCCTGCTGGCTATGGAGCAGATCGAAGGGATTCAGCGGACCATCACGGCGGCCCAGGCACAGTTGAAAGAGTCGGAAGCCCTCTTTCTGAAGGAGAAGGCCGTGTGGGACGAGAAGGATCGCGCGCTAGCGGCAGAGTTGGCCGAATTAGAGGGGAAACAGGTGCAGTCGGCAGGGCAGGTAGAGAAAGGGCTCTTCGCGCGGTACAACAAGCTGAAAGCCATGCGAAAGGAGCCGGCCTTGGTACTGGTCAAGGACGGCATCTGCGTCGGATGTCGGTTGCAATTGCCCCCGCAGCTGGTTTCTCAGGTGAAGCGGGGAGACGACGTGCATACCTGCCCGTATTGCTACAGGATGTTGTATTGGGAAGGCGAGCCTGGGCTCGCAGAGAAGCCGGCCCTGGCGCAGGACCAAGCCAAAGATCTCGAGGTCGGCGAATCCGTTTAGCAGGTCGTGGGGAAGCCCGCCCCGCCGTCCGTTGCACTCACTAGCCCCCGTACCGATTCACAACAGCCCGTCGGTTTCCTCGCAGAGTCGCCTGGCGAAAGCCCGCATGATTCATGAGGGCTCGGGTTCCGCCAGCACCTGTTGTGTGGTTTTAAAGTGCAGTTTCGCGACGGTGCTCAATCGGTCGCGCCCATACTTCTTCACGACCATTCGTCCCGCCAACTCCACTGAGGAGGATGCGCCCTTCGGCAACGTGGTGTGCACCTCCTGCGACAGTCGCTGGAGTCGCGACAAAAATTCCGCGCGAGCCAGAATCGAAGCTGCTGCGACCGCAAGATCCGACTCAGCTTTTGTCCGTTGCACCAACCGGATTCGTTTCCCCTTTTCCTGCAGCGCAGCGAGAATTAACCCCTCGTCGCCGAACTGATCTGCGATGGCAAGGTCGCAATCGACCTGCTGAAGGAGATTTTCCAGCGCCCGTGCGTGGCCCCAGGCGAGGAGCCGATTCAAGTTTTTGATTTTGGCGTAGAGCTCGTTGTACCGTTGCGGCCCGATGGTCACGATGCTGTGGGGACAAAGCAGCCTGATATCCGGCGCCATTTCAAGTATTCGCCCATCAGAGATTTTCTTGCTGTCCCGCACCTGCATGAGGGCCAGGTCTCGCTCTGACGCCGGCGTGACGAAGACGGCGGCAATGACCAGCGGTCCGAAATAGTCGCCCTTGCCGGATTCGTCGATGCCGATGCGATTGAGTGAGGAGAGCGTCGTAGCGGCCGGCACTCGGTGAAACTCCCAGTGGAAACGGGCAGGGTGGCGCGGTAATCTATCAAAGCTCACCAACCTGGTCAATTTTCGGAGGCGTGTGATGGCATGTGAAGGGCATCAGAATATTGGGTGGCAATCTGGAGCGTCCTCCAGGGTGCAGTGGCTGCTGTTCGGCATCGTGACCCTGCTGGTGACGACCGGCTGTCAAACCAATCCATACACGGGACGCTGGCAGCTCATGATGATGCCGATGTCGCAGGAAGTACAGATGGGGGCGCAGGCCTATGCCGAGGTCAAGAGCGACCCTAACATGAAACCGTCGACCGATCCGCGTGAGATTGAGCCGGTCAAGCGGGTGGCAGCAAGAGTGATCGAGGCCGCCAAACGATCTCAATACAGCGAGATGGCCAACCAGTTCGAGTGGGAAGTGACGGTCATCAAGGATGACAAGACCATGAACGCGTTTGCCCTGCCTGGTGGAAAAATCGCCGTCTACACCGGTATTTTCCCGGTTGCCAAGACGGAATCGGGACTCGCGGCCGTGATGGGCCATGAGGTCGTGCACGCCTTGGCCCGGCATGGCGGAGAGCGCATGAGTCAGAACACATTGGCGCAGACCACGTTGCAAGCGATCGGAATAGTGCTTGGAGTGAGTGGGGCCAATCCGGTGGTCTCCCAGGCAGGGATGGCGGCCTTGGGTTTGGGGGCCCAAGTTGGGGTGTTGCTCCCGTTCAGTCGCAAACACGAGTCGGAGGCGGACTACGTGGGCGTGTTGCTGGCGGCGGATGCCGGATATGACCCGCGCGAGGCCATTCACTTGTGGCAGCGAATGGGCGAGTTGTCAGGCGGGAAATCGCCGTCGGAATTCATGTCCACTCACCCCAGCCACGAAACCAGAATTCAGCAGCTTGAAGAATGGATGGCCGAAGCCATGCCGATCTACCGGTCCAAGGCACCTGCACCGAACAGCGACTTGCCGGCGCTTCGGTAGGCACATGCGCGGCGGCGCTTGAATCCTCCGCAACCGGCCCGTATACTTTTCCCGCGCGCTGGGGGGACACGGGTGATCGCTCGTCGAGCAGGCTTGGCGGGAGGAAAGTCCGGACTCCAAGGGCAAGGACGCTGGATAACATCCAGGCGGAGCGATCCGACACCAGCACCACAGAAAACAAACCGCCGATGGCTGTTGTCGGGGACCTCGGTTTCTGCCAGCGGCTCAGGTAAGGGTGAAACGGCGGGGTAAGAGCCCACCGCGGTGATGGCGACATCAACGGCACGGTAAGCGTCGTCCGGAGCAAGACCAAATAGGGAGACGCCCGCGGGTTCGCAAGAGCTCAGCGGAAAGGCCGGCCCGGCCGAAGTCTTCGGGTAGGTTGCTTGAGGCTCGAGGTAACTCGAGTCCCAGAGAAATGATCACCCCCGGGTGAGCGCAAGCTTCACGCGGGACAGAATCCGGCTTATAGGGTTTCTCCAACGCGCTCTTTGTATCGCTTTGCGCAGCTCTCCCCCGGTGACTTTGCCGGAAAGAATTTCCCGGTCGTCCAGCAGCACGACGGGTATCCGATTGCCATATTCCCGACGCAGGTTTTCGTCGTTGTCGACGTCGACGATGGTCAGTTGAAAAGCGAGATCCTCCTGTACCTGGGCAGCCACGCGGGTCACCACGTGGCACAAATGGCATTCTCGGCGGGACATGATGGTGACGCGCATGGGACTCATCGGGAGTCGGTTCCACAGTTCGAGCACGTTCGTATACCACGGGTCGGTGATCGAGACCAGGCTCTTGCGCAGGGCATGTGCCTCGGCTCTCTTGACCTCACTTGCGGGCTGGTGATACGATTCGCCATCTTACCCGTTGATTTTTCAGAAAGATCGTAGCAGTCTGCGGTGCGGTTTGCCGCGAACGGCTCGTAGCGCGGCGGTGTTGTTAGTTCAGGCATCACGTCCTTCGCCTTGATGCGCGAAGGGGAGGTGGATATGAAGTTGACAGGCTCTGAAATCCTGATCGAGTGTTTGCGGGCGGAAGGCGTAAAAACGATTTTTGCCCTGCCGGGCGGTGTTGTGTTGAAGATTTTCGACATGCTGCACCAGCAGAAGGACATTGAGGTCGTATTGACTCGGCACGAACAGGGAGCCGGGCATATGGCGGAAGGGTACGCCAAGGCTACAGGGAAGGCCGGTGTCTGTCTAGTGACCTCCGGACCCGGCATGACGAATGTAATCACCGCGTTGGCCGATGCGTATATGGATTCGGTTCCGCTGGTGTGTATCAGTGGACAGGTGTCCACGAGTTTGATCGGGAACGATGCGTTTCAGGAAGCAGATAACATCGGCCTGAGTCGCCCCTGTACAAAGTACAACTTCCTGGTGAAGGATGTGAACGACCTGGCCACGACGATCAAGGAAGCGTTCTACATTGCGACGACCGGGCGTCCGGGGCCGGTGCTGGTGGACATCCCGAAAGACGTGTCCATGGCCAAAGCCGAGTTCACCTATCCCAGCTCTGTGGCGATTCGCGGCTATAACCCGACCTATGAGGGCAACAAGTGGCAGATCAAGCAGGCCGCTGAAGCCATCATGAAGGCAAAGAAGCCGATTCTCTATGTGGGTGGCGGCGTGGTGTTTTCCCAAGCTGCCAAGGAACTGCTGGAATTGGCGGAGATGACCCAGATTCCTGTGGACATGACGTTGATGGGGCTTGGGGCCTTTCCCGGCGAACATCCCTTGTCGATGGGCATGATGGGCATGCACGGGACTTACTGTGCCAACATGGCCGTCCACTATTCCGACCTGGTCATTGCCGTGGGGGCGCGTTTCGACGATCGGGTGACGGGCAAGGTGTCGGAGTTCTGTCCGTTCGCAAAGGTCATTCACATCGATATCGACCCGACCTCGATCCGGAAGAATATCCATGTCGATATTCCCATCGTGGGCGATTGCAAAGCCGTGCTGCGGGAGTTGAACCAAATTCTCCGGGCTACAGTGAACGGCAATCAAAAGGACCTGCGAAAGCCGTGGTGGGATCAAATTCGCGATTGGCAGCAGGCGCACCCGCTCGCCTACCAACAGGATGCCGATGGTGCGATCAAGCCGCAACACGTCGTGAGACGGCTCTACGAATTGACCAAGGACCGCGATCCGATCGTGGCGACAGATGTAGGACAGCATCAAATGTGGACGGCTCAATACTTCAAGCTCGCCAGGCCGAATCGCTGGTTGACGTCGGGCGGATTGGGCACGATGGGGTTCGGGCTTCCTGCGGCAATGGGTGCGCAGGCTGCCTTTAGAGATCGTCTGGTCCTGTGCGTCGCCGGAGACGGCAGTATCCAGATGAATATGCAGGAAATGGCCACTGCCGTGGTGTCGAAGCTACCGGTCAAGGTCATTATTCTGAACAATCGGTTCCATGGCATGGTGCGGCAATGGCAGGACCTGTTCTACGAAGGGCGGTATGCGTCTAGTTATCTCGAGACGACGCCGGATTTCGTGAAATTGGCCGAGGCCTATGGCGCGGTCGGTTTGCGGGCAAACAAAGTGGGGGATCTCGATGCGGTGCTGAAAGAAGCCGTCGGCATCGAGAAGCCGGTGATCGTGGATGTCCCGACCTATCCGTTCGAGAACTGTTATCCGATGATTCCAGCCGGCGGCTGCAATCACGAAATGATTCTCGAAGATCCGCCGGAATTGAAGCAACGAATGGCCGGCGCGCCCAGCACCGGGTCCGACGAAAGTAAAGACACTATCCTGACCGCGTAAGAGCGTGTGGGGGCGGCTGCTCGTGCCATGCATAATTGTCGATCGGGGGAGGTGGGTGCGTTTCGGTGGATGCTGTAACGCTACCGGGTTCGCGCTCGTGAGAATGCCATGGAACACATTATCTCAGTGACCGTAGAAAATAAGTTTGGCGTGTTATCCCGCGTGGCCGGATTGTTCAGTGGACGCGGGTTCAATATCGAAAGCCTATCCGTTGCTCCCACCCTCGATCCCTCGATGTCGCAGATGACGATAGTGACGTCAGGGGATGAGCGGATCGTGGAGCAAATCGTCAAGCAACTCAACAAGCTGATCGACGTGATCAAGGTCGTGGATCTGAACGAAAGCGACTTCGTGTCACGGGAGACGGCATTGATCAAGGTGCATACGAAGGCAGAGGACCGTGCCGAAGCGCTGCGAATCGCCGATATTTTTCGCGCCAACGTGATCGACTCGACGCCCTCGACCTATACCATTGAGGTCACCGGCGATCCCAAGAAGCTCGAGGCCATCATCAACCTGCTCCAGCCGCTCGGCATCAAGGAGCTGATTCGGACGGGGCGAGTAGCGATTGCGCGTGAGGCGATCCGGCCGGCCGTCAGCCAACCGAAGAAGCTTGTGCGCGAATAGCGCGCATCCTCTCTGTGCAGCTGCCGTTTCCATCCATGTGCCCTATGAACATTCAGGAGTGATGTATGAAGATCTATTACGACAAGGACGCCGATTTGCAGCTCATTCGCGGAAAGAAAGTGGCCGTGATCGGCTATGGAAGCCAAGGCCATGCTCATTCGCTCAATCTGAAAGAAAGCGGCGCTACTATCGTCGTAGGCCTGCGTGAAGGTAGCTCATGGAAGAAAGCCGAGGCGAGCGGACTGAAAGTCATGCCGGTGGCTGACGCCGTGAAAGCGTCTGATGTCATCATGATCCTGGCGCCTGATGAGGCCCAGGCGGCCATCTATCGACAGGATATTGCCCCCAACTTGAAGCCCGGTTCCTATCTTGCCTTTGGCCATGGATTCAATATCCATTTCGGACAGATCGTGCCGCCGGCAGACGTCAACGTTTTTATGGTGGCGCCCAAGGGGCCTGGCCATCTGGTCCGGTCTGAATACACGAAGGGGAGCGGCGTGCCCTGCTTGTTGGCGGTGCACCAGGACCCGAGCGGCAACACCCGCCAGGTGGGGTTGGCCTATGCCAGTGCGGTCGGCGGAGGGCGGGCTGGGATCATCGAGACGAATTTTAAAGAAGAGACGGAGACGGACCTGTTCGGCGAGCAGGCGGTGTTGTGCGGCGGGTTGACCTCGTTGATCCAGGCCGGGTTCGAGACCCTGGTCGAGGCGGGGTACTCACCGGAAATGGCCTACTTCGAGTGTTTGCACGAGGTGAAGCTGATTGTGGATCTGATCTACCAGGGCGGTATAGCCAACATGCGCTATTCGATCAGCACGACGGCGAAGTACGGCGACATTACTCGTGGCCCGCGTGTCGTGACTGATGAGACTAAGCAGGAGATGAAGAAGATCCTGGGCGAGATTCAGAGCGGGCAGTTTGCCAGGGAATGGGTGCTCGAGAATCAAGCCAACCGGCCCGTGTATAATGCCCTTCTGAAAAAGGGAGAAGGTCATCCAATCGAGGAAGTCGGTTCCCGGCTTCGATCCATGATGCCCTGGTTGAAGAAGGATCAACTCGTCGATAAGAACAAAAACTAACCCGGTGGCCGGGCTTCTCGTGGTAGCATGAGAGAAGGCCTGGAGGTGTATGGCTGATCGAGCGGTCGGAATCCCGATCGTGAAAGAAGGGCTGCCCTTTGTCGGTGGTCTTGCTGGTGCGACCCTGCTGTGCGGGCTGGTAGGGTGGACTGTTCCCGCAGTGGTGAGCGGTGGGTTTCTGCTCTTCACCGGGTGGTTCTTTCGAAACCCGAGTCGAACCATCCCCCAACAGCCGAATGTGGTGGTCTCGTCCGGAGACGGCAAGGTCATTGCGATTGAGGAAGAGTTCGAGCCCCGGTATTTGAAGGAAAAAAGTATCCGCGTGACGGTGTTTCTGAACGTGTTCGATGTGCATGTGAACCGAATGCCCTGTGCCGGAACCGTCGAAGGGGTGAGTTATCAGCCGGGGCAGTTCCTCGTGGCGAGCAAGCCGGAGGCGACGCTTCGGAATGAGCAGAATGCCGTAATGCTGAAGACCGAGTCAGGTGCGAAGGTGCTCTGCGTGCAGGTCGCCGGGTTGATTGCTCGCCGGATCGTCTGCTGGGTCGGGCAGGGTGACCGTGTGCAGCGCGGTGAACGGTTTGGGTTGATTAGATTCGGTTCGCGGATGGACACCTTCCTTCCGCTGGGCTCCAAGGTTTGCGTGTCGATCGGTGACCGGGTTAAAGGAGGCGAAACCGTCGTGGGGGAGCTCCGATGAAACCAGCTATGAAACCTCCGTTCGCGAAGGGGAATCGAAAGCGACAGGCCATGTACCTGATTCCCAACCTCTGCACCACGGGGAATCTCTTCTGCGGCGTATTTGCGATTCTGTCGGTATTTAACGGGCAGCATCTGTCGGCCGCCATCGCCATCCTGGTGGGCATGATCTTTGACATGCTGGACGGAAAGTTGGCGCGATTGACGAACAGCACCGGGCAGTTCGGCATCGAGTACGACTCGCTGTCAGATGTGGTGTCGTTCGGTGTCGCGCCGGGCCTGTTGATCTATTCCTATGCCTTGAGCGGACAGGGCACGTTTGGTGTGGCGGTGATGTTCGCCTATGTCGCCATGGGTGCGGTCCGGTTGGCTCGCTTCAACGCCACGGTGAGCAACGCGGACAGCAAATACTTCACCGGCTTGGCGATCCCGGCGGCGGCCGGGGTGATTGCCTCCCTGGTAATTTTCGATTTGCATATCACCCAGCTGGGCTCGGAAGTCAAACCATTGCTCATCTTGGTGATCACATTCGCCCTGGCGTTCTTGATGGTCAGCACGATCAAGTATCGCAGCTTCAAAGACCTCAAGTTCCGGCGGGGCGATCACTTTACGTATCTGGTCTGGGGCATTCTGGCGCTGATGTTGATTGTCGCGTGGCCTCAGGCTATGCTGTTCGTCGCGTTCAGTGGTTACGCCATGTCCGGTCCGTTGTCACGTCTCTGGACGATGGTTGCAAAAGGCGCCGGGAAACCCGTCACGAAAGTCGATGGGCCGGTCTTGGATTCGAAAGAGTAGCACAGGCGTTGACGAGGAGTAGTAGGGAGTCTCAACCGAACTGAGAGAGCTGGTGGTCGGTGCAAACCAGCCGGTTGTCTTCTGAACTCACCTCTGAGCCGGATTCGTGAAGCCCGGATCGACGGGTAGTAATGGGTCCCGACTGATCCCCGTGACGGATTCATGAGGGTATCGGATGAAGAGGGCTTCATCCGGTGCTGAATCAGGGTGGTACCACGAGGCTCGTAGGGCCTTCGTCCCTGTTCCCGGGGCGAAGGCTTTTTTATTGCCCGCATGCTGAAACGGGTTCCCAACTTTGTTCTCGGCTTGAAAACATCCTCAATGTGCCCGAGAGGGTACGCCTCCGGTGTTTTCTCCGCCTGCGGTCGTGTTGGAAAGCCCGGTTGAGCATGCTGGAGCTCAAGAGGAGGTTGCCATGACTCGGATGATCAGAATATTCGACACGACGTTGCGGGACGGCGAGCAATCGCCGGGGGCGAGCATGAACGTCGAAGAGAAACTAATGATCGCCAAGCAGCTGGCGCGCCTCGGCGTGGATATCATTGAGGCCGGCTTTGCCTATAGTTCACCAGGAGACTTCGAAGCGGTACGACGGATCGCCCTGGAGGTCGAGGGGCCGGTGGTGTGCAGCCTTGCGCGAGCAAGGCCGGAGGATATCACCAGGGCGTCGGAAGCGTTGAAAGGTGCCCCACGCGTCAGGATCCACACCTTCCTGTCGACGTCCGACATCCACTTGAAGCATCAATTCAGGATGACGCGGGACGAGGCCAAGAAACGGGCGGTGGAGATGGTGCAATTGGCGCGCACCTATGTGGACGACGTGGAGTTTTCGCCCATGGACGCCAGCCGGTCGGATCCAGCGTACCTCTGTGAAGTGATTGAGGCCGTGATTGCGGCCGGAGCGGGAACGATCAATATTCCCGATACGGTCGGCTATGCCGTGCCTCAGGAGTTCAGCGGGTTGATTCAGCGCATCAGAGATCGGGTGCCGAATAGCGGGCAGGCGGTGATTTCGGTGCATTGCCACAACGATTTGGGGTTGGCGGTGGCGAATAGCCTGGCGGCGGTGGTGGCCGGGGCCGGGCAGGTGGAGTGCACCATCAATGGCATCGGCGAACGGGCCGGGAACACCTCGCTGGAAGAAGTAGTCATGGGGCTCCGGACCCGCAAGGATTGGTATGGGGCCGATACGAAGGTCGTCACGGAGGAGATTGCCAAAACCAGCCGGCTGGTGAGCAAGATTTCGGGGATGGTCATTCAGCCCAACAAGGCGATCGTCGGCGCGAACGCGTTCGCCCACACATCAGGCATTCATCAAGACGGGTTGCTGAAGGATAAAACCACCTATGAAATCATGCGACCGGAGTCGGTGGGGTTGGAGCAGGTCAAATTGGTGATGGGCAAGCTGTCCGGGCGCCATGCATTCCGTCAACGGTTGGAGGAGCTGGGCTACAAGCTGAGTGAGGAAGAGGTCAATCACGCCTTTGAACGCTTCAAGCGGCTGGCGGACCAGAAAAAAGAGATTTACGAAGAAGATCTCGAGGTCATTATCTCCGAAGAAGTGGCGAAGATGTCCGAACGGGTGGTCCTGAAGTCGTTTCAGGTCGAAAGCGGAACCAATAAGGTTCCCAGGGCGACGGTTGAACTGGAGATCGACGGAAAACTCGTATCCCACAGCGGAACGGGAGATGGACCGGTGGATGCGGTCTACCGGACGATCGCTGCCATGACGCAGACAAAGAGCACATTGTTGATGTTCGGAGTCAATGCCATCACGGGCGGGACCGATGCGCAGGGAGAAGTGTCGGTCCGTCTCGAAGAGGACGGCCGAACGGTCTCCGGGCACGGGGCGGATACCGACATTATTACAGCGGCTGCGAGAGCCTATCTGAATGCGCTCAATAAGCTGGCTTACTTTTCCGCCAAGCAGGCGGAGGGGATTCAGAAGGTCAGCTTGATTTGATCCCAACCTGCAGGGTAGATTCCTCCGTCCGGTCGGTACAGGTGTGCGGACCGGAGGGGGCGATGTCTGTTCGTGCACCCCATCATGATCAAGGTATCGTATGTTCGGCACGCATCGTGAGCGCTGCCCAGAATTTTTAGCCGGAGACCATACCCGGTTGCGGGAACTGCTGCATCCGGCCAAGGCCGACCTGAAACTGGGCTATAGCCTTGCCCACGGATTTCTCGATGCCGGCAAACAGTCGCGCTGGCACCGGTTGACCTCCTCCGAGGTGTATTACTTCATCGCCGGTCGCGGTCTGATGAAGGTGGAAGAGGAGTCAATGCCGGTGGAGGCCGGTTCGGTGATTTATGTGCCGCCGGGCGCGAAACAGGCCTTGCTGAATATCGGAACGAGTCCGATCGAATTTCTCTGCCTCGTCGATCCTGCGTGGAAGGCGGAAGACGAGGCGGTCGTTGAATAGACGAGAGGAGAGCGCGACGTGAAAGCGAGAATTGCAGTCCTGGCCGGTGACGGAGTCGGTCGCGAAATTGTTCCGGAAGCAGTCAAGGTCTTGAAAGCCGTGGCCGCGCGGTACGGGCATATCTTTGAATTCCAGCCGGCCGACGTGGGGGGGCATGCCATCGACAAGGTTGGGGTACCACTTCCGGCAGAGAGCCTCACCATCGCCAAGCACAGCGATGCGGTGTTGCTCGGCGCCGTCGGCGGTCCGAAATGGGAAGGGTTGGAATATAGCCTTCGTCCCGAGCGGGCGCTGCTAGGCTTACGGGAACAACTGGGTCTCTATGCGAACCTCCGTCCGGCGAAACTGTATCCCATGCTGGCCGATGCCTCCACGTTGCGGCGCGAGGTCATCGAAGGCATCGACATGCTGGTGATTCGCGAGCTCACCGGCGGTATCTATTTCGGCAAGCCGAAAGGGATTGAGAAATTGCCCGGCGGGGGCGAGCGCGGGGTCAATACTGAAGTGTATACGACCGAGGAAATTCGCCGGATCGCGGTCGTGGCCTTCGAAGCGGCCCGCAAGCGTCGGAAGAAGGTCATGTCGGTCGACAAGGCGAACGTGCTGGAGTCGTCGGAGCTCTGGCGGCGAGTGGTGACCGAGGTACAGAAAGACTACGCCGACGTGGCCCTGAGTCACATCTACGTCGACAATTGTGCGATGCAACTCGTGCGGAATCCGCGGCAGTTCGATGTGCTGCTCTGCAATAACATTTTCGGCGATATTCTGAGCGATGAGGCGGCGATGCTCACCGGGTCGATCGGCATGTTGCCGTCCGCCAGTGTCGGAGCCAAGGTCGGACTGTTCGAGCCGATTCACGGCAGCGCGCCGGACATCGCGGGGAAAAATATTGCCAACCCGATCGCGACCATTGCCTCCGCCGCCATGATGCTGTCCTACGCATTTCAGTTGGACAAGGAAGCGGCGGCGATTGAGCAGGCGATTGTGAAGACGCTTGAACTCGGATTCCGTACCAAGGATATCCATGCCGAGGGGATGCGGCTGGTCGGCACGACGGAAATGGGCGATGCCATCCTGCAGAATCTTCCCGCATAAGCCTCATGACAACCGGTGCGACATCATCTGGAATCATTGAGACCCTGGCGGGCGACGGCGAACCGGGGTATGCCGGTGACGGTGGACCGGCGACCGCGGCCTCACTGAATGAGCCGAAGGGCTTGTGTGTGGATTCGCAGGGCAATCTCTATATTGCGGATTCGGAGAACCATGTGATCCGCCGGGTCGATCGAATCACCGGGGTGATCACAACTGTAGCGGGAATCGGTCCTGCGGGAAGGATGCCGCAGGTTGCGACGCCGGAGCCGGCGGTCGTCGGGGGCGCCGAGGACGAAGATCCCTTCGCGGATCATTCCGACGACAAGACGAAGTCGTATACCCAAGTCACCGATCTGAGCGGCACCGTTCGCTACGTGACCGGTGGGCGACTGACGGTCGAACAGGACTCTGGAGACGGTGGCCCTGCGCGGCGCGCCCGCCTGAACTTTCCCAGTGCCGTGGCCGTCGATCGTGCGGGCAATCTTTATATTGCCGACACGATGAACCATCGGATCAGGAAGGTCGATGCCACGACGGGCATCATCACTCATGTGGCGGGGACAGGGCAGGCGCGATATTCCGGGGACGGCGGGCCAGCGGCCCAGGCGGCGATCAATGAGCCGACCGGATTGGTCGTCAACGACCAATCGTTGTACATCGCAGACCAAAGCAACAACCGAGTCCGCCGGGTCGATCTGGGCACCGGTCTGATCAGCACCGTCGCAGGAGACGGGACCGCGGCCTACCGTGGTGATCAGGTTCCTGCCACAGAGGCGAGTGTGGCCGGTCCCAGCGGCGTGGCGTTAGGCGCCGATGGTGTGCTCTATGTCGCAGACACGTTCAATAGCCGGATTCGATCGGTCGATCCGGCAACGGGCCAGATCGCCACGGTGGCGGGGGACGGGGGATCCTATCGTTATCAGGGGCCGGAAGAACCCCACTCGCCGAGTGTGTCGCGCCCGGCCGCGATTGCGGTCGATGGCGACGGTCGGGTGTATTTGACGGATTCGGACAGTCACCTGATCCGGGTGTGGGACGGGCGTGCCAACACCATCACGCGTGTGTCGGGGACCGGTGTCGCCCAATTTGGTGGAGATGGCGGCGAAGCGTTGGCGGGAAGTCTCAGTTATCCATTCGGTGTAGCGGTCGATGCGGCCGGAACCGTGTATGTGGCGGATACCTTCAACCACCGCATCCGGGTTTTGAGGGCCACGGCGTAAGGACAGCATGATGTTGAAGAAGAAGCAGGCCTATACGGTGGCGGTACTCGGGGCGACCGGGGCCGTTGGGAAAGAAAGTCTGGAAATCTTAGAGGAACGCAACTTTCCGATCGAGACGCTGAGGCTCTTTTCATCGAAGCGCTCCGCCGGCGAGGTGTTGTCGTGTCAGGGCAAAGAATACAAGGTTGAGGAACTGACAGAGGCCTCGTCGTTCGCCGGCGTCGACATCGCCTTTATCTCCGCCACAGACGCCATCAGTCGCGACTACGGTGCACGATTAGGCGCGGCCGGCATCGTCGTGATCGATGACAGCGCGGTGTTCCGGATGGACCCCAACGTCCCGCTGGTGGTGCCGGAGGTCAATGCCGCGGCGTTGCAGTCCATAAAGCGGGGCATCGTGGCTATTCCGAACTGCACGACGACTCCGTTGGTCATGGCGCTGAAACCGCTTCGTGATGCGGCCGGCCTTAAACGTGTGATCGTGACGACCTTTCAATCGGTATCAGGCACCGGGGCCGCCGCGATGGATGAATTGATGGACCAGACGAAGGCACTCATCTCGCTTCAGGATGTGAAGGTACAGGTCTACCCCCATCAAATTGCCTTCAACATCCTTCCTCAGGTGGGATCGTTCGGCGAGGGCGGCGATTGCTCTGAAGAAGTGAAGATCGTGCAGGAGACCAGGAAAATTCTTGAGATGCCGTCACTGCGGGTCACGGCGACCACCGTGCGGGTGCCGGTCTTGCGCTGCCACTCGGAAGCGATCAACGTGGAACTCGAACGTCCGTTGAAGGCCAACGACGCGCGGGCCGCCATTGCCGACATGCCGGGGGTGATTGTCTACGACGATCCCGTCAAGAAACTCTATCCGATGCCGTTTGACGTATCCGGCAAGGATGAGGTCTACGTGGGACGTGTGCGAGTCGACGAGTCGATCACCAACGGCTTAAATCTGTGGGTCGTCAGCGACAATCTGCGGAAGGGGGCCGCACTCAACGCCGTTCAGATCGCCGAATGTTTGATACAATGAACTATGGATGCTTGGAACGGGATCGGCCGTCTCCTGATCGTCACGGGGTTGGCCTTGGCGGCTGTCGGTCTCGTCCTCACGCTGGCCGAGAGGTGGCCCGGTATCGCCTCCCTGTTCGGGTGGGTCGGCAGATTACCCGGTGATCTTTCCATTTCGCGAGAGCGATTCAGCCTCTATGTTCCAATCGCGACCAGTCTTGTGCTCAGCATTCTGCTGAGCCTGCTTTTTTACGTCCTTTCATGGCTCTTTCGCCGCTGATTCGACATCGGTTTCTCAGGCTGGTCGTCGTCGCGGGGGGGATGGCGTGGCTTTCGGTCGTTTGTGCCCCTCCCTCCTCCGCTGAATCCATTCGTGTATTGTTGGCGCAGGAAGCGCCGTTCCTCGATGTGCGCGCCGAGGGTGCCTTTGCTCTGGTGAGTGAGAGCGGTGAGACGAAGACGATGCGCGGGTCGGTCCGTTTTACTGCTCGGGGAGACGGGCTCTATCTCGACGGCCGACGCCTTGCTGGTGGGCAGATCCAGCTTCGCCCGCTCCGGCACAGCTTGACGTTGCTCATCGGGAAGGACGGAGGAACCGGCGCGGCTACTCCGCTGCCGATCAGCGGGGCCGTGCGGGTGTTGCGGAAGGGGCATGCGCTCTCCGTCGTCAACCAGGTGGATTTGGAGGAGTACGTCAAAGGCGTGGTGCCGTCGGAAGTCAGCTCGGCCTGGCATCCGGAAATGTTGAAGGTGCAGGCGGTGGCTGCGCGAACGTATGCGTTGTACAACAAGATGTTGAGCGCCGCACGGGAGTATGACGTTGTCGCCACGATTCAAGATCAGGTCTATCGGGGGCGCGTGGGTGTGGACCGCCGGGTCGAGGATGCGGTTGAATCGACACGCGGAATTGTGGTGACCCATCAGCAGGCGCCGATCTATGCGGCCTTCTCTTCTACCGCCGCCGGCCCGACCGAAGACGCCGTGAATGTGTGGGCCAATAAAGATTTGCCCTATTTGAAAGGCGTCGAGTGTCCGTTCGATTTGGAATCGCCGTATTATCAATGGAAAGCCAGCGTGAAGATTGATCAGCTTGAGCACAATCTCCGCCACCAGGGCTTTTCCGTGGGGACGATTGCAACGATCACTCCGATTACCTATAGTCGTGCCGGGCGAGTCGCCCGCTTACGTATTCTGCATTCCGGGGGCGAGACGATCTTGCGAGGGGAGGACCTTCGCAAGGCAGCGGGATATACGGTGATCCCGAGCACCCAATTTGAAGTCGAATCGATCGGTGCCGAGGTCGTCTTTGCTGGATACGGGGCAGGCCACGCCGTGGGGCTCTGCCAGTGGGGTGCGAAAGAGTTGGCGGAGCTCGGCTATTCCTACAACAGTATCCTGCAGTACTACTATCCAGGCACTGAGTTGCACAATGCCGCCCGGTCGCAACTTCTGATGCCGGTGATGCCGACCCCCTGATGTTGCTCAGCGAGTTTGATTTCCCATTCGATCCGGTGCTCGTAGCCGACCATCCTGTGCTCCCGCGAGATCAGGCCCGGTTGTTGGTGATGGAGCGCTTGAGCGGTGCGAGGACCCATCGCCGAGTGGCGGATCTGCCCTTGTTACTCAGTCCGGGTGATCTGGTGGTCGTGAACAATACCAAGGTGATGCCGGCGCGAATGCCCGCGCGGGTCCGGGCGACCGGAAAACTCCTGGACCTGTTGTTTGTGCAGGATCTCGGACAGAATGTGTGGGAAGTGCTGATGAAGGGACGTTTTAGACCCGGGGCCGTGATCGATTTTCCGGGGGGGGGCAGCGCCGAGATCGTGGAACGGAGCCAGGCTCGAACGACCATGATGGTCAGAGGCGTCACCAATGTGTACGACCTCATGCATGAGGCCGGCACAATGCCGCTCCCTCCTTACATCAAACGGGAGCCGTCACCTGAGGATCAGGGGTGGTATCAGACGGTCTTTGCGAAACACGAGGGGGCCATTGCGGCGCCGACCGCAGGACTGCACTTCACGCGGGCATTGGTGGAGTCGATGACGGCTAGGGGGATCGAGGTGACGCAGGTGACATTACATGTCGGCCCCGGGACATTTCGTGGCGTGAAAAGTGAGCGCATCGAAGACCACCGCATGTTGTCGGAGCAGGTAGATGTGCCGGCTGCCGCGGTCGAGCAGATTCAGCGAACACAGCGCAGCGGGCATCGTGTGGTTGCGGTCGGCACCACCGTCGTACGTGCGCTGGAGACAGCAGCTCGGGGGGGGCGTGGAATCGAGCCGTTTCGGGGGCCGGCCGACCTGTTCATCACCCCGGGTTTTCGGTTTCACGTCGTCGATGCGCTGGTCACAAATTTTCATTTGCCCCGGACCACGTTGCTGATGCTGGTGTCCGCGTTTGTCGGCGTGGAACCGCTTCGCGCTGCCTATCAGGAAGCGGTGGCGCAACGATACCGGTTTTACAGTTATGGGGATGCGATGCTGCTCGGGACGGGGTGGCCGGCCGCTACATGAGTTCTTTGTGGATTTTGACGGGAACTTTGCTCTTCATCGATTCAGAATAGGCCATCAAGGCGCGCTGCTGCTTTTGGAACAGCAGGTTCTGATACACCCGCTCCTTGATGACGGCGGCTTTGGCCGGATCGGATTCGCCCTCTCGTGAAGCCAGGGTCTGCGCCTCGGCATATTCGGACGGCGTCAAGGCCACCGCGTCCATGATGACCAATCGTGCCTTGTTGGTGAGGATATCCTTGGCTTCCATGGCTTCGAAGGAAGCCGGTGTCAACCGGTTTGCCGCCAACAGCCGACGATAGGCCTCGGGGTCGAAGGCGCCGTTTTTCTGAAACTCCGTCCGCTGCATGATCGCCTTCCGCAAATCTTCGTCGGATACCGTCAGTCCCATTTCCTTCGCCACATGCAGCCACATGCGGTTGTCGATGAGCTGGTCCAGCACAAATTGTTTGAGGAACTCATCCTTGATCTCGTTCTGGCCTTTGTCTTTGTAGAAGCGGTACGTATTTTCATAGGCCCGCCGATATTCATCGAGCGGGACGAACTGGTCCCCGACGGAGGCGACGACGTTGCCGCTTTCCTGGCCGAACCCCCACCAGCCCATCGTGATGACGAACGCCAGGGCGAGGGTGCCCATGATGGATTTCAAAAACCATGGATAGTCGTGAGCCGCTTCGCGTAACAGTTTGATCATCGAGAAGGCCTCTTATCGGCAACGTTTCGCGAATTCTACTCAGGCGACGCCGGCAAAGGCAAGGGCTAGAATCGTCTGGAGCACCGGTGTGAGAAGGGCGTGAGAAGATTGCGACTTTGTTTGTGCAGGTTCGAGAGATTTGTTATAGTGACGACGAATTGGGGAGATTTCCGGTGGCGGAGGAGGCAATCGGGCACAGCCCGGTGGAACTGGGTGTCTATCCCAAGGCCCAGGTGCTGAATCGCTTCATCGCCAAAACGATCGATCTCCTGATCGTCGCGGCGGCGGGCAAACTGGTCCCTCCGATCGGTGTTCTTGCCGGACTTGCCTACATTCTGCTGGCCGACGGATTCGGTGGCGGTCGCAGTATCGGGAAGCGGCTCATCGGGCTTCAAACCATCGTCCCACGTACACGGGATCCGGCGGGCTTCCGGGAGTCGATCATCCGTAATCTGCCTTGCGGGCTTGCCCAGTTGGCGTTTGAAATTCCGTATGTGGGTTGGATCGGATGGGGAGCGGTGCTCTCAGTGGAAGGGTTGTTGGTCATCGGGAACGAACAGGGGCGCCGCTTGGGGGATGACATCGCCAAGACGCAGGTGCTGGAAAGCGGACAGTTGGATGTGTCGGATTGAAGGCGTAATGCGGCTGCGCGAAGGAATCGTGTGAAGGGAGAGTCCTAGTGGGCTTCATGAGTGATATGTTCGGGTGGTTCTCCAACGATCTGGCGATCGATTTGGGAACGGCGACGACTCTCGTGTACGTCCAGGGAAAGGGTATCGTATTGAACGAGCCCTCCGTGGTCGCCGTGGAGAAGAAGACGGAACGTGTGATGGCCGTCGGCGCCGATGCGAAACGGATGCTGGGGCGTACGCCGGGGAATATCGTCGCGGTGCGCCCGATGAAGGAAGGCGTCATCGCCGACTTCGAAAAGGCCGAGGCGATGCTGAGTCACTTCATTCAGAAGGCCCATAACCGAACGGCGTTTGTGCGGCCACGCATCATCATCGGGGTGCCCTCCCGGATCACTCAAGTGGAACAGCGTGCGGTTCGGGATTCCGCCGAACTCGCCGGCGCGCGCGAAGTGTATCTGATCGAAGAACCGGTGGCGGCCGCCATCGGCGCCGGGTTGCCGATTACTGAACCATCGGGAAACATGGTCGTGGACATCGGCGGCGGGACAACGGACATCGCGGTGATCTCGTTGGGTGGCATCGTCTACAGTGAGTCGGTCAAGGTGGCCGGCGACCGGATGGACGACGCCATCATGAACTACATCAAGAAGAAGTATAATCTGCTCATCGGCGAGCATATGGCCGAACGGATCAAGTTTGAGATCGGCTCAGCCTATCCATTCGAAGAGCGGAAGACCATGATGATCAAGGGACGCGACCTGATCTCCGGTATTCCCCGCACGTTGGTGGTGGATGATGCCGAAGTGAGGGAAGCGTTACAGGAACCCATAGGAACCATCGTCAATGCCATCAAGGTGGCGCTTGAAAATACACCGCCTGAATTGGCCGGAGACATCATCGATCGCGGTATTGTGTTGACTGGCGGCGGATCTTTGCTGAAGGGAATGGACACTCGGTTTCGTGAAGAGACGAATCTTCCGATCATCACGGTCGACGACCCGCTGACCTCGGTGGTCCTGGGGGTGGGGAAGATTCTCGACGAGTTGGACCTCCTGCGCAAGGTATCGGTTATGTCGCAGTGCAGCACCTCTCGATGACCTCCATCCCGAGTGTGGATGGCTATATCGCGCTCTACATATGGCACCCGGCGTCTCGCCTTCGTCTTGTTCGCCTGTCTGCTGATCGCCCTCTTTCTGCTCCCTAGCCAAAGCCAGAGGTTGTTGCAGTACGTGGGAGGCCCGTTGGGGCAGGTCCTCAGTTTGCCGCTCGCCGCATTCTCTTCTGTGGATCACGGGATCTCCGAAACCTGGAACGGCTATGTCGCTCTGCAGACCGTCCATGAGGAAAACCGCCAGCTCCGCCGAGACATTGACCTGCTCAAAGGCCAGAACAATCAGCTGCGGGAGTCTGTGGCCGCCGCGCAACGATACGAGACGCTGCTGAACTTCAAACAGCAGGCGCCCTCGCAAACCGTGGCAGCGCAGGTCATCGGTCGAGATGCCACCAACTGGTATCGGGGGATGATTCTCAATAAGGGTGAGAGCGACGGGGTGCGCCCGGAAATGGGCGTGGTCACTCCGGCCGGTGTTGTCGGGCGCATCGTCAAAACCAACTCCACGTCTTCCGTCGTCCTGCTCGTGACCGATCCCAACAATGCGATTGCCGGCGTGGTGCAGCGGACCCGTGACGAAGGCATCGTCGAGGGCACAAGTAACGGCCGTGCGCGACTCAAGTACATTCCTCTGCTGTCGCGGGTTCAGGCGGGAGACCGGGTGGTCACCTCCGGTTTGACGGGGGCTTTCCCGCGCGGGCTGTCGATCGGCGGGCTGACCCAAGTTGAAAAGTCGGAAGGTGATCTGTTTCAGTCGGCGGAAATCGAGCCGGAAGTCGATCTGTCCAAGCTGGATGAAGTACTGATTATTACGGCTCCCTACGAGGATGCCGAGGCCGCGCAGAAGTTGTTGCAGGAAATCCACGGGGATCGGAAGAAGCCATGAAGTTTCTCCTGTACCTCCTCTTGGCGTTGGTTGTCGTTCCTTTTCAGACCACGCTGCTGCATTACCTCAGCGTATTCGGCGTCCGGCCTGATCTTGGGTTAGTCGCCGCCTGTCTTGTGGGGTTTCTTGGTGGAGAACTCGACGGGTTGATCCTCGGCCTCATACTGGGATGTTTCCAAGACATGTTGTCTGCGGGAGACCTCTGGATCAATGTGGTGACCAAGGGGGGAAGCGGCTTCCTTGCCGGATTGGCCGGGCGCCATATGGCACATATCACGCCGGCGGTCATGACGGCGGGGCTGGCCATCATTTCCTGCCTGTCGAGCGCGGTATTTCTCTACTCCTTGAATCCCGCCGGCCTGGACGAAGTGTGGCTGGGGGTGCGATCGACGATTGTCGTGCAAGCGGGGCTTGATGCGGCCGTCGGCGCCGGTCTCTATCTATTGTTCCGACAACGCTGGTCCGATGATCGGATGGTAACGGAGGGGACGCTCTAAAGCCGGCCCGGTTTTCCGAGGAGGGCAGACGCGAGCGGACGTCAATGGCGACGGCAGGATTCAATGATTCCGAGCTCCTGGATCTTCAGCGGCGCCTGGTCATTCTGCGCGTGGGCCTCCTGCTGGTGGTGGGGCTGCTCGCCTTGCGCCTGTGGCACCTCCAGATTCGAGAGGGGCCCTACTACCGAGACCTGTCCGAGAACAACCGGACACGTTCGGTGGTGTTGGAGCCGGCGCGGGGGCTTATTTTCGACCGGAACGGCCTGTTGCTGGCCAACAATGTCCCCAGTTTCGCCCTGTACGTCACGCTGGAAGATGTGAAGGATCGGGCGGCGCTGGTAGGGCAATTAGCCTCGCTGCTCAGCCTTGACCCGGAGCTGATCCAGAAGAAGCTGTCGATCGGCAAGGGAAGCAAATTGCAGCCCCGCAAGATCAAAGACCGGTTGACCTTGCGTGAGGCGACGCTGATTGAGTCTCATCGGCTGGATTTGCCGGGTGTGATGATCCAGGTTGAGTCACAACGGAATTATCCCGCCGGAGACGTCGCCGCGCATCTCCTGGGGTACGTCGGAGAAGTTTCGGCCGATCAGCTTGAGAAGCCGGATTTTGCCGATCTGCATCAGGGCAGCATCGTCGGTCAATATGGCGTCGAGAAATGGTTCGATCGTCAGGTGCGCGGGCGGGCGGGCCAGAAGAGTGTCGAGGTCGATGCGCTCGGCCATGAAAAACGTGCCATCGTGTCGGACAAGCCGGTGGCGGGGGATGACCTCTATCTGACCATCGATGCCCGTCTGCAGAAGATCGCCGAAGATCTCCTGGGGGAGGAATCCGGTGCCATCGTCGCGCTCGACCCCACGAACGGCGATGTTTTGGCGATGGCGAGCCGGCCGGGATTCGATCCCAACGTGTTGTCCAAAGAATTGACCAACAAGCAGTGGGTGGAGATCGTGCAGAATGAACGCCGCCCGCTGAACAATCGTGCCACGCAGGGACAGTATCCACCCGGCTCGACCTTCAAAGTCATCATGGCGGCAGCCGCACTCGAATCCAATACGGTCACTCCTTCGACCATGGTGCGTTGCAACGGCGGGTATCAATTCGGGAATCGGCTGTTTCGTGACTGGAAGCAGGGCGGGCATGGATCGGTGGACCTGAACGAGGCGTTGATCCATTCCTGTGACGTCTATTTTTACACCGTGGGCCAGCGGATGGGGATCGATACGATCGCCGAATACGCGAAACAGTTCGGTTTGGGGCAGGAGACCGGCGTGGAACTGCCGTCCGAGCGGGTGGGCATCGTCCCGTCCACGGCCTGGAAGCAGAAGGCGCGGAATCAGCCCTGGTATCCGGGCGAAACCATTTCTGCCGCCATCGGGCAGGGGTATGTGACCGTCACTCCGCTGCAGATGGCCAGCGTCATCGGCACGGTCGCCAATGACGGGGTGGCGGTCAAGCCGCGATTGGTGCAAGCGGTGATGAATCGAGCGACCGGAGAACGGGCCGAGTTTCCACCGGCCGTTCGTGGAAAGGTGGCGGTCAAGCCGGCGACCATTACGCTCATCAAGGAGGCGCTGGCCGACGTGGTGACCAAGGGAACGGCGACACGAGCCAAGTCGTCGCTGGTCACGATCGGTGGGAAAACCGGAACGGCTCAGACCGCGGCGCTCCGTACCGGCCCGGAGAAAGATATTCCGAAAAAGTTTCGGGACCATGCATGGTTCGTCGCCTTCGCGCCGGTCGAGGCTCCGCGCATCGCTGTGGCTGTCCTGGCCGAGCACATGGGGCATGGTGGATCCGCCGCTGCGCCTCTGGCGAAAGATGTGATCGAAGCCTATGTGAAAGCCTATCCTCAAGTTCTCCAGGGCAATCCCTCAGGCAGGCGGGCAAAGTCGGCTGCGGCGGCAGTCGGTACAGGGCCGAACTTGTGATGATTGATCGAGTAATCGACAGTCGAGGGCTCGATAGTTTCGATCTACGCTTTATCGGCCTGGTCGCGATCATTCTGTCGGTCGGTGTGCTGTCGATCTACAGTGTGACGCACTCGCAGGATACGTCCTTCCCGTTTTACCTCAAACAGCTGGTCTGGATTCTCCTGGGAACGGTGGCGTTCCTCGTGATGTATCTGTCGGACTACCATAAGATCGCGCGGTTGGCCTATCCGACCTACGCGGTCATTTTGATCATGCTGGCGGTGGTGTTGTTCATGGGGAAATCCAGCCGTGGGGCGCAGCGTTGGATTCCGATCGGTCCTTTTGCCTTTCAACCGTCGGAGTTTGCCAAATTAGTATTGGTCTTGGTGTTGGCCAACTATTATTCCCGGGCCCCTCGCGTCGGGTGGTTGCCCCGGGTGGTCTTGCCGGGCCTGATCGTGCTGCCGGGGCTCCTGCTGATCCTCAAGCAACCGGATTTGGGCAGTGGGCTGAGCTTCTTGGCGGTCTACGCAGCCATGCTGCTGATGGTCGGGGTCCGATCGAAGGCTTTGGGAATTATTCTGCTGCTCTCGGTGATGCTGTTTCCGTTTGTCTGGGAAATGGTCTGGGCCTCGCTGCATGACTACCAACGCGAACGGGTCATGGCGTTTGTGGATCCGGATTATGATCCGGGCGGGAAGGGCTATCACGCACTGCAATCGAGAATTGCGATTGGTTCGGGGGAACTGGCGGGGAAGGGGCTGTACGGCGGCACACAAAGTCAGCTGAAATTCCTGCCCGAAGGCCACACCGATTTTGTGTTCGCCGTGTATGCGGAGGAATGGGGCTTCGTCGGGGTCTTAGTGCTCTTGGCCTTGTTTATCGCGCTGATATGGGTGTCATTGGAAATTGCCGCGCGTGCGAAGGACACGCTGGGGGCGCTCCTCGCGGCAGGCATCGTCGCCATGTTGTGTTTTTGCGTTGTGGTCAATATCGGCATGACTGCGGGCATGTTTCCCATCGTCGGGATTCCACTTCCCCTCGTGAGTTATGGAGGCAGCGCGACCATCATGACCATGGCGTCATTGGGGCTTTTATTGAACGTCAAGCGACGTCGGTTGACCCTGTTTTACTAGGCCATGCCTGGACAGAGGCCGACTTGTTGTGAAATAACCATCTGAACCAGATCGGCGCTGGAGCGACAGCGAGACGAGCCAGAACCCGGACTGCGTGTCCGCGTGCGTCTGCCGATCCGTCGATCTGAGTGTAAAGGAGTGTCTATGGGTGTGGAGATCGCGATCAGTATCGCGCGGGAAGAAACCCGCGTGGCGGTGTTGGATAACGGGGTGGTCACGGATTTGTACGGTGACCGGGCCAAAGACCAGGATTACGTCGGCAACATTTACAAGGGGCGGGTGGCAAAGGTGCTGCCGGGGATGCAAGCTGCCTTCATCGATATCGGGTTGGAGAAGGCGGCGTTCATGCATGTGTCCGACCTGTCGATCGATATCGAGCCGGGCGACACTCTCGTTGATGGTGATGACGAAGATAGTAAAGATTCGGAGGTTCCCAAGCCCAAGCGGCAGAGCTCAAAACCTATAGAAGAGTTGCTGTCCGAAGGGCAGGAAGTGATGGTGCAGATTTCCAAGGGGCCGATCGGCACGAAGGGGTCGCGCGTCACGACATATGTGTCGTTGCCCGGTCGATATCTGGTGTTCATGCCGACGGTGGAGCATATCGGTGTCTCCCGCCGGATTCCCCGCGACGAGGAGCGGGCGCGCTTGAAAGAAATCATGAAACGGGCCCGCCGGCCGGGATACGGCTACATCGTCCGGACGGTCAGTGAAGGGGTCAAGGAAGAAGAATTACGCTCCGACGTCGAGTTCCTCCATGTCTTGTGGCAGGACGTCCTGACGAAGCGCGACCAGCAGCCAGCCCCCAGCCTGCTCCACAGCGATCTCAGTTTGAGCTTTCGCGTGGTGCGGGATCTGTTCGGCCGGCGTGTCGACCGGTTGCTGATCGATTCTCGAGAAGAATACAACGCGATCAAAGGATTCGTGCAGCGATTTTCTCCGGAGCAAACCTCGCGCATCCATTTTTACGACAAAGAAGAAAGCCTCTTCGACTACTTGGGTGTGGAACAGGAGATCACCCGCGCCATGAGCCGGAAAGTGTGGCTCAAGTCGGGCGGCTACCTGGTGATTGATCACACCGAGGCCATGACGGTCATCGATGTGAATACCGGGCGTTTTGTCGGTAAACGGGATCAGGAGGAAACCATCCTGCGGAACAACTTGGAGGCGGCTCGGGAAATCGCCTACCAGGTCAAATTGCGGGGGATCGGCGGGATCATCATCGTCGATTTTATCGATATGGAACGGGAAAAGAATCGCGACAAGGTCTACCATGCGCTGGTGGACGCCATGTCTTCGGACAAGGCTCGCACGAGAATCTCCAGAGTCTCCGATCTCGGATTGATTGAGATTTCCCGTGAGCGTGTGCGGGAAGACTTGCTCCGCTCCCTGTCGGAGCCCTGTCACTACTGCGACGGCCGCGGGTACACGAAGTCTCCCATGTCGGTGGCCTACGAAATTTTTCGGGAAGTGCGTCGACTCGGTCAGGAAATCGAACAACAGCGTGTCGTGGTGGGAGCGCATCCCGCGGTGGCGTTGCTGTTGCAGGAGCAGGAGCTGTCGGGAGTCGAGGATCTTGAGCGGCGGTATAGTGCCAAGATTCTCGTGACTCCCGACGAGCGGTTGCATCTGGAGCAGTTCGACCTGGTCGTGATGTAACGCGCAACCCCGTGTCCCACGGCCGATTCCGATCGGATACCCCGCAGCCGCCCGGCGTCTCCCGCTACAATGGTTTCTGGGTCGTTCCAGCCGTGCGAGGACAAATCGGACGATGGTCAACAGTCAGTTTCTCCGGCCCTGGCTAATGCTTCGCGCAATTCCCGGAGTGGGCGATGCGGTGTTGGTCAAGTTGGTGCAGGCGTTCGGCTCTCCGGATGCGGTGTTCTCGGCGACGCAAGCCGCTCTGGAAGATGTCGGATGTCGGCCACCGTTGGGCGAGGCGATCCGAGGCGGGCCTGATGCGGATGCGGTCAAGCAGCTTGACCGTGAATTGACGCAATTGCAGCAACGCCGGATCTCGGTGCTGACCTATCTGGATCCACGGTATCCCGCGCCGTTGAAGGGAATTGCGGATCCGCCCCCGCTGCTCTACGTCCAGGGCACGTTGGAGGAGACTGACCGGCGGGCCGTGGCGATTGTCGGCACACGAAAGGTCAGTCCGGCGGGTCGGGCATTTGCCGAAGAATTGGCGTCCGAGCTGGCGGCCTTGGGATTTACGATCGTCAGCGGGTTAGCTCGCGGAGTCGATGCGGCTGCCCATCGGGGTGCCTTGGCCGGACAGGGACGGACACTCGCGGTCATGGGGTGCGGACTGGACCGTACCTACCCGACGGATCACCGGCAGCTGCGCGAGGCGATTGAGCAGCGGGGGGCCGTATTATCCGAACTGCCGTTGGGGGCTCCTCCGCATAGCTATCATTTTCCCCGTCGTAATCGCATCATCAGCGGATTGTCGCTGGGAGTCGTGGTCACCGAGGCAACCGTGCAGAGCGGCTCTCTCATCACCGCGCGTCTGGCCGGTGAGCAGGGACGCGAGGTATTTGCGGTGCCCGGATTCGTGAAGGCGGAGAATAGCCGAGGGCCCAATAGCCTGCTCAAAGACGGCGCGAGATTGGTCGAATCAGCGCAGGATATCGTCGAAGAATTGCTGTCGCAACTCGATGCCCCGTTCCGTGAACAGCTCAGCACGCGAGGCGCGGCGACGAAACGACCAGGCCTCGCGTTAGCCGCCGACGAGGCGCGCGTGTATGAGGCGCTGTCCGTCCTGCCACAGTCGGTTGACGACGTGATTCGGCGAAGTGGGCTGCCCGCCGCCCAGGTTGCGGCGCTGTTGCTCTCGTTGGAATTGAGGAATTGCATCCGGCAGTTGCCCGGCAATGAGTACGTACGGCTCTCGAACGAGATCCGCTGAGAGATTAGAGCTGACAAGGCGTCGAGATTTGTTATAGTGGGTGTGGTACTCTGACGCGGGCATTGAGAAACCTGTATCGATATGGCCAAATCGCTGATCATTGTTGAGTCGCCGACGAAGGCGCGCACCATCACGAAATATCTCGGCCGCGGCTACTCCGTGATGGCCTCCGTCGGACACGTCAAAGACCTGCCGACCAGCAAATTGGGCGTGGATCTCGAAAATGACTTCGAGCCCCAATACGTCACGATCAAGGGAAAATCCAAGGTCCTTGCGGATATCAAAAAGAAAGCCCAGGAAGTGGACACGGTCTTTCTGGCGCCGGACCCGGACCGTGAAGGAGAAGCGATTGCCTGGCATATTGCCCAGGAGTTACATGGTAAGGGCAAGAAGAAGGACGGAAAGGTCTTTCGGGTCTTGTTCAACGAAATCACGGAATCGGCGATCAAACGGGCGCTGAAGTCGCCTGGCGAGATTGATATCAAACTGGTGCAGGCGCAACAGGCCCGCCGCGTGCTTGATCGCATCGTCGGGTACCAGGGCAGCCAGTTGTTGTGGAAAAAGGTCCGCCGCGGCCTCAGTATGGGGCGGGTCCAGTCCGTGGCGGTTCGGCTCATCTGTGATCGAGAGAAGGAGCGTGAAGCGTTCAGGGCCGAAGAGTACTGGTCCATCGTCGCGCTCCTAAGCGGGGTAAATCCCCCGGCCTTTGAAGCCAAGTTACATTCCGTCGACGGGCAGGACGCGGACATCGGCACTCAAGAGCAGGCCGAGCGTATTCTCCAAGCGGTGCAGGGGAAGTCGTTCGTGGTTCAATCGATCGAGCGGAAGGAAAAGAAGCGGAACCCTGTCGCTCCGTTCATTACCAGCCGGCTTCAACAGGAGGCGGCCAGGAAACTGCACTTCACGCCTAAAAAGACCATGACGCTGGCGCAACAGCTCTATGAAGGAGTAGAAGTCGGCGCAGAAGGCCAGACCGGCCTCATCACCTACATGCGAACGGACTCGCCGAGAATCTCTCAGGAGGCGACCGAGGATGCCAGGGCGGTGATTGCTGAGCGATTCGGGGCGGAGTATCTGCCCGCCACGCCCAATGTGTATAAGACGCAAAAGGCGGCACAGGAAGCCCATGAAGCGATCCGCCCCACCGTCGCGGCTCGTGATCCGGAATCCATTAAACAGTACCTCGAACAGGATCAGTACAACCTGTACAAACTGATTTGGAACCGCTTCATCGCGTCGCAGATGGTTCCCGCTATTTTGGACGTCACCCGAGTGGACTCGAGTCCCGTCGGGACCGCGGAGCGGTATGTGTTTCGCACGACCGGGACCGTAGTCAAGTTTCCGGGACATACGGCCGTGTATCTCGAAGGAACCGATGCGGTCCTACCTTCACAGAAGCCGAAAAGCGAACAGGAGTCCGAGGAGGAATCAGACCGGCAACTCCCGGCCCTCAACGAAGGCGAGTCGTTGCACCTCGTGAGCCAGGAAGGCCAGACCGCGCCGGGCTTGGTGTCCAAACAGCACTTCACCCAGCCGCCTCCGCGATACAACGAAGCCCTCTTGATTCGAGAGCTGGAAGAGAAGGGCATCGGACGTCCGTCGACCTATGCCACCATCATCTCGACGATTCAGGACCGGAAATATGTCGAGAAGCTTGAGGGACGGTTTTTGCCTACCGAAACCGGACGGACGGTGAATGATTTTTTGTTGAAGGGCTTTCCCGATCTCCTGGACACCGAGTTTACTTCGCACATGGAGGAGCAACTCGACGAGGTTGAGGAGGGCACGAAGCCCTGGGTTTCGGCAGTGCGGGAGTTTTATGCGCCGTTCGTAAGAGAAATGGAGCTGGCGCAGAGTATTCCCGGGCCGAAGGATACGGTCGAGCCCCCGACAAACCTGCCCTGTGAAAAGTGCGGCCGCATGATGGAGATCAAGTGGGGACGGAACGGCAAATTCCTGGCCTGTCCCGCGTACAAAGAAGACCCCCCGTGTAAGAACACCCAAAATTTTGAACGATTGCCGGACGGGACCATCAAGATCGTTCCCAAGTTGGAAGAGACGACGGACGAGAAATGTGAGAAATGTTCCAGTCCCATGGTCGTCAAGTCCGGGCGGTTCGGCAAATTTCTCGCCTGTTCCGCCTATCCGGATTGTAAGACGACCAAAGCGATCGCGTTGGGGGTGAAATGTCCCCAACCAGGGTGCGGCGGTGATCTGGTGCAGAAGCGCACAAAAAAGGGGCGAAATTTTTATTCCTGCGGGCGTTACCCCGAATGTGAATTCGCGCTGTGGGATCGTCCTATCAACAAGCCATGCCCGACGTGTCACGCTCCCTTCCTTATTGAGAAGGTCAGCAAGCAGGCCGGCCGCTCGGTGCAGTGTCGTAACGAAGAGTGCGGGTATCGCGAGGTGGGATAACCGATTGCGTTTTCTCCCCGCGGGCTGCCGTTCGAACCGCCATCCTTTTCAGCTCATCGGCTCACTTCCTCACAGGTGAACGTCCGCTACGAGTGTGTGTGAACGGTAGGCTTGTGCTATTGTTCTGATGAGGGGAATGAGAAGCGTTCTCGACGAAGTTGATAACCCTCCTCATTACTACGTACTTCTCTTGTTGACAATCGCATCGAGAATCTCTAAGTACGTTATAGAATACGTTCAAGAAGGTTGGTCGACTGGGGCCATCCGACTTGGGATTCAGAGGATGTTCACGGCCGGAGGGAGGGATGTATGAAAGCGAAACAGGGTGTGATCGAATTGCTGAATAAGGTGCTGACGGCTGATCTCACCGCCATCAACCAATATTTCGTTCATGCGAAGATGTGCGCGAATTGGGGATACGAACGGCTGCACCACAAAGTGAGGGAGCGCAGCATCGATGAGATGAAGGATGCCGACGAACTGATCAGCCACGTATTGTATCTGGAGGGCGTCCCGAACGTTCAGCGGATGAATACCGTGCACATCGGTGAGACGGTTCCTGAGCAGTTAAAGCTCGATCTCAAGGCCGAACAGGAAATGCTGACCTTGTTGAGCGACGGGGTCACCCATTGTGCAAAGGTCGGTGATTTTACAACCAGGCACATGCTTGAGGAGATGGCCAAAGATGTGGATGCGCACATCGATTGGATTGAGACGCAAATGGAGACGATCAAGCAGATAGGCCTCGAGAACTATCTGGCTGAGCAGATCAACAAGGACAGTTAACGAAGCGCCGGATCGGCGTGGTCATGGGGGCAGGGATGAAAGCGAAAGAGGGAGTCCTCGATATTTTGAATAAGGTGTTGGTCAGTGAACTCACGGCGGTGCACCAGTACTTGCTGCACGCGGCCCTCTGCAAGCATTGGGGGTATGGTCGACTGCGCGAGCACTATAGTCACTTGGCTCAGGAGGAAGTCAGCCATTCTTCAGGCCTCATCGATCATATTCTCTATCTCGGCGGAGCGCCGGCAATGGATCGTTTGGATACGGTAGCCGTGGGCAAGAAGGTGTCGGAGCTCTTTGAGGCTGATCTTGCGTTCGAGCGCGAGGATGCAGATGCGTTGCGCGGCGGAATCGCGCACTGTGTTAAGGTCGGGGACTACACCACGAGACATCGGTTGGAAGAAATGATCGTCGATACTGAAGAACATATCGAGTGGTTTGAGACCCAGCTTCGCACCATCTCGCAAGTGGGAGTGGAGCGGTATTTGGCCGAACAGATCGCAGGTAAGTCGTAACGAGCTCGCATCATCGGGGCCGGTCGGCATTCCTTGAATGGAAGTGTCGACCGGCTACCCCCCTCACCTTCTTGTCCTACCTCTTTCCGCAGCCGCATGGCATGCCTGTTGGCGTCCTGGGTGTTTCAAGGCAGAACGGCAGTTCCCTTTCTTGCGAAGAGTCTGCGGGCGGGCGATCGTACTCGTCGCCGCTCTGTCGTGGATTCAGAGCCTACGCAGAGTTATCGGGGGGCGAGTATCGGAGCGCCCGAATATCCTGGTTGGGCGCTGCCGGGTGTGGTGTATCCGTAACTCCATCGGTGAGTGGCCGGTCGCTCGCTTGAAGAAATGACTGAAGGCGAATTGATCGCTGAATCCAAGGCTCGTTGCGATTTCGGCGAGTGTCTGACCGCTGGTGCGAAGCAGTGTGCGGGCCTGCTCGACCCGGTAGCGGCGCAGGTAGGTCGAAAAGGGTTCCCCCATCATTCGTGCGAACAGATCGGAACAGTATTTTTCTGAACAGCCTAGGAAGTGTGCCAAGACTTTCAGGCTCATTCCACGGTGGATGTTGTCTCTGATGAAGGCTGCGATGCGGGCAGGTAGGCCAGGCGGAGCGAGAAGAGGCGATCCATTCGAGTGGATCGTGTGCGAAAGATTGAAGAGATCGCAGACGAGGCCTCGCAATTCGTGTTCCGTTCGGACTTGCTCCAATCGATCGGCCCATTGGGGTGACTGGGTTCGAAGCTCGGACGCGAGGATGTGTAGGCGATCTGCAAATACTGGCGATGCAGAGGATTTGGTCGTCATACGGCGTCTCCTTGCTTGTGTGCTCAGAGCATTCTGAGCGTTACGGTAGCGGGGCGCGAAGCGTCTGGACCGGGTCAGTGCCTGGGCTGAATGGTGCGTCGTTGCCCGACTGCCTGTGTGCAGCCGGGTCATGTAGCAGGGTACAAAATGTGGTACAGAGCTCTGGGTCAAACTGGGAGCCTCTCGAAGCGAGTAGCGCGCGCAAGGCGATGTGCCATGACCTTGCGCGGGAGGCAATGGTGTCGAACACGTCTGCGAGAGACAGGATTCTGGCCTCGACAGGAATGTAGATGCCTCGAATCCCATAGGGATATCCGGCGCCATCCCATCGCTCATGGTGATGGGCGATGAACCGTGCAGGCTCGCCGAGAAACGAGAAGGCGGCAAGGAGGGCGGCGCCGTCCCTCGGGTGACTCTGGAGCAAGGCGTAGTCGTTCGATGCAGGAACGGCGGGGTCGTCGAATACGTGCCTTGGTAATGTCAGCAACCCGACGTCGTGCAACAATGCCGCATAGTGCAATTCGACGCACCGTTGACGGTCAAGGCCGATGTGTTCGGCGAGCAGGAGCGCATAATGCGCCGTGCGTTCGCCATGACCGAAGTGGCCCGGGATCACGGCTTCGATTTGACGTGTCAACCGTTGAAGCCGAATGATTCGAACTGATTCCAATGCATCTTGGGACAGTTCGAGGATGTCCAGGCTGCCAAGTTGTCGGCAGACATCGTGCATCAGTTCTGTCGCGGAATTGATTGGCACTGCTGGTCCATGCATGAAATCCCTCCGAAATAACAGAGCCCAGGACCGTGTGGCACGATCCTGGGCTCTGGGCGTCTGGCCTCTGGCCGCTGTATGGGAACAGAAGACTAGGGGGAGGGCTTAGACCCCTCACTGTGTTTGCCGGCCATGAGCGGCTGTTTCAGGACCCACATTTCGTGCAACGGGATCCACATCATCACCAGAAACGACACCATCATGAAGGTATCTCCGGTCAGCATCGTCAGGACGAAGATCGGAGACACGTAACTGATGAGCCAGGGGGAGAGCAAATCCAGCCCCACCCCGGCGAACGAGAGCCACGACATCCACACTTTTGTGGCGTGACTCGCATTCGTGAGGTACAGCACGTGAACCAGGATCATGAACACCACCGGCATCGTAAACAGGTGAAAGTGAGTGACTTCAGCCAGCTCACGAAACGACATCGGTTCGCCGAAGGTGGCATCGGAGCCACGATAGTGAGCCGCAATCCCTTGGGGGGAGAGGCCGGTCATGCTATGGGCCCAGAAGAAGGAAAAGAGAAACCCCACCAGCATCAACAGGAGGAATTGCGTGTACAACAGCCTGATGTGACGATCCGAATCACGCAGGCGGAATCGGGTATTGAAATTTCGCATGCCGGTGCAGTGCCTCGACGCCCTCAGTTGCCGAACAGGGTCCCTAGGAATCCTCGCTCGGCCTTCTGCACTGCCACCGTATCGCTGCCTAAGCCAGCCGGCTTCAGGTAAAACTCGTCTACCAGGACCAGAACTCGTTTGACGCCGGCGTTCATCGAACGGACGGACATGGTTGCGCCGCTGATGTTGATGATGTCCTTGTTGATGCGGATAGGATCCGAGACGGTCTTGCCGTCATACTGGGAGTTGAATCGTTTCTTACCGACCTCACTGCCCTTGGCATCTCGAAACACCAGCAACTCGACATCGGTGCAATTGCCTTTGGCATCCACACCGACCATATAGGTCATGGGTTTATATTTGCCGATGGTGTTGTGGATCATCGCATACCCATCGATTTTGTCTCCGGTCTCTCCGATGTACAGATCGAAGGAGTCTTCCGGGAATTTCCACCCGATGCGCTGTTCGATGAGTTCTTTCTTGTCTTGCGCGAGGCGAATCATTTCCTTGCGGACACGTTGAGATTTCGGGAGGATCGTTTTAACGGCTTCCTCCTCCGTCATGAACTCTTCGTATTTGAAGTCGTCGTCTTTCAGAAAGCGGCGCAATTCATTGTCCCAAACTTTCTCCGTTGCCAGAGCCGGGATCGACGAGGTCATCAGCAAAACGATGGTGATCAAGGTGCGGTACGCACTCACTGTACTGAACATCCGTGCTCCTTCAATTTGGTATTCAAGCGGTTCTGCACATCGGTCATGACTTCGGTCGAGGGCTCGGTGTCGGTCCATCCGAACAGTCGAGAGCCGCCGCGGAAGGCCCACCGTTGTCGCTCTTCGACGAAGCCGATTTTGGTCACGTCGTCCAGTCGTTTGACTGTCAGGGAAATCCGGGACCGATCTTTGCTGTCCCCCAAGTCTCGCTGGAGCGCACCAAAGGTCCGTCCCGGCATGGGGATTTCAAGCCATGCGGTATCGATCACGCCAGCCGCCCTATCCTGCCGGGCGATCGCGCGATCTTTGACCGCGTCAAGCGCCGCCTCCCAGGCATGGTCGTAGCTGCAGACCGCGAATCGTTCCTGCATGCCGTCCAGCGACGCGCAGGCGGCGAGAAGAGCGGGAAGCAGAAGCAAGTTGAGGGTGCGGAGGCGTTGTATCATGCCGTCTCATTCGGCCTCGGTCAGGCCGTCCCGATCGGGACGGCCTGGCCGAGGAACCGGTTAGAAGTACGTGGCTGCTTGGATCAGGAACCCGTTTCCATTCATCGGGCTGCCGGAGGTGCCGAGGTCCCCGGCGTTAACCAGTCCCTTGGCGTCTTTCTGAGTGTTGAATTGCCAGTCGAATTTGATCACCGTGTCTTCGATCGGCCGGAAATTGAGACCGAGCGTCAAGCGCTCAAGCTTACGCTGGCCTCCCAGCGCATTCTGCTTGGTGCGATCGTCGGTGTCCGTGTTGACCTGCTCCCACCTGACAACTGCTGTAAAGGTGGATGCGTCGGTGAAATGGCTGGGTGCCCATTTCTTGAGGAACTCCGGCATAAAGTGATAATTCCCCTGCACGTAGTACCCTTGCATACCGGCCGGTCCGATGGCGCGGTTGGCCACGCCCGTCGCATTGTTGTTGCTGATTCTGGTCCATGCCGACTCGCCGATGATTTCAAAGGGACCTTTTTGGAGCGTCCAGTCTAATGCAAACATATCGATGTAGCCTGCGCCCACGGCTCCGGCTGCCGGCTTGTATGCTCCATGGTAGCCGGAGCCCGCGATTTCAATGCCTAACATCGGGCTGAATGCGACACGGCCCACGACGGCCTTGTTGTCATCGCGATCCCGGGAGACACTGCCGCGTGCGCTACGCACTCCAAGATCCGTGATTCCCCCGGCCGTCTGGCTCATGCCATTGACGGCATAGACTTCGTAGTCTAACTTCGACCGTGAGGAGGGATACAAGGTTCCGTAAATACCGGCGCCTGCCTCAAACCAGGTGCTGGGAATGACGATCCGGGATACCATGGGTCGATCAACAAGATCGTTAAGCGGGGAGTCGTGCAGCAAGTTAAACTTTCCGACCGGCATCAGCAGAATGCCGGCGCGGAGGTTGATGGATTCATCGATTAAATAGTCCAGTTGGGCGAATTCGATCTGCATGGATCCATCGCCGCTCTGCGGAGCATTTTGGCCGCCGCGTTCGATCTCGATTTCAGTGGCAAACTTGATATGGTCGGTAATGTCTGCATAAATAAACGGCACCAGCCGTTGCTGGCCGAACGAATTCCGGCTGGGGTTGTCCAGGTTCTGCCGAGACAATGAGTTGTACATCACATCGGCGTATCCACCGACCGTTGCCTTCGGAGCACTCAAGAAGGGTTTTGCATACAGAAGTTTGCCGGATCCGGTTGATCCGAACCCCAACGGAATCTTTTCTTCGCCCGGACGGCCTACGCGAATATCGGTCATGGGGCCGGTCGCGACCGGGTATTGTGGGGCTGAGCCAGGTTCGGCTTGGCCCTGCTGCATGCCGCCTTCATGCCGTTCGTGTTCTTTCAATCGTTTCTCGACCGCTTCATCAACGAGTTTCTTGATGTCCTCCGGGGTCATGTTTTCCGCCAAAGCCGGCAGTGCCGGTAAACTGGCTAGCACGAGAGCCCCGAGGATTGCCCGGATCTTCATGGCTATCCTCCATCCGCGAGTAAGGTTGTGGTTGGACTCGGGACTCAAAGGTCTCTGGTCTACGGGGAAAACAGGTGAATATGATTGATTGACTGGAGCGGGGCTGGTTGCGAGGCCTCCTTTCATATCTCGAATCATGCTGTGGCGGTCCCCCAGCCTTCGATTGAGGTGAATGGGATGACGACGATACGTTTACAGCGTTTGCACTTGAGCTCAAGACCTTGTCTGCGGACTTTCGCAATGAGTTGACCGCATTCGCAACGGGTCTCACTGTCTTGGCAGCATGGCCTCGCGAGGTCATTGTGTACAGGCATAGCGACTGTCCGAGTTGGTGTAATTGAGAACGATTATTAATATTCCAATCGATGTCGGATTGTCAAGTCTGCCGTTTGTGCTTCACACGTGGGACAACGTATTTGCAATTTGCAGAGCGGCTGGAGAATATGGCGCTCTGTTGCCGTTATGCCTGAGGAGGAGCCTAATGAATCGACCTGGGCCCGTCACAGCCTTTGAAGCATCTGCCTCGACCAATCTTGAACGTTCGCCCCTTGCGCCGATCTGGTCGGTCATGGCCATGGTCGTTCTCTCCTGCCAACTTCTCATCTTCACTGGTTGTGCCGGGACGCAGCGCAGTTCCTCTTCGGTGGTCGTGAAAAGAACGCAGATGCAGATGGGAACGTTGGTGACGATCACGTCGGTGGCACCAGATCGCCAGATGGCCCAGGCTGCGGCATCGGCAGGATTTCAGGAAATCCACCGCTTGGAAAAATTGTTGAGTACCTGGATTGCGGATAGTGAACTTTCGCGTGTGAATGCCGCAGCCGGAGCCGAAGCTGTGACGGTGAGCCCTGAGACGATGCAGGTGTTGAAAGATTCGGAGAAGATTGCCAGACTGACGGACGGAGGGTTCAATATTCTCGTCGGTCCTGCTGTGGATGCGTGGAGTGTGCTTGATCGCCAGGAGGTTCCGTCCGAGGCACACTTGGCCGGGCTTCGCCCTCTTACCGACCGTCGTGGACTGTCTCTCGATGAGGAGCGAGGAGCGGTCAAACTCGCCAAGGCCGGTATGCGGGTCGACGTAGGGGGGATCGGGAAAGGGTATGCCGCCGACATGGCCGTAGGGGCGATGAGACAGGCAGGTGCCACTGCGGGAGTCGTGGCCTTATCCGGTGATATCAGGACCTTCGGGCTGCTTCCCGACGGACGAACGTTCCCATTCGGTATCCGGCACCCACGGCGGGAAGGGACCGTGCTGGCGTTGATTGACCTCCAGAACGAGGCTATTTCAACTGCTGGTGACTACGAGCGATATTTTGAGCGAGACGGGGTGCGGTACCACCATATTCTGGACCCAGCGACCCTGCAGCCGGCACGGGACTGCCAAAGCGTGACTGTCGTGGCGCCTGACGGAGTCACGGCAGACGGATTGGATACAGGCATTTTTGTCATGGGGCGGGCGCGTGGTATGGCGCTGGTCGAGCAGATGCCCGGCGTTGGAGCCGTCATCGTGGATCAGGATGGAAAGGTCTGGGTCTCGTCCTCTCTTCGTGGGCGGGTGAGGATGAACGATGGGAGCAAATAACGTGAATCAGCGCAGACAGCCCGGAGAGAGTGGACACCCTGGCCGGCGCATCAACGGTACGCTCATAGGAGTCGTGATAGGTCTCCTGGCATTGGGTGCATGCGCCGGTCGTCCCCCGTATTTCCAGGATGCGGTCAACGAGGCGACTCAGGACATGGTGGGGAAACGATATGGGGCGCCGCACAACAGACAGTCAGCTTCGGACGGAGGCGAAATCTGGACGTATTTTGAGCGAGGCAGCGGGACGGCAGGGTTCGGTGGCCACGTCCGGGGAGGCAGCTGTCGGTCCTATGTCCTGACTTTCGATCAACGGGCCGTGTTGCGACAGTGGGCGCAGCAACCCTGTCAGGGATAACGTCTCCCTGTTACCTATCGAGGTAATATCCGAGAGGAATCTGAAGTGTCACCGACGGTTTCTCCAGCGGCTGGGTCATCAGGATGGGTGACGATAGTTGCATCGTCTCGAGTGCCGCCTGGTCGAGAATGTCATGCCCGGAACTTTTCGCGATTGTGGCAGAGACGATCCGGCCGTCTTCCTGCACCACAATACGTACGAGTACCCGGCCTTCCAAATGTTTGACCCGCGCTTCCGCCGGATAGTGTTTGAGCGACTCAATCCGAGGCAGAAGCGACGCGGCAAGCCATCCATAGTCAGGTTTTCTCGCGACAGCGGCATTGGGTGTCGAGGGCGCGAGTGCTGCTGTGTGCGTCGGAGGGGCGACGCTGTCAGGGGCTTGTTCTCTGGCGGCGGATGCGAAGGAAGGGGCCTGCGTGGGAAGGGTGTCCGGTAACGGCGGTGCGGCTACTGCCCGTTCGGGAGCAAAGGGAGACTCAACAATGGCTTGGGGCGCTGGGGCAGGATGCGGCAATTCCGTCGTCGCCGGTTCCGGCAGCGATGGAGGTGAAGGCGTGACCGCTTCCGCTGTTGGCTGGACCTGCAGGATTGTCGGCGGAGGCGGCGGCTCCGCACTCTGAGGTTTCACCGGACCTGGGATGGGCGTGGATGCCACTGCACGAGGACTTAAAGACTGAGTCGGGGCAGGGCGTGCCGGTGCCACAGGAACAGTCCGTTGAGGGGGGGTAGTGGTTGAGTGCGCCACGGCCGATTCGTGTGATAGGGTGGAC
>WIAG01000102.1 GCA_014055495.1 Nitrospira sp. CR1.2
GGCGCTGCCTTCATAGAGGTCGATGCCATGTGCGAGATAGATGGCGCGTGCGACGCCGGCGCAATCGTAGTTGATGCGCCGTCCCTGGCTCTCGATCGTCGTGGCGCCCACCAGGTTCACGGCGGTTTTGACGATGGCCTGCTGACGCGCATCAGCGTTCGTCGTACGGCAGCAATCAGGCAGGGGTGTCACGGCCCGGCGGGGTCCCTGCGATGAGGGGGTTGCGCAGGCGCTCACTGCGGCGACCAGAATCAGGGTGAACAGTGTGCGAAAAAGTACCGGCATACTGCCTTAAGTATAGCTGGTCGATCACGCGCTCGATCCTGACAAGGTGCGGTCCGGTTGGGCAGCCGTTCTCGCGGGCACTCCGAAGGCCCTCTTAACCTGCCCGCTACGCTCCGGCAGCGGCGAAAACCTGACCGATCAAAGCCTGGGCGTCTTCCTGAATCCGCCGGAGGTGGGCCTGCCCCTTGAAGCTCTCGGCGTACAGTTTATAGACATCCTCGGTGCCGCTCGGGCGTGCGGCAAACCATCCGTTGGCGGTGGTGACTTTGAGCCCGCCGATGGACGCGTTGTTGCCCGGTGCTTCCGTCAGCATGGAGGTGATCGACTCGCCCGCGAGCTCACGGCTGTGCACCTGTTGGGGTGAAAGGCTTTGCAGAGCAGATTTTTGTGCCCTCGTTGCCGGAGCATCGATTCGCTCGTAGAGCGGTTCACCCAGCGATGCCGTCAATTCTTTGTAGAGAGCAGCCGGGTCCTTCCCGGTGACCGCCAGCATCTCCGCTGCCAGGAGGTCCATGATGATACCGTCCTTGTCGGTCACCCAGGTCGTGCCGTCGAGGCGCAGGAAGGCGGCGCCGGCACTTTCTTCTCCCCCGAATCCCAATGACCCATCACTGAGCCCCGGGACGAACCATTTGAAGCCGACCGGTACCTCGACTAATCGGCGATTGAGTGACTGGGCTACTCGGTCGATGATGCTGCTGCTGACCACCGTCTTGCCGATGCCTGCGCCGGATTGCCAACCGGGGCGATGGGTGAAGAGGTACGCAATCGCGGCAGCGAGGTAGTGGTTGGGATTCATCAGTCCGGCGCCGGGGGTGACGATACCGTGTCGATCCGTATCGGTATCGTTGCCGAAGGCGAGATCGAACCGGTCCTTCAGCGTGATCAGTGACGCCATCGCATAAGGCGACGAACAGTCCATGCGGATCTTGCCGTCCCAATCCAGCGTCATGAAGCGGAAGGTGGGATCGACGCGTTCATTGACGATCTGCAGGTCCAGTCCGTAGCGTTCGGCGAGGGGACGCCAGTAGGCCACGGCTGCGCCGCCAAGCGGGTCGACACCAAGGCGCAGCTTGGCCGCCTTGATCCGGTCGAGATCGACGACCTGTGCCAGGTCGGACACATAGGCATCGACGAAGTCATGGCGTGAAGTGCCGGCGGCCTTCAACGCCTGTTCGTAGGGCAACCGTTTGACCCCGTGCAACTTGGCCGCCAGGAGTTCGTTGGCCCGATGTTCGATCACCTTCGTCACGTCGGTGTCGGCGGGGCCGCCGTGCGGCGGATTGTATTTGAAGCCACCGTCCTCAGGCGGATTATGCGATGGTGTGACAATGATTCCATCGGCTCTGCCTTCGGTTCGCCCACGATTGGCGGTGAGGATGGCATGGGAAATCACCGGGGTTGGGGTGTAGCCATCCTGTTGATCCAATCGAACGCAGACTCCGTTTGCCGCCAGGACTTCCAGGGCGCTTCGTTGGGCCGGAGCGGAGAGGGCATGGGTGTCCTTGCCGATGTAGAGAGGACCGGTCGTGCCCATCTTGGCGCGGTACTCGCAAATGGCTTGCGTGATTGCGAGGATGTGCGCCTCATTAAATGTGCGCTTGAGCGAGGACCCGCGATGCCCGCTTGTGCCGAAACTCACCCGCTGCTGTGGATCGGAGGGATCCGGTATTTCTTGATAATAGGCCTGTTCAAGTCTGTCCAGGGCGACGAGTTGTTCTGGTTGTGCCGGTTGACCGGCGCGTGGATGGTGAGCCATGGATTCCTCAGGAGACGATGATGATGGATGATGAATACCAGGATCGGTCCGGCTCAGTATATACGGCTCGATCTCGAATGTCAGGCGAGTGCTTGGTTGCACGGTCCTCCGCCCGAGTGTTAAGATCCGCTCACGTTATGGAGAGAGGTTGCCTATGCCCAATATCACCTTGCTGCATTCTCCGACCTGCGGAGCCTGTCCTTCGGCCAAGCGCCTGTGGAAGGAGCTGAGGGTAAAGTATAGCTTTAGCTATCGCGAAGTCGACATCACGACGCCGGACGGTCAAGAGCTGGCCAATCGCCATTCGGTCCGCGCGGTGCCCGCGACGATTATCGATGGCCGGCTGACCTTCGTCGGTGTGCCTCCCCGTCAAAGTGCCGAAAAGGCGCTTCAATTGAAGATGAAACCGCAGGGCGCGTGAGATCGGAGCCGTATGACCGTTCCAGATGACGATGATTTCGAATTGCCTATCCTTCCCATGATCGACAAGGGGCCACCTCCTGAATGCGGCACCTGCGGCGATCCCATGAAATTTATCGACGGCGATTGGGCCTGCGTCGATTGCAACGGCGAACTCCTCGGACCGGAGACCGGGTAACCGCTTCGTCCTGCCTCGCCCGTATCGCATGATGTGGAACACCGGAGACATCAGATGCAAGGGTTCCGCTCCGCTTCACGCTACGCGTCCTACGAGTGACGGCCTTCATGCTCCGCCTCGAGACCGGCCCGTTTCATCCCACGCTCGAATCCCGACTCGTTGACGATCTTCGTGCTCTGAAATCGCAGCAACCGCAGGCCGCCGTAGCGCTCATCGTGCCGTCGGACCAGTTGCGGTTGGCGCTAAAGCGGCTATTGATCAAGCGGCATGGGCTGGCCCTCCTCAACGTTCATATCCTCTCGTTTCATCAACTCGCGTTGCAGTTGGATGGTGAGCGGCGAATCCGCGCCGGGCGGGAGGGCGGGGCGCGGCAGATCGAGCTGGTGACGGATGTGTTTTTCGAACATCTCCTCAAGCATCTCGCTCAACGCCGTATTCCGCATACGGAGGCCCTGCGCCTGGAAAGTCTCCCGCCCGGGGCCTGGCCTGCTCTTTGGGCCTGTCTACGTGACCTCAAGGATGCCACCGTGGATTCCACCCTGGCCTTGCGCGCGGTAGCGGAAGGTCAGTTTGCGCCGGATGATGACCAAAAGCTCAAGGGATTATTTACTTTGTACGCGGCGATTCGGGAGGCCGCTTCCGCACTGGGCGTAGGGTCGCCCGATGATCTGGCTGCACTCGTCACGGAGTATGTACCGGGGTCTCCCTTCCTACGTGGACTCAGCGGATTGTGGTACTACGGGTTCTACGATCTGACGCAGACCCAGTTGACGCTCCTGGAAGCCCTGGCGAGCACATGCCCCGTGGCGGTCTATTTCCCACTGGACGCGGCGCCAGGGTATGCCTTCTCACAACAGTTTCTGGAACGGCACCTCTATCCCATGGCCGGTACCGCGCCACTGTCGTCCACCCCATCGTCACAACCAGGCCCATCCGATCGAGTCAGAGCAAAGGTATCGGTTGAGGTATACAACACCGTGGGCGCGGAGGATGAACTGACACTGATTTGTAAACAGATCCTGACCTTAATCGAGTCCAATGGCTATCGCTTCGAAGACATCGGCGTGGTGGGTCGGACCCTCGCCCCCTATCAGTCCGCGCTCGCGCGAATCTTCGACCAGCACCGGATTCCGTTTGTGTCGAGTGCCGCCTTGCCGCTCTTGCAGGAGCCGGTGGTCAAAACCCTCGTTCACCTGGCTGAACTCACGTCGAATGGGTTGCACCGGCCGGCCGTGATGGATGTGGTGACCTCTCCGTGGAATCGTCGTCTCGCACAGGATGCCGGCGGCACTCCGCCTCGGCCTGATCTTTGGCGGCGGGCGGTGCATGCGCTGGGCATCAGGCGGGGTGACGCGGAATGGCGACGGCTGGGGGCTTTATTGGAAGTGGAATCCTGGCCGGATGAACGGTTATCCGACTCTCGTGATGAGCCGCATGCACTCCCCATTGATAAGGCCCAACTCCGGCTGCTCTGGACCTGCCTCTCGCCGTTGCTTGACGATCTGAAGGGGTTGCCCGACTCAGGCGGGTATCGGGCGTTGACGGACGCGTTTTGCGCCTTGGTGGACAACCATCTCATCGTGAACCTGACCCAGAATCGTTTCACCGACGCGACGGCGCAAGCGGAGCAGGCGCGGGATGTGACGGAGGCCTTACGCGCCGCACTGGAGCAGATGCAGATGCTGGATCGTCTGGAGCTGACCGTCAGCTGGGCTGAATGGGCCGACACGTTCTTAGAGGTCTTGGGACGATCAAGTTGTGCCATCACACCCTCTGCGCATCAGGGCGTACAGGTGTTGGATGCCATGGCGGCGAGGGGGATCGGGTTTCGCGCGCTCTTCGTGATCGGTATGAATGAACAGGTATTCCCGCGGGTGATTCAGGAAGACGGTTTCCTCCGTGACCGGCATCGCCTCATATTGAGTGAAACGTTGGGCTATAAGATCGACCAGAAGCTGCAGGGGTACGAGGAGGAAGCGCTGCTGTTCGAATTGCTCTCGGCTTCCGCGTCGGAGCGGTTGTCTCTGTCGTATCAGCGCGCGGATGTCGACGGACGTCCGTTAGCACCGTCCGGGTATGTGGATGCGATTGGCCCAGCATCACAGACGACGCTCTCGGATTCGCTTGCGGCCGTGCCCCGTCGATGGTCGGATCGTGTCGAGCTGCCGCTATTTGCGCCGTCGCTGTTGACGAGGGAAGAGCTGACCGTCAGTGCGGTGCTGAGAGGCCGGAATGTGTCGGCGCTGCTGGACATGGTCGGGCGAGACGGGGTGGTATTCTCGCATGGAGTTGCCGCGCAGGGCGTGCTTGAACAGAGTCATGCGTTGTTAACCGGCTACGACGGCATGCTGCAGGACCAGGCCACCCATTGGCAGCGGGTCTGTGAACGAGGATTCTCCCCGACGTCCCTGGAAAGCTATGCTTGTTGTCCCTTTCAATATTTTGCCGCACAGGTCTTGAAACTGGAGCCCGTTTGGCTGGACACCTCACTGGAACTGCCGTCGCCCGCCATGGGGCAACTCTGCCATGAAGCCTTGCGGCGCTGCTACGAGATCCTGATTGAACAGGGGTGGGCGGCGACGGTGCAGTCGACATCCGCGAACGCGACAGCGGTGACGCAGGCCGTCGAGCAGTCCTGTGCCGTCTACGCGAAGACCCACGGCATCGGGTACTTTCTCACTTGGCAGATGGCACAGGAGCGGGTGCGACAGGTCGTCGCATCGGTGCTGGCCTTTGACTGCGGAGTCGGGGCCTCAGGGTTTGTCCCGGTCGCCTGTGAAGTCGACGCATCAGGAATCCTTCCCGATGGGACCGAAGGGGCGACTGTGCCGATTCGTGGTCGATTCGACCGCATCGATCGCCATCCGACATCTCGTGCGTTCAGGGTGATCGACTATAAATACCGCGCCCAGGACCGGGTGGATGCGAAGGATCGCAACCTGCTCCAGGCTGCCGTGCGTGCTCAGCGTCTGCAACCGGCCCTCTATGCCTTGATGACCCCCGCGGCGGCAGCTGCTGATGCGGGACATACCTTTCCAGAACAGGTCGATTTTCTGTATCTGCTGCCGCAAGGCGAACCAGTGGTCGAACGGGCCTCGTTTGAGGCGTCTGCCTGGCAGGGGGCATCCGGTCCATTGTTGAGTCGGGCGACGCAGACCTTGCTGGACGGCATCAGGAACGGCCGGCATTTTATTGTGCCGGATGCGACCCATTGCAGCCATTGTGCCTTTTCCACCCTCTGTCGTCGGACCCACCAACCGACTTGGTGGCGAGCCTATCGTGCGGCTCCCGCGAAAGTGCTCCGGGAGATACGCTCGCAGAAGGTGACGCGTGACTGAACCCGCACAAATCCCTGACCAGGCCCAGCGGGAAGCCGCCGCCACCACCTTCGATCGTAACGTGGTGGTGATTGCCGGTGCGGGGACCGGCAAAACCACCTTGCTGGTCAACCGGCTGCTGTATCTCCTTATGCGGCGCGCGGATCCGCTGGATCTCTCTCGCATCGTCGCCTTGACCTTCACCAACAAAGCCGCGACCGAAATGAAGCTCAGGTTACGTGAACGGTTGCGCGGACTGTTGCAGGCTGAAGGGCGGGAGGATTCGCCTCCGGTAAGCGGCACGGTCTCGATACACGACCTGCGGTTCCGGTACGGCTGGACCACCGACGAGATCCTCGCCCGAGCCAGGGCGGCATGGCAGGATCTCGAACGGGCGCAGATCGGCACGTTGCACAGCTTTGCCGCCCATCTGCTGCGCCTGTACCCGATTGAGGCGGGAGTGACGCCGACCTTCCAAACGGATGAAGACGGCTCACGCTTCGAAGAGCATTTCGCCGATGAGTGGGATGCGTGGCTGAATCGGGAACTGGGGGAAGCGGGCCGGGATCACGACCGCTGGCGGCGAGTGCTGACGTCATGGAGTCTCGAGGACATCCGGGAGCTGGCCTACAGCCTGCACAGCGACCTCATTGACCTCGATGGATTACGCCAGCAGATAGGCGAGCATCGATTGGGGGATGGGTTGCGGGCATGGTTTCTTGCTCGTCAAGAAGAGGCAGATCGGCTGCTGGCTCAATACGACAGCCCGAAACGGCGCAAGGTGGAACTGATGCTGGCGGCCATGAGCGCGCTATTCGGACAGCTGTTGTGTGCAGGGCTTGAGGGCGCCAAGAGCTTCTCCGATGCATCGCGTGAGTTACTGGCGAAGGAACTTGGAAAGGCGCCGAACGGCTGGGCAGCACAAGATTTCGCGGCAGTCGAAGCGTTACAGCGGATCGCCAAACGGCTCCTCAAGGTCGAGCATGAGGGGCTGTCGCATCTGCTGGAGGTCCTGACTCCGTTCGTGGAGTCCGTGCGGCGGTCGTTTGTGGATTCCGGCTGGCTCACGTTCGACGGTCTGGTCGGGAAGGCCCGCACGCTGCTTCGGGACCATCCGGCGATCCGGGAACAATTGAAGGGGGAGTATCGTGCGGTGCTGGTCGATGAGTTTCAAGACACCGATCCTGTGCAGTATGAGATTGTCCTCTATCTGGCCGAGCGCCTGGGCGGTCAATCGGCATCCTGGCGGGATACCGAATTGGAGGCAGGGAAGTTATTTATCGTCGGTGATCCCAAACAGTCGATCTATGCGTTTCGCCGGGCCGATATTGAGGCCTTCGATCACGTGGTGGACAGGCTGGAGCGCAACGGCGCGTTGCGCTGTGAATTGGCGACGAATTTCCGCAGCCACGCGCAGGTGTTAGAGGTGGTCAACGGCGTGTTCAACAATCTGTTGGTCGCGGAACCTTCGGTGCAGCCGCCGAATGTGCCGCTCACCGTGCAGCCGAATCGATCGAGTGAGATGCGTGATCCAGGGGTGGAGCTTCGGCTGGTCCTGTCGGAAGACGTCGACGATGTGGATTCTTCCGCGGCCACACGCATGGAGGCGGACCAGATCGGGCGTACACTCTCCCGCTTGTTGCATGGATCCGAGGCAGACGCTGGTGCGACCGGATCGGATGCTCGGTTGCGGCCCGGGCATGTGGCGCTCCTGTTTCGAAAACTCACCCAGTCTGAGCCGTATTTGGAAGCTCTTCGGCGGTATGACGTTCGATACGTCATCGACGGGGAGAAACACTTCTATCGTCGTCAGGAAGTGATCGACCTGGTCAACCTGCTGTGTTGCATCGAAAATCCTCACGACCGCATTGCGCTGGTCGGCGTGTTGCGGTCGTCGCTGGGAGGAATTCCCGATGCCGTGCTGGTGCAATTGGAGGAGTTGGAGGCGCTGGATTACCGCATGACCGGCCGGCTTGCCGGCTGGAAGAGTCCGCATGCCGAACCGCTTCGACGCTTGTACGGTGTCCTGGCCACATTGTATGAGCGGGCGCGGCGTTGTCCGCTCCCCGAAGCCGTGGACGGTATCTTTCAGCAACTCCCGCTCGTGGAATTGGCTGCCGCGTCCCTGCATGGGGAACAGGCTGTGGCTAATGTGTTCAAGGTACGGCAGATGGCTACGGATCTGGCAGATCGCCCCACGCTGACCTTGAACGGATTCGTCGAGTTGATGCGGGCACGGCTCAAAGAGGAACCTGATGAGGCGGAGAGCGCCCTGTCCGAGGATACGGTGGACGCCGTCCGGGTGTTGACGATACACAAGGCCAAAGGGCTTGAGTTTCCGCTGGTGATTCTCGCCGGATTGCACCATGGAGACGGGGCGGGACGAGGCCGGTCG
>WIAG01000103.1 GCA_014055495.1 Nitrospira sp. CR1.2
GCCCAGAAGAGAATGTCCGGCCACGGCTGGTTGAGGCGCAAGGCCGCGCAGACCTGTGCGGCCCATGTCTTCAAGGTGGAGTCGGTCGTCACCTCAACAAAGTCGGCTCGGCGGTGCAGGAGATCCAGGGCCTTGCCGATTTCAGCCGCCGGTAGGCCGTACACCTTGGCGATTTCCCGCATGGCCGCCCGCGCCGCCAGGGTGTTCTGATTGGCGACCATGGCGGCCTGATGCGCCCCATAACGGGCAAATACCCATTCGAGAATTTTGGGGCGCTCGTCCCAGGGAAAGTCGATATCGATATCCGGCGGGTCATGTCGGCCGGGGTTCAGGAATCGCTCGAACAGCAGGTGATGTCGAATCGGATCGACGTGGGTGATTCCCAGACAGTAGGAGACGATGGACGCGGCTGCAGAGCCTCGCCCGCAGGTTCGAGGCGATTGACGGACGATTTCTTCGACTACGAGAAAATAGTCGGCGTACTGTTTGTCTCGAATGATTCCCAATTCGTAGTCGATCCGCTGCCGGACCGGTTCAGCCACTGTCCCATAGCGCCACTGTGCGCCTTCATAGGTGTTGGCTCGCAGCGTCTCGAAGGCGGCGTCAGCGGAGAGGCGACGGAAGGAGGGAAATACCGTGGTGTCGAACGCCCAATCCGTCGAACAGTGTTCCGCGATACGGCGGGTGTTGGCGAGGGCGTCGGGCATATGTGGTAGGTGTCGTTCCATGGCGGAAGGGGGCATGAACCAGTGCGACGGGGCGCAGCAGTGAGCGGCCTGGAGCCGGGACAGGGTAGTGTTCAGGGCAATGGCGCGCAGGAGGCGATGCGCTTCGTATTCCGACGGGTGACGCATGGCCGCGCGGGTCGTGGCCACCGGCGGGAGTCCGGTATGTCGGCTGAAGTCGACCGCCGCGTGTAGATCCGCACCGGGTGTGAGTTCCACATACAGATCCTCAGCCGATGTTTTGCGCCACTCCGTCAGCGCGGATCGGTCATCTGAGAGGATCACCAGTCCGTCTCGATACTGCGCGACGGCCGTGATGAGCCCGAAGCCGCCATCCTCGTGACGGGCGGAGAGCAGCCGGCACAGGTTGGCGTACCCGGTTGGGTTCTTGGCCAACAAGACGGCGCGGTGCCGGTCCTGTATCAGTTCCGCTCCCAGGATGGGTTTGAGCCCCGTCTGTTTTGCTACGTCAAGAAAGCGAATCGCTCCGTACAGTCCGTTGGTATCGGTGAGCGCCAGCCGGTCGTGGCCTTGTGCTCGGGCTGCCTGACAGAGCGCTTCCAGGGTGGGCACACCCCACATGGGCGAGTACGACGAATGGGTGTGCAACGGTACGACGTCGGCGGGCATTTATCGGCTTCTCCCATAACGGATCGCCCGTTCGCCGAACCGCTCGTGGAGTCGATCGAGTGCGAGGGCAAGCCGCTGCGCCCGGTCGCGTGCTTGCTGCTTGCCGGGGGCTCGATCGTCAAACAATGTGCCTTGTTCGGCGACGTCGGCGAGGCCGGTCAGACTGAGCGTCATGAGGCGGAGCCGAATCCGACGCCGGAAGGCGTGGTGAAACAGATGCTGCAACGAACCGGAGAGATCGAACTCCCAGCAAGTGTCCGGGGTGACCCGTGTGGTGGTCGTGACCTCACGATGATCACTGTAGCGAAGGATCAATGACAGGCCGCGGCACACACGACGCTGGTGACGGAGCGTGCGGCAGAGCCGCTGCAAGCTGTCGGCGAGGCGCCTCCAGAGGAGGGCATCGTCAACTTCATCCGGCTCCAACAACAGGGTTTCATCAATGGACGGATGATTCACAGGGAGAAGAACGGGAGTCGGATCGATGCCTTGTGCCCAGCGGGAGAGTTGTCCGGCATCGTGTCCGAGTACGAGCTCCAGGGCATCCAGGGGACTTTCCGCAATGTCCCCCAGCGTGTGCAGGTTGAGGTCATCCAGCCGTTTCAAGACGGTCCGCATACAGGGGCGGTGGATGCCGGGCAAGCTGTGTACGGACAGCGGGGACATGAACAGGCGTTCGGAGCCCTGACGCACGTCGTAGAGTTCGGACGGTTCGATCAATGATGCGGCGGTCTGCGCGACCAGTTTGTTGCTGCCCACGCCGGCGACCCCTTCGAGCCGATACTGGGTCAGGACCGCCTGTTGGACGATGGCCGCCACGTCGCACGCTGCACCGAAGAGGCGCGTGGTGCCGGTCACATCCATCATGACGGCACCCGGGTGAACGGGCTCCCAGGTCGGCGCGTATCGACGGATGACGGTACGGAGCGACGCATCGGCGGTCTCCGCGCGATGAGGATCCGGGGGGCGGACACGCAAAGACGGGCAGAGACGGCGTGCGAGGTGGAGCGGCATGCCGACCTGCACCCCCTCCCGTTCAGCCTCGCGCGAGACCTCTCGCAGCAGTGTGCGGGGATTGTTGAGGGGCGCAATGGCCAACGGCCTGGTGTGAAGGGACGAATCGGCCAGGCGTGCAAGCGCGATATCCAGAGAGGGGATGGCAAAACAGACGATCTGACGATCCATGATCTGTGCTCAGGATGTCTGATGGGCCACCTATCGCCGAAGATGTCGAATGACGCCCACCACGATACCTTCGATGTGAAAGATATCGGCGTCTTTGACGAGCAGCGGCTGCATGGTGTCGTTCGCCGGATGAAGTTCCACTCGGCCGCCTTTGCGTCGGTAGGTTTTGACGGTCGCTTCGCCATTGAGCAGTGCAATGACGGTTTGGCCATTCCGTGCCGTGTCTTGCTTCTGCACGACCACGATGTCTCCGGGGAGAATACCGTCGTCGCGCATGGACTCCCCTTTGACGCGAAGGGCAAACGTGTCACCCTTGCCTATCATGCTGCGAGGGACCTCGACGTGCTCCGTCTGGGGGATGGGCTCGATAGGATCGCCGGCCGCGACGATGCCGACCAGCGGCACGAAGGAGAGCGAGCCCAGGGACTGCAGGGCGACCTCGACCACGCCGGGAATTTGCCGCGCGCCGGACTCATACCGCACGATGGCCAGGCGCTTCCGTTTGAGCTGATCGGCCAGGGCTTGCTGAGTTAGCCCCAACGATAATCGGGCCTGTTTGAACGCGTCAGGAGTCATGTATCCAATGGATACATGATGGGGGCAGGCCTGTCAAGCAGGTGGCCTGACGGGTGCTGTGAGCGCGGATATCATCCGGATCGAGGCCGCCGGTAGGATCGGGTAGGAAAAGGGACGGGCCGGTTGCCTTATCGCACGAGCAGCAGCTGACGACGCAGTCCGTTGGTCTGGCGCGGCTCCTTGCGTTTTGCCCGCACCGGCCGCGTCCGCTGAAGGTCCATGCGCGATTCTCGAACCGCGCCGCAGTTCAGGCATCGCAGGATAGAGAGCTCACCTTCCAGCCCCAGATGGTGATCTTTGATCAGTAGTCCGGCACAGCGCACACAGGACATGACGGCCTCCTTGGTAACGAGATGGGCAGTCTAGGGGCGCGGCGTTATCTCCAGATGTGAGTCGTGTTACGAAAGAGAAAACTCTTCACTCGGGGCCGGTCTCGTTCGCGATCGAGTGAGTATGGCAGGGATCGTGGATCGCTCAGGAGAAAAGGGATACTTCAATTGACAGTGAGAAAAAGACGGCTAAGGTAGGGATGATTGTGTCCGAGAACCATGGAGCCTGCCTCGCGAGGCGGCGAGAGGGAAGAAGAGGAGGGACATTGCATGAAAGGACGATGGCTCATCGCATGTGCGGGCATACTGTTTGGTCTTCAGGGCGGCACGGCCTTCGCCGTGAATCCGGACAATGGCCCCGGATGCGGATTGGGGAAACTGGCCTGGGCCGACTACAAGACGCCGAAGAACATTGCGCCACAGGTCATGATGGCGACCACCAACGGCACATTCGGCAGCCAGACATTCGGAATCAGCTTCGGCACCTCCGGTTGCACCAACGACGGCAAGGTGATGGCCGGGCAGCAGACGAATCTGTTCGTTGCCGGCACCTTTGATACCCTCTCCGAAGATATGGCGAAGGGCGGCGGGGAGCATCTTGCGGCCTTGGCCACGTTGATGGGAGTCCCGGCCGAACAGCAGCCGGCCTTTTTTGCCATGGCGCAGCAACAGTATCAGATGCTGGTCCAGGCCGGTGAGACATCGTCCGTGGCGGTGGTCAAGGCGCTGGAGGATGCCGTAAGCGGACGCTCGATGGTTGCGCGAATTCCTGATCACCCGTGATCGCCGACTGATCTCGCCGTCCTTTCTGCATCTCCGCCTGTGTCTGTTCCCACATCATGTCCGTGGCGGGTCTGGCCTGGTCGGTCAGACCCGCCGCCTTTACCCGCCCGGTTCTCGTAGTGCGGCTGTGCCCCGGGAAGCGTTTCGCGTTGTCTCTCGTGAGGCGTTGGCTTGAAGCCTCCCGACTCAGGAGAGGATAATGGGCGTCTTGTGACGACACAGCCCTCCCACAGACTGTTGCTGCTCGCGATTGTTCTTCTGGGCATTGGCCTGTACGCCCTCGACTTGTATCTTCCGCTGGGGATCGGTAATGGGGTGCTCTACGGCGGACTGGTCGTGTTGTCCTTGGCGCTTCCGGATCGTACGACTCCGGTTCTTGTCGCCAGCACCTGCTCCGTGCTCGCTCTATCGGATGTGTTTCTGGGCGTCACCTTTCCCAATGTGCCGTTCTGGATGGGATTGAGCAATCGTCTCTTCAGCTTGACGGCGATCTGGTTCCCGGTGATCTACGCATTCCAACGTCGGAAAATCGAGGAGGCGCTGCGCAGCGCCCACGATGAACTGGAGGTGCGTGTCGGCGAACGGACGCGGGAGTTGGCCTTGGTCAACCAAGCGCTCGTGGAAGAGATCGGTGAACGGATGGAGACGGAGCGGTTCCTCCGGGAAAGCGAGTCTTCGCTGAAGGAGAGTCAGGAGAAGTTGCAACATAGTCGAGAGGAGCTCCGGGCGCTGGCCGGCCAATTGTTGACGGCTCAGGAAGGGGAGCGCCGCCGTATCGCGCGTGATTTACACGACGATGTCAATCAACGACTGGCCATGTTGGCCATGGACCTTCGACGAATCGAGAAGGGGGAAGCGGGCGATCTGGCCGCAGTTGAGGGGCTGGTGCGATCGATCACTCGTCGTCTGACCACGGTGTCGGACGATGTTCGTCAGATGGCCTACCGGTTCCATCCGTCCATTCTCGATGACCTGGGACTGGTGAAAGCGGTGCGTCGGCTGGTGGATGATTTTTCTGCCAGTACCAAGACGGAGGCCGTGTATGTGCACCACGATGCCGTCAGTCCTGTGCCGACCGATCTGGCGACCTGCGTGTACCGGATTGCGCAAGAAGGCTTGAATAATGTGGCCCGTCATGCGCAGGCTACCGAAGTGGAAGTCGAATTGATTTGCGACGAAGAGGTCATTACGCTGTCGATCCGGGACAACGGAGTCGGGTTCGATTCGCAGCAGGCCTCACAGGGGCTGGGGCGTCTGGGGTTGTTGAGTATGAAGGAGCGGGTGCGGTTGGTCCGAGGCACCTTGACCGTGTCGACGGCGCCCGGCCGCGGCACGCATCTCGAAGTCTGCGTTCCGCTTCCAGGTGGCGCACATGTCTAAACCGCGCGTACTCTTAGCCGACGATCATTCCCTGGTGCTGGAAGGGTTCCGCCGCATTCTCGACGACCAATGTGAGTTAGTGGGCATGGTGGAGGACGGCCGCGCCCTGCTGGAAGCGGTGGGTCGAGTCCATCCCGATATTGTCATTCTTGACGTCTCGATGCCGCTGCTGAACGGTATCGATGCCGCCACCCAGCTCAAGAAAACGCATCCCTCGATCAAAGTGATTTTCGTCACGATGCATGCCGATGCCGACTATGTTCGATCGGCGTTCGAGGCCGGGGCGTCGGGGTACCTGCTGAAGCGCTCGGCGGTGGATGAATTGGAGCAGGCGATACGAGCGGTGTGGGCCGGGCACACGTACATTACACCCTTAATCGCCAAGGATCTGCTGGATGTCCTGCTCACCTCGGGGGCGGGGCAGGCCAAGCAGAGAAAAACACTCACCTTTCGCCAGCGTGAAGTGCTGCAGTTATTGGCCGAGGGACGAACGGCCAAAGACATCGCACTTCGGCTCAAGATTTCCACCCGAACGGTTGAGTTTCATAAAAGCCAGTTGATGGAGCAACTGAGTCTCCATACGACGGCTGAATTGATTAAGTATGCATTAACACACGGATTTATTGCCTCTTCCTGATCTGCGCTGACACCGGTCCACGGCCTTCTCCGGCCGGCGTCTCTTCCCAGACCTCGTAATCTTCTATTCAAAACTCTCGGGCTTTACGAGTTCCCCCATCCCGGCGAGGTGCACTACAAGGAATCCTTGAAGTGCCAGCGCCATTGCCAGAGATACCTCGTGCCCGCCCGACGACACGTGACGTGGCTATGAGTCCAAATAATTGCCTGATCGCTTTGTTCGGTCGCCCGGTGTGGTTGCGCTGCAAACTCTGTCATCGGGTGAACCCTGTCACGGAGGAGGACTCCTCCGAAACTCGCTGGCTGGAGGAAGGTGCCGCCATGGAAGAGCACCACGTCAGCCCTGCGGATCTGTGGTGGTTCCAGACGGTCTGTGAAAGCTGCCAGCGCGCACAGAAGGAGGACAATCCTGCTCGATCGTCGTCTCGCTGATGCTGCGATCACGCCTGGTGGGGTCGAATGTGCCGCCGCCCGCCGGTCCCTACGGGCTGTTCGGCACTTTCAGGACAGTGTGACCAGCCTCGTCCCCACTCACGCTGGGGCAGCCCTCCGCTCGTTCATCGACGACGTGATGGATACGGTCGCCGTATTGCCCAGGGGAACCGACCTGTGGGACGTGATTCGTGCCGACTGTGAAAGTGTCTGTTCTGCGGTGTCCCTTGGGAAAGGGACTCTGGCACAGGCCATTGAATGGGAAACTCTCAAACTTCGCACTCGGCTGGCCGGTGCCGAAGCCATGCCTTTCCGAAACGCGCCCCCTCTGTTTCGCAACCGGCACGTGCATGTCGGCATGCTCATCCGGCTCTGGCGGGCCCTTGCATTAGAAACAGAAGCATGGCTGGCTGACCAGGGCTATGAGACATTGCTCGATGTGGGGCCATGGGGGGGATTCAATTTTGTGCTCGAGCCGGATGGGTACACGCGTATGCCCTTCGCCCGACTGACGCTGGCTGTGGGGGGGCTCCCCGCCACCCCGCTGTATGAACAGGGCGGGCCGCTGTTTGATTATATGCTGCCGCGGTACCGGGCTGAGTTAGGGGCGGCAGGGGTCGCGTTTCCCGACGTGTGGACCTATCAGTTCCCCAAGCGAGACGCGACCGGCCGTTTGCTGGAAATCTCCGGGACGCATTACCTGCCGAGCCACAGCTACGATCGCCGTACCTTCGTCAAGGTGCGAGCGTCGCGGGCGTGCGAGACGGTGGAGGAAATCGCCTTGCGGGATTTTCTCATTCTCCTCGAGCGTCTGCAGTTCACCAGCGATTGGGTGCTGTATCGGGAGCAGACCAAGGATGTGGATGCTCGCTTCGATCTTCAGGACTTTATTTCGCTGAACCACATGGTCGAAGGAATTTATCAACGCACCGCGGCGGAAGACCGGCTGCTTCATGAGATCAAGGATGCATTCCGCGGAGCGGTTCGCGCACCGCAGGTGCTGCACCACTATCTGGGGCAGGTCGTCACCGTGCGTTGGGTGGAGAATCTCTATTGGGCCTTGGCTGAGGCGGCACTTGGCGTCAAACGGTATCAACGCATGGTGTCGTTCGATCGCGAGGTCTGTACCCGAATCCCCCCTCGTCTGCTGATCCCTGTTCGCCGACACCTGGAAACCTACCACGGGCGCCTTGACCCCTTCGATCAAAAATCCGAATTGCCCTGCTGATTACCGTTTCGCGGCTTCCAGCGTCCCGATCGTGGACGTGACCCTGTGTCGACGACAGCGGGAGAAACCGGCGGTCGTCAACCACTCCTCGACATCCTTCCACGCATAGCAGCGCCCCGTGTCGGTAAAGGCGTACATCAGGAGTGAAAAGATCGCGGCTTCTGCCGGACGGGTTCCGCTGGGGTTGAGAAAATACTCCACGATAAACAGCTTCCCGCCCGGCCGCAGGGCCTTCTGCACCCGGCGCAGCAGCCGGAGGTTGTCCTTCTCGTCAAAATCATGGAGCACGTTGGACAGCAGGGCGACGTCGAAGCCGGTCGCCAGCGGAAGTG
>WIAG01000026.1 GCA_014055495.1 Nitrospira sp. CR1.2
ACGTCCTTGACTTCTCCCTTGAGGACGCCGCCCTGGACGCCGGCGCCGATGGCGACGACTTCGTCGGGGTTCACGCCGCGATGCGGTTCCTTGCCGAAGAATTCTTTGACGACCTGGATGACTTTCGGCATCCGGGTCATGCCGCCCACCAGCACCACTTCCTGAATATCCTTGGCGCTGACACCGGCATCCGCTAAGGCCTTCCGGCAAGGCTCAATGGTTTTCTGGATGAGGTCGCCTACCAACTGTTCCAACTTGGCACGGGTCAGCTTCGTGACCAAGTGCTTCGGTCCGCTGGCGTCGGCCGTGATGAACGGCAGGTTGATTTCGCTTTCCTGAGAGGACGAGAGTTCAATCTTGGCCCGCTCCGCCGCTTCCTTCAGGCGCTGCAAGGCCATGCGGTCCTTGCGCAGGTCGATGCCTTGATCTTTCTTGAACTCCTCCACCAGCCAATCCATGACACGTTCATCGAAGTCGTCGCCGCCGAGGTAGGTGTCGCCGTTTGTAGACTTGACTTCGAACACGCCGTCGCCGATTTCAAGGACGGACACGTCGAAGGTACCGCCTCCGAGGTCATAGACCGCGATGCGCTCGTCCTTTTTCTTGTCGAGGCCGTAGGCCAGTGAAGCCGCCGTCGGTTCATTGATGATGCGTAACACGTTCAATCCGGCGATCTGTCCGGCGTCTTTGGTAGCCTGGCGCTGACTGTCGTCGAAATAGGCCGGTACGGTGATGACGGCCTCAGTGACTTTTTCACCGAGATAGTCCTCTGCGGTCTGCCGCATCTTCTGCAGAATCATCGCCGAGACTTCCGGCGGGCTGTAACGCTTGCCGCGCAGTTCCACATGTGCGTCACCGTTGTCGGCTTCCACCACTTTGTACGGAAGCCGCTTCATGGCTTCCTGCACTTCTTTGCTCCTGAATTTCCGTCCCATCAAGCGCTTCACGGAGAAGATGGTATTCTCGGGATTCGTGATGGCCTGCCGCTTGGCAATTTGCCCAACCAAGCGCTCGCTCTTGTCCGTGATCCCCACCACAGAAGGGGTGGTGCGACTGCCTTCGGCATTGGCGATGACGACCGGGTCTCCACCGCTCATAATGGCAACGCAGGAGTTTGTCGTGCCGAGGTCGATTCCGATGACTTTGCCCATGGGTTGGCTCCTTCGCAAAAGAATATCAATACGTGAACGATTGTGTCAGCTGCTCGCGTGAAACTCGCGTGGTCTTTTCGCGGCTGGCGTTAATTCGCCGCGCCGGTGGAGACGGTCACCATGGCGGCCCGGAGGATGCGGTCTTGGAGGAGATAGCCCTTTTGGTACTCTTCCACGACATGATTCTCAGGGACAGTATTCGACGGAACCTGCGCGACTGCCTGTTGTGTCGCCGGGTCGAAGGCCTGTCCGACGCTGTCGACGGCTTTGACGCCGAATTTCGTCAGCGCGCCGACCAACTGTTTGAGTGTGAGTTCCACTCCCTCCGTCAGGGCGTCGACAGTTCCCGCTCCCTTGGCGGACTTGATGGCCCGCTCAAGATTATCCACTACCGGGAGCAGTTCCTTGAGAATCTGTTCGTTGCCGAACTTGATCTGTTCCCGTTGATCCCGCTGGGCGAGTCGCTTGTAGTTGTCGAACTCTGCCGCCAGTCGCAGGTATTTTTCGTTGGCGGCGTTGCATTCGTCGGTCTTGGCGTTCAGCGCCTCTTGCAGTTCGCTCGAGCCGTCACTCGTGCCTGCCGCCGCCTCGCCGGAATCGTCTAAGTTGTCGATACTGTGAATGTTCTTGTCGTCTTCAGACATTGATTACACCTTTGCTGGGGAGTGAGATAGCCATATGTGAGGGGAAGTCAACGGGGAATAAAAAGAAAACATCGCTTTTTCAGGTCCCTACGGGCTTGATCGGGGGCTGCAGCGGCGGCCGCGGAGAGCCGGCCCTATGCGAGGCGATTGCGGCGGTACAACAACTCCAAGCCTTCGAGTGTCAGGAAGGGGAGCACCTCTTGGATCGTTTCGGCTTCTTTGGCGATGACCGTGGCTAGGCCGCCTGTGGCGATGACCGTGGACCGCCGACCGAGTTCGCGCTCCATCCGGTGCACAATGCCGTCCACGAGTCCGACATAGCCGAACAGCAACCCGCTTTGAATGCCCCCGATTGTGTCGGTCCCGATGACGGTTTTCGGACGGATGATTTCGACCTTGGGCAGTTTGGCGGTGCGGGAAAACAGCGCATCGGCAGAAATTCCCAAGCCGGGCGCGATCACACCACCGAGATATTCACCCGAGCCGGTGACGGCGCAGAATGTGGTGGCGGTACCGAAGTCGACGATGATCAGATCGGAGCGGTATCGCGCATAGGCGGCGGCCGCGTTGACGATCCGGTCGCTTCCGATTTCTTTGGGATTGGCATAACGGAGCGTCAAGCCGGAATCGGTGTCAGGGCCGACAATGACGGGGATATGGTGAAAGTAGGCCTGAAGCAGCGAATCGAACGTCGCGGTCAGCGCGGGTACGACACTGGACAGGATGCAGCCGGTGATCTGCCCGGGTGCGAATCCCGCATTTTGAAGCAGGTTGAGCAGCAGAATGCCGTATTCATTGTCGGTTCGCCGCGATTCGGTGGCCAAGCGCCAGTGCGCCCGCAGGGTGGACCCTTCGAACAGGCCGCACACCACGTTGGTATTCCCGATGTCGATGGCAAATAACATGGTGAGGTCACTCTACCCCAAGCGGGAGACGGATTTCACCCCCGCAGGTGGACGACTTCCGCGCTCCTGACCTCCAGCAACGACGAGGTGGGCGGTTGAGCGTTGTCGGAAATGACACGGAGCCTCAGGCAACCGTCGGGACCAATGGATTCGGCAAGGCCTTCGACGATGCGCCCCTGCTCAAGGCTGACGCGGACGGTTTTGCCGAGGGTCGAGCATCGTTGCGTGAATTCGTCGATCATCCCGGTCGGCCCATCGGTGAGGAGACGGTCCAGGCGTTGCTCAAGCCGGAGGAACAACTCTGCCAGGAGAGTGACACGGTCCACGGGGCGACCGCCTTCTGCCGCGAGGGTGGTGGTAGCGGCTTGGAGCTCCTCTGGAAAACCGTCGAGCGGAGCGTTGATGTTCAATCCTATGCCGATGACGATGGCGATCGTCTTATCGGGTCTGGTGGTTTGTTCGCACAAGATGCCGCCGATTTTTTTTGTGTCGATCAATAGGTCGTTCGGCCATTTGACGGCAATGGGTAGTCCGGTCGCGGCGGCGAGTGCATCCGTGGTGGCCAATGCCGCGAACAGGGGAATCCATGACAACCAGGGACCGACACGGGTGACTCCCGGCGCGGGGAGCAGCACCACGGATGTATAGATATTGCCTTGAGGAGGCGAGTGCCAGGTTCGACCCCGCCGCCCTCGGCCCGCGGTTTGACGGTCGGTGAGGAACACCGACCCGTGAGGAATCGGTGTGGCACTCGGCTGTTGCAGGGCCAGCAGCGCATCCGCGTTGGTGGAGGTCGTGGAGGGAGTGTATCGCAGAACCCGGCCGAACGCGCGCGTGCGCAGGGACGCTCTGAGGCGGTCGATGTCCAAGTGATCGGTGAATGGTGAATGGTCAGCGGTTCCGGGCACGACGCCCCCGAGAGGCGGAGAGGTCCATGCTGAGGTTGGCTGCGGGGGCCGAGTGGGTCAGCGCGCCGACTGAAATAAAATCCGCGCCGGCCTGGGCCATGGCAGCGACCGTCTGCAGGGTCATCCCGCCGGAGACTTCCACCAGGGCGCGTTGTTTGATGAGCGCGACGGCCTGCCGCACCAGGGCGGGGGACATATTGTCGAGCAGGATGATGTCGGCCTTGCCGGCCAATGCTTCTTTCACTTCCTGCAAGGTTTTCGCTTCCACTTCGATGCGCAAACCATGGGGAGCGCCGGCGCGCGCCAGGCGGCAGGCTCCGGCCACATCAACGCCCGTCGAGCGCAGGACCGCAAGGTGGTTGTCCTTGATGAGCACGCCGTCACTGAGCGAGAACCGATGGTTCTTTCCACCTCCCAGCTGTACCGCCCATTTTTCGAGGGCTCGTAACCCCGGTGTGGTCTTGCGTGTATCGAGAATCCTGGTCGGAGAGCCATGAACCGCGGCGCAGAACCGCGTCGTGAGGGTGGCGATGCCTGAAAGTTGCTGGAGAAAATTGACGGCAACCCGTTCGGCCATCAGCAGTGAGCGCACATCACCATGCACCGCGAGCACCGGGGTCTCCGGTTTCACAGCGTCTCCGTCTTTCACGGTCGTGGTGATGCGCACGGAGGGATCCACTGCCAGGAACACTTCGCGGGCAACGGCGACTCCTGCGACGGTCATCGGCTGATGGGCGACAATGGTGGCCGTGGCCTGAAGCGCAGTTGGAAACAACGCGCTGGTGGTGGCGTCGCCGGAGGCGAGATCTTCATCTAGCGCCAGTTGCACGGCGCTCCGAATGGTCTGGAGACTAGGAGCGCTCATGACGTTTACGGTCCCAGGTGTGAACCTCTATATGGCCGAGCGCTTCCTGGAAGAGTTGAATTATTTGGGATTCGCGTTTGAGACGTTCGTGGTGTTCGCTCAGGACATCGGGCGGTGCCTTGGCGACAAAATCTGGATTGCTGAGCTTCTGCTGCGTCCGTGCCACTTCTTTTTGAAGCAGCATGTTCTGCTTGATGACATTGTCTTTGGCCTTCTGAAGGTCCGCGTCCTCCATGGATGTTCGCACTTGGACTGAGTTGCCAGTCAGGACCAAAAGGCCGCCGGGATTACTGCCTTCAAAAGTATCTGCAATCCAAAGGTCTTCAACGTTCTCCATGTACTCGATCAAAAATTTATGCTTCCTAAGAGCTGAGCCAACTTTACTCGTTTTCCCGTGCGCCCTGAAATGGAGTTTCTTGCCTGCGGGATACCCGAGGATCGCACGCGCCTGGTTCATCAGAGCGCGACATTCTTCCAGCAGCGCGAATTCCTGCTCGACTTCCTGTGACTCCCAATCCGTTCTGGTGGTCGGAAAAGGGCTCCGGACGATGCTGGCGCCTGCATGCGGCAACGTTTGCCAGATTTCTTCCGTGATGAACGGCATGAACGGATGCAGCAATCGCATCATGGTTTCGTACGTCTCGGCCAATGTTTGCCGCGTACTCTTCGCCTGTTCGGAGGTCGCATCCTTGAGCGCAGGCTTCACCATCTCGATGTACTTGTCGCAGTACTCGTGCCAGATGAATTGATAGACCGCACTGGAAGCCCGGTCGAACCGGTACTGCTCCAACTCCTGAGTGACCGTGCTGATGGCGGTATTTAGGCGGCTCAGAATCCAGCGGTCAGGAAACGATCGTTGTGCGGGCGGGACGTCGACGCGTTCGCCGTCCAAATGCATCAGGAGGAAACGGGCCGCGTTCCAGATTTTGTTCGTGAAGTTCCGGTAGCCTTCGATCCGCTCCTCGGCTAGTTTCACGTCCCGCCCGGGGGAGGCCATGGCCGCCAGGGTGAAGCGGAGCGCGTCCGTGCCGTATTGCTCCATCACATGCAACGGATCGATCACGTTGCCTTTCGACTTACTCATCTTCTGGCCTTCGGCATCGCGAACCAGCGCATGGATGTACACGTCGCGGAACGGCACATCGCCCATGAACTTCAGGCCCATCATGATCATGCGCGCGACCCAGAAGAAGAGAATGTCGAGCCCGGTGACCAGGGTGGAGGTCGGATAATAAGCCTTCAACTCCGGCGTTTGCTTGGGCCATCCCAGGGTGGAGAAGGGCCAGAGCGCGGAAGAGAACCAGGTATCCAGGACATCGGGGTCCTGGACCAGGGCGTCGCGGTGGCCGTGCGGACAGGCGTCCGGCATCGTTTTCGCCACGATGGCGACGGCATCCGAGGGAATCAATGGCGCTCCATCCGAACTGCGCCGCAAGAAGGGCGTGCCGTAGCAGGTTTCGCAGTACCAGGCAGGAATTTGATGACCCCACCAAATCTGCCGCGAGACGCACCAGTCTTTGATGTCCCGCATCCAGCCGAGATAGTTGTTCTTCCAGGCCTCGGGAATGATTCGCACGCGCCCGTCTTCGACGACCTGGATCGCCGGTTCGGCCAGCGGCTTGATCTTGACGAACCACTGGTCTGACAAGAACGGTTCAACCACCGTCTTGCAGCGATAACATTTGCCGAGCGCCATCTTGTGGGGCTCGGATTTTTCCAGGAATCCCTGATCGGTGAGGAGTTGTTCGATCTTCGGGCGAGCCTTCGCGACAGGAAGATTCTCGACCGCTTCCGCAACGGCCGCATCGGCCAGGGAATCGGCCAATCGGAGGTGCGCATGGAGATCGAGGATCTTGATCCGTTTCAGCGCGTGTCGCTCGCCTGCTTCAAAGTCGTTAAAGTCATGGGCGGGCGTAATCTTGACGGCGCCGGTGCCGAATTCCCGATCGACCAGGATCGAATCGCCCACGATGCGGATTGCGCGGTCCGTCAATGGTAATCGGACGTGCTTGCCGATCAAGTGGCGGAAACGGTCGTCTTCCGGGTGCACGGCCACCGCCGTGTCGCCGAACAGGGTTTCCGGGCGTGTGGTCGCCACCAGAAGACACTGTGTCGGATCGTCCGCCAGGCGATAGCGGATCGTGTAGAGCTTTCCCGTCGTCTCTTCGTGTTCGACTTCGATATCCGACAAGGCGGTCAGACAGCGCGGGCACCAGTTGATCAAGCGCTCGCCGCGATACAGCAGTTCGTCCTGATGCAAGCGAACGAAGACCTCACGGACCGCTTCGGACAGACCGGGGTCCATTGTAAACCGTTCCCGCTCCCAATCGCAGGAGGCTCCAAGCTTCTTGAGTTGGCCGATGATCGTCCCGCCGGATTGTTCTTTCCACTTCCATACGCGCCTTAGGAATGCTTCTCGCCCGAGTGTTTCCCGCGACGTGCCTTCGGCCTGCAGTTGCCGCTCCACCACATTTTGCGTCGCGATGCCGGCGTGGTCCGTCCCGGGCATCCAGAGCACATTGCGCCCTTGCATGCGCCGCCAGCGGCTCAAGATGTCTTGCAAGGTGTTGTTCAAGGCGTGGCCCACGTGCAGCGACCCCGTGACGTTCGGGGGAGGGATCACCATGGAATAGGGCTGACCTGTATGAGCCGGATCGGCGTGAAACAGGCCGCCATCGATCCAGCGCTGGTACCAGCGGTTTTCGACGTCGTGCGGGCTGTAGGTTTTATCGAGTTGTGGGGTGGACATAAGAGGCGCACGTGGCGGCGCGGGCGCATCTTACCATGTGCTGCCGGGGCTCTCAAGACAACGACGGCGCATCAGTGGCGGTGCAAAAGGTTGTAGCGGAGTGAAGCCCTGTGATATACATCCGGCGGTTCAGCCGATGTCGAGAGAGCTCGCCGGCCCGCAAGCCGATGTATCGTTAGTAAGGAGAGACTATGCCGAGGGGACGTGAGAAGGATCGGAAAGTTCGCAAGAAACACCGCAAGAACATTGCTCGCGTGAAGGGATTGGCCAAGGCCCGTCGTGCGGCGGCCAAGAAGGTCAAGCGAGGGTAACGCAGCGAGGCGTTAGTCGGGTGAGCTCAACCGTGTGATCTCGGCCCGTATCTGAGTTTCCGCCACGTCTGGAACGATCCGTTGCACAGCCTGCAGGATCGGGTCTTGTGCCATTTCCCGCACAATCTCATCGGCCGCCTGTCGTGCACAGGTCGCAGCCGCGTGCTCGACTTCTTTTTTCAGTAAGTCCGTGATCAAGTCGCGTTGGCTGTGCAGGGCTTGCGGCAGGTGTTGCTTCACGCTGGCGTCCGTCAGCGCACCGAGTAATGTCTGGGCCGACTGTTCGACGAGGGCCGGCGCTAGTTCGGTCACTGTCTGCCGGACGGTCGTCTCAATGCCGGCACGGTGCGACTGGCTCTGGCGAGCCACTTCTTCCTGAACCATTGGCCGGAGGCTATGCTGCATCCGTTCCGGGGCGAACGCCTCCGCAACCTGTTTGCTCACTTCAGCCTGTACGGCCTTGCCGAGGGCAGCCCCTAATTGCCCTGCGACCTCCTTGGCGACCGCGGCGGGCAAGAGCTCGGTGATGGCGCGGTCGGCTTTGACGGCCGTCGATTGGAGGAGATGCTCAACCAGACCCCTCATCAGGTCTTCGCCTGTCGGTTTGCCTGCGGATGCTGCTGAGGACATAGGGGCGTGCTCCTTCTCCCTCACCTGGCGGGGAGCCTGGGCGGCGACGGCGTTTTTCGGCGATTCCTGCTCTTCCTCGTCGTCGGCTCCTGTGGTGGCCGGGGGCCAGGTACGTGCCTTGGCCGGTTTCTGGCCGCGCGATCCTTCAGGCTTGCTGAGGATGGTCTGAATGGTGTCCAGGAGCTGTTCGCGTTGAAGCGGTTTCGTGAGGAAAGTGTGGACACCGAGCGAGCGCAATTTGCTTTCGTCTAGGCGGTCGGCGGCATCCACCATGGAGACAATCAGCGTCTCCGCCAGATGATCCTGCCGTCCGACTTCCTTGCAGAAGCCGGAGAAGGTCATGTTCGCAAGGTGGTAATCGGCAATGATCAATGCGGGGTTTTGCGTCCGGGCGGCGTCGAGAGCGGCGGGACCGTCTTGAAATCCTAACACCCGATGTCCCTCAGGGGCGGAGAGTTGCTCTACCATGCGTTGTACCGCCGGGCTGCTGTCGATGACGAAGATCGTGGAACCCATCAGAACCCCCTCGCTGTACCCACCCAGGCGAAGCTAACAAAGGGTCTGGGAACTGTCAAAGAAAAGGCCGAAACCGACTGGGGGGAGGAGGCCATGTCCGGCGAGAACGCCGCTGGCGGAGGTTTTACGTATCCTGATACAATCCACCACCCGGCCGGTCGATGAGTGACTGTCCAGGAGATCTGATCATGAGGAGTGAGTCAGCACGATGAGCCGGAGCCGGATCCAGGTGGTCTTCTTCGACGCGGCCGATACCCTGTTTCACATTCAAGGGTCCGTGGCGGAGATTTATCTCCAGCATGCGGAGCGCCATGGATTCCGCACGACGCCGGACTCATTGGCTGCGATCAAAGCGGCATTTGCCCGCTCGTTTCGCGATGCGCCGCCGCCGGTGTTTGCTGCAACGGAACCCAGCGCGATCAAACAATCGGAGCGCTTATGGTGGTTCGACATCGTCCACAATGTCTTTTACCGCGTGGGCATGTTCGAAGGGTTCGATGAATTTTTCGAGGAGGTGTTTGCACGGTTTGCGCAAGCGGAGTCCTGGCGCCTGTTTCCCGAGACGCTGGGCGTGCTGACGGCGCTCAAAGATCAGGGATACGAGTTGGGGATCATTTCCAATTTCGACTCGCGGCTATTTCCCGTGCTGCGAGGACTCGGGATCGCCGACTTCTTCGATACGATCACGATTTCCAGTTTGGCTCATGCTGCGAAGCCGTCTGCGCGAATTTTCGAGCAGGCGTTGGAGAAGCATGCCGTCGACCCGGAAGATGCGCTGCATGTCGGCGATAGCGAGCGTGATGATGTGAAGGGTGCAGTCGCAGTCGGACTGACGGGGGTATTGCTGGCGAGAGGTCTGCCGTCCGGGGGATCGAGTGGAACGACGATTGCGACCCTCGATGAACTTCTGCCGCTGTTGTCACGCCTCCAGTAACAGTGGCACGAGGTCTCGCGCGCGTCCCTGCAGCGTGGCGTCCGCCAGATTCGAGCGCGGCGTCGAGTCGATATTGATCTCCACGATACACGCGCCCGCCTGCTTGGCGATGGCGCCGAATCCCGCGGCCGGATAGACCAGCCCCGACGTACCGACGATCAAGCAGACATCGCTGCTCTGCAGTGCGGCGGCGCTCTTTTCCAAATCTTCTGCTGCCAGTGATTCCCCGAACCAGACAATGTGCGGGCGAAGCAATCCGCCACAGGATTGGCAGAGGGGAAGAATCGCGATGGGTACATCCCGATTTTCAACGATACAGCGACAATCAGTGCAGCGGACCTTCCAGATGTTGCCGTGAATCTCGGATAGCCGCCGCGAGCCTGCGTCGCGGTGCAATCCGTCTACATTCTGCGTAATGAGCCAGAAGTGTTCGAATCGCCGCTCCATTGAGGCCACCGCGTCGTGCGCGGGATTCGGTCGTTTGGTCGCGATGAGTTCCCGGCGCCAGTTGTACCATTCCCACACCAGCCGGGGGTCGCGCTCAAAGGCTTCCGGCGTGGCGAGATCTTCCGCACGGTATTGCCGCCAGAGCCCGTCGGCGCCGCGAAACGTCGGCACGCCGCTGTCGGCGGAGATTCCCGCCCCAGTCAGGACGGTGACGGACCGGGCCGCGGCCAGTGTGGATCGGATCAGTTGAAGTGTGGAGCCGGTTCCCATCGTCGTCGGTGGTGCCGCTTGTTGCGGTTGTGTCGTGAGACGGCATGCTAGCAGATTGTGACGGTGCGGGGAAATGAGGCCGATGCTGGCGGCTCTCAGAGACAGCCTGCTATAGTACGCGTCTTTTGAACGCAATGAGTGAGGCATCTGATGAAGCAAATCATGGTGGTCGGGGCCGGTTCAGTCGGCGGATTTTTTGGAGCGCATCTTGCCAGGAACAATCCCAATGTCTCATTCCTCCTCCGGCCCCGCACGTTGGAGGCCGTGAAGCGCAACGGCCTGACGATCAAGAGTGCCAAGGGAAATTTCACCGTCCATCCGCCGGCCGCATCCGATCCTCGGCAACTGACCACCCCCGATCTCATTATTCTTGCGGTGAAGGCCTATGACCTCGACGAGGTCATGACGCAGTTGGAACCGGTGCTGACCGATCGCACGGTGATCCTCACGCTGCAAAACGGCATCGATACCGAAGATCGAATCATTGCCCGCGTGCAGCGAGACTGTGTGGTCGGCGGGGTGGCCTTCATCTATTCGAAGATCGTCGAGCCCGGGGTCATTGAACACTATAAGCGCGGTGGGGTGGCGATCGGAGAACTGATGGGGCATACGAGCGAGCGGGTCTCGCAGATCGCCGAGATCTTCAAGCAGGCGGGGATTTCCTGCCAACTCAGTGAGGATATCCGCAGGAGCAAATGGGAGAAGATGTGCTGGAATTGCGTCTTTAATCCACTCACGGTGGTGATCGACGACAAGGTGGCGAAGGCGCTCGATCATCCGGAAATGGCCGGCGTGATCCGGCAGATTGTCGGTGAAGTCGCAGCGGTGTCTGCGGCGGTAAAAGTGCCGTTGGCGCTCGACATGGCCGAAAAGGTCGTGAAATGGACGCAAGAGTTGCGCGACATCCACACCTCGATGTACGACGATTGGAAAGCCAAGCGCCCGACGGAGATCGACTACCTGAACGGCTATATCGTGCGTGTTGGAGGCGAATTGGGGATTCCTACGCCGGTCAATGAAGCGCTGACTGCGATGGTGAAAACGATTACCGAAAAGGAACTGTCGGGTCCTGGCGTTGTCCGCATCGACGGCGCCGTCGTTCAGCCGGTCTCATTGACGAGGACGGCCCTGCAGCAATTGTCGCAGGAGCAGCGGGTGGATGATATCAGCGTGTTGATGCCGTCTATGCGGGGCCGTGCCATCCGCGTGAAGGGCCTGTTGGAGATTCCGGCGCTTGCGGTGGACGCCGACCATGTGACCTTTCACTCCCTCGATGGGAAATATGCCGCCACCCTCACATTACAACAGGCCCAGGACTTCGGGCTGTTGCTGTACGAGCTTGACGGGCAGCCTCTACCGGACGGCAAGGGCGGCCCCTACCGCTTGGTGACGCCGGGGCTCGGCGATCTCTGTGCCAATGTGAAGGGCGTGGGACGCATCGAGGTGCGCGCCGGATCGGGCAAAGATACGCGGCCGGCCGTCCGACCGCCGGAATGTGCGATCGACGGAAAGGGTTGAGTGCCTCAGGTGGGTGACGAACGAAGCACCCGGATGCTTCTCCACCGCTCCGAGCGATACCGCCAGAGCATCAACGCCATACGCAACGTCCAGTCGGCGATCATGGCCAGCCACACGTAGAACACTCCCATGTTCAACCAATAGCCGACTACCACGGCGATGGGGATACGCACGCCCCACATGCCGATCATCGTGGCGACCATGATGAACCGGGTGTCGCCCGCTCCGCGCAGTGATCCGGCCACCACCATGGTGAGCGCGAGTGGGATCTGCAACAGCGCCACGATTTTCAAAAAGAGGGTACCCAGGTCGATGACCGCTTCGTCGCTGGTGAAGGCGCGCAGGAGGGCATAGGGGAAAAAGAAGAAGATCACTCCCATCACCGACATCATGTACGCCGCCAACCGATTTGCTTCCCAGTGCTCCAGTTTTGCCCTGGTGTATTTCCCCGCTCCGATACTCTGTCCCACCATGGTGGCGGCGGCGATCGCAAAGCCGTAGCCCGGTAGGAACGACAGGGACTCAATCGATAGCCCGACCTGGTGAGCCGCGTACGATACCGTCCCGTAGATCAACACGATCTTGGTGTACAGCAGGATCCCGGCTTGCTGCACGATGCGCTCACCAGAGACCGGGGCGCCCACGCGCCAGATCGTGTGAATCAAATCGAACCGGAGTCGATGGAAGGGGCGGAGCATCCCACGGCAATGGGAGAGGAGGTAGACACATCCGGTCGCTTCTGCAATGCCGACCGCGATCGCTGCGCCGTTGACGCCCAGTTCCGGCAACCCCCATCGGCCATAGATGAGGGGAAAGGCGATGACGATATGGAGCAGATTCACGACGATCATGGCATACATCGGTGTTTTTGTGTCACCCGTGCCTTGCAGGATCGAGGAGAGGACCTGTAGCGTGATCGTGAAGGGAATGAGCAGGAAGATCAGGTTGGAGTAGGGCAGCGCGAGACGGATGACGTCTGCGTGTGCCCCAAGCAATTCCATCGCAAGCCGATTTGCAAGCAGGCCGAACGTGAGGAGGCCAAGCGAGATCAATAGCGACAGTCCGAGAAAATGGCGCGCGGCCTGGCCAGCATCATCATACCGGCGGGCGCCCCATAATTGCGCCATGACGACGTTGGATCCGACCGAGAGGCCGGAAACCAGCGTGGTGGCGATGAAGGCCAGCAACTGCCCGAGGCCGACGGCGGCAATCGGGACGGCCCCTAATCCCCCGACCAGAAAGACGGCGACGATGCCTTCAGCCCGTTGCAGCAGGCTGCTGACGGTGACGGGAAGCGCGAGCGTGAGAACGGAGCGTCTGATCTGTGCGATGCCCTGTGCCATGCGGCGTCATCCTAACAGAACCAGGTTTGCTTCGTGGAGCATGCGCCTTGCCGGACGGGGCTGGACAACTCACATCGCGCTTCGGTAGCCTGCAAGAGTCTATGTTGATCTCACCTGAGCCTGCCGCGCGTTCCTCCTATCGCTTATCCAAATTGCGCTATCTGTCGGGTCTGCAATGTCATAAGCGTCTGTACCTGGAGATCCATGCGCCAGGATTGGCCACCAAGCCGGATGCCGCCACACAGGCGATTCTGGATATGGGCACGGATCTGGGTGAACTGGCGCGCCGACGGTTCCCCGGCGGACGGCTTGTCACGGCCGGGTATCGGCAATCTCAGGAAGCCTTGGCGCAAACGGCCGAGCTGCTGAAGGATCCGATGGTCCTGGCGATCTTCGAAGGGGCGTTTCAATTCAACCAGGTCCTGGTCCGTGTGGACGTCCTGCAACGTGTCGGGCTCAATGAGCTGGGGCTGCCGACTTGGCGCCTCGTGGAGGTGAAGTCTTCCACCAAGGTGAAGGCGACCCATGTCGACGATCTGACCATTCAGAGCTTCGTGCTGGAGGGAAGCGGCCTGGTGTTAGCGGAGATCTGTCTGATGCACGTCAATACGCAGTATGTGTACGACGGTCGGCATGTAGACCTCGACCAACTGTTCACCCTGCGTTCGCTGACCGACACCGTGCGGCCTCGGTTGCCGGAAGTCGAGACGCGGCTCGGGGCGATGCAGGCGATGTTGGAAGACTTGTCGGCGCCTGCCATCCCTCCGGATGAGCATTGCCACAGTCCCTATGAATGCCCGTTCTGGGATCACTGTACGCGGGAAAAGCCGGCCCGCTGGATTTACCATTTGCCCGGGAGCAGTAAGACGGTCATCCAGCTTCGCGAGTTGGGGGTGGAGACCATCGATGACATCCCCGATCAGGTGGTGCTGACGCCGGTGCAACGGCGGGTGAAGGATAACCGCGAATGGGTGGGAGCAGGCCTGCGGTCGGCGTTGGAGACCATCGTCTATCCCGTGCACCATTTGGATTTTGAGACCTTCATGCCCGCGGTGCCGAAGTATACGGATACCAGGCCGTATCAGGTGATCCCGACCCAATGGTCCAACCACATCGAACATCTGGACGGCACGCTGGCGCATGCCGAGTTTCTGTGCCGGGACGAACGGGATCCACGCGAACAATTGGCGGTGACGTTGTTGGAGTCGTTGGGTCGGGAGGGCAGCATCTGCGTCTACTCGAGTTACGAACGGTCTGTAATCGAGCGGCTGGCGGAGGACTTTCCTTCGTTGCGAAAGGATCTGAAGCGAATTGTGGGCAGACTGTGGGATCTCCACGTGATTATCCGCGACCACTACTACCATCCGGCCTTCGGGGGGAGCTACTCGATCAAGGCCGTCTTACCGGCGGTGGTGCCTGCCTTGAGTTATGACGATCTGATCATTCGCGACGGGGGGGTGGCGGCGTGTGAATACAGCCGCATGATTTTCGCAGTCAGTGACTGGATCGAAAAGGCGAGAATTGAGGAGGCGCTCCTGCGCTATTGTGAGCGTGATACCTTGGCTATGGTCGAATTACGGAAGGAGTTGAAGAAACGAGCCGGTTAGTGCTTTCCCCGTCGGCGCATCCATTTCACCATCTGCAGACAGGTCGATCCGAGTTGTTCATCCGCCATCAGTGCGATCCCACCCAAGGCCAACAGCGTCATCACCAGCGCGGCTTCGGTTTGTTCGAACATGCGGCCCTCCTGTGTGGACCAGAGACTATCCTGGATCTGAGGAGGCGAATAGTCCACCAGAGGCGGGGGAAGGCCCCGGCCTGTTGGAAAGTGCGTCACCGCGAAGGGTAAGGCATCGAAGCCTACGCGAAGTCAGATGAGCACGGAGTAGACGAGGGGCTTTTGCTGGAAGGGGAGGATGCAGGTCAAGCGCCCCTGCGTGGCGGAGAGGGTGGGATTCGAACCCACGGTCCCTTTCAGGACAACGGTTTTCGAGACCGTCCGATTCGGCCGCTCTCGCACCTCTCCGCGCAAGGTCAGGCAAAGACGTGCAGCTTACCGTGGACGGTTACGAGATTCAAATGAAATCATATGCTTGAGCCAGACTTTCTTCCGCCGTGAGGGAAATCCCGCAAGTGGGGAACAAGTGGGGAAAAGGTGATTCCGTTTTGTAATGCATTCATTCCACCGTAGACTGACCACGTGCCGCGAGACGGGCCGGGGACAGTGGTGTGACCGGATTTTTTGTGGTTACATCATGATGGGTCTATGACCTGTCTTTTCCGCACGCCTCTCGGTCCCACTGGGGTTGAGCATTTTGTGGTCAGACATCCACCGGTAAGCATTCCACCCGGCGACACGTTGTGCGATGTGCTGCGTTGGCGGGCTGAGCATCAGCCCGACCGGCCGGCTTATGTGTTTCTCCGTGACGGCGGCAGCAGCGAGGCCGTCCTTACCTATGGCGAGCTCGACCTACGGGTTCGCGCGATCGCCGGATATCTGCAATCCCGAATGGCTCCGGGAGAGCGGCTGCTCCTGATCTATCCCCCTGGACTTGAGTTTGTGCAGGCCTTCTGGGCAGCGCTCTACGCGGGCTTAATTGCCGTGCCGGTGCCGCCTCCCGATGCATTTCGCGTGAAGTCCGGCGCGTCACGCGTGCAGAGCATCATGCAAGATGCCGGCGCTGTCGGCGCATTGACCACCGGCACAATTCTCAACACACTGCAGTCGCACCACCAGCTACCCTCGATGGGACAGTGGTTGTCGATTGAGGACACGGCCTCAGCATCGCCTTCAGACTGGCGCCCGACGCCTCCCTCCGCTACCGGGGTGGCCTATCTGCAATACACGTCCGGCTCGACTGCCGCCCCCAAAGGGGTGATGGTCAGCCACGACAATATGACGGCGCAGAGTCGCTGCATCACCGAGGCCGGCGGCTACGACCCAGGATCCGTCACGCTCTCCTGGATGCCGCATTTTCATGACTATGGGCTGGTCAAGGGAATCATCCAACCGGCCTGGATCGGCCGCCCCGCCTACCTCATGTCGCCGCTGACCTTCCTGAAGCGCCCGGTTCGCTGGCTGGAGGCTATCCAGCGATATGGAGTCACCCATAGCGGTGCGCCCAATTTTGCGTATCGCCGTTGTGTCGACGCGATCGCACCGGACGATCGTGCCAAACTGGATCTGTCCGGGTGGCAGGTGGCCAGTTGCGGCGCTGAGCCCATTGCACCGGACACGATCGAGCGATTCCTGGACGCCTTCGGACCGGCAGGCTTCCGGCGAGACGCGTTTTATCCTGCGTATGGCATGGCGGAATATACGCTCCTCATTTCTCTAAAGCGGCAAGGTGTGCCGCCCACGATCGAGTCCCTCGATGCGGCCGCGCTTGAGCAGGGGGTTGCGGCAGGGCCCATGGCCGGAACCGGGCCTGTTCGACAGGTCGTCGGGTGCGGGCTTCCGGTTGGCGATACCAGGGTGGTCATCGCGCACCACGAAACCCTGTCCCGTTGTGCGGCGCAGCAGGTCGGAGAAATCTGGCTGGCCGGCACCAGCACGACGCAAGGGTATTGGAACAATCCGGAGGAGACGGCGCGGACCTTCGGCGCAAGGCTACGGGATACGGGCGAGGGGCCGTTCCTGCGCACTGGCGACCTCGGGTTCGTCAAAGATGGCGAACTGTTTGTCACGGGGCGTCTGAAAGACTTGCTCATTGTGCGAGGGAGAAATCATTACCCTCAGGACCTCGAGCGCACGGTGCAGTCGTGCCATCCCATGTTCCGAGTCGGGGGAACGGCGGCCTTTTCCGTCGAGGATGCCGGTGAAGAAGCTGTCGTGATCGTACAGGAACTCGAACGGCAGGCCGTACCGCCGCCTATCGAGGAACTGGCTTCTTCGATCCGCCTCGCCCTGTCGGAGCAGCATGATCTGCATGTGTCCGGCGTCGTGTTTATCAAGGCGGGCAGCCTTCCCAAAACCTCAAGCGGCAAAGTGCAACGGCGAACCTGCCGTGAGCAGTACTTGGCGCGTCGTTTGGCGGTGATCGGCCAGAGTGGGGTGCCGCTTCCGTCAGTCGTGCCGTCGGCGACGACCAACGAACCAACCGACCTGCGTACGCTCTTGCCTGATGCGCGCCGCCACACGATCATGCAGGAGGTGCAGAGGATCATTGCCGGTCGACTCGGGCGGAGCGACGAAGCGATTCCCTTTGACCGGCCGATCCATCGTCTGGGGCTCGACTCTTTGATGGCAGCCGACGTCCTGCATCGCATCGAACAGTCGTTTCAAGTGGCGCTTTCCCTTCACACCCTCCTGGGAGGCGCGACGATCAATGACCTCGCCACGACGATTGACGGTGAATGGGGTGCGGGGGAATCACCCGCAATGGCGGTCTCTTCGACGGCCGCTGATGCCGAGACCCCTGGGCCATTGTCCGACAATCAGGCCGCCTTGTGGTTCTTGAGTCGCCTCGCACCGGACAGTTCAGCCGCCAACGTGTCGGTGTTGCTGCATGTGCCGCCCACAGTCGATCCGACCACCGTACGGCAAGCGCTGGACCGAATGGCTACCCGGCACGCGATGCTTCGTACGACGTTTGAGACAGCGGCCGATGTTCCAGTCCAACGTGTTCATGACCATCTCCCGCCGGGCTGGATGCTGGTTGAGAGTACGACCTGGGATTGGACCCGGTTGCGGCAGGAGGCGATGACTGCGGCGGCGATGCCGTTCGATCTTTCACAGGGGCCGCTGTGGAACGCCCGTTTCTTTCATGGAGCCACACAGAATTGGTTGTTGCTGGTCGCCCACCACATCGTGGTCGACGGATGGTCGATGCTCCACCTCGTCGAGGAACTCAAGCGTGACTGTGCGCCGGGAACGGGGCAAGCTCGGGAAGTGGGTGAAGAGACGGGCTCTCCCGCACCCTACCGGCAGTTTGTCGGATGGCATCGGATCCTGTTGGCCGGCGAGGAGGGTAAACGCCTGTCACAATATTGGCAGGCGCAGTTGGCCGGTGAATTACCGAGCTACGACATGTTGTATGACCGGCCGCAGCAGACGCTTGAGCCTGCGCACTATGCCTGGCACGCATTTCATCTCGAAGCGGCACTGGTTGAGCGTCTCAAGGCATTGGCCCGTGAAGAGGGAACAACACTGTATGTCCTGTGCCTGGCCGCCCTTCAGGTCCTGCTGTATCGATACACGGATCATGAAGACACGATGGTGGTTACGCCCGTGTTCGGTCGAAGCCGGGTTCAATTTGCCAGAACGATCGGGGATTTCGTCAACATGCTGGTCCTGCGTGACACTGTGCGACCTGACTGTTCCGGACGCGAGTTGCTGGCACGAACCAAACAACGTTTTCTCGACGCCCTCACGCACCAAGATTATCCCTACGCGCGTCTCGTGTCGGATGTGCGCCCGATTCATCACGGACATCGCGCTCCGTTGGCGCAAGTGTTGTGCGTGCTGCAGCCGTTCAAACTCCTGGCCGAGCTCGACGGGCAACAGCAAGTCCTGCCGCGTTCTGCTTCCGACGTCCGACAGCCTGCGTGGGCCTCCTATGTCATTCCTCAGCAAAGTGGCCAGTTCGATCTCTGTGTCGAAATGGCGGAATCGGATGAGGGCCTGAGCGGGTATTTCGAATATAAAGATGCGCTGTTGTCGCCGGACCGGGTCGCACGCATGCAGGAGCATTTTGTCCGCTTGCTGGAAGCCATTGCGGGTGATCCTGCTCGAACGATCGGGTCGCTTCCGCTGATGTCCGAGATCGAACGACGCGAGACCCTGTTGGCATGGGGGCAGTCATCCGGTGGCACGGAACCGGACCAGTGCCTCCATCGTCTGATCGAACGGCAGGTACAACGCACACCCGATGCCGTCGCCGTGGAACAAGACGGGCAGAAGGTGACGTATCGAGACCTGGAGTCCCGCGCGAACCGTCTCGCCCATTACTTGCGCCGCCGAGGTGTCGAGCCGGGGATCGTCGTTGGGCTCTGCGTGGAACGTTCGATCAACCAGATCGTGGGCCTGTTGGGCATTCTCAAATCGGGAGGGGCCTATCTGCCGCTGGATGCGGATTATCCGACGGAGCGACTGGAATACATGCTGCGCGACAGTGAAGTGCGCGTGCTGATCACGCAACAGGATCAGCTCGCTCGTCTGCCTGCGACGAATCCCCATACCGTCTGCCTCGACGCTGAATGGGATGAGATTGCGCGGTTCCCCGATACTCCGATTCAGGGGACTGATGCCATCGAGACCGTCGCCTATGTGATCTACACGTCCGGGTCTACAGGGCATCCGAAGGGCGTGATGGTTGAGCACCGGTCGATCGTCAATTATGTCCAGGGCATCACCGGCATCATCGCGCTCACGCCTCACGATCGCGTGTTGCAATTTGCCTCGATGAGCTTCGACACCGCCGCCGAGGAGATATTTCCCTGCCTGGCCATCGGGGCGACGCTGGTGCTGCGCACCCCGATGATGGTCGATTCGGTGTCGGGATTTCTGGAGCGATGCCGGGAGTGGAACCTGACGGTCCTTGACCTGCCGACGGCCTACTGGCACGAAGTCGTGATGCGTATGGAACTGGAGCAGCTGCCCTTCCCGGAGTCGGTGAAGACCGTCATCATCGGCGGAGAACGGGTGCTTCCGCAGATAGTGCAGCGATGGAGCCAACAGGTCGGGACGGATGTGCGTCTGATCAATACCTATGGGCCGACCGAAACCACCGTGGCTGCGACCTGGGCGGACCTGACCGGTGTGAACAAGAGCGGTGAGGCCGCCGGAGAGCTTCCGATCGGCCGACCGCTCCCCCATGTCTCGGTCTATGTGTTGGACCGTCGGCAGGAGCCCGTTCCGGTGGGCGTGCCGGGAGAATTGTACATCGGCGGCCTCGGAGTGGCGAGGGGCTATCGGGGACGACCGGATCTGAGCGCGGTCAAATTCGATGCCGATCCCTTTTCCAGCCGTCCGGGAGCCCGTCTGTATCGCACCGGAGACCTGGTACGATGGCGGACTGATGGACAGTTGGAGTTTCGCGGCCGTATCGATCGCCAGGTCAAAATTCGTGGATTCAGGGTGGAGTTGGAGGAAATCGAAGCGGTGCTGAATCGCCATCCCGATCTGGAGCGCGCTGTCGTGGAGGTGCGGGAGGATCAGCCCGGCGACAAGCGGATCGTGGCGTTCATGGTTCCGCGACCGGCCACTCGCTTGGGGCTGGGGCAGTTGCGAGAACAGCTGCGCACACGATTGCCCGCCCACATGATTCCCTCGACGTTCATCGAACTGGAGGCGCTGCCGCTGACGGTCAACGGAAAGGTCGACCGGCGCGCATTGCAGGTGGCCGCGGATAGTCGGGCCAGCAAGGTTGATTTGACATCTGCCTATCTGGCCCCGCGGACTCCCCTTGAGCAGGTGTTGGCCGACATCTGGGGGGAGATCCTGCAAGTCAACGATGTCGGCGTGCACGACAACTTTTTCGAGCTGGGCGGTCATTCCCTGTTGGCGACGCAGTTAGTGTCACGGGTGCAGGCGCTGTTCCGGATCACCGTGCCCTTGCGCCAGGTCTTCGAACGTCCCACCATCGCCACCCTGGCCGAGGTGGTGAAAGACGTGCAGGCCGGCCGGTCGGTCATGCAAGACCAGAACGGGTACGAGATTACGAAGACCGACCGTAGCGCGCCTCTTCGGCTGTCGTTCGCGCAGGAACGGATGTGGTTTCTGTATCAACTCTCACCGGAGACTGCGGCCTACAACATTCCCGCCAGCGTGCGTCTCCATGGACCGTTGAACAAAGCGGCGCTGCGATGGGCGGTGAGCGAACTGGTTCGGCGTCATGACGTGCTTCGAACCACCTTTGCGCAAGTCGACGGACAACCGCGCCAGATTGTCCATGACACCTTGGACCCGCTCTGGGCGGAGGAGGATGTACGTCGGGTTCCGGCAGAAATGCGCGAGGGGCGAGCACTGGAGATCGCGACTGCGGAAGCACGACGGCCATTCGATTTAGAACGCGGACCGCTGTTGCGCATCTTCCTGATTCAAGTCGGCGATGAAGACCATGTGTTGGTCGTGAGCACACATCACATCATTTCCGATCAGTGGTCGTATGGCGTGATTGCTCGTGAATTGGTGGGCTCCTACAACGCCTTCTGCGGGCGAAAGCCGTTTGCGACGGCGCCTGAACTTGCCATTCAGTATGCCGATTTCGCTCAGTGGCAGCGGCGCTGGCTCACGGGAACTGTGTTGGCCGAGCAACTCGCACATTGGAAATCCAAGCTGACCAATCTCCCGGTGATGGCCTTGCCGGCCGATCGGCCGCGGTTGCCGGTGCATTCGTTCAAAGGCGATCACGTCTCCATTGATCTGTCCTGGTCCTTGATCAACCGATTGAAGCAACTGAGTGTGCGCGAGGGCGTCACTCTGTACATGGTATTTCTGGCTGGATTCTTCAGCCTCCTGCATCGGTTGACGCAGCAACGGGACCTTGTCATCGGGACGCCGATCGCCAATCGCAACCGTCTGGAAATCGAAGACCTCATCGGGACCTTTGTGAATACGCTGGTGTTGCGCACCGAGGTGACCGGCGAGTTGACTTTCCGTGAGCTGCTCAGGCAGGTGCGCGAGTTGACCCTTGATGCGTATGCGCATCAGGACGTGCCATTTGAGAAGCTCGTGGAGGAACTGCGTCCGGACCGGAGCCAGGGCGGGCTTCCGCTGGTCCAGGTACTCTTCAATTTTGCCAACACGCCGTTTGCCAGGACGGAATTCCAACACCTGTCCTGGACGCCGTATGAAGTCAGTCGTGGCGCGGCTCAGTTGGACGTGGGGCTTTCCATCGACCCCCTCGCGTCGCGCAAGGCCTATCTGGAATTTAATACGGACCTGTTCGATCGGAGTTCGGTTGCGCGGTGGCTCTCGCAATACCGCCAGCTCATGGAAACCGTTGCCGATCATCCGGATGCGGTGCTGGGACGGGTCTCCATGCTGACGACCGAGGAACAGCATCGGATGGTGCGTGAGTGGAACGCGACCGACAGACCCTTCGATCACACCGCTTGTTTTCCTCAACTCTTTGAAGCGCAGGTTGCCCGAACGCCCGACGCGATTGCGCTGGTATTCGAGGGAGTCGAATGGTCCTACGCGGAATTGAACCGCCGGGCGAACAAGCTCGCGCACCATCTGCGTGGTTGCGGCGTGGGGCCGGATCTGGTCGTGCCGGTGTTGTTGGAGCGGTCCCCCGAGCTGGTGATCGCGCTGCTGGCCGTCATGAAAGCCGGTGGGGCCTATTTGCCCCTCGTTCCGGGTTTGCCGATCCGAAGGCTGGCCGCCATGCTGGAAGCCAGCCATGCGGCGGTGTTGGTGACGGATTCCACGCTGCTCGCCGGGCTCCCGCCGCATCAACTGCCGGTCGTCTGTCTGGATCGGGAGGCGGAAACGATCGCGTGCAACCTGAACGAGAATCCTTGTCCGCTGGCCGGTCCTGAGCATCTCGTCTACGTGCTGTTTACGTCGGGGTCGACCGGGCAACCGAAAGGCGTAGAGATCGAACATCGCGCCCTCGTGAACTTCTTGCGCTCCATGCAACAGGAACCGGGGGTGACTGCTCGCGACGTCGTGATGGCGCTCACGCCGCTTTCTTTCGACATTGCCGGTCTGGAATTGTATTTGCCGCTCCTCGCGGGCGCGCGGCTCATGCTCGCAAACCGGCAACAAGCCATGGATGGGGCTTGGCTTCAACGTGAGTTGGACCAGGGCACGGTCACCGTCATGCAGGCGACGCCTGCCACCTGGCGGATGGTGCTGCAGTTCGGTTGGAGGGGAGGGCGGGGAGTCAAGGTATTGTGCGGAGGAGAGGCACTTCCTCGGGAACTGGCGGGGGACCTGCTCTCCAGGGCCGGGTCAGTATGGAACGTGTACGGACCCACGGAGACGACCATTTGGTCCACACTCGAACGGGTTCGCGCGGCCGATCGGACGATCCCCCTCGGGAAACCGATCGCGAATACACAGGTCTACGTCCTGGACGCCAATCGGGAACTCGTGCCGGTCGGCACACCGGGCGAACTCTATATCGGCGGCATGGGGTTGGCGCGTGGATACAGAGGGGCCTTGCAGCTCACGACTGAGCGGTTTGTGCCGAACCCCTTCCGCGCGGGCGAGCGACTCTATCGCACGGGCGATCAGGTCAAGTGGATGCCGGATGGGCGGCTGGAGTACATCGGCCGCATTGATTTCCAGGTCAAACTGCGCGGGTTCCGGATTGAGCTTGGGGAAATCGAATCGGTCTTGGCGGATGATCCGACCGTCAAGCAGGCCGTCGTGATTGTGCGCGAAGATGCTCCGGGCGACAAACGGTTGGTGGCCTATGTCCTTCCGCGGGGCGGTACGACCTGCGACCCCCAAGCTCTTCGCCGGGCGTTGCGGGAAGCGGTGCCGGATTACATGGTGCCGGCGGCGATTGTCCCGATGACGGCATTCCCCCTGACGCCGAACGGGAAAGTGGATCGTCGCGCTTTGCCCGCGCCGTCCATCGAACCGGAGCATGAGAGTGGGCAGGCGATTGAGCCCCGGAATCGGCTCGAGCTGCAATTGGTGGCCATCTGGGAACAGGTATTGGGCATCACGCCCATCGGTGTACGCGATAACTTTTTTGCCCTCGGTGGGTATTCTCTGCTCGCGCTCCGAATGTTCAGTGCGATTGAGCATACGTTCGGCAAGCGCCTGCCGATGGCGGTATTGTTCCAGGCTCCGACGATCGAACAGTTGGCGGGCGTGCTGGCCGATGAGGGCTGCACGCCGCGCTGGCGATCTCTGGTGGCGATTCAGCCGGAAGGACGGAAGACTCCCTTTTTTGCGGTGCCGGGAGTCGGGGGTAATGTGCTGGTGTTCGCTCGCCTGGCCAAGTTGCTGGGAGAGGATCAGCCGTTTTACGGGTTGCAGGCACGTGGGCTGGATGGAAAGGAAAAGCCGTTCATGCGGGTTGAGGACATGGCGGCCCATTATATCGAGGAGATACGGACCGTGCAGCCGAGAGGGCCCTACCTGATCGGCGGCACCTGCACCGGGGGCCTGGCGGCCTATGAAATCGCTCAACAGCTGACCGCGCAGGGAGAATCGGTCATTCTGGCCGTGATGGAGTCGTGGCACCCACGCTCCTACGTGCGACATTGGAGTCGCCCGCCGTATCTCCTCTGGCCATTGTTATTCGTGTGGATGAAAGTCGCGACCTATTTGCGGCTCATGCGGCAGCTGCCCGTCGCTGAATGGACGACGTTCTGGAAGGGGAAATTGCACCGATTGTGGAATATGATGCATTCCACGGAGGCCGCTGAGCATCAAGACGAGTTTCTCTACAAAGATCAGGTGACCTATGCGACGTTCCATGCCGTGGCGCGATATGAGTTGAAACCGTTCCAAGGGCAGGTCTTGAATGTCGTCGCGTCCAAACATCCGCTCACGAACTCCAGCAATGACACGCGGTTGGTCTTCGGTGAGTCGGCCATGGGGACCAGCCGGACCATCTATCTGCCGGCGGAAGATTCCGGGCGGTTGTTTGTCGCTCCGCAGGTACAGGAGTTAGCGCAGCATCTTGCCGCGTTCTGGCAAGAGGCCGGAGGCCGGATACGAGAACATCCGGATGGGCAGGGAGACGGACCGGCTTCGAAAGCCGCCTAACCTGCATTATTGATGAGCGGTTCTGCTGCAATCTTCGACTCATTGCCGCGACGGGCCTCCGGACGGCGGGCACACCATGATGAAACTTTATCGATTCCTCCTGTTCCTGTTGCGTGATGCCAGAGCCATGATGGTTCTGATGGTGCTGACCGGCCTGCTGGCCGGCCTGTCCAGCGTGGGTCTGCTGGCCGTCATCAACAAGTTGATCAACGGAGCCGGAACCGTCTCCGACGGGTTTGCGGTTGCCTTCATCGGACTAGCCTTGTTGAAAGTCGGTTCCAACTATCTCTCGCAACTGCTCCTCGTCACGTTCGCGCAGAAGACAATTCTCAAGCTGGGGATGGATCTGTGCTGGAAGGTGGTGCGCGCGCCCTACCGCACGTTGGAGCGCCGGGGGCCGCATGAGATTCTCGCGACGCTGACGGATGACACGAATGCCATGGCCTGGGCCGTGAATGGACTACCCGGCTTGGCCATCAACGTTGCCATTCTCGCAGGTTGCTCACTCTATCTGGCGTGGCTGTCCTGGCAGGCGTTTCTCGGTGTCCTGGTCCTTGCCCTGTTGGGGTTGCTGGGTTATCGCCATCTGTATCAGCGGGTGTTGCAGTCGTCGTTGGCGGTTCGCGAATCGAAGGGCGTTCTGTTCGAACATTTCCGCAGTTTGACTGAGGGGATGAAGGAGTTGATGTTGCATCGCGGTCGCCGCGAAACGTTCGTCGATCAGGATATCCGGCAGGCGGCCGAAGCCCTGCGGCACCATAATCTGATCACCACCAAGCAATACCTCACCACGGATTCCTGGACGCAAGTCCTCTTTTATGGATTGATCGGGGTCATTCTCCTGTTGTTCCCTCGATGGCTCGCTCTGTACGGTGAATCGCTGACGGGTTATGCGTTTGCCATGTTGTATATGATCGGTCCGATGTGGGGCCTCTTGGGTATGGTGCCGACCTTGAGCCGCGGCCAGGTCGCGTTGGAGAAAATTGAATCGTTGGGGCTGGCCCTCGATGAGGGGCGTCGAGAAGGCGGGGCCGAGCGCCCCGTGGGCAGCGGGAGTCATTGCGTAGAATTGTCCCAGGCCGTGTTTGCTTACGAGGCAAAAGGGGAGGATGAGCGTCCGTTCAATCTGGGGCCGTTGGATCTGTCGATTCGTTCAGGGGAGCTGGTCTTCATCATCGGAGGAAACGGCAGCGGCAAGTCCACGTTTGTGAAAGTGCTCACCGGACTATACTTGCCGCAACAGGGTCAGGTCACACTCAACGGAGAAGCGATCGTCCCGGCCACGCAGGATTGGTATCGGCAGCATTTCGCGGCGGTGTTTTCCGACTTTTTTCTCTTCAAGAAGTTGCTGGGGCTCGACCCGTCCCTTGTCGCCAGCCAGGCAGCCGGGTGGTTGAAGACCCTACGTATCGATCACAAAGTCACCATTCAGGACGGCGAATATTCTACGATCAACCTCTCACAGGGGCAGCGGAAACGGTTGGCGCTCGTCACGGCGATGTTGGAGGACCGGCCGTTTTACGTGTTCGACGAATGGGCGGCCGATCAAGATCCGCAATACAAGGATGTGTTTTACGGGGAGTTGCTGCCGGAATTGCGGGCGCGGGGAAAGGGTGTGATCGTCGTGACGCACGACGACCGGTATTTTCATGTGGGCGACCGCGTGCTAAAACTGGATGACGGGCGGATCGTGGAGACGTCACCCGGCAATGCCTATCCTGCCGGGTACCGTGCCGCTCCCGTACTGAAACCGGTCGCACGGTCGTCGGGATAATATCGATGAGATCGATCCTGTTGATTGAATGATGTCGCGTCACTCCAATCGCCCCTCCGTCTCCACGCCGTTTCCTTTCCTCGGACCATCAGACGTGCACGTCTGGTTCTGCGACCTCTTGCAGTATGCCGATGATCAAGGTGTCCTCGCTGCGCTGTTGTCCGGCGACGAGCAGGCGCGTGCGGTGCGGTTCGCGTTCGATCGGGATCGTCAACGTTATATCCTTTCGCATGCGTTGTTGCGGCTGGTTCTCTCCCGTTACACGCGCAAGGGAGCCGCGCAGATTCGATTTTCCACGGGGCAACATGGAAAACCGGCAATCAGCGGACCCGGCGCCGTATCCGATGACATTCAGTTCAGTCTGTCTCATTCCGGGCCCTATGCGCTGGTGGCGGTGGGAAGAGGCCGGGCGGTGGGGGCGGATGTGGAAGTCCTGAAGGCGGATGTCGACGCACTCAAGTTGGCACAGCGGTTCTTTGCGCCCGGCGAATCGGCGCTCATGGCGAAGCGTGACGGCGAGGCCAGGCGGCACCTGTTTTATCGGTTCTGGACGGCGAAAGAAGCCTATCTGAAAGGCAAAGGCGTAGGGCTCTCGCTCGGGCTGGACCGGTTTGAAGTGTTGTTCGACGGGGACTCATTGCCGGCCCGGGTACGGTGGACGAACTCGGGGACGCTCGACTCGGACTGGCACATTCGGTCGTTAGCGCTGCTCGATCACCTGGCCGGAGCGGTTGCCGTCGAGGGTGAGGAGTGGGATCTGCACCAATTCGAGTCGACCGCCTTCTCGCTCTACTGATGCAACTGTTTTTGAGCCGCTGCTTTTCTCAGGGATCGAAAAAAATCCTGCAACAGCATCTGACTCTCTTCCGCACACACTCCTCCGACGACTTCCACGCGATGGTTCAGCATGGGCTCCGGAGGAATGTTCATGATGGATCCGCAGGCGCCGGCTTTCGGGTCGAGCGCTCCGAAGACCAGACGCGGAATACGGGCCAGCACAATGGCGCCGATGCACATCGTGCAGGGTTCTAATGTGACATACAACGTGCTGTCGGTCAGGCGCCAGCTCCTTGTCTGCCTGGCTGCGGCCCGAATCGCGAGCAGTTCCGCATGCGCGGTGGGATCCTGATCGGTTTCCCGCAGATTGTGAGCGCCGGCGATGACGAGGTCGTCGCGGACGAGCAGGGCGGCGATCGGGACTTCGCCGATCAGCGGCGCTTCCCGGGCAAGGGCCAGGGCCTGCTGCATGAAGTGTCTATCGAGATCGTCGTGTACGGACATGGTATCGAGGTTGAGGTCGGTCGGCGGCAGAAGGCGTCGTCAGCCGGGCGACGAGGTCATGCTAGCACGTTCGGGGCGAGAACCGCAGCGGGAGTCTGCGTCGAAGATACGTGGCAGTAGGCTAGATCTGGCCGATGAGGTAGATGGCACCCGTCGGTTCCGGGCGTCCACCGTCCGGTTCCGCCGTCACCGCGAATTTCTTCATTCGCGGAAAGTCGCCCATGTTTTTGATCAACATGCGGGCCTTCTGCCCCGCGTCCAATCCGAATACGCCGGCGCTGACCGGTTTGTCGTCGATCGCCCAGAGCTGATAGACCTTTCCGCTCGGCAGCGCGGGCAGGTTGAACGCATAGAGCCAGGCTTTCTTGGTTGCCGGGTCGAACAGCAGAAACGCCCCTGCCGACTTCGCCATCTCAGAGCCGGAGAGGGAAACGACCTTGGACGCAGGATTCTTGAACAGGCCGGCAAACTCCTCACTGTGGCGGGCGAGTCGCTGCAACGAACTTTCGTGTTGCGTCAGCCGGGCATGGGCATCGTCCAACTCCGCTTCCCGTTGCACTACCTGATCCCGCAATTCGGCTACCTCCGTCGTCCGCTGTTCCAATGCAGACTTCAGGGAGCCGAGGGTTTGCTCACGTTGCTGGAGCTCGGTTTGAAGGGCCGCCACACGTGCGGACCCTTGTTGCACCGCCGTCTGGAGTTGTTGGATTTCACCCGAACGTTGCGCCGCCTGCGTAGAGGTGAGCCAGGCGATATAGCCGCCTCCGGCAATCAGCGCCACGGCGGCGACTCCCATGGCGAACCGGAAGGGCCACGAGCGGGCCGGTGTGATCGGAGGAAACAGATGGTTCATCCACTCGCCCGGTTCCAGGCTCGATCGCGGGCCGGGCTGCTCTGTGTCGGCCTGGCTTGCGGTCGATGCCGGCGCCATCATGATCTTGGCCTTCAACGTATTGGGGGGCGTTGCGGGAGTCAGTCCGAACGGCAACAGCGAGGCGACGGTCTGATAGTCCTTCAAGGCGGCATGGCAGGCAGTGCATCCGGACAACAGATGCGCTTCGATTGCCTGCCGCTCCGAACGCTCCAGGGCGCCGATGGCGTAGAGGGGAACGGCCTCTTCCAATTCCTCGTGAGTCATACCTGGTGACCTTGCGTCAAGGTCTCCTGCAAGGAGGCGCGGAGTTTGGTCATGGCCAGTTTGATTCTGGTCTTCACGGTTCCCAACGGCTGATTCAACTTGGCGGCGATCTCCGTGTGCGTCAATCCCTGGTAAAACGCCATCTCAATGGCCTGTTGCTGCGGGAGCGGCAGGTCGAGAATCGCCTTCGCCATGAGCTGTCGGATTTCAGTATCCTCACGGGCTTCGTACGGGTTCGGGCCGACATCGGGGGTGGCGGACACCAGCGGGTGCTCGAACGAGTCGGCTACCACATGTTGCCCGCGCGAGGCGCGTGCGCGTAGTCGATCGATCGCGCGACTACGCGTCAGGGTCACCAACCAGGCGATGGGGCTGCCACGGCCCACATCGTATTTGGCGATTTTTCGCCAGACCTCGAGGTACACGTCCTGCAGCAACTCCGCCGCTTCGTCGCGATCGTTGAGAATGCGAGCGGCCAAAGTGAACAACAGCGTGCTGGACTGGTCGTAGAGTTGGCCGAATGCCTGTTGATCACCCCGGGCCACGCGGGCCAAGAGTTTGGGTTCGATCGATGATGCGGCGTGTCGCGGAGCGTCCATGCAGTCGGCCTAGATGCGGCGGCTATCCTCGGATTCTGAATAGGCCCCACTATAACACTGTACGAAAAAAACGACCAATCGGATGTCAGTTTGCGCAGGGATCGGAAATGAGCAGGGCAGTGGTCATACGTAGCGGGCGAGAACCTGCGCGGCATCCTCCTGGCCGGAGAGCGGCGGGGGAGAGGCCGAAGGTGGTCGCTCCAGCGCCAGCTGGACGGCGGACTCCCATGCTCCGCGGTAAAAATCGTCCCGCGACAGCTCGACGCCGCGTCCATAACGATGGAGATAGTCCACCAGCGACTGCTCGTCGGCGAAATTGTAGCGGCGTACGTAGACGACGGGAATGTCGAGCGCGACGGATTCGACAATCGTGCCGTATCCGGGCTTCGTGAGGATAAGGTCCACCGATGCCAGGACCCGTTTGAAGGGGAGGCCCAGCGCAGAGAGCGGGACGACTCGCGAGACCCAGTTCGGGACGGGGCCGTCGAAGATAAAGCGGCTGGCAGGCATGGCTTCCATGTGTTCGAACGGGAGCGTGTCGAGCGGAATCCCACCGAATCCGACGAGGATGATCCGGTCTGCATCGTCCGCGCCGAGTGATCGACGGAGTCTTGCACGCTCCGGAGTGCTTGGTTCAGCAATAGGGCCGATGTCGTCCATGGCTCGAAACGCCGTGATCGCCAACCCCGGCGTCACGCGCAGGAATCGATCGGCCTTGCCGTACGCGTCGCGGATCTGGCGCAGGATGACGGTATGGTCCGGTATCGCGGGATCGACGAATGGTTCGAGGACGAGATCCCAGGAGAGGGAAGAGAGGCCGATGGTCGGGATTCCGGCCGCAGCTCCGGCGGCGATGCCGAGGTGAGAAATATCCGAGAGGACCACAGCCGGACGGGCCCCACGAATCAGCGCGGCTTCCGTGGCGACTTTCTGATCCCACCCTGCATGGAGTGCCCGGTGGGCCTCCCAGGTTCCAGGGACGTCGATCGTAAGGGGGCCGTTCTGGATGCAGCCGATATCCTGCTGGGCAGGGCGCAATTCCCACGGCAGCGTCAGGCGAGTGTCGAAAAATGTGGCCGGGAGTGAAGTCCTGAGGATGGCCTTCAGGTGCGGGACCCGTCGAGCCAGGGCATTCAGGACCGGCACGACCTGCGCGGCATGGCCGTACCCGTGACCCGAGATGGAACACCAGATTAGCGACATGACCGGATGCCGAACAAGCCTTCCAATGTCATTCTCGACAGGGAGTCTCCCTCAACGCACCTTTGAACGTACGCCTCCGAAGGCTCCTCGGCGGCACCCTCGGCGGATGGCCGTTGTGAGCACAAGACAAGGGTTGTGCAGATCAGCTCCATCGCAGTTCAGCTGTTTGAGTAGTCGGATTCCATCGGGGCGATGTTGTACATGAGTTCCAAATCGAACTCGTCGATCAACTCGTTGACGGCGTCACGGCCCATGTCGGAGCGCACTTCGTTGATGACCAATTCGATGGCCATGGCTGCATGCTGGCCGTATTGGGTCATGGCGGATTCGATCCGCTGTCTGGCTATGTCGAGATCCATAGATCCTCCATCCTGGATTATCCCAGCGTTCGCAGGAGTTGTTGCAGTTCAGGCACCAGGTCTACACCGCCGTTGGATCGGCCGGAGACCGCGGCATCGATGCCGGCTTTCAACACGGGCTTCGCTTCGTCCTTTTTTCCCAGTTTTACGAGCGCGCGCCCGAGGGCGAGGTGTGAGGCTACGTGAGTGGGGTCCAATTGTGTGGCGACGGTGAGGTGCTCTGCCGCTTCCTCCAGGCTGCCGCCTTCCTGGAGAATTTTGTTTCCCAGACCATAACGGCCGAGGAAGCCTTTCGGGTTCTTCTCCACCATCTGACGAAATGCGCTGATATCCATAGGGCTCCTTGTGATGCATGCATGGGGGGAATGACGGCGCGAAATTCTACCATCACCCCGGCCGGTTCAGCTACGGGCGGCGCGGAGTCGCGCGAGGCGATCGCGGTCGGCAGCGGAGGGGGCGCGCCCGGTCCCCAGCGCCAAATGATGCAGACGTTCCACGCAACGAATGGCTGCGACGGTATCCGGTCGCTGCTCGTACAGATCGGCGAGTTCCCGCAGGACGGCCGCTTCGCCTGCCGGATTGCCGAGTTTGATAAAATGTTCAGTGGCGTTGTTGAAACAGCGTTCCGCCTCCACAGTCTGCCCACTGTCCAGAAACATTTTTCCCATCTGACTATAGGTGCCGGCCAGCCCCTCCTCGTTCCCGACGGTCCGATGGGCATCCAGCGCTTGGGTGAACAGCCGGAGGGACTCGTCCCAATGCTGCCGACGAGCTTCGTCCATAGCTAGGTTATGGTAGAGGATGCCCAACGCGCGATGATCGTTGAGGGGCTTGAGCAGGTCCAGCGCCTCCAGGTAGTAGGGGCGAGCTTTTTCGGGCTTGTCGGCACCGATATACAGGTTGCCGAGATTCACGAGCGTGTGGGCAATGGCATGAGGGTCCCGCTCGTCGCGTTGGATGGCGAGCACCTCCTTGTAACAGGCGTCGGCTTCCTCGAACGCACCGGCCAGGGCCAGGGTGTTGCCAAGATTGCCGAGGCTGTTGGACAGTTCGCGTGGCGTGCCTGTGCGGCGGTCGTCCTTGACCGCGGATTCCCAAGCGGCGCGGGCCTGGACGAGATCGCCCCGGTGGAGAAAGATTCTCGCGCGATGTTTATCGTTTTCCGCCATAGTCTCAGAACCGTCGCTCGTCTCTCGTGGGTGGAACGCTTCACGAGCGACGTTTCACGTTCTGTCAGTCGCCGCCCTTCGGCGTATCCTTCCGGAATTCCACGACAATGTCGTCTTCTTCGTCCAGGCCCAAACCCGCGCGAAACGAATCGCGCAATTCGGCAACGTCGGCGAGGTGCTGAGGATCCTTGCCTTCGGGTGTTGCGAGATAGGCCTCGGCCCGCGTGAGCCCGGTCTGGAAATGATGCGCGATGGTCTCCTCGGTCACCTGCTGCCAGGTAATGTAAATGCAGAACGCCTGAAACCGGTGCGCGTCAGGGTGCCGGTCGGCCAGCGCGAGTAATGCCTCATAGGCCTCACGAGCCGTGCCCCCGGCATTCGAGGAAAACGTGCCTTCCAGTTCGACGGCCTCCTCCCAGTCGGCGCCGAGCTCGGCTTCGGCGCCCCGCAATGTGTCTTGAGCGGCCAGCGCGGCATCGAATCGCATGCAGTCCTCACCGGTGTGAAATGTTCATCGTCGGCTGTGGCTGCAGAATACTGGGTGGGCAGAAGGGAGGTCAATGGGGGCATCCGTAAGTGGAAACCCGTGAACGCCCTCTGTAACGTCGCACTGCCCTCTTCGTACTCCTGCCCCCCGTTCCCACCGCAAGTCATGTAGATCTCGATGGTTTGCTCCTCCGCCCTCCCTGGCCCTTCTTACTCGTTCACTTAAGTTTCTGTTCTTTGTGACCGAAGGTACAGCCTGTAGGAGACTGCTGTCGGCAGGACTCGCGCGTCCGGTTGTGTCCGGTTGTCGGGAAAGCGCAAGCGATCATGGTGTATCGAATCTGGGGCGTTGCGGCGGCCATGTGGCTGGTGAGCGGCTGTATGGTCACCCCAAGCCCTGTGACCAAAGAAGAGATCCAGGGTCGTGTCAGCCAGGATCTCCGCGCGATGTTGCAGGAGCAGGAGCCGATCGACAAGCCCATCGATTTCTATGAGGCGACGGCCAGGGCCCTCCGCTACAACCTCGATGCGAGGGTCAAGGCCATGCAAGCGGCTCTGGCGCACCAACAACTGAATGTGGCGCATTACACATTGCTTCCCCAGGTCGCGGTCAATGCGGGGTTCGATGGGCGCAACACCTTCAGCGGCGGCAGCGCGCAGTCCTTGCTCGACGGCCGTCCGGTCCTGGAACCCTTCACCTCGATGGATAAAAACGTGTTCAGCGGGAATCTGTCGCTCAGTTGGGACGTGCTGGATTTCGGATTGTCCTATATCCGCGCGAAGCAGGCCGGCGACAATATGTTGATCGCGGAGGAGGAGCGGCGCCGGATTGCCGTTCGCCTGTTGCAGGATGTACGGAATGCCTATTGGCGGGCCGTCAGCGCCGAACGGCTGTTGCCGCAAGTGCGGCAGCTCGACGGCATGATCGACAAGGCGTTGAGCCAAAGCCAGGCGATTGTGGACCGCAAGCTCCAGGCGCCCCTCACGCCGCTGAATTATCGACGAGACATGTTGAACATTCAGCGGGAAGTGCAAAAGCTCATGCGTGAACTCAGTACGGCTAAAATTCAGCTCGCATCATTGATGGGTCTTCCTCCCGGGGTCCCCTTCGAGGTGCAGCCGCCGTCGCGTCATGGCGGCCCGTTGCTCGATACCTTGGATGCGGACAGTTTGGAGCAACAGGCGCTGACGTTCCGCCCGGAGTTGCGGACGATCGATTACCAAAAGCGGATCAACGCCAAAGAAGCCAAGGCGACGCTGTTGGAGTTGTTTCCCAGCATGAAATTGCAGTTCGGCGGCTATTACAACTCGAACACGTTCTTTCTGTATCAAAACTGGCTGAACTATGCGGCTCAGGTGAGTTGGAATCTCATGGGCGTCTTTCGCGTCCCGGCCAAGCTCAAGGCCGTCGAAGCGCAGCGGGCGGTGCTTGACGCTCAGAGTTTGGCGTTGACCATGACCGTGTTGACGGAAGTCCATGTGGGCGCGGCCCAGTTCATGTTGGCGAAAGACGAATTGGGCAATGCCCGTACGTATCAGGAAACGCAGCAGGCGATCGTCGAACATACCCATAGTCTGTGGATCACGAACAGCACGAGCGACTTGGTCTTGTTACGGGAAAAGGTCAATCAGATTCTGGCGGAAGTCAGACTGGACGTGGCGCAGGCGGGAGTCGAGACGGCCTACGCCACCCTTCGGTCCGCGATCGGGGAGGAGGCGGTGCCGCCGTCCGTCCCGGACCAGACACTCTCCGGTCTGGCGGGCGCCTTGCGGCAGCTGTGGGAGCCGATGCCCGCCGGCGTTCCCGAATCGTCTCAAGAAAGGTCACATGATGCGACACCCATGGTTCCGTAGCGGAATAGCGCTGCTCGTGCTGGGTTGGTGCGGGATGTCGGCCCCTGCCAGTGAGGCCAAGGGGGAACGTCCGCTGCAAGTGATGCGGACGGAAAAAGGGGTGATTCGGGGGATCGTGAAGGCGGCGGCCCAGGCCGTGTTGTACGCGCAGGTGCAAGGCCGCATCAATCAGGTTCCCTTCAAAGAGGGGCAACGTTTCGAGAAGGGCAAAGTGCTGGTCCAGCTCGACTGCGAGCGGTACAAAGCGGAACTCGCGGCGGCGAAGGCGGAGCATGAAGCCAAGGGCAAAACCGCGCAGAACAATCGTTCGCTCATGACGCTCAATGCCGTCAGCACGCTGGATCTGGAGGTTTCCGAAGCGGAAGAGAAAAAAGCGGCCGCAGCGATCAAAGTGGCCGAGGTGAATGTGAAGGGGTGCCATATTACAGCCCCTTTTGCCGGACGCGTCGTAGCGGTCATGGTCAATGAATATGAAAACGTGTTTCCGAACGACAAGTTGGTGAGCGTGTTGGACGATACGAGTTTGGAAATCGAACTGGTGGTGCCCTCGTCTGCATTGGCCTGGTTGCAGCGAAAAGCGCCGTTCACCTTTGTCGTGGACGAAACGCAACACGGATATCCGGCGACCGTCAAAGAGATCGGCGCCAACGTCGATCCGGCCAGTCAGACCATCAAGATAGTCGGAGCCTTCGACCGGTTGCCGGTGGAAATTCTTGCCGGAATGAGCGGGTCTGCTCAGTTTGCCTCCGGCCAGCCATAGGGGAAACGATCGTGCAGGCCACTACTACCTCCGAACCGACGTCCCAGGAGATCGCGACTCTGATCCATCTGGCGACGTTGACGCACCTGGAAGGTCAGGTGCGCGCGGCGACGACGTTGTCAGAACTGCAGTTCGTCGCCGTCAATGAAACCCGCCGGTTGGTGCCCTACGATCACGCAGTGCTGCTGAGCGCCACCGATTCGGACGGGGCTTCCTATCGGGCCGTCACGGCATCCAGCGTGGCGGTGATCGATCAAGACGCTCCCATGCTGGTCTGGATGGAGCAGGTCGTGCAGGCGATGCGGACCGTGCAGCAGGAGGACGCGCCGATTGTCGTCGAACAGGGAAGCCTACCGGAAGGTCTGCGTGCCGCCTGGCGGGAATTCGTTCGTGGGCATGTGCTCTGGTGTCCGTTGAAGCATCCGGACGAGACGATTCTGGGAGGGTTGTGGATCGAGCGGGAGAGTCCCTGGCAGGACAACGATGTGACGATCGTGCAGCGCCTGGCCGGGAGTTACGCCTACGCTTGGAAGGCCCTGTCGAAACGTACCATCGGCTGGACGGCGCGGCTGAACCGGCCATCGATGGTCGCGCTGGTCGTGGTGCTCCTTGGCCTGCTGTGTCTTCCGGTCCGGATGTCGACGGTGGCGCCGGTGAAAGTGGTGGCGAAGGATCCGGTCGTCGTCAGTGCCCCCATGGATGGAGTGATTGCCGATGTGGCAGTTTCACCGAATACCATGGTGCAGCATGATCGCCCGCTGCTGCGCTACGACGATACGAATATCCGAAACCAGTTCCGGCTGACTGAACAACAACTCGCGGTGGCCAGGGCCGAGCATGCCCAGGCGATCCAGTCGGGGTTCGGCGATCCGGCGCGCAAGGCGGAGGTGCCGCTGAAGGCTGCGGAAGTCGCGCTCAAGGAGACAGAACTTGAGTATGCGCAGGAGAGGCTCGGGCAGATCGAGGTACGGGCGCCGCAAGCGGGATTGTTGTTGTATACGGACAAGTCCGATTGGGTGGGAAAACCGGTCACGGTGGGCGAGCGCATCATGGAAATCGCGGACCCTCTGCGCATCGAGCTCCGCATCGATCTGCCCGTCAGTGACGCATTGTTGTTACAGGAAGGCGGAGACGTCATGGCCTTTTTCGATGCGTTACCGCTGGATTCGTTTCGGGCCGCGGTCAGTCGCACGAGTTATCATGCCGAGGTCCTCCCGGGGGATGTTCTCGCCTATCGAGTCACGGCAGACCTCGCTACCGTCGATCCTCGCATCCGCATCGGCTGGCAGGGATCGGCCAAGGTGTATGGTGAACGGGGGCCGCTGGCGTTTCTGCTGTTCCGCCGCCCGTTCACTGCGCTCCGTCAATTCCTGGGACTTTAGCCCATGGCCGGTGTCACGCCACAGTCTCAGAAAGAGCGCCCGCTTCCCCGACTCCGCAAGAATCTCCAGTTTCTCCGCGGGGCCCCCTCGCCGGAGGGCGTTCCCATGTGGACAATCGTCGATCCGGTCCGCAATAAGTATTTTCAGATCGAATGGCAGGTCTACCAGCTCGTAGAGCGGTGGAGCGCCGGCACGATCGAGTCTCTGGTGAAGGTCGTCGGCCGCGAAACCACTTCCCGCCTCCGCGTGGAGGATGTCGAGGACTTCGTTCGCTTTCTCTATGCCAACAATTTGACCGATCAATCGGCAAGCGGGCAAACGAAGGACTATGTGGAGCAGCAGGCCGCACGCCGTCAGGCTTGGTGGCAGTGGTTGCTGCACCATTATCTGTTCATCAAGATCCCGCTCGTACGTCCCGATGCCTTTCTGCGTACGACGCTTCCTCTTATCGCGCCGCTGTACACCGTCGCTGCGGCCTGGGTCTTCGGTGTTCTGACCTGTGCCGGGCTCTTCCTCGTCAGCCGCCAGTGGGACACGTTCGTGTCGACCTTCTTGCATTTCTTCAATTGGCGCGGCGCCGTCATGTATGGCGCCGTGCTCTGCGTGGTGAAAGGCATCCATGAGCTTGGGCATGCCTACACGGCGACGCGATTCGGCTGCCGGGTCCCGACGATCGGGGTGGCGTTCATGGTGATGATGCCCATGCTCTACTCCGACGTCAGCGACGCGTATCGGCTGACGGACAAGCGACAGCGGTTGGCCGTAGCCGCGGCAGGCGTGCTGGCAGAGCTGGGATTGGCTGCCGTGGCGACATTGCTTTGGGGGTTCCTGCCGGATGGCACCCTGCGCAGCCTGGCGTTCGTGGTGGCCACCACCAGTTGGATCATGAGCCTGTCGGTGAACCTCAATCCGCTGATGCGGTTTGACGGGTACTACTTGCTTGCCGACGGGCTGGGGGTGCCGAATCTTCAGGACCGCGCATTCGCGTTCGGTCAATGGCGAGTGCGGGAATTGCTCTTCGCCCCGTGTGCTGCGCCGCCGGAGGCGGTCGGCGCGTCGAGGCGGAACCTCCTGGTAGCCTATGCCTGGGCGGTGTGGGGCTACCGATTGGTGCTGTTCACGGGCATCGCGATCATGGTGTATCACTACTTCTTCAAACTCCTCGGGATCGCATTATTCCTCGTCGAAATGCTGTTCTTCATCTGTCTGCCTGTATGGCGCGAGTTGGAAGCCTGGTGGTCTCGGCGAATCCTGTATGCCTCGACCCGTCGGTTTGCCCTCACGATGGCGAGTCTGGCGGCTGCCGTCCTGCTGCTGTTCATTCCCTGGCAAGGGCGCGTCTCGATTCCTGCGGTGCTGCAATCGGCGACCTATGCCACGGTGTATCCACCGGCTCCGGGACGCATTGTGTCGGTGAGCGCGCAGCCCGGGCAATTTATTGAAGAAGGGCAGACGGTGCTGGTGATGGAAAGCCCTGAGCTGGCCAAGGCCGCCAAGGCGGCAGAGATTCAGGTCGACCTGCTGGAATTGCGGACACAACGCCAAGCCGGCAACCTTGAAGATCGTGCGCAGGGGGCGGTGATCCGGGAGACACTGAGTGCGAAACAGGTGGAGCTGACCGGTGTGATGGAGCGACAAGAGCAGTTACGGCTGCGGGCCCCGATCGCAGGGGTGGTGGCCGACCGCGCGGAGTCGCTCCACCCCGGCCGGTGGATCGGCACCGACGTGCCGGTCGCCTACCTCGTTGATCCGCAACGAGCGCATCTGGTCGCGTTGGTTTCGGTGGAGGATGTCCGGTTCTTGGTGCCAGGGCAGGACGCGCGGTTCATCCCCGACGACCTGACGCGTCGCGTGAGACAGGCGCGGGTGCTCACCATCAGAGGTCTCGACGAGCAGGATCTCTCGGTGCCGTATTTCGCGTCGACCTATGGGGGGGAAGTCCCGGTCCGGAAAGATGTGCGGGGGCGGCTCCAGGCCGAACAGTCTGTGTACCGCGTGGAGTTCGAGGTGCTGGATCTCGAGGAGCCCCTCCATCAAGCCGTCACCGGGCATGCGGTGGTCGTGGGAGAACACCGCAGTCTCGCCGGCCGGATGTGGGATCGGGTGACGGCTGTCCTGATTCGAGAAAGTGGATTTTGACGGCGTATGAGGACGGACACGGTCGACGGACAAACCACTGCCGGCCAGCCGGTTCCCTCCTTCTGAGGCAGTGTTGCTCGTTTGTGATTGTTGTACGCGGTTCCGGGACTCGCCCGCCGGTCTGGGTCATTCTTCCGTCGGCCCTTCCTGTCAGACTTTAGCTCGTGCATCGCTAAACCGATGAAGACAGAGAGGAATTAGGCTGCCAAGCCGGGTTCAGGCAAGCCGGGGTTGGAATGGGGTGGTTCGACTTCATGAAGAAGAAACGGCACGACGAGGGACGGGCACGCAAGTCGTCGAAGGCTCCGCATCCGGCGGGCCGGGCGAAATCGTTGTTTCTGCCCCTCGAACAGCGCTTGATGTTCGATGCGGCGGCGGCCGCCACGACGGCCGAGGTTGCTTCCGAACAGGTCGCGCAGGAGCAAGCCGAGGCTGCGCTTTCCGCGGACGCGGAGGAAAGCGGACCGGGCACGGGACCCACCGGGAGCGAGGATCTCGTCCAGGCGCTCACGACCTTTCTGCCGACAGACTCTCCCTCCGAAATGGCCTTCGTCGATCCGACCGTGCCGAACTATCAAGAGTTGCTCAGCGGCCTGGATCCGAACATTGAAGTGATCATGCTCGACGGGGGAAGCGACGGGATCGAGCAGATAGCAAATGCGCTGGCCGGGCGCACGGGGATCGACGCCCTCCATTTCATCGGTCACGGTGATCAAGGGTTGCTGAATCTTGGTACTGCGAGACTGACTGCCGAGTCGATGTCTGGGCAATACGCCGCCGAGTTGGCCACGATTCAACAAGCATTGTCGGAGCAGGCGGACATTCTTGTCTACGGGTGTGATTTTGCGGCGGGAGACGAAGGGCTAGCCGCAGTGGCCGGGCTGGCCGAACTCACAGGTGCCGATGTGGCCGCCAGCAGCGACCAGACCGGTCACATCGATCTGGGCGGAGATTGGGAATTCGAAGTGCAAGCGGGTTCGATCGAAACGGATTCGGCGTTGACCGATGCCGCGCAAATGAACTGGATGGGACTACTAGGGATCGAGACCGTGAGCGATACGTTCTCGTCTGAGTCCTACAGCAACAACAATGGCACCCAATCGTGGTCTACAAGCTGGTCGGAAACAGATGCCAGCGGCGGGGGGGCCAGCGGCGGTGATGTGCGCGTCAATTCATCGCAGCTCCGGATCGATACCGACACGGTCGGTAATGCAATCAGCCGGGGCGTCAACCTCAGTGGAGCGACAAGCGCCACGCTGACGTTCGACTATACAAATGCCTTACTCGGTGCTGACCGTATCGAGGTGCGCGTCTCGACCGACGGAGGGACAAACTATCAAGCTCTGACCGGCGGCACCTTCTCCAGTGCGGGCAACACGGGCAGCGGCACGGCGAGTCTCGACCTCTCCAGCTACATGTCGGCCAACACAAGAATTCAATTTATCGTCACGGCTACCGGCGGTGGCGAACGGCTGTACGTCGACAATGTGCAGGTCAGCTACCAGACGAACAATGCGCCGGTGCTGTCGGATACGGCATTAACACTAACCGTGGTGGAGGATGCGGGGGCGCCGAGTGGGGCTGTGGGTTCCCTCATCAGTGCCTTCACGGGTGGGATCACCGACGTGGACGCGAGTGCGGTGAAAGGCATTGCGATTACGGGGACCGACCAAACGAACGGGACCTGGTACTACACGACGGATGGCGGCAGCGCCTGGACGGCGGTGGGCTCCGTCAGCAACACCTCGGCCTTGCTCCTCGCCGACAACGGGAGCACGCGGCTGTATTTTGCGCCGAGCGCCGACTACAACGGGACGAGCAGCGCGGCCTTGACTGTGCGGGCATGGGATCAGACGAGCGGGACGGCGGGGACCAAGGTCACGACGGCGAGCAACGGCGGCACCACTGCCTTCTCAAGTGCGACCGATACGATCGACGTGACCGTGAGCGCGGTGAACGATGCGCCGACGGATTTGAGTCTGTCGGGCAACTCGGTGGCGGAAAACGCGGCGAACGGCACGGTGGTCGGCACCGTGACCGGGACCGGTCCTGACACGGGTGATACGCAGACCTACAGCTTCACCGACAGTGCGGGCGGGCGGTTTGCCATCCAGAGCAGTACCGGCGTGATCACCGTTGCCGACGGCAGCCTGCTCGACTATGAGAGTGCCACAAGCCACAACGTGACGGTGCGGGTGACGGACTCGGGCGGGCTCACCTACGACGAGACCTTTACGATCAACCTGACGAACGTCAACGAAGGTCCGACCGGCGCCGACGCCACGATCACGCTCGCGGAAGACACGACGCATACCCTGACTACCGCCAATTTCGGCTTCAGCGATGTGGATGCCGGGGACAGTCTAAGTGCTGTGCGGATCGACACGGTGCCGAGTGCCGGCAGCCTGACCCTCTCCGGGGTCGCCGTCACGGCCGGGCAGGTGATTGCCGTCGCGGACATCACCGCCGGGAACCTGGTCTTCACCCCGGCGGCCGACGCCACCGGCACGGGCTACGCGAGCGTCACCTTTTCCGTCCGGGACAGCAACGGCACCTACGATGCAGTGCCCAATACGCTCACCGTGGATGTGACGACTCAGAACGATGCGCCGACATTCAGGATAGGTGACGGGCAGGCCCTGACCAGTTTCGGGTCGGGATGGGAGTTTGGGAGAGAAACCGTCATCCAACCAGACGGCAAGATTTTGGTTGGGGGCTATAGCGATAGCGGCGGCAGCGATGATTTTAGCCTGGTCCGGTACAACGCCGACGGCACTCTCGATACCAGCTTCGGTGGTGGGGATGGGATGGCGTTTGCCGGGATCGTCGGTCGGGCGGAGACCATGGTCCTTCAAGCCGACGGCAAGGTGGTGCTGTCTGGGTATACGACCACCGGCGGTTACCAAGTGTGCCTCGTGCGGTTCAATGCCGATGGCACGCTGGACACAAGTTTCGGCGGCGGGGACGGCATCGCGTCCTCCGGGGTGTATGGCAGCGCGAAGGACGTGGCGCTTCAGACTGATGGCAAATTCCTGGTCGCGGCCGATCTGTCGAACAGCAACTTCAACCTGATGCGATTCAATAGCGACGGGTCGCTCGATACCAGTTTCGGCGGCGGCTCAGGGTACGTCAGCACAGACCTTGCCGGGAGCACCGATCGTGCTGACAGCCTCACCATCCAATCTGATGGCAAGGTGCTGCTGTCTGGGTTTGGATTCAACGGGACCAGTTTTGATTTTGCGTTGGTCCGGTACAACACGGACGGGTCATTGGACACGAGTTTCAACGGCACGGGGAAAGCGCTGACCGACTTCGTCGCCAACAGCAGCGATATGGGCAACGAGGTGCGGATGCAGGCCGATGGGAAAATCGTCGTGGCCGGATGGAGTAACGCCGGCGGCACCAACGATTTTGCGATTGCCCGCTACAACACCAATGGGACGCTGGACACCGGCTTCGGGACCGGCGGAAAAGTGACCATCAATCTGGGGGGCAGCGACCTCGCCGAAGGACTCACGATCCAGTCTGACGGCAAGATTCTCGTGACGGGTACGGCGGGGATCAACGGGGGTGATGTCGGCTTGGTCCGGCTCAATACGGACGGGTCCCTGGACACGACGTTCGGCGGTGGGGACGGGATTGTCACGACGGATTACAGTGGCGCCAGCGATGATCGGGGCTATAGCGTGGCGGTGCAAAACGATGGGCGGATTGTGGTGTCCGGTACCACTCAGGTCGGTGGCCTCGGTGGATACAACGTTGCCCTGAATCGCTACAGCAGTACCGGGTCGCTGGACACCACCCTCGATCCCGTCAATACGTTGAACGGGACGCCGACTTACACAGAGGGCGGGTCCCCCGTCGTGCTCGATGCCGACGTGCAGATCTTCGATGCGGAGCTCTCAGCCTTGAACAATTTCAACGGCGCTACGCTCACCCTCGCCAGAAACGGTGGGGCCAATGCTGAAGACCAACTCGTGTTCGACGGCGCGGTGGTGACGGTCAGTGGACCGGCTGTGTCAGTGAGTGGGGTGCAGGTCGGGACCTATACGTTTACGGGCGGAGAGATGACGATCGCCCTCAATGGGAACGCGACGCAGGCGCTGGTCAACAGTCTGATGCAGCACATCTTGTACTACAACGTGTCCGATACCCCTCCGGCCACCGCACAAATTGACTGGGCGTTTAGCGACGGCAACACTGGCGCTCAAGGCACCGGCGGGGCGATGCAAGCCACCGGTAGCACGACCGTGACGATCATCGCCGTTAACGATGCGCCGGTAGTCACACCCATTGCCCCTGATGTCACGTTTGTCGAAAGCGGGCTGGCACAGGTCATTGATGCGACGGGCACGATCACCGATGTGGACTCGTCGAACTTCGATGGTGGGGTGATGACTGTCTCGATTTCAGCCAATGGGACTGCCGATGACCGATTGATGGTGGGGAACTGGGGCACTGGCCCTGGCCAGGTGGGGGTTTCCGGCAGTGACGTCACCTATGGAGGGACCGTCATCGGGACCGTCAGTGGGGGGACCAGTGGGTCCGATCCCCTTGTGATCACATTCAATACCAGCGCGACGCCCACTGCGGTGCAGGAAGTCTATCGCAGTATTCAATTCAACAATGTGAGCGACAACCCCTCCACGGCGACACGCACGCTTACGATCGGCCTCACCGATGGCGATGGCGGGACGGCCACCTCCCAGACCAAGTTGGTCTATGTCCAAGGGACCAACGATGCGCCGGTGCTGACGGATACGGCCCTGGCCTTGACGGTGTCGGAAGATGCGGGCGCGCCGAGCGGGACGGTGGGGAATCTGCTGAGCGCCTTCACAGGCGGCATTACGGATGCGGATAGCGGGGCCTCGAAGGGCATCGCGATCACAGGGACCGACGAGACGAATGGGACCTGGTACTACACAACGGATGGCGGGAGCACCTGGACGGCCGTCGGTTCGGTGAGCAACACCTCGGCCCTCTTACTGGCCGACAACGGGAGCACGCGGCTCTACTTTGCGCCGAGCGCGGATTACAACGGGACCAGCACGGCCGCGTTGACCCTGCGAGCCTGGGATCAGACCAGCGGGACGGCAGGGACCAAGGTGACGACGGCGAGCAATGGCGGGACCACGGCCTTCTCCAGTGCGACGGACACCATCGATGTGACGGTGTCGGCTGTCAACGACACTCCGACGGACCTGAGCCTGTCGGCCGGCACCGTGGCCGAGAACGCCGGCAATGGCACGGTGGTCGGGACCGTGAGCGGAACCGATCCTGACACGGGCGATACCAAGACCTACAGCTTGACGGATACGGCGGGCGGGCGGTTTGCCATCAACAGCAGCACGGGCCAGATCACGGTGGCGGATGGCAGCCTATTGAACTACGAAATTGCGACCAGTCACAACGTGACGGTCCGGGTGACGGATAGTGGCGGCCTGACCTACGACGAGACCTTCACGATCACCGTGACGAACGAAAACGAAGCGCCGACCGGCGCCGACGCTACGATCACGCTCGCGGAAGACACGACGCATACCCTGACTACCGCCAATTTCGGCTTCAGCGATGTGGATGCCGGGGACAGTCTGAGTGCCGTGCGGATCGACACGGTGCCGAGTGCCGGCACTCTGAACCTGTCAGGGGTCAATGTCACCGCCGGCCAGGTGATTGCCCTGGCCGACATCACGTCGGGAAAGCTGATGTTCAGGCCTGCTACTGATGCCAACGGCACCGGCTACACCAGCTTCACCTTTTCTGTCCGGGACAGCACGAGTACCTATGACTCAGCGCCCAATGTGCTTACCATCAATGTGACCGCGGTTAACGATGCGCCTGTCATGGCAACGAACGATGGTCTAACCGTCTCGGAGGCCGGATCAGTGGTCGTGTCTCCGAAATTCCTTTCCGTCACGGATGTCGACAATAGGGCCAGTGAGCTCACGTTCATGGTTACGACTCTTCCCGTCAACGGGACACTTCTGCTCAATCGTGTGCCACTCTCCCTCAAAGACACATTTACTCAAGCTGATATCGACCGCGAGATGCTTGAATATGTCCATGACGGTAGCGAGACTACGGTAGACAGTTTTGCTTTCGTGGTGGAGGACGGGTCGGGGGGGGCAATTGCCGAGTCCACGTTCAAGATATCGATCACGCCAATCAACGACACCCCGACGGACCTGAGCCTGTCGGCGAACACCGTGACCGAGAACGCCAGCAATGGCACGGTGGTCGGGACCATCACCGGCACGGACCCCGATACAGGCGATACCAAGACCTACAGTTTCACCGACAGTGCGGGCGGGCGGTTTGCCATCCAGAGCAGTACCGGCGTGATCACCGTTGCCGACGGCAGCCTGCTCGACTATGAGAGTGCCACAAGCCACAACGTGACGGTGCGGGTGACGGACTCGGGCGGGCTCACCTACGACGAGACCTTTACGATCAACCTGACGAACGTCAACGAAGGTCCGACCTTTAGTAATCTCAACGGTGCTCCGACGTATGTCGAAGGGGGGGCTGCGGTTGTGTTGGACAGTGATGTTCAAATCACCGATCCCGAACTCTCATCGTCAAACAACTTCAGCGGTGCCACGCTGACGCTTCAACGCCAAGGTGGAACCAATAGTCAGGATATTTTCAGTGCCGCTGGGACATTGAGTCCTCTCATCGACGAAGGAGCCTTGGTCGTCAATGGCATAACCATCGGTGGTGTGTTGCAGAATGCAGGCGGTACCCTCATTCTCGTGTTCAACGGGAATGCGACGGGTGCGCTCGTCAACGCGGCCATGCAGCAGATTGCCTATAGCAATAGCAGCGACGCGCCGCCGAATTCCGCGCAGGTGAACTGGACCTTCAGTGATGGCAACAGCGGCACACAAGGCACGGGCGGGGCACTGGGTGCCACTGGGAGTACCACCGTCACCATCACCGCTGTCAACGATACCCCGACGGACCTGAGCCTGTCGGCCGGCACCGTGGCCGAGAACGCCGGCAATGGCACGGTGGTCGGGACCGTGAGCGGAACCGATCCTGACACGGGCGATACCAAGACCTACAGCTTGACGGACACGGCGGGCGGGCGGTTTGCCATCAACAGCAGCATAGGCCAGATCACGGTGGCGGATGGCAGCCTATTGAACTACGAAATTGCGACCAGTCACAACGTGACGGTCCGGGTGACGGATAGTGGCGGCCTGACCTACGACGAGACCTTCACGATCACCGTGACGAACGAAAACGAAGCGCCGACCGGCGCCGACGCTACGATCACGCTCGCGGAAGACACGACGCATACCCTGACTACCGCCAATTTCGGCTTCAGCGATGTGGATGCGGGGGACAGTCTGAGTGCCGTGCGGATCGACACGGTGCCGAGTGCCGGCAGCCTGACTCTCTCCGGGGTCGCCGTCACGGCCGGGCAGGTGATTACCGTCGCGGACATCACCGCCGGGAACCTGGTCTTCACCCCGGCGGCCGACGCCACCGGCACGGCCTACGCGAGTGTCACCTTTTCGGTGCGGGACAGCGCGAGCAGCTACGATGCGGCCCCCAACATGCTCACGTTCGATGTCACGCCGGTCAACGATGCGCCGGTGCTGACACGCGAAGCAAGTCTTGATTTCGAGAGCTATGTGCCTGGCAATCTTGGCACGCAGGACGGCTGGTCGATTGAGCTGTTCAATACATCGAATCAAGTACAGGTAACAGCTGGTGCCGGGCCGGATGGTGGGACGGCACTGCAATTCCCCTACTCGGGATCTGGAGTTGCCAATGCCCTCTCCAAGGTCGGGGAGACTGCACTGCCGGACTTAGTCAGTGCTGACTCGTTAACGCTGCAGTGGAGCATGCGGAATTCGTTCTGGGGGAATACCTTTGCTCTCGCGCACGATGCCAATGGTGACGGACAAATCCTAACCTCAAGCGGGGAAACTGCGATCGGAGTGTACAGCTCCCAGTCGACAAACTCACTCCAGATGCTCCTTCCGAATGGGACCAGTATTACAGTTGCCATGCCGGCTACGTTTGGGGCGGACGAATGGATCGAGTTTCGCTGGCAAATGGATTTGACCGCCAATGGCGGGCAAGGCGTTGGAACGCTGGAGTATCGCAATCTCAGCGACGGGGAGACGACTTGGAATAGCAATGCCAGCTTCACCAATGTCAATCTTGGGCTGAACCCATTGGCGGTGGACAAAACGAACCCCGCCACGTGGGACGGCATCTACCTGTACCTCGAAGGAAGTCTGAGTGGATTTGACAACTACACCGCTACGGTCAACGCGGATTCTGGTAGCGCGATGTTCACCGAGAATGGTGCTCCGGTCGTTCTGGACAGCAATGTCACGATTGCCGACATGGAACTCACGGCGGCCAATAATTTTAGTGGGGCGACGCTGATGCTCTCCCGCAACGGGGGCGCGAATGGGCAGGATGTGTTCAGCGCGACAGGCACCCTCTCCTCCATCTCGGCGGCGAGCGGGAATGTGGTGGTTGGTGGCACCACGATCGGAACGTACACCAACAGCGGCGGCACGTTGGTGATGACCTTCAACAGTAGTGCGACCAACACGCTGGTCAATTCGGCGATGCAACAGCTTGCCTACAATAATTCGAGCGATGCGCCGCCGAGCTCGGTGCAGATTGACTGGAACTTCAACGACAGCAACGACGGCAGTCAGGGTACCGGCGGGGCCTTGACGGCAACCGCGAGCACGATGGTCTACATCACACCAGCCAACGACACCCCGACCGATCTGAGCCTGTCGGCGAACAGCGTGACCGAGAACGCCAGCAATGGCACGGTGGTCGGGACCATCACCGGCACGGACCCCGATACAGGCGATACCAAGACCTACAGTTTCACCGACAGTGCGGGCGGGCGGTTTGCCATCCAGAGCAGTACCGGCGTGATCACCGTCGCCGACGGCAGCCTGCTCGACCATGAGAGTGCCACAAGCCACAACGTGACGGTGCGGGTGACGGACTCGGGCGGGCTCACCTACGACGAGACCTTCACGATCACGGTGACGAACATGAATGAAGCGCCGACCGGCGCCGATGCCACGATCACGCTCGCGGAAGACACGACGCATACCCTGACTGCCGCCAATTTCGGCTTCAGCGATGTGGATGCGGGGGACAGTCTGAGTGCCGTGCGGATCGACACGGTGCCGAGTGCCGGCAGCCTGACCCTCTCCGGGGTCGCCGTCACGGCCGGGCAGGTGATTGCCGTCAGCGACCTCATGGCGGGCCAGCTCGTCTTCACCCCGGCGGCCGACGCCACCGGCACGGGCTACGCGAGTGTCACCTTTTCGGTGCGGGACAGCGCGAGCAGCTACGATGCGGCCCCCAACACGCTCACGTTCGATGTCACGCCCGTCAACGATGCGCCGGTGAACACGGTCCCGGGGGCCCAGACCGTCAACGAAGATACCGCCTTGGCCCTCAGTGGCCTCAGCGTCGCCGACGTGGACGGCAACCTGAGTACCGTGCAACTGGGCGTGGGCAACGGGACCCTGTCGGTCACGCTTCAGGGGACCGCGACCATCAGTGCAGGCAGCAGCGGCACGGGCAGCCTGACCCTTGCCGGCAGCCAAACCGACCTCAACGCGACCCTGGCGACGCTGATCTATCAAGGCAGCGCGCACTTCAACGGCAGTGACACCCTCACCGTCACCAGCACCGACAGCAACAGCCTCACCGACGTGGACACCGTCGCTATCACGGTCATGCCCCAGAACGATGCACCGACCCTCTCCGCCAACACAGGGAGCACGGCGGCAGAGGGGGGAACCGATACCATCACGGCCAGTGAGTTGGCCGTCACCGATGTGGACAACAGTGCCGCTCAGTTGACCTACTCCATCGGCACAGGGCCGACGTATGGCCGATTGGAGCTGACAACGGCACCCGGTATTTCTGCAACGACGTTTACCCAGGCCGATATCGCAGC